>VERE01000009.1 GCA_018882835.1 Limnohabitans sp.
AACAAATTCGACGGCGTCTTCGGCATCTGGTACGGCAAAGGCCCCGGCGTGGACCGCTGCTCCGACGTCTTCAAGCACGCCAACATGGCGGGCACCACGGCCTGGGGCGGTGTCTTGGCCGTGGCGGGTGACGATCACGTGGCCAAAAGCAGCACCGCTGCCCACCAAAGCGACCACATCTTCAAAGCCTGCGGTACCCCGGTGTTCTTTCCAGCCAGCGTGCAAGACGTGCTGGACTACGGCGTGCACGGCATCGCCCTGAGCCGCTTTGCCGGCATCTGGTCAGGCATGAAAACCATTCAAGAGGTGGTGGAGTCCAGCGCCACCGCCATGATCGACCCCGAGCGCGTCCAAGTGGTCCTTCCCGAATTCGCGCTGCCCCCTGGCGGCATTCACATCCGTTGGCCAGACGACCCCCTCACCCAAGAAGCACGGCTGTTTGAATACAAGAGTTACGCTGCCCTGGCCTACATTCGCGCCAACAAACTGAACCACAACGTCATCGCTGGCCGCAACGACCGGTTTGGTCTGATGGCCAGTGGCAAGGCCTACAACGACACCCGCCAAGCCCTGCTCGACCTCGGCCTGGACGATGCGACCTGCCAGCGCTTGGGCATCCGCTTGCACAAAGTGGGTGTGGTGTGGCCGCTGGAAGCGCACACCACCCGCGAATTCGCCACCGGTCTGCAAGAGATTTTGGTGGTGGAGGAAAAGCGTGCGTTCATGGAGTACCAAGTCAAAGAGCAGTTGTACGACTGGCGCGACGATGTGCGCCCTCATGTGCTGGGCAAGTACAACGAGGTGGACGGCCAGGTCTCGGGCGGCGAATGGGCCCAGGCCAACCCGACCGCCAACACGCTGCTGCGCGCCAATGCCGAGTTGAACCCGCCGCTGATCGCCAAAGCCATTGCCCAGCGTCTCCATAAAATGGGCATCGATGCAGACACCGCCGCGCGCATGGATGCGCACCTGGCCATCCTGCGAGCCAAAGAGCAATCGCTTCAAGTCATCGAGGTCAAGGCCGACCGCCAACCCTGGTTTTGCTCGGGCTGCCCCCACAACACCAGCACCAAGGTGCCCGAAGGCTCGCGCGCCATGGCGGGCATTGGCTGCCATTTCATGAGCGTCTGGATGGACCGCAGCACCGTGGGCTTCACCCAAATGGGCGGTGAAGGCGTGCCGTGGGTGGGCCAACAGCCCTTCAGCAACGACACCCACATGTTCAGCAATATTGGCGACGGCACCTACTTTCACAGTGGCTTGCTGGCGGTGCGCCAAAGCGTGGCGGCGGGCGTGAACATCACCTACAAAATTCTCTACAACGATGCCGTCGCCATGACGGGCGGCCAGCCCGTCGGTGAGCGCCCCGAAGGTCACACCCCCGTGCAGATCGCGCAAAGCATGCGTGCCGAAGGCGCGCAAAAGATCACCATCGTGACCGATGAGCCTGAAAAATACCAAGGCGTGCGTGACCTGCCCGCAGGCATCGAGATTCAGCATCGCGACCGTCTCGATGCCATTCAGCGCGAGTTCCGCGAGATCAAAGGCTGCACGGTCATCATCTACGACCAGACCTGTGCCACCGAAAAGCGTCGCCGCCGCAAACGCGGCACCATGGTGGACCCGGCCAAACGCGTGGTCATCAATGAGGCGGTGTGCGAAGGCTGCGGCGACTGCAGCGTGCAAAGCAATTGCCTGAGTGTGGAACCACTGGAAACCGAATTCGGGCGCAAACGCACCATCAACCAAAGCACCTGCAACAAAGACACCAGTTGCCTCAAAGGCTTTTGCCCCAGCTTCATCACCGTCGAGGGTGGGCAGCTCAAGAAAAAAGCCAAGGCCCAGACGGCATCACCGTTCACGCTGGGCGCCTTGCCCGAGCCCGCGCCGATGTCCCTGGCGCAACCTTGGGGCATCATCGTGGCGGGTGTGGGTGGCACCGGGGTCATCACCATTGGGCAGCTGTTAGGGATGGCGGCGCACATTGAAGGGCGCGGCATTGTCACCCAAGACTCTGCGGGCCTGGCGCAAAAAGGGGGCGCCACCTGGGCCCACGTCTACATTGCCGAACATCAGGATGCGATTCGCACCACCCGCGTCAGCATGGGCGCCGCCGATCTGGTGATTGGCTGCGACCCGATCGTGTCGGCGGGCAAAGAAACCTTGCAGCGCATGCGCGCGGGCCGCACCCGCGTGGCCCTCAATGGCTACAGCACACCGACGGCCGCCTTCGTGAAGAACAGCGGCTGGCAAAACCCCTCCGAGGCTTGCGTGGCCGACATCGGCAACGTCATTGGCGCGCAAGAGCACGCGGGCAACCTGGGCGTGTTCGATGCCAACGCCGTGGCCACCCAATTGATGGGTGACACCATCTTCATCAACCCCATGATCCTGGGCTACGCCTGGCAAAAGGGCTGGGTGCCGCTGGGGCGGGAGGCCTTGTTGCGCGCCATCGAACTCAACGAGGTGGCCGTGGAGCAAAACAAACAAGCCTTTGAATGGGGTCGACAGTGCGCGCACGACTGGCACCGTGTCGAGGCCTTGCTCAAGCCAGCCCAAGTGATCGAGTTCAAAAAGCGCAGCAGCCTGGAAGACCTGGTCAAGCGCCGCGTGGCCTACCTGAGCGATTACCAAAATGCCGCCTACGCCGAGGAGTACCGCGCCCTGGTCAGCCGAGTTCAGCAAGCAGAAGCTGCCCTGGGCAAAACCACCCTGAGCGAGAGCGTGGCCCGCAACCTGTTCAAGCTGATGGCCTACAAAGACGAGTACGAAGTGGCGCGCCTGCATGCCGATCCCGCCTTTCAGCAACGCATCCGCGACCAATTTGAAGGCGACTTCCAGCTCAAGTTCCATTTGGCTCCCCCCTTGCTGGCCAAAACCAACGACAAGGGCGAACTCGTCAAGCAAAGCTACGGTCCCTGGATGCTCAGCGTCTTTGGCCTGCTGTCGAAATTCAAAGGCCTGCGCGGCACCGCACTCGATGTGTTTGGCAAAACCGAAGAGCGCCGCATGGAGCGGGCCCTGATCGTGCAATACCGCCAAAGCCTGGAAGAAGTGTTGAAGTCATTGAATGCCAGCAACCATGCCCTGGCCATCGACATTGCGCAGATTCCAGAGCAAATCAAAGGCTTTGGTCACGTCAAAGCCCGCAATGCAGCGGCGGCTCAATCCCAATGGGCGCGCCTCATGGGCCAATGGCGCGACCCTTTGCAGCAAGCCAAGGCTGCCTGAACTCAGTGCGCCGCGTGGAAGTCTTGCGGCTGTAATTCAATCGCCTCGCCGTGGGGCGTGCGTTCGGCCGCCGCCTCCCAGGCGTGCTCGAGCGCATGCAGCTGCTCGGCGGTACCGATTTGCTTGCGCAGCACCATCTGCTCCAAGGCATCGAGCCAGTGCTGGTAGTACTGTGAGCCGTCGTCCTCGGCCGCACCCTTGATTTGGAGCGTCAAGGCGGCCGCCCACTCGGGCCAGGTGAACAAGCCTTGCGCGTGCAGATGCACCGTCATGGCAAAGGCTTGCGCTTGCCACGGCTCTGAGAACACCGGTGCATCGGTGGCCTGGGGTGGCAAGGGCAGGCCTTCACGACAATGCGCCGCAATTTCAGCCAGTGTGGCACGCGGGTCGCTCATCCGGGCATCTCCAGGGGCGTCAAGTAACTTTCCCAGGCGTCCACACTCACTTGCACTTGGGCATCTGCTGCCGGTCCCCACAGCTCGCGTGCGTCAAACACGACGGCGTACAGCCACTCGCCTTCGTTGCTGTCAGCGACCTGCACGGCGGCCGCATGGCGGTCTGGCAAAACATGCACGCCGTGGACTTTCACGACAGTTCCCACGTGGCCGCGAACATAGCGTGGCAAGCGGGTGTGGCCCATGGGGTGCTGGTTGAGCGCACGCACACGCTGGCCCTCGGCAAAGCGGGCTGGCTGGCGAACAGGCCGCTCGGCCGGGGTGCCTTGGGCCAGCGCCGCATCCACCTTCGCGCCAGCCAATGGCTTGACAGCGGGCAGTCCGGGCTGGGTCAGCTGGCCGGTGGTGATTTCTTGGTGCGTGGCCAAACCACGCGCAACCATCATGTTTTCCAGGGCATCCAGCCAGATTTGGTAATAGCTGTTCTGCAAGTAGCGCTGGGGCGGCAAAGACTCGCGCGCGCTGCGCGCCTGGTCAATGTTCCACTGGCCTGTGGCCCCCATGGCCACGGTCAGTGCCAGGGCCTGGCGCTCCCAGTCGGCATGGAACACCGGCTCATGGGGCTCGGGCTGAACCGGGCCATAGCCTTGCATGCCCCCCATGTCATGCACGCCGTTCATGCCGTCACCGCCGCATCTTGCGCGCGCAGGGGCAAGCCGGTGCCAATCATGCTGTCGCGGGTGACCAGTTGGGCGAGTTGTTCTTGTGTCCAGCCTTGCGTGCCTTGGGGCCGCTGGGGCAAGACCAGGTAGCGAATTTCCGCCGTCGAGTCCCACACCCTGAATGTGGTGTCCGCCGGCACGCTGACGCCAAAATCGGACAGCACACCACGCGGGTCCATCACCGCCTTGCTGCGGTAGGGGGCGCTTTTGTACCACACCGGCGGCAAGCCCAGCACCGGCCAGGGGTAGCAGCTGCACAGGGTGCAGACCACCATGTTGTGAACGGTCTCGGTGTTGGGCACCACCACCATGTGCTCGCCCTGGCGGCCGCTGTAGCCCATGGCGGCGATGGCGGCGGTTGCATCCCGCAGCAGCCACTCCCGGTAGTCAGGCTCTGACCAGGCCCGTGCCACGACCCTGGCGCCATTGTGAGGACCCACTTCTGTTTCATAGGTTTCAATGATGCGGTCCAAGGCGGCGGGGTCGACATAGCCTTTGTCGGTCAGCAAGGTTTGCAAGGCACGGACACGGACATCCATGTCACTCAAGTGGGAGTGGTCGTGGTTATGTGACGACACAGAGTCCCCAGGGGCAGAAGGTTTGCTCATGGCTAAATGATAGGCCAGAGCGCCCCGAATACAATGCCGGATTGTCCCAAGTCTTGCACTGCCCCGCCGTCGGGTGGGCTGACGGGGTCTGATTCACAGGAGAATTTTGTGTTCATTTCATCCGCTATCGCCCAAACCGCTCCCGCCCCCGCCGCCGGCGGCGACATGGCCTCGTCCCTCATGAGCATGCTGCCCTTGGTGCTGATGTTCGTGGTCTTGTATTTCGTCATGATCCGGCCCCAGATGAAGCGCCAGAAGGAGCACCGCGCGATGATTGACGCCTTGGCCAAAGGCGATGAGGTGGCCACTGCCGGCGGCTTGCTGGGCAAAGTGACCAAGCTGGGTGACAGCCACCTGGGCGTGGAAATCGCCGCCGGCGTTGAAGTTCAACTGCAGCGCAGCGCTGTGGTCCAAGTTCTGCCCAAGGGCACCCTGAAGTAAGCATCGGCGTCGGCAAGCTCCGACGTCTGACGCGCAATGCTGGACGCGCCATGAATCGTTACCCGGTTTGGAAATACGCGATCATCGTGATCGCTTTGTGGGTGGGCAGCTTGTACACGCTGCCCAATTTCTTTGGCGAGGCCCCGGCGGTCCAGGTCTCGGCGGGCAAGCCGGCCGTCAAGGTGGATGCCAGCGTGCAAGCCAAAGTGGAAGAAGCCCTCAAGGCTGCTGGCTTGACGGCGTCTGCCCTGACCTTGGAACAAGGCTCGCTCAAAGCCCGTTTTGACAGTACCGAAAGTCAGATCAAGGCCAAGGATGCCATCCAGCGCGCGCTGGTTCCCGATCCCAATGAAGCCTCGTATGTGGTGGCGCTTAACCTGTTGTCGCGTTCGCCACAGTGGCTCAGCGCCTTGAATGCCGCCCCCATGTACCTGGGACTGGATTTGCGCGGTGGCGTGCACTTCATGCTTCAAGTGGACATGCCCGCGGCCTTGACCAAAAAGGCCGAGTCTTTGGCGGGCGACATCCGCACCAGCATGCGTGAAAAGAATTTGCGCCACGGCGGAATCAGCCGCAATGGACAAGCGATCGAAATTCGTTTTCGCGACACCAGCACCCTGGAAGCCGCCAAGCGCCTGATCCAGGACCAGTTTGCCGACCTGCAGACCACCGAGGCGGCCGAAGGCAGTGACTTCAAATTGAGCGCCACGCTCAAGCCCGAATCCGGCCGCCGCGTGCAAGACCAGGCGCTGAAGCAAAACATCACCACCTTGCACAACCGCATCAACGAGTTGGGCGTGGCCGAACCGGTGATTCAGCAACAAGGCCTGGACCGCATCGTGGTGCAGCTCCCTGGCGTGCAAGACACCGCCAAAGCCAAAGACATTTTGGGCCGCACAGCGACGCTGGAAATCCGCATGGTGGACGAAAGCAGTGAAGCCCGTGCAGCCGAGCTAAGCAATGGCATGGTGCCTTTTGGCACAGAACGCTATCTGGAGCGCAATGGCCAGGCCGTGGTGGTGAAAAAACAGGTCATCCTCACCGGCGAGAACCTGACCGATGCGCAACCCGGCTTTGACAGCCAGACCCAGGAGGCCGCGGTGCATTTGACGCTGGACGCCAAAGGCGCCCGCATTTTCCGCGACATCACACGGGACAACGTCGGCAAGCGCATGGCCATTTTGCTGTTTGAAAAAGGCAAAGGCGAAGTGGTCACGGCGCCCGTGATTCGCAGCGAAATTGGTGGCGGCCGCGTGCAAATTTCTGGCCGAATGACCACCGTGGAAGCCAATGACGTGGCCTTGCTGCTGCGCGCAGGCTCCCTGGCAGCACCCATGGAGATCATCGAAGAGCGCACCATTGGCCCCAGCCTGGGCGCAGAAAACATTGCCAAAGGCTTCAACAGCGTGACCTGGGGTTTCCTGGCCGTGGCCGCCTTCATGTGCCTTTACTACATGCTGTTTGGCGTGTTCTCCAGCGTGGCGCTGGCAGTGAACCTGTTGCTGCTGGTGGCCGTGCTGTCCATGCTGCAGGCCACATTGACCTTGCCCGGCATGGCGGCCATGGCCCTGGTGCTGGGCATGGCGATTGACGCCAACGTGCTGATCAATGAGCGTGTGCGCGAAGAGCTGCGCAATGGCGTGTCGCCACAAGCGGCCATCCATGCAGGCTATGACCGCGCCTGGGCCACCATCCTGGACTCCAACGTGACCACCCTGATTGCCGGCCTGGCTTTGCTGGCCTTTGGTTCCGGCCCGGTGCGCGGCTTCGCCGTGGTGCATTGTCTGGGCATTTTGACCAGCATGTTCTCGGCAGTATTCTTCTCGCGTGGATTGGTCAACCTCTGGTATGGCCGACAAAAGAAACTGAAAAGCGTGTCCATTGGCACAGTGTGGCGCGCCCCGGGCTCGGCCCTGGCGAAAGAAGAATAAGGAACACGAGCATGGAATTCTTCAAAATCCGTCGCGACATTCCGTTCATGCGCCATGCCCTGGTGTTCAACGCGGTATCGTTCGCCACCTTTTTGGCCGCAGTCTTTTTCCTCTTCAGCAGGGGACTGCACCTGTCGGTGGAATTCACCGGCGGCACCCTGATGGAGGTCAGCTACAGCCAGCCTGCCGACCTGAACCAGGCGCGCGAGCGCATTGCGGCTTTGGGCTACAACGATGTCCAAGTGCAAAACTTTGGCACGGCACGCGATGTGCTCATTCGCATGCCGGCGGTCAAGGGCGTCAGTTCTGCCCAGCAAAGTGACAAAGTGCTGGCGGCCCTGAAAGAGGGCGATGCCAGCGCCGAATTACGGCGCACTGAGTTTGTCGGCCCCCAGGTGGGCGACGAGCTGGCCGCCGATGGCCTCAAAGCCCTGGCCTTTGTGGTGGTGGGCATCATGATTTACCTGGCTTTCCGCTTCGAGTGGAAATACGCGGTGGCGGCCATCATTGCCAACTTGCATGATGTGATCATCATTCTGGGCTTCTTCGCTTTCTTCCAATGGGAATTCTCGCTGCCTGTGCTCGCCGCTGTGCTGGCCGTGCTGGGCTATTCGGTGAACGAGTCGGTGGTGATCTTTGACCGGATTCGGGAGAACTTCCGTCGCTACCGCAAAATGGAAACGGTAGAAATCATTGACAACGCCATCACGTCCACCATCAGCCGCACCATCATCACCCACGGCTGTACACAATTGATGGTGCTCTCCATGCTGCTGTTTGGGGGGGCCACCTTGCACTACTTTGCCCTGGCCCTGACGATTGGCATTTTGTTCGGCATTTATTCGTCGGTGTTCGTGGCCGCCGCCATCGCCATGTGGCTGGGGATCCGCCGCGAAGACCTGATCAAGCCGGTGAAAAAAGAAGGCGACCCCGACGACCCTAACGCGGGCGCAGCTGTCTAAACCCGAAAAGCTTGTTTCCTCACGTCATCTCCAGGGCCGCGAGGCGATCTTTTTTTACTGAGGGTTGTCATTACCTCCGAGAGGGCCTCGCAAAGAGGGGGATGTCAGTGGGCAACCCGGTCGGAGTCGTCGCACAACTCGTCAAGAATCAGTGCGTCAGGCTCTAACCCGGCGCTCCAGTAGACCATCAGGACGATGATTTTCAAATCGTCGATGGACACGGGGTGGCCCGGCACTGCCATCGCTCGGTCCACCACGATTTCTCGCATGTGGGGCGGCAACACCCCGGCGGACTCCAGGAAGCTCACAAAACCCAGGCAGGCTGCCCCCAAGTGGTCTTGCTCGGCAACCGAGTAAACGCGCAAGCTGTGCACTGACTGGGCTTGCGTGGCCTTGCCCGCTGCCTCTACTTGAGACAAGTCGATGAGTTGGGTGTTGTGTGAGGCCAGATCCAGACCCGCCAGCCATTGCAGGGCCTGCTCGATCTCTTCGGGCTCAAAGCCAGCTGCGCTGAGCTTTCGTCCCAGTTGCTGCAACTCGGGACAAGCATCCCCACGCCAGTAGTTTTCGTAAACGTACACGAGGACTTCAAACATGGGTCTCAATATAACTGGTTTTTCAAAGTCTGTGCAAGCGCTGAAAAAAACCGCCGGGCAAGCGCGCCACTTCGCCGGTCAACTCCAGACTCAACAGGCCTGCCTGCAACGCGGGGATGGCCCATTCCGTTCGTTGTGCCAAGACTTCGATCGTTACCGGATCGAAGCCGACCGCTGACAGCAGTACGGATGGGCTTGCCGCCTGGGGCTCTTTCGCAGGCGCTGACGGTACGGCATGAGGCATGGGCGCCAATTCCTCCAGCACATCCTCCATCGACTCCACCAGCTTGGCGCCCTGTCGAATCAGGGCATGGCAACCTCGCGCCTGGGCCGAGTGAATCGAGCCAGGAATCGCCATGACCTCGCGCCCTAATTCCAGGGCCAGTTTGGCCGTGATCAAGGAGCCCGACTTGAGGCTGGCTTCCACCACCAGCACAGCAGAACTCAAGGCTGCGATCAAGCGGTTGCGTTGCGGAAAATGGTGTGCCATGGGTGCCGTACCGGGAGGGTACTCGCTGACCAACAGGCCCCGCTGCGCAATTTGCTGCGCCAAGCCGACATTGCGCTCCGGATAGACCCGGTCCAGGCCTGTGCCAACCACCGCCAAAGTCGGACAGCGGTCATTCGGGACCGTCGCCTCCAGCGCCCCTTGGTGGGTTGCGGCATCGATCCCCCAGGCCAGGCCGGACACAATGGCATAACCGGCTTGCGCCAGGTGGCGCCCGAAGGCGCGCGCATTCTCCAATCCTTGCGGCGTGGGATTGCGGCTGCCCACCAAAGCCAAAGCAGGCGCTATCGCTTGGCTCAGCTGACCCTGTGCGTACAGCAACAGGGGCGGGTCTGACAGGGCAAGCAAGCTCTGCGGGTATCTTTCATCGCCCCAGGTCCAGACAGCATGCGACACCCCTGGCGCGGAATGGCTCAGCCACCCTGTCACCCTGGCCTCCAAGGCAGCCAGACTGGAGGGCTCCCCAAGCAGGGCCTGGGCCAATTCGGGCCGCAGACACTGGCGCAATTCACGCTCCGATTGTTGAAAGATCGCTGCCGGGGAGCCATAGCGCCGCAGCAAGCCAGCCGCTGCCTGGGCACCCACCCCAGGCGTCACTTGCAGACGAAGCCATCCGTGTAAATCATTCATGCCGACTCCCTGATGAATCCGCATGCTAGGCGGGACGTGTCGCCGACAGAGAGAGTTACGCCACCAGAATCTGGAAGGGCTTGTGGCAAGTGCGCAAAATTCACCGGCAAAACGGGGACAATAGCGGCATGGCTTTGCTCCCCATCCTCAGTTACCCAGACCCTCGCCTGCACACCGTCGCCCAAGCGGTCAAGGCGGTGGATGACCGCATTCGCGGCCTGATCAGCGACATGCTGGAAACCATGTACGAAGCCAATGGCATCGGCCTGGCGGCAACACAGGTGAATATTCACGAACGGCTGATCGTCATCGACGTGTCCGAAGAACGCAATCAGCCGATGGTGCTGATCAACCCAGAAGTGCTCTGGCTGAGTCCCGAGCGTGTTCGCGGAGATGAGGGCTGCCTGTCGGTACCCGGCATTTACGATGGCGTCGAGCGCGCGCGCGCCGTCAAAATTCAGGCGCTGGATGGCGCAGGCCAGCTGCGCACCATCGAGGCCGAAGACCTGCTGGCCGTTTGCATTCAGCACGAGATGGATCACTTGTTGGGCAAGGTCTTTGTCGAGTACCTGTCGCCCCTCAAGCGCAACCGAATCAAAACCAAGATGCTCAAAGCGCAACGCGCGGAGCGCTGAAGCCCATGCGCCTGATTTTTGCCGGCACGCCGGAGTTCGCTCGTGAGGCCTTGGCCCAGCTGCATGCCGCAGGCCATGAAATCGTCCTGGTGCTGACTCAACCCGATCGACCGGCGGGGCGCGGCATGAAGCTGCAAGCCTCCCCCGTCAAGCAATGGGCGCAAAGCCATGAGCTCCCCGTTTGTCAGCCCCTGAGCTTGCGGCTGGATGGCAAATACCCCGAAGACGCGCGACTGGCGCAGCGCGCGCTGCAAGCGGCCAAGGCCGATGCGATGGTGGTGGCTGCCTATGGCCTGATCCTGCCGCAATGGGTGTTGGATTTGCCCAGGCAGGGCTGCCTCAACATTCATGCGTCCTTGTTGCCGCGCTGGCGCGGCGCAGCGCCGATTCACCGCGCCATTGAAGCCGGCGACAACCACACCGGCATCACCTTGATGCAAATGGATGCCGGCTTGGATACCGGCGACATGCTGGCTCTGCACACCGAGGCCATTCTGGCGCACGACACCACGGCCAGTTTGCACGACCGCCTGGCTGTAGCCGGGGGTGCGCTGATGGTTCAAGCACTGCAAAATCTTGAAAGCCTGCAACGCACACCCCAACCCACGGAAGGGGTCACGTATGCCCACAAGATCGAAAAACACGAGGCCGTCCTGGATTGGTCGCTGGCAGCGACCACCTTGGATCGGCGCATCCGTGCCTTCAACCCTTTCCCAGGCGCCCACAGTGCTTTGAATGGCGAGGTTCTGAAAATCTGGGCGGCAGAAGTGTTGCCTTTTGCCAAGTCATCGGCAGCAAGTGGCACCTTGGTTCACATCGGGCCCGAAGGCCTGGATGTCGCCACCGGCGAGGGGGTCCTGCGGCTGACCCAGCTTCAACGCCCAGGCGGCAAGCGCCTGAGTGCCGCCGAGTTCTTGCGGGGCCAGCCCCTGCAAGCGGGTGGGCGGTTTGACCTGCCCGCCCACTGACAACGGCTGACCCATCCATGTTTTTTCTCGCTGAAAACTACCGCCATCCTGCATTCCGGGAAGGCGTGCGAGATTTTTCTGGCTTGGCATTGGGTATTGCCGCTTGGGGGCTGATGACCGGCGTGACCATGATGAAGTCTGGCATGTCGCTCACAGAATGCGTGCTGATGGGCGTCCTGGTGTTTGCAGGCAGCTCACAATTGGCCGCGATCCCCCTGTTGGTGGCCGATGCGCCGATGTGGATAGTGCTGGCCACCGGCTTTTGCGTGAACCTTCGGTTTGTCGTGTTCAGCGCCCACTTGCGTCCCTACATGATGCCCTGGCCCCGCTGGAAGCGACTGGTGCTGGGCTACATGACCGCCGACCTCAGCTATGTGCAATTCGTCAAGCGCTTTCCACATCCCGCCAACGACCCCGCCGAGCAGCAATACCAATTGGCTTACCTGGCGGGCAATACCGGCCTGAACTGGCTCAGCTGGACCACGGCGGGCCTGATCGGCATTGGCCTGGCCCAGGTAATTCCCACCGAATGGGGCCTGGGCTTTGCAGGGATCCTGGCCCTGGTAGGCCTGAGTTTCTCTCTGGCAAGCTCGAAACTGCGGGCTGTGGCTGGCACGGTTGCCGGGGCAGCGGGAGTGGCGGCGGTTGCACTGCCATTGAAGCTGAACATTCTGGTGGCCATTGCCGTGGCGGTCACGCTGTGCATGGTGTTGGAGAAGCTGCCCCGTGCAACACCGGAGCCGCCCCATGAGTGAAACTGAAAAGCTCTTCACCATTGTGGCCCTGGCAGGCATCACTGTGCTGACCCGCTGTTTCTTTTTCCTGTCCGATCGGCCCTGGCACTTGCCCCATTGGGCGCAACGGGGCCTGCAATACGCGCCGATTGCGGCGCTGACTTCGGTGGTGTTGCCTGAAATCGTGGTAACGCAAGGCCACTTGATCACCACCTGGCAAGATGCGCGACTGTGCGCCGCCGTGGTGGGCGCCGCCTATTTCTTGACCCACCGTCACCATCGCCAAGCGGTGCTGGGCACGATGGTGGTGGGCATGACGGTCTACCTGCCCTTGCACGTCGGTCTGGGGTGGTAAGCATGGCCTCGTTGTCAGGCTTTGCAAGTCATGACTTTTAAAATCAAGCCAATCTTCTTTTCTCCACACAAGCCATCATGAATGTTCTTCGTTTTTCTGATTTGTGCGCACAAGGCAAAGTCTCAGGCCAGCGCGTGTTCATCCGTGCCGACCTGAATGTTCCCCAGGACGATGCGGGGCACATCACCGAAGACACCCGCATTCGCGCCTCGGTGCCCTGCATTCAAATGGCCTTGGACGCGGGGGCCGCCGTCATGGTGACCAGCCATCTCGGGCGCCCGACCGAGGGCGAATTCAAGCCGGAAGACTCGCTGGCACCTGTGGCGCAACGCCTGTCTGAGTTGCTGCATCGCGATGTGCCGCTGGTGAGCCAGTGGGTGGACGGCGTGCAAGTGCAGCCGGGCCAATTGGTGCTGCTGGAAAACTGCCGTGTGAACCCGGGCGAAAAAAAGAACAACGAGGCACTGGCCCGCAAGATGGCCGCCTTGTGCGATATTTTTGTGAACGATGCCTTTGGCACCGCACACCGTGCGGAAGGCACCACTTATGGCATCGCCCAGTTTGCGCCCATCGCCTGCGCGGGCCCCTTGCTGGCCGCTGAAATCGACGCCATCACGCGCGCCCTGGCCGCTCCCAAGCGCCCGCTGGCCGCCATCGTGGCCGGCTCCAAGGTCTCCACCAAGCTGACCATCCTGAAAAGCCTGGCGAGCAAAGTGGACCAATTGATTGTGGGCGGCGGCATCGCCAACACCTTCATGCTGGCCGCTGGCTTGAAAATCGGCAAAAGCCTGGCCGAGGTAGACCTGGTGGACGAAGCGCGCGCGGTCATGGCGGCGATGAAGGCGCGCGGCGCCGATGTGCCCATCCCCACGGACGTGGTGGTGGCTGAGCGCTTCGCCGCCGATGCGACGGCACAGGTCAAGCGGGCAGACCAAGTCGGGGACGATGACCTGATTCTGGATATTGGCCCCGAGACAGCGGCGCGACTCGCAGCCCAGTTGCAGCAAGCAGGCACCATTGTCTGGAATGGCCCGGTCGGGGTGTTTGAATTTGACGCTTTTGCCCAAGGCACGCAAGCGATTGCCAAAGCGATCGCCGCCTCAGACGCTTTCAGCATTGCCGGTGGTGGTGACACCTTGGCAGCCATTGCCAAATACGGTATCGAGAAACAGGTGGGCTACATCTCCACCGGCGGCGGGGCTTTTCTGGAAATTCTGGAAGGCAAGACGCTGCCTGCCTTCCAGATTCTGAGCGAGCGCGCGGCTCAGTCAGCCTGAAACCGCTCAGGCCGGCAAGGCGGCAGGCTGACTCGTCGCCCGGCCTTTGTAATCGGTCCAGCAACGACGCGAAAAGTCGTACAGCTTGCAATGACGGGCCGTCTGGAAATACCAGCGCCAGGAAAAGCGCTGGATGATGATGCGCTCGGGCAACATGTCCTCGAGTTTGGCCTGGGCTTGCTTGAGTTTGTACAACGGAATGCTCATGTCCACGTGGTGGGCCGTGTGCTCCATGATGTGGTGCATCAAGGCGCCAATGCGGAACGGAAAGGTCAGGTGAACCGTGGTCGACACAAAGGGCTGCGCCTTGGACCAGGCACTGCGCTCGTCATGCCAGGACACTTTGACATGGGTATGGTGCACATACACCACGAAGCCAATCATGGCGCACCAGAACAAGAAAGGCACGACCACGCCGCACAGCAAGACCGTCAGAACCGACTGCTCAAAGGCCAGGGCCGCCGCTGTCATCACGCCGATCCAGACCAAGCCAAAGGCAGACACCAAGAGGTTGTCTTGAATGAAAATGGGGCGGCGCGTCGGCATGTGCTTGCGGTTGGGAAAGAACATGCGGTTCCACCAAATTTCGATCATGTAGTACAAGCCCGGCGCCCAGCCGCTTCGGTAGATTCGGTCAAACAATTTGCCCATCGGCGTCAAGGCCTGGTACTCCTGCTGCGTCAGGGGAGCCCACACAAAGTCAAAGCCCTTGAGGTTGGTGTACCCATGGTGCACCACGTTGTGCCCCACATCCCACAGGCTGTAGGGGGTCAGGGAGGGCAGGAAGGCAATGCGGCCGATCCACTTGTTCAGGTTGCGATGCGGCGTCAGGCTCTGGTGGCAAGCGTCATGGCCAATGATGAACAGACGACCAATGACGAAGCCTGCAGCCAAGCCACACAGCAACTTGGCCCATAGGGCATCCAGCATGACGGTGCCCGCCAGCAGCAGGGCCCAGACGGCAAAGTCGAGCAGCATCAAAGCGATGGCATAAACCGTCGTGCGCTCGGCCAATGGAATCAACCATTCGCGGATGATTTTGCGATGCGGAAGGGGTTCACCAGGAGGAATAGGTTTATCTAAAGTATTCATCAAGAGCAAGCGTCGGTGACGTTTCAAAAGGGGGAAATTGCCCCACAGCTGTGATTATCCCAGTTACGCTTGCCATTGACTGCTGATCCACCTCAATGGGCCTGAATTTTTGAGGGTTCGCTCCAGAGTTGTCTGTGATTACCAACGCAAAGGCAGTGATTTACATACAAAATACTGCCTTTCCGCCTCTCTTTGGACATAGCCGCCCACGATCAGGTCCTTCAGCAAGCGACTGACCATTTCACGGCTACACCCAATTTGTTGTGCCATTTGGGCGTGCGTCTGACGATCGCGAAGCTGCAATCGCCCATCCGCCAAAGCCAGCGTGTTGCGCGTGAGCAATTCGCACAAGCGCCCATAGGTGTCCAAAAACAAAACTTGCCGCACGGTTCGGTTCGCCTGACGTGCTCTTTCCGTGACGCGATGCAGTAAGTCCAGCGCAAATTCCGGCTCTTCATGAATGAACGCCATGACCTTTTCCCGGGTGAGCAGGGCGCAAGTGGTGGTTTGCAAGGCCTCGACCGATGCCGACCGACTTTTGTGATGCAAAGACATTTCGCCCACGAACTGGCCCGGGCCACAAATGCCATGGGTCATTTCGCGGGGTTTGGGCCCCCCCGAAGTCACGTAAACACGAACGCGGCCAGACAGCAAAATAAACAGGTCATCGCCCTCTTGGTCTTCCTCCATCAAGTGGGCGTGTCGCCTGAAAACACGTAACTCGCCGCGCCGCGCCAGTGCCTCCAAGCGAGGCTCTGCAAGGGCTGAGTAAAGGCTGCTGGCATCTGGTCTGAAAAGGCTCATGAATGTCTCCCAAGCAAAAGACAATGGTGAGCTACATGCGATCCCAAAGGTGTGTACCGTGCTCACAAATCTTGTGATGGCTAATCTCTAAAGTGACCTCACTTTTGCACGACACTGGAGGCTCGCATGGACAAAGCACCCCCTCTCTCCTCAGCCCCGTACAGCGCCGACCCTTCACCGGCGGTGGTCACAGCGCAAGCGCGGCGGGCATGGGTGGCCGACTTTGTGCCGATCAGCGACAGTGACCCTGGCCTGCAAGCAGCCCTGCGACAGCTTCAATGGGCTTTGGAAACAGAAAAGCAAAACTGAGCGTCAGCACCGTTTCGCCTGAGAGGCTTTCATGTGAGAATGTTCGCCATGAAAAGCACACTACGTCCCCCTCGCCGCTCCACCAAAATTGTTGCAACCCTCGGCCCAGCATCCAGCGACCCAGCCTTGCTCGAAGAAATGATTCGCGCTGGGGTGAACGTCGTGCGGCTGAACTTCAGTCACGGCAGCGCGCAAGACCACATCGACCGCGCCCAACGCGTGCGCGACGCTGCCCAGCGCGCCGGGCGTGAAGTGGCCATCATGGCGGACTTGCAAGGGCCCAAAATTCGCGTCGGAAAATTTGCTGAAGGCAAGGTCCAGCTGGAAACAGGCGCCAAGTTCGTGTTGGATGCCTCGCGCACCGAGCCCGGCGACATTCACGGCGTCGGACTGGACTACAAGGAATTGCCGCAGGACGTCAAACCCGGCGACGTGCTGCTGCTCAACGACGGCTTGATCGTCTTGACGGTCGATGCTGTGCGAGGCGAGCAGGTGCACACCCAAGTCACCATCGGGGGCGAGCTGTCCAACAACAAAGGCATCAACAAAAAAGGCGGCGGCTTGACGGCGCCGGCACTGACCGCCAAAGACATGGAAGACATCAAAACGGCCATGAGCTTTCAAGCCGACTACGTGGCCGTCAGTTTCCCCAAAAACGCCACAGACATGGAAATGGCGCGCCAGCTGGCCAATGTGGCGGCGGCCGAGTTCAAGCACAAGCCGGGGCTGATTGCCAAAATCGAGCGCGCCGAGGCCATTCCCCAACTGGAACAAATTCTGCGCGCCAGCGATGGCATCATGGTCGCCCGCGGCGACCTGGCAGTAGAGGTGGGCAATGCCGCTGTACCTGCGCTGCAAAAGCACATGATCCGACTGGCGCGCGAGCACGACAAGGTCGTCATCACGGCCACACAGATGATGGAAAGCATGATCACCAACCCGGTGCCCACGCGCGCCGAAGTCAGTGACGTAGCCAACGCCGTGCTGGACGGCACCGATGCGGTCATGTTGAGCGCCGAAACAGCCGCCGGCAAATATCCCCTTGAAACCGTGCGTGAAATGGCCCAGATTTGTGAAGCCGCGGAGGCAGCAGAGCAAGTAGAGCTGGATGCCGACTTTACAGGCAAGCATTTCAACCGCATCGACCAGACCATTGCCATGGGGGCGCTGTTCACCGCCCACCATCTTGACGCAAAGGCCTTGGTGGCACTGACAGAATCGGGCTCCACCGCGCTGTGGATGAGCCGCCACCGCATCCACATTCCCATCTACGCATTAACCAGCAAATTGAGCACCCAGCGCAAAATGGCGCTTTACCGCAATGTTCGGCCTTTGCTCATGGACACCAGCGCCGACCGGGACACGGCACTTGAGCAAGCCGAGAGCCACCTGAAAAAAAGAAACATCGTGCAGAAGGGCGACGTTTATGCCATCACCTGCGGCGAGCCCATGGGCTCGCCAGGCGGCACCAACATGCTCAAGATTTGCCAAGTTTCCTAAACCATGGCGGTCCAAGCCCCGGCTTGTCAGCCGGGTGTCGGGCTGCGCTCGCTAAAATCGAGGAAGTTACAAACCGGTTACCAACTTCTCGATAGGACTTTCCTCATGGCTCTCGTTTCAATGCGCGAATTGCTGGACCATGCCGCCGCCAATGGCTATGGCATCCCGGCCTTCAACGTCAACAACCTCGAACAAGTCCAGGCCATCATGGAGGCTGCCAAGGAAACTGGCGCCCCCGTGATCATGCAAGCCAGCGCAGGCGCCCGCAAATACGCTGGCGAGACCTTTTTGAAATACCTGATTCAATCGGCGGTCGAGTCCTATCCCGAGATTCCAGTGGTGATGCACCAAGACCACGGCCAAAGCCCCGATGTCTGCCAAGGCGCCATCAACCTCGGCTTCAGCTCCGTCATGATGGACGGCAGCCTGATGGCCGATGGCAAGACCATTGCCAGCTACGACTACAACGTGGACGTGACCCGCAAGGTTGTGGACATGGCCCACCAACTGGGCGTGACCGTGGAAGGCGAGCTGGGCTGCCTTGGGTCTCTGGAAACCATGAAGGGCGACAAGGAAGATGGCCATGGCACCGACGCCACCATGACACGTGAGCAATTGCTCACTGACCCGGAACAGGCCGCCGACTTTGTGAAGAAGACACAGCTGGATGCCTTGGCCATTGCCATCGGCACCAGCCATGGCGCTTACAAATTCACCCGCAAGCCCACCGGCGACATCCTGGCGATTGACCGCATCAAGGAAATCAACCGTCGCATTCCCAACACCCACCTGGTCATGCATGGCAGCTCCAGCGTGCCCCAAGACCTGCTGGCCAAAATTCGCGAGTTCGGCGGCGACATGAAAGAAACCTACGGCGTGCCGGTCGAGGAAATTCAACACGCCATCAAGTTCGGCGTGCGCAAGATCAACATCGACACCGACATTCGCTTGGCCATGACTGCGGCCATCCGCGAGTTTTTCGTGAAAAACCCGTCCAAATTTGACCCGCGCGAATACCTGAAGCCGGCCCGCGAAGCCGCGAAAGCCATCTGCAAGCAGCGCTATCTGGAGTTTGGCTGCGAGGGCCAGGGCGCCAAAATCAAAGGCGACAGCTTGCAAGTGGTGGCGGGCAAGTACGCCAGCGGCGCGCTGGCACAAGTGGTGAATTAAGTCAGCGCGCAGACGTCCAAGAGCGATAATGCGAGGCCCGTTGAGTGCAACGGGCCTTTTGCATTGAGACCCCATGCCCAGCAGCCTTCACACGTCTTCCATCCAGTCTTTGCCCCTGCTTGCCCGGGGCAAGGTGCGCGACAACTATGCGGTCGGCAGTGACCGCATCTTGATGGTGGCCAGCGATCGGATCAGTGCCTTTGATGTGATCATGGGTGAGCCGATTCCTGGCAAGGGGCGCTTGCTCACGCAAATGGCGTTGTTCTGGTTTGACAAGCTGGGCCATATCTGCCCCAACCACCTGACTGGCGAGACCCCCGAAAGCGTGGTCACACCCGATGAAGTCGCGCAAGTACAGGGGCGTGCCATGCTGGTGAAGCGGCTGCAACCCATTCCGGTGGAGGCGGTGGTACGCGGCTACTTGGCCGGCAGCGGCTGGCAGGAGTACCAGGCCTCGCGCTCGGTGTGTGGCGTTGCCCTTCCCGAAGGCTTGCGCAATGCCAGCAAACTTCCAGCGCCTATTTTCACGCCTGCCGCCAAAGCGGCTGTGGGCGAGCATGACGAAAACATCACCTATGAGCGTGTGGTGGAAATGATCGGCCCGAGCCTGGCCGAAAAAATCCGAACCATCAGCATCGCTTTGTATGAGACCGCGCGTGACATCGCCGCCGAAAAAGGCATCCTCATCGCAGACACCAAGTTCGAGTTTGGCTTGGACTCGCAGGGGACCCTGGTGCTGATGGACGAGGTGTTGACCCCGGACTCTTCACGCTACTGGCCAGCAGACACCTACCAAGAAGGTGTCAACCCGCCCAGTTTTGACAAACAGTTTCTGCGCGATTGGCTGGAAACCGCCCAGGTTCAAGGACGGCCGTGGAGCAAATCGCCCCCCGCCCCCCGCTTGCCGCAGTCGGTGATTGAAAGCACCGCCGCCAAGTACCAGGAAGCCTGGACGCGGCTCCAGGACTGATCAGTTCAGTGCCATGCTGAGCTTGCGGCGGTACTGAGACACCAGCTCCGCCTGAGGGTCCTGCTGTGCACGGCTGGCGCCAGCCAATTCGATGCCGCCGGCCGTTTTTCCGCTGGCTTCCTCCGAAGCTTTGGGCTTGGGTGGTGTCATCAACTCCAAAATCGCCACATAGGTCTTGCGGGGCGCTTGCTCTTGCCAGGCTTTGTCGCGCATGATGATCTCCAGCAACTCATCCATCGCCGCTGGCCATTCGCCGGCCGCCAGTAACAGCCGGGCTTTGGCAAACCGCGTCTCGAAGTCGCGCTTGTTCTGCGCAATCAGGGCGTCAAACTGTTCCAGCGTCCAGCCACCGCGCTCGTCGGTGGTGGCAAATTGCAGCGACTGCAACCAGTGCTTCAAGGCATCAAAACGAAGTTGCAGGGGAATTTGCGCCAAGGCAGGCGCAAGCGCGGCCTGGGCTGTTTCCAGATCCCCCGTGGAAATCAACAACTTGACGTAGTCAAAACGGGCATCGTCATTGGCCGGATTGATGGCCAAGGCCTCCTGCAATTTGCCAAGGGCCGCTTCGGCATCGCCCGCCGCCATCAATTCTTCGGCTTCGGCGGTTTCCGCTTGCGCAACCAACTCACCCTCCGATGGCAGGTGCTTGTCGAGAAACTCACGCACCTTGCCTTCTGGCAAGGCGCCCATGAAGCCGTCCAGCGGCCGCCCGCCCTTCATCAGCACGCAGGTCGGGATGCTGCGAATGCCAAAGGCGCCTGCCAATTGCTGTTCATCGTCCGAGTTGATCTTGACCAGCTTGAAGCGCCCGCCGTAGTCGGCCTCCAGCTTTTCCAGGACCGGGCCCAAAGACTTGCAGGGGCCGCACCAGGGCGCCCAGAAATCAACCAAAACAGGCGTCGTCATGGAGGCGGCGACCACTTCGGTCTCAAAATTTTCAACAGTGACATCAATCATGGGGCATAACTCCGGGCGAAACCTTAAAATTCAAGCTTACTCGCAGCCTTTAGCAGGCCCTTCACATGACCCAACCGCAAGTCGGTGTTGTCATGGGCTCCCAATCCGATTGGGACACCCTACAACACGCAACCCTGATTCTCCAGGAATTCCACATCCCCTTTGAAGCGCGTGTGGTTTCGGCGCATCGCATGCCTGACGACATGTTTGCCTATGCCGAGGCCGCCGAAGATCGGGGGCTGCGGGCCATCATCGCGGGTGCCGGCGGCGCAGCCCACCTGCCCGGCATGTTGGCTGCGAAAACCGTGGTGCCCGTTCTGGGCGTTCCGGTCGCGAGCAAACATCTGCAAGGTGTGGACTCGCTACACAGCATTGTGCAAATGCCCAAGGGAATTCCGGTCGCCACCTTTGCCATTGGGCAAGCCGGTGCCGCCAATGCTGCCTTGTTTGCCGTGGCTTTGCTGGCCCATGACCAACCCGCGTTGCGTGCGCAGTTGCACGCGTTTCGCACACGTCAGACCGAGCAGGCCCGCGCCATGCACCTGCCTCCCAAAGCATGAGTGCGTTGCTCCCCCTGCTCCCTGGCCAGACCCTTGGCGTCATGGGGGGCGGCCAATTGGGTCGCATGTTCGTGCAGTCCGCACAACGCATGGGCTACCGCACGGTAGTGCTCGATCCCGATGCCGATAGCCCCGCCGGACGGGTCAGCGAGACGCACCTGCAGTTCTCCTATCTGGCGCCAGAAGGCTTGCGCCAGTTGGCAGCGCTGTGCAGCGCCATCACCACTGAGTTCGAGAATGTCCCATCGCAAGCTTTGGCCGAGTTGGCACAACATCGACCCGTCGCGCCAGGCGCTGAAGCGGTCGCTATCGCTCAAGACCGGGCACGGGAAAAAGCGCACTTTCTGAAATGTGGCGTTCCCGTTGCACCCCACCAAGTGATTTCAAATGCCGAGCAAATGGCCAGCGTTCCTGCTTCGCTGTTCCCTGGCATCTTGAAAACCACTCGGCTTGGCTACGATGGCAAAGGCCAAATCCGGGTATCGCATGCCAGCGACTTGCCGGCGGCATGGCAAACGCTTCAAGGCAACGCCACAACGCCTGTGACTTGCGTGCTTGAAAAAATGTTGCCCCTCGCGGCAGAGTGCTCTGTCATCGTGGCACGCGGCGCCGATGGCCAGCAAGTCCACCTGCCGATTCAGCGCAATTTGCACCGCGAAGGCATTCTGGCCCTCACCGAGGTTTTCCCGGGTGGCATCGATGCCATCTTCAGCCAGCAAGCCATTGCCGCAGCCCAGGCCGTGGCAGCGGGCTTGGACTATGTTGGCGTGTTGTGCGTCGAATTTTTCTTGCTCGCGCCCGGCCCTGACCGAGACGCCTTGGGCCCGCTGGTGGTGAATGAAATGGCGCCCCGCCCGCACAACAGTGGCCACTACAGCCAGGACGCTTGCGATGTGTCGCAGTTTGAGTTGCAGGTGCGTTGCATGGCGGGCTTGCCATTGACAGCCCCGCGCCAGCACAGTCCGGCTTTGATGCTGAATCTTTTGGGGGATTTGTGGTTTCGACACGCTGAAGGCGCACCCACAGAGCCCCCTTGGCAGCGCGTGCTCGCATTGCCCGGGACACACCTGCATCTTTATGGCAAAAGCTCGGCGCGCCGCGGTCGCAAAATGGGTCATTTGAATGTCACCGGCGCCAGCCCCGAAGCGGTTCGCGCGACAGCGCTGCAAGCCGCAGGCCTGCTGGGCATCGCCCCCTTTTAAACGCCATGATTCTGCCCGGCGACGCACCTGCCTCCATTGACCAAGCCGCACAAGCTTTGGCAAACGGTGAATTGGTCGGCTTTCCCACAGAGACGGTGTACGGCTTGGGTGCGGATGCCGCCAACGAAACCGCCGTGGCCAAAATTTTTGCAGCCAAAGGTCGGCCCAGCGACCACCCTCTGATTGTTCATGTGGCCCATGCGCAGGGCGTGCATGACTTTGCCTGTGATATTCCTGAATTCGCCAGCCAGCTGATGGCTCAGTGCTGGCCCGGCCCCTTGACCTTGATCTTGCCTCGACGCGAAGGGGTTGGCATGGCCACCGCAGGTGGCCAAAACGCTATTGGCATACGCTGCCCCAGTCACCCCGTTGCTTTGGCCTTGTTGAAGGCCGCGCGGGCTTGGGGCGTTTTGGGTGTGTCAGGCCCCAGCGCCAATCGGTTTGGCCGCGTGAGTCCCACCACAGCGCAGCATGTTGCCAGCGAGTTTGACCCTGGCTTGCTGATTTTGGATGGCGGCCCCTGCCCCGTAGGCATTGAGTCCAGCATTGTGGACTGCACACGCGAAGTGCCCGTGTTGTTGCGACCGGGGATGTTGTCACAAGCGCAGCTTTCTTTGGCCTGTGGTCAAACAGTTTTGACACAGGCAGCATATGAAGGCAACGATGCTGTGGGCTCGGCACCCCGGGCCTCCGGCATGTTGGCCTCGCACTATGCCCCGAATGCCAAAGTTCGATTGCTGTCCCTGCTGGCCATGCAGCAAGCAAGGCCTGGTCCGGGACTCAAGATTGGCATCTGGGCCCGGTCACCGATCAGCCAGCTGCCCCAAGGTGCTTTCGTCCGCGTCATGCCAAACGACCCTCAGCCTTGTGCCCGTACATTGTTTGCCCAATTGCGTGAATTTGAAGCCCTCGGGGTTGCAGAAATCTGGGTTGAGCCCCCGCCCATGACGGCCGAATGGGATGGTATCCGCGACCGTTTGGCACGCGCCGCTGTGCCAACACAGGCACAAGCGGACACAAGCTCGTTAAACTAGTCAGAATTGTTGGAGATAACGATGGGCAAGAAAATTTGGTGTCAGTGGGCTCAACGCGTGTCCTTGGCCACGGCATTCACACTGTTGGCAGCTTGCGGTTCAAGTTCCAAATACGACGAATTCATCCCCACTCGCATCATCTCGGCCGGCGATCAACTGAGTTATCTTGGCAATGGCACGCTCACGCCAGCTTACAGTGATCGGTTCACCGTGAACAACTTGGCCGGCGGCACGACCACCAACAACTGGGTCTTGCAATTGGCCGCCAGCTATGGTCTGAGCACCGACCTGAGCGCCGCAAACCCGGCCGTGGTGGGGACCGCAGACCCCGTCTCCAACAAGGTGTCGAACCTCGAAGCCCGAATCGCAACAGTCACGCCTCGCAGTGGTGACATGCTGGTGGTGAACGGTGGGATGGCAGACATCATTGCCTTGGCGGAAGCCGTCGCAACGGGCGCCAAGACAAGCGCGCAAGCACTTTCAGAGATTGCGACAGCCGGGTCGGATTTGCAAGCGATCTTGTTACGGCAACTCAGCCATTACAAGAACATTTTGGTCATCAACGCCTATGACCTCAAAGAGAGCCCCTATGCGCGCACCCGTGATCTCACAGCTGCTTCACCTGCCATCTCTCAATCATCTTTCCAACAGCTTTTGCATGACATGACCCGTGCTTTCAATACGGCCTTGATCCGTAACGCAGGCACTTTCACCAGCGGCTCTGGTATTCGTTTGTTTGATGCTGAAACCTTGTTCTTGAACGCCAACCTCTACAACGTTGGCATCACCGCCAGCGGTCTCAGTACGGGCACCTGCGCCAGTTTTGCGACGTCCACGGGGACAGACAACAACAGCAGTCGCGTCGCTTGTACAACGTCTGCTGCTGCTTTAGTAAATACAAGTTACGACACGAATCTTTATGCAGATACCAAATTTCCAACCCCTGCAGCCCATCGATTTTTAGGTTCACAGGCTTACGCTTTCTTGCGAAGTGTCAAAGGTTGGTGAGCGATCTATCCCGGGAAACCTGAGGCGCAACAGCTCATCTCCCTGGGATCATCACCGCCCCGCCCAATCCATCAATGCATCCAAAACAGGCCTCCCCGCAGAAGCCTGCGGGTGATTGACGATGGCCACCAACACCCAACGTTGACCATCCTGCCCGACCACATAGCCCGCCACACCGATCACGTCCCGCAAGCTGCCCGTTTTCAAATGTGCACGGCTTTGAGTCTGACTGCGCCGCAAGGTACCGTCCTGACCGGCTACCGGCAAAGAGGCCATCAGGTCGGGCATGACGGGAGAGCGCCACATCACTTGCAGCAAGCGCGCCAGTGCAGCTGGCGTGATGCGCTCCTCTCGGCTGAGTCCTGAACCATTGTCCAAAACCGGAGGGGCCATGGCCACGCGCTCACGCCACCAGCGGTTCACAATGTCTTGCGAGCTGCCCTGCCTGCCCAGGCCTTGTTGTTGCAGGCTGAGGGTCAGAAAAAGCTGCTGCGCCATCACGTTGTTGCTGTATTTGTTGATGTCCCGCACCACCTCGGCCAGCGGTGCCGACTCATGCCAGAAAACCGGTTTGAGTTGGGTCGGAACCACGCCATCGCGCACAACGCCGCGCAACTGACCGCCCATTTGCTGCCACATGCCCAAGATCGCACGCGGCGCAAATTGGGTCGGGTCAGCATAGGCCACTGGCCAGAGCTTTTCACCACATGATGCCGGATAAGCCCCGCTGAATCGCGGCTTCAGAGGGTCAGAAAAGTCTGCCTTGACCGCACTGCGGTAGTCACCACACTCGCCTGGGGTCAAGGGCAATTGGGAGGGAAATTGAACACCCGACAATGGCGGCTCCGTGTGAATCCGAACCTCTTGGGCGAAGCGATCAGGCACCCAGTGAATGAGCAGCGACTTGAAATTGATCAGCAAAGCATCCGGCGTCGCGTTGTAGGGCCGCAAGGGCTCACCGTCAAAGCTGCCTGGGTCACGCCATGGAACCTCAAAAGCAGAGCGGTCCAGAACGATGTCACCTTCAATGCGTTGAATGCCCAGGCCTTGCACCCGGCGCATGAGTTGCCACAATTTCTCCACGCCCAAACGGGGGTCGCCCTGGCCGCGCAGGTACAGGTTGCCCTGCAAGACCCCGTCACGTACCACCCCCTCCACATACACAGGCGTGCGCCATGTGAACGAGGGGCCCAACAGTTCCAAGGCCGCACTGGTGGTGACCAACTTCATCAAGGAGGCCGGGTTCACGCTCACATCGGCGCGGTGGCTCAAGCGAGGAGGGGGCGGGTTCTTGCCTCGGCTTGCTTCTTCTACGGGAAGCACCTGCACGCTCAAAGCCTCGCGCGGCAACTTGCTGCGCGCCAGCGCAGCCGAAACCTCCGCAGGCAACTCGCCTGCCGGTGCAGCCCACGCCAAGCCACACCCATGCCACAACAGATAAAGCCCTAAAAAGAGGTAATGGCGCGCAGCGGACATGCCCAGATTATCCGGATAATCTGGGCATGCGCCAGACGAGCCCCTCAGCCGTGGCCAGCCTGAACTGGTTGGCCTTCGACACCAGCACCGACGTTTTGTCGGTGGCGGTGCAACGGGGTGCGCAAATTTGGCACAGCCATGGACCGGGTGGGGCTCAGGCCTCGGCCACCTTGATCCCCACCGCCCTCGCGTTGCTGACGCAGGCTGGCTTGTCCTGTCAGGCGTTGAACGCCATTGTGTTTGGCCGCGGTCCGGGCTCTTTCACAGGCTTACGTACGGCATGTGCCGTCGCCCAGGGCCTGGCACATGGGGCCCAAGTGCCCGTGATGGCGCTGGACACCTTGTTGGCTATCGCGCAAGCCCATCAGCCAGCACCGGGTCAATCGGTGCGGGTGCTGGCCGTGCTGGATGCCCGCATGGGCCAACTCTATGCCGCCGCTTACCACTGGCAAGACAACCAATGGCACACCGATCAACCGCCAGGCTTGTACGACCCCGACGACCTTCGACTGCCAGACAGTTGGCGTGACGACCCCTCGGTGGTGTTGGCGGGCAGCCCCGTGCCTGAACATGCCCAGGCCTTGAGCGTCGCACTTCAGCGACCTTGGCTGTGCCAGGCAACTTCACCTTCCGCACTCAATTTGATAGCGCTGGCCCCTGCCGCATGGGCGGCGGGCATGGCCATGCCCGCGCAAGAAGCCTTGCCTTTGTATTTGCGCGACAAGGTGGCCCAGACCACGGCGGAGCGCGCCGCACTGCAAGATGCCAAAGCTTGAGCCCTTGTCCGGTACACCGGCCCTAGAGGCGCGGTTTGAGGCTTTGACAGAAAACCAGGTCGAGGCCTGGCTGGACATTGAAAAAGGTGCTTACTCACATCCTTGGACGCGAAAAAATTTTTTGGACTCCCTTACATCTGGCTACAACTGCCAGGGCTTGTGGGGCGGCGATGAGTTGATCGGCTATTTCGTGGCCATGCTGGGGGTGGAGGAAACCCACTTGCTGAATTTGACGGTGGCGCCGAGCCACCAAGGCCAAGGCTGGGCCAAGCTGATGTTGGAGGCGCTGGCGCTTTGGTCTCGGGGCAAAGGCGCCCACTGGCTCTGGCTGGAGGTGCGGGCCAGCAACGCCCGGGCCTTGTCGGTGTATGCTGCCCATGGTTTCCGAAGAGTCGGCGACCGCAAAAACTATTACCCCTTGGCCACCGGCAAACGCGAGGATGCCATTGTGATGAGCCTGCCCCTATGACCTTGCTGCTGGACCCCCGTCAACGCGCCATGCTGGCCGAGATGGGCGTGCGCACCGATTTTTTGCCAGCAGCATCCAGTGACGTTCCCGCTGCAGGTGCCTCCGCCGAAGTGGCCCCAGCCAAGGTTCATCGGTCTGAGACCCGGCACCAGCCGGCAACGCCACAAGCACCCAGCAGTCCCTCGGCGCACCCCCTGGCCAGCCTGGCCGCGAGCGCTGTAAGCGAAATGGATTGGGACGCGTTAGCGCAGTCGGTGCGCGAATGCCAAGCCTGCGGACTGTGCAAAACCCGCAAGAACACGGTGTTTGGCGTGGGCGCCCCTGCTGCAGGCCCGGGCCTGGCGCCGCGCGCAGATTGGCTGATTGTGGGCGAGGCTCCTGGCGAAAACGAAGACCTTCAAGGGGAACCCTTTGTGGGCCAGGCCGGGCGCTTGCTGGACAACATGCTCAAGGCGCTGGGCCTGTCTCGGCAGGCCCAGGGCGCCCCGGAGGCTTCGGTCTACATTTTGAACGTTCTCAAATGTCGACCCCCTGGCAACCGCAATCCGCAACCCGAAGAGCTCCTTCAATGCGCGCCCTTCCTAGAGCGACAGGTGGCCTTGTTACAGCCCAAAATCATTGTGGCCATGGGGCGTTTTGCGATGCAGTCCTTGCTGAAAGATACCGTGCCACAGGTGGAAAGCATGCCACTGGGCAAGCTGCGCGGCCAAATCTACAGCTATCGGGGTATCCCCGTTGTCGTGACTTACCACCCCGCTTACCTGTTGCGCAGCCTGGCGGAAAAAGCCAAGGCCTGGGCAGACCTATGCCTTGCCCTCAGCCGTGCGCGTCGGCCACAAGACTGAGGCAATCGCCACCACGATCAGCGCTACGGCGGCCCAGTCTTGCCAGTGCAATTTTTCCTGCAGCCACCAGGCGCCACTGAAAACCCCCAAAATCGGAATGAACATCACACTGAGGGTGGAGGCCACCGGTGGCAGATGGCGTGCCAAGGAAAGCCAGGCCGCTTGTGAAAACACGAACACGCCAAAGGCGTTGTAAAGAATGGCGCCCATCTGTGGGGTGCTGGGCATTTTCCAGCGGCTGGTCTCAAAGGCCAGCGCAAACAAGGCCATGAACACCAGCGTGAACGTCACCATCCAAAAGGCAATGGTCAGGGTCGGCACGGTCATGCGGGTGCGGCGCATCAACTGTGTGCCGTAGGCCCAGGCCACGGCAGCGAGCAAGGCCAGCAAAACCCCCAAGGGTTTGCCGCTGAGGTGGGTGAACTCATGCCACAACAACAAAAAAACACCCAGCGCGGCGGCAGCCACCCCCATCCAGGCTCTGGCCGACAGCGCCGATTGAAACAACCAGACCCCGAGCAGCGCCGAAAAGATGGGCATGGTGTAACCCAGGATGGCGGCGCGCCCGCTGGACAAGTCTTGCAAGGCAATGATGATGGTCACATGCCAGACCAGCATGTTGTAAAAGGACAGCCAGGCCAGCTCACGCCATTCGCCACGCGGAACGCGGAAAGGGATTTTTTTCAGATACAGCAGCAGGGCCAGAAACGGCAGGCCCAGCGCCATGCACAGGGTTCGAAAGGTCAAAGGCGGAAAACCGGTCACGCCCAACTTCATGACGGGCCAGTTCAGCCCCCAGATCAGGGTCAGGACAACCAAAAGGAGCCACTGCTGGCGGGTCAAAGACTGCATGGGGCCATGTTAATGCGGATCGACTTCTCTGGCTGGCACCTGTGCGGCAGTCCTAAAATGGCGTCATGACCTTTCTTGACATGCTGCGCGATGCCGGCGCGACAAACCAGTCCATGCTGTGCGTGGGGCTGGACCCGGAACCCTCCCGCTTTCCCGCCGACATGAAGGGAAACGCCAACAAGATTTACGATTTTTGCGCGCACATCGTCGACGCCACAGCCGACTTGGTCAACGCCTTCAAGCCGCAAATAGCCTACTTTGCAGCGCACCGGGCGGAGTCGCAACTGGAGCGGCTGATGCAGCACATTCGCCGGGTGGCGCCCCACGTGCCCATCATCCTGGACGCCAAACGCGGCGACATCGGCTCAACTGCCGAGCAATATGCAATCGAAGCGTTTGAGCGCTACGGCGCCGATGCCGTGACCCTCTCGCCGTTCATGGGGTTTGACTCTGTTGCTCCTTACCTGAAATACCAGGGCAAAGGCGCCTTTTTGTTATGCCGCACCTCCAACCCTGGCGGCGATGATTTGCAAAACCAGCGCCTGTCCTCGGTGGCAGGCGCACCGCTTTTGTATGAACACGTCGCAGGTCTGGCGCAAGGTCCCTGGAACCTGAACGGGCAACTCGGCCTGGTGGTCGGGGCGACTTACCCTGCGGAAATTGACCGTGTGAGGGCGCTGGCCCCCACCTTGCCCTTGCTGATTCCGGGGGTTGGTGCGCAAGGTGGCGATGCCATCGCGACCGTCAAAGCGGGCTTGCGCGCCAACGGGCCCATCATCGTGAACTCTTCACGTGCGATTCTTTATGCCGCCTCGGATACCCAGTATGCGGATGCTGCCCGGCGCGAAGCCCAAAAAACGCGCGAAGTGCTTCAGCAGGCCGCGGCACAAGCCAGCACCTTTTTGAGATAACGGCCGGTATGGCTGTGGGGCATGGCGGCAATTTGCTCGGGTGTTCCCACGCCCACCACGGTACCGCCGCCGTCACCGCCTTCCGGGCCCATGTCGATCAGCCAATCGGCTGTCTTGATCACATCCAGGTTGTGCTCAATGATGACCACCGTGTTGCCCGCATCACGCAACTGGTGCAGGACCTTCAACAACAGGTCGATGTCGGCAAAGTGCAAGCCGGTCGTTGGTTCGTCCAGGATATAGAGCGTGCGGCCGGTGTCCCGCTTGGACAACTCCAGGGCCAGCTTGACGCGCTGGGCTTCGCCGCCTGACAAGGTCGTGGCAGCCTGGCCCAGCTTCAAATAACTCAGGCCCACATCCATCAAAGTCTGCAACTTGCGTGCAATCGCGGGCACCGCGTTGAAAAACTGCAGGGCGGCCTCCACCGTCAAATCCAGCACCTGGGCAATGTTGCGGCCCTTGTACTGAATTTCCAGGGTCTCGCGGTTGTAGCGCTGGCCGTGACAAACATCGCAAGGGACATACACGTCGGGCAAAAAGTGCATCTCCACTTTCACCACGCCATCGCCCTGGCAAGCCTCGCAGCGGCCGCCGGCCACGTTGAATGAAAAGCGCCCGGGGCCATAGCCGCGCTCGCGCGCGGTGGGCACTTCGGCCATCAGTTCGCGAATGGGCGTGAACAGGCCGGTGTAAGTGGCCGGATTGCTGCGGGGCGTGCGTCCGATGGGCGATTGGTCAACGTTGATAACCTTGTCGATTTCCTCCAGGCCCGTCAGCGCCTCATGCGGCGCCGGCTCCTCGTGGGCGCGGTGAATCTGGCGGGCCGCTGCGGCATACAAGGTGTCGTTGATCAAGGTGGACTTGCCCGACCCCGAAACGCCTGTGACACAGGTCATGAGACCCAGCGGAATGTCCACCGACACCTGGCGCAGGTTATTGCCGCAGGCTTTTTCGATGTGCAGACGCTGGTAACCCGAGGCGTCAAAGGCTTCAGGCGCGGCCGTGTCACCCGTGCCGTTGCGCGCGAACACAGAGCGCGGAAAAACTTTGGAGGACTTAGCCAGCGCCTCATTCAAGGGCAGCCAAGGATGACGCTGGGTCGGCACGGCAATACGCAAGGCGCCACTCAGATAGCGCCCGGTCAAAGAACTTTCAGAGGCTTGCACTTGCTGCGGCGTACCCTGCGCCGTCACGCGCCCACCATGGACGCCGGCACCTGGCCCCATGTCGACACAGTAATCGGCAGCGCGGATCATGTCTTCGTCATGCTCGACCACCAACACGGTGTTGCCCAGATCGCGCAAATGCTTCAAGGTGCCGATCAGCCGGTCGTTGTCGCGCTGGTGCAAGCCAATGCTGGGCTCGTCCAGCACATACATGACCCCCGTCAGCCCCGAGCCAATTTGAGAGGCGAGCCGTATGCGCTGGGCTTCGCCGCCAGACAAAGTTTCAGCACTGCGTGCCAGGCTGAGGTAATTGAGTCCGACATCGTTGAGAAACTTCAAACGTGCGGAGACTTCGCGCACCACCTTGTCGGCAATTTCTGCTTTGGCGCCTTGCAGCTTCAAGGTTTGAAAATAGCGCAAGCATTCGCCCAAGGTCAGATGGCTGATGTCGTACAGGCCGCGCGCCTGATCGCCCTCGCCCAGGCGCACATGCCTTGCTTCGCGCCGCAAACGTGAGCCGCCACAGGCTTCGCAAGCCTGGGTGCTGCGGTAACGTGCCAAATCTTCGCGCACCAAGACCGAGTCGGTCTCACGGTAACGCCGCGCCATGTTGGGCAAGATGCCTTCGAAGGGATGCTTCTTGGTTTGCTTGCGCGCCCCCGAGGGGCCCGCGTCGATCGCATAGCTGAAACGGATCTCTTCCTCGCCAGAACCATGCAGGATGGCGTGCTGGATGGCAGGGGCGAGGTCTTCAAACGGGGTGTCCAACTCGAACTTGTAATGCTTGGCCAAAGCCTCCAGCATGGCAAAGTAGTAGGCGTTGCGGCGGTCCCACCCCTTGATGGCGCCACTGGCCAGGCTCAAGGATGGAAAGGCCACCACGCGCGCCGGGTCAAAGTAGTCCTGATGCCCCAGGCCATCGCACGAGGGGCAGGCGCCCACCGGCGAGTTGAATGAGAACAGGCGCGGCTCCAGCTCGCTCAGCGAATAGCTGCACACAGGGCAGGCAAAGCGCGCATTGAAAAGATGCTCTTGGCCCGTGTCCATTTCCACCGCCAGCGCTCGGCCTTCGGCCAACCGCAACGCAGCCTCAAAACTTTCCGCCAGGCGTTGCTGCATGTCAGGGCGCACTTTTAAGCGGTCCACCACCACATCCACATCATGTTTTTCGTTTTTCTTCAGCTCGGGCAGGTCGTTGAAGTCAAACACCTCCTGGCCAACGCGAAAGCGCACGTAGCCCTGTGCCTGCAAATCGGCCAGCAGCTCACTGAACTCGCCTTTGCGCGAGCGGGCGATCGGGGCCAGCACCATCAACTTGGTGTCTTCGGGCAGAGACAGCACCGCGTCCACCATTTGTGCCACGCTTTGGGCTTGCAATGGCAAGCCGTGGTCGGGGCAATAGGGCGTGCCTGCGCGCGCAAACAGCAAGCGCAGGTAGTCATGGATTTCGGTCACCGTGCCCACCGTGGAGCGAGGGTTGTGGCTGGTGGCCTTTTGCTCGATGGAAATTGCGGGGGACAGGCCTTCAATCAGGTCGACGTCGGGCTTGTCCATCAGTTGCAAAAACTGGCGGGCGTAAGCAGACAAACTTTCGACATAGCGACGCTGGCCTTCGGCATACAAGGTGTCAAAGGCCAGGCTGGATTTGCCCGAGCCCGACAAACCGGTGATCACCACCAGCTTGTTGCGCGGCAAATCGAGGTCGATGTTTTTCAGGTTGTGGGTGCGCGCACCCCGAATACTGAGCGTCGTCAGCGCTGCAGGGGATGCCATGGCTTGGGCCAGATAAGTGCCGTCAGAGGGTGCGTTCACAATTGAAGCGTCAAAAGAGCAACCTGCCATGATAGCCAAGTCGTGACGCTTTTCCAAACTCTCCCAAGCATGGGCGACAATAGGCGATTGCCCCGACTCTTCGTTTCCCTGTGTCCGACACCCCGGTTGAATCCCATCGCATGAACGCCCTGGAGCGTCGCGCCAGCTTTTCCCTGGCGCTCATTTACGCCCTGCGCATGCTGGGTTTGTTCATGGTGCTGCCGGTCTTCACGCTGGAAGCCCGTCACTATGAGGGGGGCAATGACCCCACAGCCGTGGGCTTGGCCCTTGGGCTGTACGGCTTGGTCCAGGCTGTGTTGCAAATTCCCTTTGGACTGGCCGCTGACCGGTTTGGCCGCAAACGCGTCATCGTGGCCGGACTGATGCTGTTTGCGCTGGGCAGCGTGGTTGCGGCACTGGCCACGAGCGTCGCTGGACTGGCCTGGGGGCGCGCCTTGCAGGGGGGCGGTGCGATTTCGGCAGCGGTCTCGGCCTTGTTGGCAGACCAAACCCGCGAAAGCGTCCGCACCAAAGGCATGGCCTTGATTGGCGCCAGCATTGGCCTGATGTTCGCCTTGTCCCTGGTGGTCGGGCCGTTGCTCTCCGCGTGGGGTGGGCTTCCCGGTATTTTTTGGATCACCAGCGTGTTGGCTGTCGCTGGTATTGCCGTTGTTTTGTGGTGGACTCCCGCCGAAGTGCCTGGCCCGCCCGACACAATGCACAGCAGCAGCGTCACGGTTTGGGCCATCTTGCGCCTGCCCGATTTGGCACGCCTCAACTTGGGCGTTTTCATCCTGTACACCGTTCAACTGGCCACCTGGGTGGCCGTACCGGCCCTGCTGATTCAAGCCGGGGTGGAAAAGTCGCTGCACGGCTGGGTCTATCTGCCTGCCGTCTTGTTGTCCTTTGTGGTCATGGGTGCCACCTTGTTCCCGATGGAGCGCCGAGGCCGCTTGCGCTCCCTGTTTTTGGTGTCCATCGGCTCGGTCATGCTGGTTCAGTTCGGCCTGATTTGGCAATCCATGGGTTCTCCCTCTCTGGCCGTCATTGGCTTCTTACTGTTTGTCTTTTTCTGTGGCTTCAATGTGCTGGAAGCCAGCCAACCCAGCCTGGCCTCGCGCTTGGCGCCCGCCGCCACCCGCGGCACCGTGCTGGGCATTTACAACACGCTTCAGTCACTTGGGATTTTTGCCGGCGGCGCTTTGGGCGGCTGGCTGGCCAAGTCGCAAGGGGCACAAGGCCTGTTCATGGCGTGTGCCGTGTTGATGGCCTTGTGGCTGGTGGTGGCCTGGGGCATGGCCCCGCCGCGGCCCACCGCGCCGCATTTGGCAACGGATCACACCCAATCCTGAACTTTTTGGGCTGTCAGGCCGCATAATTCAGTCTTCATCACGAGGCACATCATGGCATCCGTCAACAAAGTCATCCTGGTCGGCAACTGCGGCCGCGACCCCGAAATTCGTTACCTGCCTTCCGGACAGGCCGTGGCCAATGTCAGCGTGGCCACTTCCAGCCGCCGCAAGGATAAAAATTCTGGCGAAATGATTGAAGACACCCAGTGGCACCGCGTCACTTTTTACGACCGCTTGGCCGAAATTGCCGGTGAGTACGTCAAAAAAGGGCGTCCCATTTATGTGGAAGGCCGTCTGAAGTACGGCAAATACACCGATCAGTCCGGCGTCGAGAAAAACACGGTCGACATCATTGCCACCGAACTCCAGTTGTTGGGCGGCCGCGAAGGCATGGGCCAGCCATCCGGGGGTGAGGAGGGCGGCAGCCCGGCACGTGCGCCGGCACCACGCGCGGCAGCGCCTGCCGCCAGCCGGACCCCCGCCAAGTCAGGGTTTGACGACCTCGACGACGATATTCCGTTCTGAGCAACCGTTTTTCTACAAAGCCCAGGGACCTGCTGTCAGGTCCACGGCCACGCCTGTCTGGGCAGCGTGTTCGGCGGCCAAGCCGATGACCACAGCCTTCAGGCCATCGTTGAGGCTGACCTCCACCTTGCCGCCAGAGCGCACCACCTCCAAGAATTTTTGATGCTGGTAGAAGGTGGAGCCGTTGTGGTCGCCGGCTGCCAAAAGCTGCGGGTCTACTGGCACCTCCAAGGTACGTGGTCCCGGCGGGTGACGCGGGCTCACCACCACCTGCGCCACCGGCGCTGCCCCCAGCACGTCCTCTCGCCAAAACCGCGTGGGGCCAGGCACTTTGCATTCAAGCTTCCCCTTGGGTCCGACCAGGCTGATTTCCTCCTGGTAACGCGCCCCTTCGGCAAACATGCACAACTCCAGCATGGCCCGCCGCCCGCGCGGAAAATCCAGCACCACATAGGCGTTGTCCAAAATATCTGGCCGCCCTTGTGCGTAGACCTCATCCAAGTGGTTGTGGTTTTGCCCCCCCGAGGCAAACAGCCGCACGGGGTCGTCTTGCATCACCAGGCGCATCAAGTCAAAAAAATGGCAGCACTTCTCCACCAGGGTGCCACCGGTGTTGCTGGCAAACCGATTCCAGTCCCCGACTTTTTCTAAAAATGGGTACCGATGCTCCCGGATGCTGAGCATCACCGTGCCACCGGTCTCCCGTTGTGCGTGCGCTTCGGTCAAAAAGCGTGCAATGGGTGGCATGTAGCGGTACTCCATCGCTGTCCAGATGGGGCAGGGGTAAGTGGAAGCAAGCGCTCTCAAGGCGCCCACTGCGGCCAGATGGGTACAGGCTGGCTTTTCGACCAGAATGGGCAAAGGCCGCGTGTTGGCGATCTCGGCCAACTGTTCGGCATGACAGTGGTTGGGGCTGGTGATCACCAGCGCATCCAGCGTCGGATAAGCCAGCAAGGCCTGCAATGAATCGAGGAAAACCGCTTGCGGCACCAAGGCTTGCGCGCGAAGGCGCATGGCGCTGTCGGGTTCGAAAATGGCGGCGACTTCGGCCTCCGGCAACAATGCCAAATTGCGCAAGTGCTCCTGGCCCATCATGCCGCAGCCCACCATGCCATAACGTGTTTTCTTCATGCTTTGCACTTTCTCTTTAAGACCAGCGCGCGGTGTAGCGCGCAAGGCTGGGGTCGAACCAAGTGGTCGAGACTTCCTCCAGGCCCCCTTGCATGGACCAGGATTGACGCTCAACCTGCGCGCAGTTGCTTCCTGCTGACAAGCGAAACAGGCTCGGCGCCCACGAAGGCACCCTGCCCACGCCCACATGATCTTCGACTTTTGAAATCCAAAAACCCAATTCGCTTTGGTAGAACTGGTAAAGCGCTTCCCCCAGGTCCTGCATTTGCAGGCCCTCCCGGTGGCGCGCATCAAACCAAATTTCTTCTAAAGCGACCGGCAAGTGGTTCAGGCAGCGCAGCCGTCTCAAACGGTAGCAGTGCTCACTGCCTGCATCGGCAAACGGTGAAAATCGCACGGGGCGACGCATGCGTTGCAAGTCCAGCACCAGCGCGGTCGGCAAGCCGCCGCCTCGCAGCAGTTCCAATCTGAAAAATTCGTAAATGCTGGTCCCGGCAGCCTTGGCCAGCGCCCCCTCGCGCACATAGGTGCCTGAGCCTTGCCGACGCTCCAGCATGCCGCGCGACACCAACTCGGCCAGCGCCTTGCGCACCGTTCCAACAGCCGCACCCAAGGACTGGGAAAGCTCTGACTCCGTCGGCAAGCGGTCTCCCACGCGCCAGTGCCCGGCGGCAATTTCACGCGAGATCAGCTCGGTGATCCGCATGTACAGCGGCAAAGGCTTGGCAGGAATGGCCACAGAGGAAAGCTTGTTATCGGTCATGAAAGGTCACCGCAATCAACGGCACAAGGGCTGCGGCCCACCAGTGTAGTCAGAAACTTGCGCCAAAGAAAGGATTGCTTGACGAATTCATACATGATTCCTACACTTCATTTTTATCTTCAGAACTGCCTCCAGGAGTTTCCCCATGAGCATCGTCCCGATCAAGAGTGGCGCATTGGATGCCGCCGAAGTGGCGTGGTTCGCGCCTTTGTGCTCCGACGATTACCGTCATCTGGGCGTGCCGGAGGGCGACTTTCGCAGCAGCTGGGAGAACACATCGGCCATCGCGCAAATGGCTGACCGGCTGGGTTATCGCAACATCCTGTGCCCCTCGTCTTACCAAGTGGGACAGGACACCCTGACCTTTGTGGCGGGCATGGCGCCATTGGCAACTCGGATGAATTTTTTAGCCGCCATTCGGTGTGGCGAAGTCCAGCCCATCATGCTGGCGCGCACCGTGGCCACCCTGGACCACATGCTCAAGGGGCGCCTGATTCTGAACGTGATCTCCTCTGATTTTCCGGGGGAAACGGCATCTAACGAATACCGCTACCAACGCTCCTGGGAAGTTGTCGAAATCTTGAAGCAAGCCTGGACCCAAGATGAAATCAATTTCGAGGGCCAAATTTACAACTTCAAGGGTTTGTCCACAGACCCGGTCAAGCCTTACCAAACAGGCGGCCCGTTGCTGTACTTTGGCGGCTACTCCCCGGCGGCCGTCGATTTGTGCGCCGCCCATTGCGATGTTTACCTGATGTGGCCCGAAACCGAAGACGCGCTGGCCAACCACATGCGAACGGTGCACGCACGCGCCCAGCACTACGGCCGCGTGATCGACTATGGCTTGCGGGTGCACATGATCGTGCGAGACACGGAACAGGAAGCCAAAGACTATGCAGAGGAATTGGTCAGTCAACTCGACGATGAGATCGGGCGGCAAATCCGCGCGCGGGCGCTGGATGCCAAAAATTTTGGCGTCTCTTTACAAGCCAAGAATTTGGCGATGGCCGATTCTTCAGGATACATCGAGCCCCACCTTTGGACCGGCATTGGCCGGGCGCGCTCGGGCTGCGGTGCAGCCCTGGTAGGCAGTGTCGACCAGGTTTTAAGCAAAATAGAACGCTATATGAAAATGGGCATTCGGGCCTTCATTTTTTCAGGTTATCCTCATCTGCAAGAGTGCGAGATTTTCGGCACCAAGGTGCTGCCTCACCTCAAAACCTGTTCCATGCCTGAAGTGTATGGACGGGTTCCCTCCCAAACACCCGCCACGCCTTTGGGCATTGGCCTTCGCCGTTAAGCATGAACACGACCGTCCAACTTCACCCCTCCCTGCCCGCCTTCAGCCGCATCGTCTATGGCGCTTGGCGCATGAACGATGGCGCCGGCAGCACGCCAGCCCAAGCGCTGGAAAAAATAGAGCTGTGCCTGGACCAGGGGATCACCACCTTTGACCATGCTGACATTTACGGCAACTACAGCTGCGAGCAGCTGTTCGGTGATGCGCTGCGGCTTAAGCCCGCCTTGAAATCCCGGATGCAACTGGTCAGCAAGTGCGACATCATGTTGTTGTCGGACAAATTTCCAGAGCGGCGCGTGAAGTACTACGACACCAGCGCGGCCCACATCGAAGCCAGCGTTGACAGCTCTTTGCGCAAGTTGGGGGTGGAGCGCTTGGATGTGTTGTTGATCCATCGCCCCGACCCATTCATGGATGCTGCCGAAACCGGTGACTGCCTGGATCGGCTGGTGCAGGCCGGCAAGATTGGTGCAGCGGGTGTGTCCAACTTCAAAGCCTGGGACTGGAGCCTGTTGCAATCTTTCATGAAGACCCCGCTGGTCACGCAACAACTGGAAATCAGCCTGCTGGAACGCGCCGTGTTTCTGGATGGCACTTTGGCCCAGTGCCAACAAAACAAGGTTCACCCCATGGCCTGGTCGCCGTTGGCGGGCGGTCAGTTGTTCGGCCAGAGTGCCGCTGCGCTTCGGGTACAGCCCGCTTTGGAGCGGCTGGCCAAGGCGTTCGGCGTCGCCCCCGACGCGGTGGCGGTGGCCTGGTTGCTGGCGCATCCGGCAGGCATCCTGCCCGTCATGGGCACCAATCACCCCGCCAGAATCCGGGCACTTTCAGACGCATGGCGTGTCAAGATGGACCGCGAAACCTGGTTTGAGCTCTGGACCCTGGCGGCTGGGCAAGAGGTGCCATGAGTAGTCTCCCGCAGACATCCTGCACCGGGTTGCGCGTATGCTAGCGCCTCTTGCAGGCAAAGGGGAGCCATGGCCCACGTTGAGTTGAAACAGGTTCAGAAAAGTTACGACGGCCAAAATACAGTCGTGCACAGCGTTGACCTGGAAATACGCCATGGTGAGTTTGCCGTCTTGGTGGGCCCTTCGGGGTGTGGCAAATCCACCCTGTTGCGCATGGTGGCCGGCCTGGAAACTGTCACGGCCGGCGATATTCTGATCGATGGCCAACGCGTCAATGACTTGCCCCCGCGGCAGCGGGACATCGCCATGGTTTTTCAAGACTACGCGCTGTACCCGCACAAGAACCTGTTTGAAAATATGGCTTTTGGCCTGCGGCTTCGCAAAGAGCCCGAAAGCATCATCCGACAGCGCGTGATGGAAGCGGCCGAACTGCTCAAAATCGACCATTTGCTGGATCGGCGACCCGGCGCCTTGTCGGGCGGGCAACGCCAGCGCGTCGCCATTGGCCGGGCCATCGTCCGGCAACCCAAGGTCTTCCTGTTTGACGAGCCCTTGTCCAATTTGGATGCTCAGCTGCGAGGCGAGATGCGCGCCGAGATCAAAAAGCTGCACCAGCGTCTGGGAGCCACGATCATTTATGTCACGCATGACCAGGTGGAGGCCATGACCTTGGCCGACAGAATTGCGGTCATGCAGGGCGGGCACAAAATTCAATACGACACACCCCACGCCATTTACAACCATCCCTGCGCGGTGTTTGTCGCCGGATTCACGGGCTCTCCACCCATGAACCTGCTGAAAGCCGAATGCACCCCCTCTGGGGTAAAAATTGCCGATCAGACCTTGACGTTGCCGGCCCATCAGCTGGCACGTTTGGCCGGCCGCCAACAAGTGGTGGTGGGCATCCGTCCGGAAAACCTTCAGTTGCAAACCATTGCAACCGATGGCATCGCCTTTCATGTTTCCCTGTCACTGCTGGAGCCCCTGGGGGCGGAAACCCTGGGCTTGTTTCAAATAGGCTCACAAGAGTTGACAGCGCGCTTGTCCGCGCGCTTTCAGCAGCTCGCGGGCAGCTTATTGACGCTGCACACCCACACCGATCACCTTCACCTCTTTGATGCCGCGACGGGCCAGGCACTTTGAGAACAATCAGGCCCTCTTTCACAAAACACAAGGAGATTGTGATGAAGCTTAAAACTCTGACCCAATGGCTGTCCGCCGCCCTAGTGGTGGCTGGCCTCAGCGGCCAAGCGGCCATGGCCGAGACCAAAATTCGTGTTTTTTCTGGCGGCCAAAATCAACGCCCTGACCTGATGCGCAAGTTGTTCGACGCTTACCAAGCACAGAACCCGGGCACCACCATTGAAATTGAAACAGGTGGCGCCACCAGTGAGTTGCAACGGCAGTACCTGAGCACGGTCCTGAATGCCAAAGACACGGCGATTGACATCTACATGATCGACATCGTCAACCCTTCACAGTACTTCAACGCGGGCTGGCTGGAGCCGTTGGACAGCTATGTGGGGGGAGCCGCCGCCCTCAAGCCCTATTTGCCGGTTTACTCGCAGGCCAATCTGGTCAACGGCAAAGTGGCCGCATTGCCCGCTTTTGCGGACGCCATGTTCATGTACTACCGCAAGGACTTGCTGGAAAAACATGGGGTGAAAGAGCCCAAAACCTGGGACGAGCTGACAGCCGCTGCCAAGAAGATCACCGAGGCCGAAAAAAATCCAAGCCTGCAGGGCTTGAGCATTCAGGGCGCCCCCATTGAAGGCGCTGTCTGCACCTTCTTGTTGCCGTACTGGAGTCAGGGCAAACAATTCAACGATGCCAGCGGCAAGCTCACGCTGGACAAAGAAGCTGCCACCAAGGGCCTGGACATGTGGCTGAAGATGGTCGATGCAGGCGTGCTGAAAAAGAACATCGCCGAAGTCACCACCCCCGTCACCGTCAATGAGTTCAAGGCGGGCCAAGTGGTGTTTGCCATCAACTGGGGCTTTGCCTGGGACGTGTTCAAAGATGCCGCCGACAGTCAGGTCAAAGGCAAAGTGGGTGTCATGCCCTTGCCTGCCGTAGCCGGCGGCAAGAGCGCCACTTGCGTGGGCGGCTGGCAATGGGCGGTCAGCGCCTTCAGCAAAAACAAACCTGCCGCTGCACAGTTGGTCAAGTACATGAGCACGCCGGAGGCCAGCAAATTCCTGGCGCGTGAAGGCTCGCTGCTGCCTGTGTTTCAAAGCGTCTACACCGATGCCGAGGTGCTCAAGCAGGCCCCGTGGTTCAAAGATGCGGCCAACGTCATCATCGCTGGGCAAGCACGCCCGATCAGCAGCCAATATGGGCAGGTCAGCGACGTGGTGCGAACCAACACCAATGCTGCCTTGGCACGCACCAAGACACCGACAGAAGCCGTCAATGACATTGAAGGCCGCCTGAACCGCGTCATGCGCTGAGCCTTCGCATGCTCAAAGCCCTGCGCGATCCCTCAGAAAAAGTGCTGGCGTGGCTGCTGCTCACGCCTGCCTTTTTGCTGATCGCGCTGATCGTCGTTTACCCGGTGGTCAAGCTGATTTACAACAGCTTCTTTGACTTGCGCTTGAGCGGTGGCGCCAACCTGGGGCAATTTGTCGGTTGGCTCAATTACCAAGACGCGCTGAAAGACGCCGACTTTTGGCATGCCACGCAAAACACCTTGTGGATCACGCTCATCACGGTGCCCGGCGCCTTGCTGGTCGGTTTGGGCTTGGCTCTGCTGGCCAACCTGCCATTTCAACGCAAATGGCCGGTGCGGCTGGCCCTGCTGTTGCCGTGGGCCTTGCCACTGAGTTTTTGCGGTTTGATTTTTGCCTGGTTCTTCAACACCGACTACGGCATCGTCAACGATGTGTTGCGCCGCCTGGGCCAACATGAAACCACCATGTGGCTGCTTCAACCGAACTGGGCGTTTGCTGCCATTTGCCTGACCATCATCTGGAAGACCAGCTCCTTCATGGCCCTGATCCTGCTGGCTGGCTTGCAAATGATTCCGCGCTCCTTGTATGAAGCCGCCGAGGTTGATGGCGCCACACGCTGGCAACAGTTCTGGCAAATCACCTTGCCGTTGTTGGTGCCCAGCATCGTGGTCGCCCTGATCTTCAGAACGCTGACGGCGCTGCAAACGTTTGATATCCCTTACACCATGACCAAAGGCGGGCCCGGCAACAGCACGGAAACCCTGGCCATGTTGATTCACAAAACCACCATCGACTACCTGGATCTGGGTTACGGGTCCACGCTGGCGGTTTTCATGTTCCTGATTTCCATGGCGGTGACGGCTGTTTACCTTCGCCGTGTAGGACAAACAGCGTGACCACGGCCTCCCCTCTCTGGACTGGCGCACGCTTGCGCATGGCCGCAGCGGCACTGATTGTGGTCAACGGTTTTTTCCCCGCCGTATGGATTTTGCTGACCTCGCTCAAAAGCGAGTCGGAGCTGGTGCGCAAACCCATCACCTGGCTGCCACAGGCCCCCACGCTGGACAACTATGTTCACGCCTTCACCGCGCAGCCCCTGCTGCACTACTTGGGTAACAGCTTGATGGTGGCCAGCTTGTCCACCGTGCTTTCCTTGCTGGTGGCCGCGTGCGCGGCCTATGCCATTGCGCGCCTGAACTTGCGCTACCGGCAATGGATTCTGACGGCCATCGTGGCCTCCAGCATGTTTCCGCTGATCAGCCTGTTGGTGCCCATTTTTGAAACCATGCGCAGCCTGAACCTGCTGAACAGTTACCTCGCCCTGGTCTTGCCCTACACCGTGCTGAACTTGCCGGTCTGCACGCTGGTATTGGTCAGTTTTTTCCAAAGCATTCCCAAAGATTTAGAAAACGCCGCCATGATCGATGGCTGCTCCCGATTGGGCGCCCTGTGGCGCGTGGTCATCCCCTTGAGCGCGCCTGGAGTATTCACGGCGGGCATCCTGGCTTTCGTCAATGCCTGGGATGAGTTCTTGCTGGCTTTGTCCTTGAACGCGAGTGCGGCCATGCGCACCGCCCCTGTGGGCATTGCCTTGTACCAAGGCGAATATTCTTTCCCCTGGCCCTTGATCAGTGCCGCACTGGTGATCACGATTGTGCCGGTGGCCTTGCTGATCGCCCTGTTTCAAGAGCGTGTCATTGGCGGCCTCACGCAGGGCGGGCTGAAGGGCTAAGTCGCCGTTCGCGGGCGCTCAGGCATGAACTGGCGTGACCTGAATGCTCATGTCGATGGTCATGGATTCACCTGGCTGTAAAACCCTCAAGCCCAGCTCTTGCGCCTGGTAGCCCTTGCCTGCGGTGAGCAAGTTCATGGCGTTGTTGACATGGCTGACGGGCTCGATGGCCACAAAATCACGGGTGTCGTTGGTGAAGACCACCAGATGCTTCACGCTGGAGCGAAGCTCGGTGTGCAACTGCTCATCGCGCAAATGGACCACGCCCGTCCACCCGTCAAAGCAATGGTCCACCTCCAGAAAGTTGCAGTCGGCGTCCAGCCCTGAAACCGGTTGCCTGTGCGTGGGCAACTTGTCAGCGCCCATTTCCCACCGCCCCGTGGCGGCCATGGCGATGCGGCTGCGCGCACGTTTCACAAAATACGGATGCCAGCCCAAGCCCACTGGTGCAGGCTTGCTGTCCTGGTTGGTGATGGACAAAGTTTGGCTTAAGCGCGAGCCGTCCAGCGAAAAAGTCTGGGAGGCATCGAAGGCAAAAGGCCAACTGCTGTCGGCGCGGTGCTCATAAGCCAGCAAGGCGAATTGCGGGGTCTGCTCCAACACACTCCAGGGCCGTTGCCAACCTACGCCATGAATGGCATGCGGCTCGCTGCCGTTGTTGCGCACCAAAGGATGGCTTGTCCCTTGCCACTGAAGCGTTGCTTGGCCAATGCGGTTGGAGAAGGGCACCAAAGGATAGCTGCCCGACTGCCTAGCCTGCGTCAGTTGCGCGCCAGCGACAGAGCGCAATACTGGGAGGTCGCCAAACCACAAGCCCGCGACACAGCCTCCCAGGTCAGGGCGGATGTCACATCGCAGTTGCGTGCTTTCAAGGGTCAGGGTGGGCATGGTTTCTCCCTTTGTCAGAGTCACCATTGTGCGCTCAAAAAAAACAGCCCACGGAGCCGTGGCTCGGTGGGCTGAAGTCCAAGGGAGAACTTGATCTGTCAATCAGCGGTTGTAGGCGCTTTCACCGTGTGAGCTGATGTCCAGCCCCTCGCGCTCTTCCTCTTCGCTGACCCGCAAGCCGAGGAGCAGGTCTACCACTTTGTAGGCGATGAAGGAAACCACACCCGACCACACCAGGGTGGTGAGCACGGCCTGCAACTGAATCCAGACTTGGCCTGCAATGGAATAGTCTGGGTTGACGGCGTTGGCCACGTAATCGTAGACGCCGGTGCCACCCAGGGAGGGCGCCGCAAACACGCCCGTCAGCAAGGCACCCAAAATGCCACCCACGCCGTGCACGCCAAAGACGTCCAGAGAGTCATCGGCACCCAACAGGCGCTTCAGACCGCTGACGCCCCACAGGCACAGGAAGCCTGCCAGCAAACCGATCACGATGGCACCCATGGGGCCCACGAAACCGCAAGCCGGGGTGATGGCAACCAAGCCCGCCACTGCACCCGAAGCGGCACCCAGCATCGAGGCCTTGCCTTTGCTCAGGGCTTCACCCGCAATCCAGCTCAGCGTGGCAGCTGCGGTGGCCACCAGAGTGTTCACGAAGGCCAGCGCCGTCACGCCATTGGCTTCCAGGTTGGAGCCGGCGTTGAAGCCGAACCAGCCCACCCACAGCAGGGCTGCGCCCACCATGGTCAGTGTCAGGCTGTGCGGTGCCATGGACTCGCGGCCATAACCCGTGCGCTTGCCGATCACATAGGCGCCCACCAGGCCTGCCACCGCCGCGTTGATGTGCACCACGGTACCGCCAGCGAAGTCCAGTGCGCCTTTGGCCCACAACCAACCTGCAGCTTCCGTCACTTTGTCCAAAGAGGCGGCATCGGTGATGGCGTCCGGGCCGTCCCAGTACCACACCATGTGAGCGATCGGCAGGTAGCTGAAGGTGAACCACAGCGCACAGAACAGCAGCACAGCCGAGAAGCGCGCACGCTCCGCAAAAGCACCCACGATCAGTGTGCACGTGATGGCAGCAAAGGTGGCCTGGAAGGCAGCAAAGGTGTACTCAGGAATCACTACGCCCTTGCTGAAGGTCGCAGCGATCGAGTCCGGCGTGATGCCTTTGAAGAACAGCTTGTCCAGCGAGCCGATGAACGGGTTGCCCGCAGTGAAGGCAGCGGTGTAGCCATACAAGACCCAGAGAACGTAAATCAGCGAAGTGACAACAAACACCTGCATCAGGATGGACAGCATGTTCTTGCTGCGCACCAGGCCACCGTAGAACAGCGCCAAGCCAGGGATGGTCATCAGAATCACCAACACGGTGGCAACCGTCATCCAGGCGGTGTCGCCTTTGTTCGGAACCGGTGCTGGCGCGGCTTCGGCCGCGGCAGGTGCTGCAGCGGCGGGTGCCGCTGCTGGCGCGGCAGCTTTGGCTTCAGCAGCTGGTGCTGCGGCAGTGGGGGCTGAGGCAGCGGGCGCCGGCGTGGCCTGCGCCATGACTGCACCGGCCCCTAGAAGCAAGCTGAATCCCAATGCGAGGGAGGCGAGTAATTTTTTCATGATGTGTGTCTTTCTCGTGGGGCTCAGAGGGCTTCCTGGCCGGTTTCACCGGTGCGGATGCGAACCACCTGTTGCAGGTCGTACACAAAAATCTTGCCGTCACCGATCTTGCCGGTGCGCGCAGCGCCCTCGATGGCCTCAATGGCGCGGTCTACCAGCTCTTGTGCGACAGCGGCTTCGATCTTCACTTTGGGCAGAAAATCGACAACATACTCGGCACCGCGGTACAGCTCGGTATGGCCTTTTTGACGGCCAAATCCCTTGACTTCCGTGACAGTGATGCCCTGCACACCGATCGCCGACAGTGCTTCACGCACTTCGTCCAGCTTGAACGGTTTGATGATGGCCGTGATGAGTTTCATGGAATCTCCTTGTGACGGGGATGGATCAGAAGTTCTTTTTGAGGCCGAGAACCAGTGTGGTGCCGCTTAACTCTTTGGTGCCGGAACCAGGCAAAGTGAAGGCACCATGACGGCTTTTGAAGTTGGTGCCAATCACGGCGGCACTCAACACAAGGCCATCCATGTCTTTGTTGACGGTCAATGCATAGTCGGTGTAGCTGGTTGCGTTGTTCTTGACGATCTGATTGCCAATGTGTGGGACAACAGTAATGCCATCACCCAAATCGATGGTGTAGCTGACGTCAAAGTAGCGGCTGTTTTTGCTGTTGGGTGCGCCGAAAAGATTGGTTGTGCTGTTGGACAGCTTGGCCGTCAGTGCACCAATGCTCAGGGCCCCATAAAGCTCAAAAGTGTCCGCATTGGTCAGCGAGCCAGCAGGCGTCGCTTTCTCCAGGTTGTTGCCTTGGTACCAATATTTCAAACCACCCACATCCAAAGTGACTTCGGGTGCAATTTCGGTTTTGTAGCCACCGTACACGTCAATTTCAACAGGACCTTTGACCGTCGAAGGCTGTGTGTCTTTGATCCAGTTGATGGTGGACGCCCAGGTTCCCACATAGAAACCATTTTTATGGGCATAGTCAAAGCCGCCTTGCAAGGCCGGCTTTTTTGCAGACTGCGCCAAACCGCGATAGCGATACTCGCTCACCACGCCGATGTTGTAGGTCAGGGTCGACTCGGGCTCCGGTGCGACGGGCGCAGCCGTTTGAGCAAGAGCTGAACCGGAAACCAAGGCCAGGGCGATGAGGGATGTAAATTTTTGTTTCATGCGTTTCTCCAAGGAAATTAAATCGATAGGTCCTAGCCCGTCAAAGCAGGGTTCGTGCCAATCGCGTTAGGTGCTTGTGCTAGGGGGCGAAATGATCCCGTCGCGCGTTAGTGTTGAAAATGGGGCATCTTCGGCGCACAAGTATGGTGCATTTCTGGTTTGTTTGCGCGTGGCCTACCGTTTATGCACCAAAAAAGGATGTCTCATGAGCTTCGCATCTCTCCAAAGCCGTGCCTTGCTGGGCTTTCAAGCCCAGCGGGTCCGTGTGGAAGTGCATTTGGCCAACGGATTGCCCAGCTTCACGCTGGTTGGGCTGGTGGACACCGAGGTACGGGAAGCCCGAGAACGGGTGCGCTGCGCCATTCAAAATTCGGGGCTGAATTTTCCAGCCAACAAACGCATCACCGTGAATCTCGCGCCGGCTGATTTGCCCAAAGACTCCGGCCGCTTTGATTTGCCGATTGCGTTGGGCATCCTGGTCGCCAGCGGACAATTACCCTCAGACGGCATGTCGGCGTATGAGTTTGCGGGCGAGTTGTCCTTGGCCGGCGACCTTCGCCCGATCCGCGGTGGGCTGGCCATGAGCCTGGCACGCCATGCCGAAACAACCCAACTGAATTGGGTGTTGCCGGCGGAAAGCGCTGAAGAGGCCGCCTTGGTGCCGACCGCCAAGATCTACAAGGCTTTGCACTTGAGAGATGTCGTCCATCACTTTTTGAACCCGGCCAGCGCCGCCGAGCCCACCCCTGGCTGGTCCAGGTTGGCACCGCCTGAGTGCCAACCGCAAGCCCCTGACTCTTTGGACTTGGCGGATGTGAAAGGCCAGAGTTTGCCCAAACGGGCGCTAGAAATTGCGGCTGCGGGCGGTCACAGCGTGCTGCTGATCGGGTCTCCGGGCACGGGGAAATCCATGCTGGCGACGCGTTTCGCGGGCCTGCTGCCCCCCATGACGCTCGAGGAAGGGCTGGCGTCTGCGGCGGTGGCCAGCCTGGCAGGTCGCGAAATCCTGTCCCAATGGTTGCGACGCCCCACTCGCAGCCCACACCACTCGGCAACCGCTGCGGCCTTGATCGGCGGCGGCTCGCCGCCGCGTCCTGGAGAAATTTCCTTGGCACACCATGGCGTGCTGTTCCTGGATGAATTGCCGGAGTTCCCCCGGGCTGCCTTAGAGGCGTTACGCGAGCCCCTGGAAACAGGTCACATCACCATTTCGCGCGCAGCACGCCAAGCGGAGTTTCCCGCCCAGTTCCAACTGATTGCAGCCATGAACCCCTGCCCATGCGGTTACCTGGGCGCGACCCGCCCTGCCTGTCGCTGCACCCCTGATCAAGTGGCGCGCTACCAAGGCCGCTTGAGCGGCCCCCTGCTGGACCGCATTGACCTGCATGTCACGGTGCCTTTGCTGCCTTCAGAAGTTCTGATGCAAAGCCCGGCCGGCGACAGCTCGGCTTCGGTGCAACAACGCAGCACCTGCGCACTTGCGCGCGCCCTGCAGCGCCAGGGCAAACCAAACCGGGCGCTTGCAGGGCGTGAACTGGACGACCTGCAACTCAGCCCCGAGGCCCGCCAAGGCTTGCACCAAGCCGCCACACGCTGGGCCTGGTCAAGTCGCAGCACGCATCGCACGCTCAAAGTGGCGCGCACCATTGCCGATTTGTCCGGCAGTGAGGCCATCGACTGGACCCACTTGGCCGAGGCGCTGCAATACAGGCCCCTCCCCACGTCTGCAGCCTGAGGGCTTGCTCCGATAATTGCAGGATGGTCCGGTCCACCGCGTCTCACGATACCCCCCACGATGCCTCCATGGTGTTTTGGCTATCGGTTTGCCAACTGATCAGCTGGGGCAGTGTTTTTTATGGTTTCGCGGTGTTCCTGGCTCCGCTGGAGCAAGCCCTGCAAATGGGGCGCGCTGAATCCTCCTTGGCTTTCAGCTTGGCGCTGTTGGCCGAAGGGTTGATGGCCTTTGCCATCGGGCGATGGATCGACCAAGGGCATGAACGTGCCGTCATGACCTTGGGCTCGCTGTGCATGGGCCTGGCATTGTGGCTGCTCAGCCTGGTACAGCACACACTGGCTTTCTATGCGGTTTGGTTGCTGCTGGGCGTGGGCATGGCTGCCACCTTGTACACCCCCGTGTTTGCAGTGGTGACGCGTCGCTTTCCAACGGATTTCCGGCGGGCCATCATCACCATGACATTTTTAGGGGGCTTGGCCAGCACCGTCTTCATTCCCTTGATGGCGTGGTTGATCGATGCATTGGGTTGGCGACATGCACTGTGGGTGTTGGCCGCCCTTCACCTGGTGGTCTGCGCACCGCTGCATGCCCACTTGCTCAGAAATGCCCCCAAGACCAGCCTGCGCGTGCAAGGCGAGGTCGAGGCCGAACCCTTGAGCCGGTATTTGCGTGAGCCTACCTTCTGGCTGCTCGGCGTGTTTGTGGTCATGCTGATGGGTGTCACCTCGGCTTTGCCGCCGCACATGGTCAGCCTGTTACGAGAGTCCGGCCTGAGTGAAACATGGGCCATCGCCATTCCCGCCAGCATTGGCATCTTGCAAGTGCTCGGGCGCTTGTGGCTTTATGTCTACGAGCGACGTCTGGACGTACACCAGGCCAACCGCTGGATTCCCTGCCTGATTCCCTTAGGGCTGCTGATCTTGATGGTCAGCAACGGTCACTTGACGGGCGCTTTGCTGTTTGTGCTTTTGTATGGGGTCGGCAATGGTTTGCTGACCATCGTCAAGGGCACCGCCATGGCGGAATACGTGAGCCGGGCCCACATGGGCAGCCTCAATGGCGCGTTGGGCCTTCCGCTGGCGCTGTCACGGGCCAGTGCACCCCTCGTCATGGGACTGCTGTGGTCCGCTGAGGCCGGCTATTCCCTGGGCTTGACCGTGTTGCTGCTGGCATGCCTGGTGGGTGTTGCAGCACTCTGGTGGGCACAGGCCCGCGCCTTGCACCAGCGCAGACAGTGAGCCTCAGAGGTTGGGCGCCAGCATGCGCTGCAAATCATCCACCGCCACCCCTTGGCGCTGGGCCAGATCTTTCACCTGGTCCGGTCCCACGCGCCCCACGTTGAAATAAGTGCTCTGTGGGTGGCTCAAATAAAAACCGCAGACACTGGCCGCGGGTGACATCGCCAGGCTTTCGGTGAGCGACATGCCGATTTCCTCGCAGCGCAACAAGCTGAACATGTCACGCTTCACGCTGTGGTCTGGGCAAGCCGGGTAACCGGGCGCAGGCCGAATGCCCTGGTAAGCCTCTTTGATCAAGGCTTCGTTGCTCAGGTTTTCGTCTGCGGCATAGCCCCAGAGGTCTTTGCGCACGCGCTCGTGCATGCACTCGGCCAAGGCCTCTGCCAGCCGGTCGGCCAAGGCCTTGAGCATGATGGCGCTGTAGTCATCATGGTCGTCGTTGAAGTATTTTTCTTTGGCCTCCACGCCAATGCCCGCCGTCACCGCAAACACGCCGACATGATCGGCCACGCCCATGGGTGCGACAAAATCGGACAGACAGCGGTTGGGGCGTCCGGCGGGTTTCTCGGTTTGTTGGCGCAGGCCATGCCAGGTCAGGGCCGGCGCCGTGCGTTGCGCGTCTTGCCACAAAACGATGTCATCTCCCTGGCTGTTGGCAGGGTACAAGCCCATGACCGCCTGCGCCGTCAGCCAGCGTCCTTCGATCAATCGCTTCAACATGCGGCGCCCATCGCTGAGCACGCGCACAGCCTCGGCCCCCACCACCTCGTCTTTCAAAATGGCGGGGTACGGCCCGGCCAGGTCCCAGGTTTGGAAGAATGGGCCCCAGTCGATGAACCTTTCAAGCTCGGCCAGATCAAAGTTCTTGAAAACCCGACGGCCAATGAATTTCGGTGCGGGCGGGACATAGGCTTGCCAGTCCATGGGTGTGGCATTCGCGCGCGCCTGCGCCAAGCTCAGCAGGGGCGTCTGCTTCTTGTTCGCGTGAAGTTGCCGCACCTGCTCGTAATCGGCCTTGATGTCGGCGATGTACTGGCTGGCCTGCTCGGACAACAAGTTCTGCGCTACGCTGACGCTGCGCGAGGCGTCTGGCACATAAACCACCGGGCCTTCGTAATGCGGCGAAATTTTCACCGCCGTATGCACGCGGCTGGTGGTGGCGCCACCAATCAACAAAGGAATTTTGCGCAGCCGGAAGTGGTCATCCTTTTGCATCTCGGAGGCCACCACCTGCATTTCTTCCAAACTGGGGGTGATCAATCCCGACAGGCCGACGATGTCAGCGCCCTCCACTTTGGCGCGCGCCAGAATTTCATGGCAAGGCACCATCACGCCCATGTTGATGACTTCAAAGTTGTTGCATTGCAACACCACAGTGACGATGTTTTTGCCAATGTCATGCACATCGCCCTTGACGGTGGCAATCACAATCTTGCCCTTGGTGCGCACCTCTTGGCCCGCCGCTTCCTGCTGGCGTTTCTCTTCTTCGATGTAGGGTATCAGGTGGGCCACGGCCTGCTTCATCACCCGCGCGCTCTTGACCACTTGCGGCAGGAACATCTTGCCCTGGCCAAAGAGGTCGCCCACGATATTCATGCCGTCCATCAAGGGGCCTTCAATCACATGCAAGGGGCGGCCCCCCTTGGCCAGCACTTCGCGGTAAGCCGCCTCCGTGTCTTCCACAATGAACTCTGTGATCCCTTGCACCAGCGCATGCGCCAGTCGCTGCGACACCGACACCGGCGCCTCGGGCGTGCCGCGCCAGGCATATTTCTGGCTCTCGTCTTTGGCCGCGCCCTTGGCCGACTCGGCAATTTCCACCAAGCGCTCGCCAGCGTCAGGGCGGCGGTTCAGCACCACATCTTCGACACGCTCGCGCAAGCCGGGCTCGAGGTCGTCATAGACCCCGACCATGCCGGCGTTGACAATGCCCATGTCCATGCCGGCCTGAATCGCATGGTAGAGAAAGACGGTGTGAATGGCCTCGCGCACCGGGTCGTTGCCCCGGAAGCTGAACGACACATTGGATACCCCACCAGACACCTTGGCGCCCGGCAGGTTGTGCTTGATCCAACGGGTGGCTTCAATGAAGTCCACCGCATAGTTGTTGTGCTCTTCAATGCCGGTGGCAATGGCAAAAATATTGGGGTCAAAAATGATGTCCTCGGCCGGAAAACCCACCTCGTCGACCAGGATGTTGTAAGCCCGCTCACAGATTTCAATCTTGCGCTGGAAGGTGTCTGCCTGGCCTTGCTCATCAAAGGCCATGACCACGGTGGCCGCGCCGTAACGGCGGATCAACCGGGCTTGACGTTTGAACTCGGCCACGCCTTCCTTCATCGATATGGAATTGACAATGCCCTTGCCCTGAACGCAACGCAGGCCGGCCTCAATCACGCTCCACTTGGAGCTGTCAATCATGATGGGCACGCGCGCAATGTCGGGCTCGGAGGCAATCAGGTTGAGGAAGCGCACCATGGCCGCCTGGCTGTCAAGCATGGCCTCGTCCATGTTGATGTCGATGACTTGTGCGCCGTTTTCCACTTGCTGGCGCGCCACCGCCAAAGCTTCTTCGAACTGGCCGTTCAAAATCATGCGGGCAAAGGCTTTGGAGCCGGTAACGTTGGTGCGCTCGCCAATGTTGACAAACAGGCTGTCGGCGCCAAGCGTCACCGGCTCGAGGCCAGAGAGTTTCATCGGGGGAAGGGCGGGTCGGGTCATGGGCTCACCTGGAAAAGTCACGTCAGGCGAGCGTCGTTGCGAAACAAGCCCCAAGCCTGACCCGTGCCGAACAGCGGGCTGCAACGCTCCTTGGGAGATTTGATTTTAACAGCGGCTCAGCCCGCTTCGCGGTAGAACGGGCCTGCCGACAAGGCCCGAATCGGCAAGCCATGCACGGCCTGGCCAATGGCGCCAATGTGCTCTGGCGTGGTGCCACAGCACCCGCCCACGATGTTGACCAAGCCTTCGGCGGCGAACTCATGCAACAAACGGCTGGTAACTTCGGGCGTTTCATCAAAGCCGGTGTCGCTCATGGGGTTGGGCAAGCCTGCGTTGGGATAGCAACTGATGTAAGTGTCAGCCGCCACCTTGGCCAGCTCTTGCAAATAGGGGCGCATCAGCGCGGCCCCCAAGGCGCAATTCAGACCCACCGCCAAGGGTTGCGCGTGACGTACCGAGTGCCAGAACGCAGTGACTGTCTGGCCCGACAAAATGCGACCCGAGGCATCGGTGACCGTGCCACTGATGAACAAGGGAAGCCGCTCGCCGCTGGCTTCGAAGTATTCGTCAATCGCAAACAAGGCTGCTTTGGCATTGAGGGTGTCAAAGATGGTTTCCACCAGCAAGGCATCGACGCCGCCTTCCACCAAAGCTTGCACCTGGTCGTAGTAGGACTTCCGCAGTTGCTCGAAATCCACATTGCGGGCGCCCGGATCGTTCACATCCGGGCTGATGCTGGCGGTCTTGGGGGTCGGGCCCAGGGCGCCCACCGCAAAACGCGGTTTGTCGGGCGTGGAGAATTTGTCGCAGGCGGCCCTGGCGAGCCGGGCAGAGGCCAAGTTCATGTCACGCACCCACTCTGCCATGTCGTAGTCATCCTGGGCAATTGTGGTCGCACCAAAGGTGTTGGTTTCAATCAGGTCTGCGCCCGCCGCCAGGTAGCCCTCGTGAATGTCACGAATGATGTCGGGGCGTGTCAGGCTCAACAACTCGTTGTTGCCTTTGACGTCTTTGTGAAAACTCTGAAACTGCTCGCCACGGTACTGCGCCTCGGTCAGCTTGAAGCGCTGGATCATGGTGCCCATGGCACCATCGAGCACCAGGATGCGCTGCGCAAGCAAATGGGGAAGTTCTTTGGCGCGGGTATAGGAGACGTTCATGGGGGGATTGTAAGAAGGTGGACAATAAGCCCCCATGCAACACCTGCTTCCCCGCGAATCCTGGGCTTTGATGCAAGCCGACCCTGAGGTCTTGATGATCGACATCCGCATGGAAATTGAATCCATGTATGTCGGCCGCCCGCCTGGCGCGCACAATATTCCCTGGTACGAATACCCCGATTTCACACCCGATCCTGCCGGATTTTGTAGCAGCGTAGAAGCCGAGGCCGGCAGCAAAGATCGCCCCATTTTGTTGCTGTGCCGAAGTGGCCAACGCTCCGTCGATGCTGGCAACGCCCTCGAGGCCGCTGGCTTTCGACGGGTGATCAACGTCCTGCACGGCTTTGAAGGCGACTTGAATGCCGCGTTTCATCGCTCGAGCGTGAACGGCTGGCGCTTTGACAAGCTCCCTTGGGAGCAAATGTGATTTCGGCGCCAGCCGCTGCGGTACTGGCGCACATTTGGAAACGCAGGATGGCCGTGACAATCGGCGCATGACTTTGTCAGAAGCCCCCTCCCCCGCATTGCGCACGCTGAACGAGGTGTTCGGCTACCCCGCGTTTCGCGGTCCGCAGCAAGCCATCATTGAGCACGTCTGTGCGGGTGGTGATGCCCTGGTGCTGATGCCTACCGGCGGTGGCAAATCGCTTTGCTACCAAATTCCGGCCCTGGTTCGCCAACAGGCTGGGCTGGGCGTGACCGTGGTCATCTCTCCACTGATCGCCCTGATGCACGACCAGGTTGGCGCGCTGCATGAGCTCGGCGTCGAAGCAGCGTTCCTCAACTCCAGCTTAAGCGGCGAAGCAGCCTACGCCGTCGAGCAGCAACTGCGCCAGGGCAACATGACCTTGTTGTACGCCGCGCCCGAGCGTGTGACAACGCCGCGCTTTCAGGCCATTCTGGACAGCCTGCTGGCGCGCGGCCAGTTGAGTTTGTTTGCCATTGACGAGGCCCACTGCGTCAGCCAATGGGGCCATGATTTCCGACCAGAATACCGCGTGCTGACCCTGTTGCATGAGCGCTACCCCAGTGTGCCGCGCATGGCGCTGACGGCCACGGCCGACACAGTGACGCGCGCCGACATCATCGAGCGCTTGGAATTGCGCTCGGCCGCACAGTTTGTCAGCAGCTTTGATCGGCCGAACATTCGGTACACCATCGTTGAGAAGCGCGAACCGTTTCAGCAGCTCTTGCGCTTCATTGCCTCTGAACACCAGGACCCTGCAGGCCACGACAGCGGCATTGTGTATTGCCAGTCACGCAGACGGGTCGAAGAAGTTGCAGCGCAGTTGCGCGAGGAGGGCATGCATGCCTTGGCTTACCACGCCGGCATGGATGCCAAACTTCGCCAACAGAACCAGGACCGCTTCTTGCGGGAAGAGGGCTGGATCATGGTCGCCACCATTGCCTTTGGCATGGGCATCGACAAGCCCGATGTACGCTTCGTGGCGCATCTGGACATGCCCAAAAACATGGAAGGCTATTACCAAGAAACCGGTCGCGCAGGCCGTGACGGCCAAAGCGCCAATGCCTGGATGTGTTACGGCCTGCAAGACGTGGTTCAGCAAAGGCGCATGATCGACGAGGGCCCGGCGGACGAGGTTTTCAAACAAGGCCTTCGCGAAAAGCTCGACGCCTTGTTGGCCTTGGCTGAGGCCACCGACTGTCGCCGCGTGCGCTTGCTGCATTATTTTGGCGAAACCTATCACCCCAGCGAGGCACAGGGCTCACAGAGCGTGCAGAGGCTGCGTTGCATGAACTGCGATAACTGCTTGCAACCGCCAGCGGTATGGGACGGCACCGACGCTGCGCTCAAGCTCTTGTCCACCATCTACCGCATCCATCGCATGCATGGCATGCAGTTTGGCGCCGCTCACTTGATGGACATCGTGCGCGGCAGGCGCTCCGACAAAGTGATGCAACACGGCCATGATGCCCTCAGCACGTTTGGGCTGGGGGCAGAGTACAGTGAAGTGCAGCTTAGGGGGGTGGTGCGACAGCTGTTGGCCATTGGCGCGCTGGGGCTGGACGCACAGGCCTTCAACACCCTGTACCTCACGGAAAAGTCAAAGGCTGTGCTCAAGGGAGAACTGAAAGTGTCTTTGCGCGAGGCGCTTCGCTTGCCTCGCATCGTCAAGCCCCGTGAAGCCGGCGCACGCCAGACGTTGCCGCTGGACCCGGGCGGCCAGCAACGCATGCTGGCCTTGAAGGCCTGGCGCAGCGAGGTCGCGCGGGCGCACAATTTGCCCGCTTATGTCATTTTTCACGATGCCACTCTGGAAGCCATTGCGCATCGCGCTCCTCAAAGCTTGGGTGATTTGCAGGACATCAGCGGCATCGGCGCCAAAAAACTGGCCGCTTATGGCGAAGAAGTCTTGCGGGTTGTAGCATTGGGCGCATGAGCACGCACGACCTGTCGACCCTGCAGCAAGCCCTGTCCGATTACTTTGCGCCGTGGGTGCAGGCCTTGAACCTGCAAGTGGTTTCTGCCAACACCAGCAGCGTGGTCGTGCGAATGCCCAGCAGCAAGCAGCTGTCCAGGGTGGGCGACATGTTGTGCGGGCAAGCCATGATGGCAGCCGCAGACACGGCGATGGTGTTGGCGCTGATTCAACATTTCGGCGGCTTTCGCCCCTGCACCACCGTTCAGCTCAGCAGCAGTTTTCTCAAGCCTTTGTCCCAACAGGACGCTTTGATCGAGGCCCGCGTCTTGCGGGCCGGCAAGTCCCTGGCCTTTGGCGAAATTGACCTGCGGGGCGCCGAGGATGGCAAAACAGCCAGCCGATTCACCACAACCTACGCGCTGCTCTGAGCCTGTCGGCGAAACCGCCACCCAGGCGCCAAACCACGTCCGGCAACCGACCCCTTTGGGGAACCAAAACTTGATATCGTATAAAACTATGCAAGTTTTGCATGGAATCGTCAGGTAACTTTGTGGGCTGATTCATAAAATTGTCATCCCGCGCCTTCCGCCATCCTTCAAAGCTTGGAATGGGGTGCGGCAAAAGTGAGTTGAGGTCAGGCGTCTGCCACAGCGTCTGCGGGGCCTGACCTCAACCAATTTTTGACTTAGGAGCTCCCGATGAACGCACCCGCCATGCAAGGCCTTGCCTTGAATACGCCTGCTTATGTGAAAAATGCCAAGCTGATTGCCTGGGTTGCCGACATGGTGGCCTTGTGCAAGCCAGAAGCTGTTTACTGGTGTGACGGCAGCGAAGAAGAATACGCCCGCCTGTGCCAGCAATTGGTCGACGCAGGCACCTTCAAAAAGCTGAACCCCACCAAGCGCCCGAACTCCTTTTTGGCCTGCTCGGATCCCAGCGATGTGGCCCGCGTGGAAGACCGCACTTACATCTGCTCGGCGAAAAAAGAAGACGCCGGCCCCACCAACAACTGGATGGCACCCGCTGAAATGCGCGCCACGCTGCACCCCCTGTTTGATGGCTGCATGAAGGGCCGCACGCTGTATGTGGTGCCGTTTTCCATGGGCCCGCTGGGCAGCCCGATTGCCCACATCGGCATCGAGTTGTCGGACAGCCCCTATGTGGCCGTCAACATGAAAATCATGACCCGCATGGGCAAAGCCGTGTTTGACGTGATGGGCACGGACGGGGAGTTCGTGCCTTGCGTGCACACCGTGGGCGCGCCTCTGCAGGCTGGCCAAAAAGACAGCGCCTGGCCCTGCAACAAAACCAAATACATCGTGCACTACCCGGAAACCCGTGAAATTTGGTCTTATGGCTCGGGCTATGGCGGCAATGCCTTGCTGGGCAAGAAATGTTTTGCGTTGCGCATCGCTTCCAACATGGGCCGCGACCAAGGCTGGCTGGCCGAACACATGCTGATCCTGGGCGTCACCAACCCCCAGGGCAAGAAATACCATGTGGCCGCGGCTTTCCCCAGCGCCTGTGGCAAAACCAATTTCGCCATGCTGATTCCACCCGCAGGCTTTGAGGGCTGGAAAGTCACCACCATTGGCGACGACATCGCCTGGATCAAGCCTGCCGCCGATGGCCGTCTGTATGCCATCAACCCGGAAGCCGGCTACTTTGGCGTGGCTCCTGGCACCAACACGCTGACCAACCCCAATTGCATGGCCAGCCTGGACAAGAACGTGATCTTCACCAACGTGGCCCTGACCGACGATGGTGATGTGTGGTGGGAAGGCATGGGCGATGCCCCGGCCCATTGCATCGATTGGCAAGGCAAAGACTGGACCCCCGCCATTGCCAAGGAAACGGGCGCCAAGGCGGCCCATCCGAACGCCCGCTTCACCGTCGCCGCCGTGAACAACCCGGCGCTGGACAACGCCTGGGATGACCCCAAAGGGGTGGCCATCGACGCCTTCATTTTCGGCGGCCGCCGCTCCACCACCGTGCCCCTGGTCACCGAAGCCCGCAACTGGGTGGAAGGTGTCTACATGGCGGCCACCATGGGTTCGGAAACCACCGCTGCCGCCACGGGCGCCCAGGGCGTGGTGCGGCGTGACCCGTTTGCGATGTTGCCTTTTGCGGGCTACAACATGAGCGATTACTTCCAGCATTGGCTGAACCTGGGCCAGCAACTGACCCAGTCGGGCGCTGCACTGCCGCGCATTTACACCACCAACTGGTTCCGCAAAGGCGAAGATGGCAAGTTTGTGTGGCCCGGCTACGGCGAGAACATGCGCGTACTGAAGTGGATGATCGACCGCATCGAAGGCTCGGCCCAGGGCCAGGAACACATTTTTGGCATCAGCCCTTCCTACGAGGAGCTCAACTGGACCGGCCTGAATTTCACGGCGGATCAGTTCAAAACGGTGACCAGCATCGACAAAGCGGCTTGGCAAGCCGAATTGAAGCTGCACAGCGAGCTCTTCGAGCAATTGGCCTACCACTTGCCCAGCGCCTTGACGGCGACCAAAGCCGAGTTGGAAAAACGTCTCGCGGCTTAAGCCTCACACATCCCGCTAGAAACGGCATGGAGGCCTTGTTCAGGCCTCGCTGGCGGCCTGCGCGCGCTGGATGTCGGCCATCACGCGCGGATCGATCTGGGCGTATTGCCACATCAATGCCGTCTGGCGGGCTTCATGGCGGGCTTGGTTCCAGCGCAGCAGGGCTGGGCGCAAGCCATGCGAGAAACGGCGCACGGGCTGGGCCAGCAATGCGAGACCCGCAAAGGCCACCAGCCACAAGGCAATCCAAGCTGCCAGCAAATGGCCATCGGTCCATGTTTCAATGACCTGGTTGGCCACCACAACCAAGGTCGAGACCCAGGCCGCCAGCAGCAATGAGGCCAAGCCGCGGGCGCCCTCAAACGACTGCGTGGCTTGCTTGAAGCTCTCCACAGCGTGTTCTGCGCGCACCACACCGGGGTGCTGGACGGGGTAATCGGTGTGAACAAAAGCGGTCATTTGAAGTCCTTTCAGTGTCAGCGCAGACAAACTGCATGCCTTCAAATATAGGGTTATCACTAATATTCTTCAAATTATGTTTAATGATGTGTATCATTCATAAAATCAATGAATAGCCCTCGCCCCATCAACTTCCGTACCCTGGATCTGAATTTGCTCCGGGTGTTTGATGTGGTGATGTCGGAGCGCAGCCTGACCCGCGCTGCCATGCTGTTGGCCCTGACCCAACCCGCCGTCAGCAATGCCTTGCGGCGTTTGCGGGACACTTTGGGAGACCCTTTGTTGCAACGCCAGGGGCAGGGCCTGGCACCCACGCCACGGGCCTTGGCTTTGTGGCCTGTGGTTCGCGAGGCCTTGCAGCAGCTGGAGCGCACACTGACGCCCGGCGAGTTCGACGCAGCCCATGCCCACTCAACCTTTGTGATCGCCATGGCCGATGCCACGGCCGCCGAATTGATCCCGGGTTTGTCCGATATTCTTGAAAAAGAGGCCCCAGCCGTGGCTTTGCGCGTCTTGCCCTTGACCACGCGCGATCCACGCAACCTGCTGGCGCAAGAAAGTGTGGATTTGGCCGTTGGTTATTTTCCTGCTGTACTGGCCGACTTGACCGCCAAAGCCCAAGCGGGAGAACCGATCGGGGTAGACCATCACCGGTTGTTCCAGGGAGAATACGTTTGTGTCATGCGACGCAACCACCCGCTGGCCCAAAGGCCTTTGACGCTGGATGCTTACTGCGCTGCGCGCCATCTGCTGGTGAGCTTTTCAGGTCGGCCATTTGGTTTCGTAGACGAAGCGCTGGCTGCTATGGGGCGGCAACGCCACATCGTGCTCACCGTCAATCAATTTGCCACCGCAGGCCGGGTGGTGGCGCAATCCAATCTATTGACGGTGTTGCCCAGGCATTTCTTGCGCGTGACGGGCATGTTGGCGTCCTTGCACGTGCAAGAGCTGCCGTTTGATGTGCCGAAAATTCACATCGACATGCTGTGGCGCCGACACACACGGGATGCCAGCGCCCATCACTGGTTGCGCGATGCCGTGCTGCGCGCCTCGCGGGGCGCCTGGGCTCAAACCTTGACCGGGCCGGCCTGACCCCGCTGCACTTGAAACACTGCCTGGGTCGTCAAACTGTCCCGCGTGCCTGCAGGAAAGGGCGTGGTTCTGAATTCGGCGCGCATGGCCTCCGGGCTGACATCGAGCAAGGTGTAGCCGCGCTCGTCGGCACGCGCGTGCAGCAAATCCGGGTTGCTGCTGCGGATCAACGACAGTGGGCCTTCGGACAAGCCTCGCGAGGTAATGGAGGTCGTGACAAACTCAGTGGCCAAAGGCGGTGATTGGCTGTCGTTGGCCTGCATTCGCAGCGGTGCGGCCACATTCATGTGCACATCGCCGCCCAAAGTCACCACGTCTTGCAAGCGCGCATCGGCAATGGTTTGCAACAGACGTTGCCGCGCCAGCGGGTAGCCATCCCAGGCGTCTGTGTAGGTGGTGCGCCCCATTGGCGTGTCCACACGGGTCGAGCTGATCTGGGTGGCTTGCGCCAGTATTTTCCAGCGCCGGGTGGAGGCACTCAAGCCTTCGGCAAGCCACCGCTCCTGGGCCTGGCCTAACATGCTGCGTGCAGGGTTGTCCAGTTCGGCGCAAGTGGTCACCACCCGACCCCCACCTTTCAGCGGGTCGGGGCACGCCTGCGGGTCGCGGTATTGACGGCAGTCCAGGGTCCACAAATCGGCCAGCTGGCCCCAGGCCCAGCGATCATGCAAACGCATGGAAGCCTTGTACGGGCTGGTGGGATCCGGCCCCAGCAACAAGGGTTGGTGCTCGAAATAGGCCTGGTAAGCCGCCGCACGGCGGGCCAGGAAAACGACCGGGTCGGTGTAACGCGCATCTTGGTTGTTGGCGTAATCGTTGACAACCTCATGGTCATCCCACATCAACACCCAGGGATGGGCCGCATGGGATGCCTGCAGCAAGGGGTCGCTTTTGTACTGGGCGTAACGCTCGCGGTAGGCTGGCAAGGTCATGGGCTCGCCCCCCGTGTGCTGCCGTACCGCATACCGTGGGTTGGAGCTTTCGTAAATGTAGTCGCCGACAAACAACACGAAGTCCAGCGACTGCGCCGCAATGTCGCGGTGGGCAATGTATTGCCCCTGCTCGAAATGCTGGCAGGATGCCAGCGCAATGCGCAACTGTTTGACGGCGGCGTCTGGCAAAGGCGCGGTGCGGGTGTGGCCCACCCGGCTCAGGGCATCGCCACAGCGAAAGCGGTACCAATAATCGCGGCCGGGTGCCAGCCCCTGCAAATGCACATGCACGCTGTGGCCCCGGGTGCCATCGGTGACTTGTTGTCCCTTGAACAACGGTCGCCGCAAGGCTTCGTCGGCAAACACTTCCCATTCGACCTTGAGGCTTTCTTCGGTTTGCGCGCTCAGGCGACGGTCTTCATCGCTGACCAGCAAGCGCGTCCATAACAGGACGGCATCGGGCCGCGGCCGGCCACTGGCAACGCCCAAACTGAAGGGGTTGTTTTTCCAGGGTCGGGCTTGGTCTGCAGGCTGGGTCAACGCCCGCTGCCAGGGCGCCAGGGCCAGGGCCAGGGCTCCCGCTTGAAGTTGTCGCTGAAACGCGCGGCGGGACAGAGTCATGCTGTGGCTTTCTCAAGGTCAAGGGTTTGCGCTGCAGCAATCACGCCCCCGCCCAGGCAGACGTCGCCCTGGTAGAGCACCGCGGACTGGCCCGGGGTGACGGCCCACTGGGCATCGGGAAAATGCAAGGCCATCGTCTGCGGGGCGGGAAATTGCAGATCGCAAGGCGCATCGGTTTGCCGGTAACGTGTCTTCGCGGCCAGGGTTCCGGGTGAGGGCGGCTGGCCAGCAACCCAGCTCAGGTCGTCCACGCTCACCTGGTGTGACAGCAACCAAGGGTGATCGTGCCCTTGCACCACATACAAAGTGTTGTTCTTCACGTCTTTGCGCGCGACAAACCAGGGAGCGTGTTCACCACCCCCGCGCTGTGCGCCCTTTTCCTTGACACCGCCAATGCCCAAGCCTTGTCGTTGGCCCAGCGTGTAAAAGCTGAGACCCACATGGCGCCCCAGCACACGGCCGCGCTCGTCTTTGACAGGGCCGGGTGCCTGGGCAATGTAACGGTTCAAAAACTCGCGAAACGGGCGCTCGCCAATGAAACAAATGCCGGTTGAGTCTTTCTTGCGCGCATTGGGCAAGCCGATGTCGGCGGCGATGCGCCGCACTTCGCTTTTGTGCAACTCGCCCACCGGGAACAGGGTTTTGCCAAGTTGCGCCTGGTTCAGTCGGTGCAGGAAATAACTTTGGTCCTTGCCCGGGTCCAGCCCCTTGAGCAACTCAAAGGCTCCTTCTTTTTCACGCACGCGCGCGTAATGGCCGGTGGCAATTTTTTCGGCACCCAGCCGCATGGCATGGTCTAGAAAAGCTTTGAATTTGATTTCGGCGTTGCACAAAATGTCCGGATTGGGGGTGCGGCCGCCCTGGTATTCACGCAAGAACTCGGCAAACACGCGGTCTTTGTAGTCCGCCGCAAAGTTGACGTGCTCGATCTCGATGCCGATGACGTCGGCCACCGCCGCAGCGTCGACGAAGTCAATGTTGGAAGAGCAATATTCGCTGTCATCGTCATCTTCCCAGTTCTTCATGAAGATACCGATGACCTCATGGCCTTGCTGCTTGAGCAGCCAAGCGCTGACCGCGGAATCCACCCCGCCACTGAGTCCGACGACGACACGTTGTTTGCTTGCCATGGCTGGATTATCCCGCGCGCGCAAGCTGGCCGCCTGTGAGGTGTGCACAGGCAGCGGATCGCATCAAACGATCAGTTGGCGAATGCGGCAATGCCGGTTTGTGCGCGCCCCAAAATCAGGGCGTGGATGTCGTGCGTGCCCTCGTAGGTATTGACCACCTCCAGGTTCACCAAATGGCGAGCGACGCCAAACTCGTCGCTGATGCCGTTGCCACCCATCATGTCGCGCGCCAAGCGCGCGATGTCCAGCGCTTTGCCACAAGAGTTGCGCTTGAGAATGGAGGTCACTTCCACCGAGGCCGAACCATCGTCTTTCATGCGGCCCAGGCGCAGGCAGCCTTGCAGGCCCAGAGCGATGTCGGTTTGCATGTCGGCCAGCTTCTTCTGGATCAGCTGGTTGGCCGCCAGGGGGCGACCAAATTGCTTGCGGTCCAGGGTGTACTGGCGGGCGGTGTGCCAGCAGTACTCGGCAGCCCCCAGGGCACCCCAGGCAATGCCATAGCGCGCGCTGTTCAGGCAGGTGAAGGGGCCCTTGAGTCCCTGCACTTCGGGGAAGGCGTTTTCTTCGGGCACGAAGACGCCGTCCATCACGATCTCACCGGTGATGGAGGCGCGCAAGCCCACCTTGCCATGAATCGCCGGGGCGCTCAACCCCTTCATGCCCTTTTCCAGCACAAAGCCGCGGATCGGACCGACCTGGCCGCTTTCGCTGACTTCCTTGGCCCAGACCACAAACACGTCGGCGATCGGGCTGTTGGAAATCCACATCTTGTTGCCCTTGAGGCTGTAGCCGCCCGGCACTTTCTGAGCGCGGCTGGCCATGCTGGCCGGGTCCGAACCGTGATCGGGTTCGGTCAAGCCAAAACAACCAATCCATTCACCGGTGGCCAACTTGGGCAAGTATTTCTGCTTTTGGGCCTCGGTGCCGAATTCGTTGATCGGCACCATCACCAGTGAAGACTGAACGCTCATCATGGAGCGGTAGCCAGAGTCCACGCGCTCCACTTCCCGCGCAATCAAGCCATAAGCGACATAGTTCAGGCCGGGTCCGCCGTACTGGGCAGGGATGGTGGGACCGAGCAAGCCCAACTCCCCCATTTCACGGAAGATGGTCGGGTCGGTGGACTCGTGACGAAAGGCATCGCGCACGCGCGGCATGAGTCGGTCGGAGCAATAGGCCTGGGCCGCATCGCGAATCATGCGCTCTTCTTCGGTCAATTGCTGGTCCAGCAGAAAAGGGTCTTGCCATTGAAATGCGGCGTGGGCCATTGCAGCGTCTCCTGAAATTCGAAACAAAGAAGGCATGTTACAGAGGTTTTTGTGACTGCGGCAAACGGTGATTTCACACTCAGATATGAGAAAATTCGATAAATAAGCTTCTGTCATTTCCTTCATGCGCCGAAAAATACCGTCCACACAAGCCTTGATTTGCTTTGAAGCAGCCGCGAAACATGAGAGTTATACGAAGGCTTCTGAAGAGTTGGCGCTCACACAAAGCGCTGTGTCTCGGCAAATCAGTCTGCTCGAAACTTTTCTTGGCTTGAAGCTTTTTCGTCGCACCAGGCATGGCGTGAGCCTGACGCCTGCGGGGCAGGCCTACGCCCGCCAAGTGACACAGCGCCTGCAAGGGCTGGAACGCGATGCCTTTGAAGCGCTGACACAACAAGGCACAGGCGGACACCTGACCCTGGCCGCCGTGCCCACCTTCACCACCCATTGGCTGATTCCCAAACTGGGCCGTTTGGCACAACAACACCCTGAGATCACGGTTCACATCGACACCCGAACCCGGCCCTTCCTGTTCGCCGACAGCGCTTTTGACGCCGCGCTGTACACCGGCACGCCCGAGCAAATTCGCAACTGGCCAGGCACCCGTGCCGACAAATTGATGGATGAGACGGTGGTGCCGGTGTGCAGCCCTGCGCTGCTGCCGCAGGGCCATGAACTCACACCCGAAGGCCTGCGCGATTTGCCGCTGCTGCAACAGTCCACCCGGCCCGATGGTTGGCGGCACTGGTTTGACGCGCAACAGGTTGACGCGCCGCAGGCCGGGCGCGGCCCGCGCTATGAGCTGTTTTCCATGCTGGCCATGGCGGCCACCCACGGCATGGGCGTGGCCCTGATGCCCTTGTTGTTGATCCGCGGCGAGTTGGCGCGCGGCGAGTTGGTGGTCGCCTGCCCGCGCCCCTTGGGGGACGAGCGCGCCTACTATCTGATCACACCGGAAACATCGGCAGGCAACCCCGCACTGGAGCGCTTTCGCAGCTGGGTGCTTCAGGAGGCGGCCGATGCCAGCCGCTTTTGAGCCAACGCGATGTACCAGTCCAAGCAGGCCGGGTTGGCCATCGCATCTCGGTTCAGCACTTTGTCGACGGGCTGGCCCAGGAGCAACTTTTTAATCGGCAGCTCCTGTTTTTTTCCCGACAAGGTGCGCGGGATTTCAGCAACCTGAAAAATCTCATCGGGCACGAAGCGCGGGCTAAGCGCCACGCGCACTGCCGCGTTCAAACGTTCCTTCAGGTCATTATCCAGGGCCACGCCCCCTCGCAGCACCACAAACAAAGGCATGTAGCTGTCGCGCCCCAGATACTCCAGATCGACCACCATCGAGTCCAGGACTTCTGGCAAAGCCTCCACAGCTCGGTACAACTCGCTGGTGCCCATGCGCAGGCCGTGGCGATTGATGGTGGCGTCGCTGCGACCATAGATCACGCAGCGGCCCTCGGGCGTCACTTTGAGCCAATCGCCATGGCGCCACACGGCGCCATAGGCCGCATCCGCATCACCCCCGCCGGGCTTGCGACCTTGCCCCGCTGGAAACATGTCGAAATAGCTGCCCAGGTAGCGCTGATGGTCAACATCACCCCAAAAGAAGGGCGGCATGGACGGGACGGGCTGGGTGACCACCAGTTCGCCCACCTCGTCTTCCACCGGTTGGCCTTGCTCGTTCCAGGCCTCCACGGCCACGCCCAGCAGACGGCATTGCATTTCACCCGCAACCATGGGCAGGTCACGCAGGCCACCGACGAATGCGCCCGCGTCGGTACCCCCTGAAATATTGCACCACCAAATGTCCGGCGCCTGCACGCCGGCCTGGTCATACACCTTGCGAAACTCGTCGGTGCCCCACTGCTGCACTTCGGCACTCAGCGGCGAACCCGTGGTCCCCAAGGCGCGCACCCGGGACAAGCCGGGGTAGGGCGTCAGCGTGACGCCCGCCTTCATGCAATTGGCAAAGAAAGCGGCGCCCCCGCCAAAGAAGGTCACCTTTTCTTCGGCGGCATAGCGCCACAGCGTGCCCCAGTCTGGCTTGTCCTTGGACCCGCCCGGATTGCCATCAAAGATGACGCAGGTGGTGCCACTGAGCAAGCCACTGAGTTGGGCATTCCACATCACCCAGCCGGTGGAGCTGTACCAAAGAAAGCGCTCGCCGAAGGAGTTGGGCTCGTAACTGCAGGCCACGTCGTAGTGCAGCGACTTGTGCGCCATGCCGTTGAGTACCGTGCCGCCGTGGGTGTGCACAATGGGCTTGGGCAAACCGGTGGTCCCACTGGAATACACAATCCACAGCGGGTGGTCGAAGGGCAACCACTGGGGCTGAAATGCGTCCAGGGACGGGTCTTGCTGGTGCACGATGGTTGCAAAGTCTGCAGTGTCTGGCAAGGCCGGCAGACCCTTGAGGTTTTGGTACACGACCACATGGCTCACGCTGGGCAAAGCGGCGCGCAACTCGGCCACCACGCTGGTGCGGTCGTGGTCTTTGGCTCCGTAGGTCACGCCATCGCAGGCAATCAACACCTTGGGGGTAATTTGTTTGAAGCGGTCCAGCACGGCGTTCGTGCCCATGTCGGGCGCGCACACACTCCAGATCGCGCCCAGGCTGACCACCGCCAGAAAAGCCACCATGGTTTCAGGAATATTGGGCAGGTAGACGGCCACACGGTCACCAGGCTGGACACCCTGCGCGCTGAGGTGGCGCGCCATGGCGGCAACCTGGCGCCGCAATTGCGGCCAGGTCATTTCGCGCCGCTGACCCCGCTCATTGTTGCTGATGATGGCCAATTGCCCGGCGGCATGTGCCGCTTCCACATGCCGCAAAACCTGCTGCGCATAGTTCACCTGTGCGCCTGGAAACCACTGCGCCCCGGGCATGGTGTTGCGGGCCAACACCGCGGTGTGGGGCGTGGGAGACTGCAAATCCAGGAAATCCCAGATGCTTTGCCAGAAGGCATCGAGCTCGGTCACCGACCAGCGCCAGAGGGCTTGGTAATCCTCAAAGTGCAGGCCGCGCTGCTGTGCCAGCCACTGGGTGTAGAGGCGCATTTGCGGCACAAAGGGCGGGGCGGGGTCAGCGTGGTTTGCAGCATTCATGCTGCAAGGTTAGCAGCGTCACCACGTGCTGCCAACGGGCGGCGTTTCGTGAGCGACAGCGCTAGGGTTACTCCGCTTGCTTGAGGCCTGACGAAACCGGTTCAATGCAAGGCATGCCAGCCACCAATCCTCTCGATGGTTTTGAAGTTTCGCATTCGGCCATCCAATGGGTAGGGCATGACTTGCAGCGACCCGAATGCATTTTGGCGGAGCCCAATGGTTGCCTCTGGGTGGCCGACGCGCGCGGTGGCGTCACCCGCATCGACCCCGACGGTCAGCAGCACTTCATTGGCCAACAGGCCGACCCGCGCTTTGCTACGGCGCCAACAGCCAGCAACGATGCGGTGGAAGCCAAATTCACCACCGGCACCCTGCCCAATGGCTTGGCGTTTGCCGCCAATGGCGATATCCTGATTTCCAACTTTGGCACCGACGTGCTCGAGGTCATGACCCGAGACGGCCATACCCGCACGCTGTTTGACCGCATCGATGGCCAACCCATCGGCAAGGTGAACTTTGTTTTGCGCGATCGGCGCAACCGCATCTGGCTGACGGTATCGACCCGCATGAACCCCTGGACCGCCGCTGCCAGCGCCCGCGTTTGCGATGGCTATGTCGCCGTTGTGGACGAGCGGGGCCTGCGCGTGGTCGCCGACGGCTTTTACTTCACCAATGAAATTCGGCTGGACGCACGCGAGGAGTGGCTCTACATTGTTGAGACCACCGGGCCGCGCATCAGCCGCATGCGCTTGCAAGAAGGGCCCCAGGGGGTGCAACTGGTGGACCGCGAAATTTTTGGCCCCTCGCACCTGGGCGGGTTTCCCGATGGCATTGCCTTCGACAGCGCGGGCAACCTCTGGTGCACCTTGATCATGGTGGATCAACTGATCGCCTTGACGCCGCAAGGGGACAAGCGCCTGCTGCTCGATGATGGCAACCCCGAGGCCTCGCGCAACCTGCTTGGCAAAATGGCGGCCGGCACCCTGAGCACGGAAGACATGCTGCAGGCGCGCGGCACCCTGGCGCCCTGGATGGCCAGCATCACCTTTGGCGGGCCCGACCTGAAAACGGTTTACATCGGCAGCCTTATGGGCACCTCGTTGCCGTCTTTTCGCTCCCCTGTGGCGGGGTTGCCCATGGTGCACTGGCCACAAAACTGACCCTCAACCCCTGTTGACTCCGGAGACCTCATGACACGCCGATTTGTCGATCTGTCGATCTTTCTTGAAAACGATGTGGTCAGCGACCCGCCTGCTTTCGCCCCCAAAATCGAATACTTCACCCATGAGAACACTGTGTCGCAAATAGAGCCTTTTTTCCCAGGCTTGCAAAAAGGCGACCTGCCCGACGGGGAAGGCTGGGCAGTGGAGTTTGTTCAGCTCTCCACGCACAACGGCACACACCTCGATGCGCCTTACCACTTTCATTCCACCATGGACAAAGCCTTGGGCGAGAAAAAGCCTGCCATCGCCATCCATGATGTACCCTTGGAGTGGTGTTTTCAACCGGGCGTGAAGCTGGACTTTCGCCATTTCGCCGACGGCTATGTGGTCACCGCTGCGGATGTCGAAGCGGAGCTTCAACGCATCGGCCACACCCTGAAACCCCTGGAAATCGTGGTCATCAACACACGCGCAGGCCTGCGCTATGGCCAGTCCGATTACGTGGCCAGCGGCTGTGGCATGGGCTACGAGGCCACCATGTACCTGTTAGAGCGCGGCGTGCGCTTGACCGGCACGGACGCCTGGAGCTGGGATGCCCCATTTGTGCACACCGCCAAAAAGTACGGCGAGACCCAGGACGCCTCGCTGATTTGGGAGGGCCACAAAGCGGGCCGTGACATTGGCTACTGCCACCTTGAAAAATTGCACAACCTGGAAGCGCTGCCCGCCAGCGGGTTTTACATCAGCTGTTTCCCGCACAAGATTCGGGGCGCCTCGGCGGGCTGGACGCGCGCGGTCGCCATTTTTGACGAGGCGCTCAACGCCAGCAGCACGTGAAGCGTCAAGCCGCACCGCCGGCTTGGCCTTTCATGCGCTCGCTGCGCCAATACACATCGTCGCCACCGTTCACCCGGTTCAACACTCTGGCCAGCACAAACATGAGGTCACTCAAGCGGTTCAAGTATTGGCGCGGGGTGTCTTGCAAGGCCTCTTCGTTTCCCAAGGCCACGACCGCCCGCTCGGCACGCCGTGCCACCGTGCGGCACACATGCGACAGCGCGGCCCCGCGCGTGCCCGCGGGCAAGATGAACTCTTCCAGGCGCGGCAATTGTTCGTTGTACAGCGCCAAGGCCTGGTCCAACGCCAACACCGCCTCCGCCTTGAGCAACTCAAAGCCGGGGATGGACAACTCGCCGCCCAGATTGAACAGCTGATGCTGAATTTCCACCAACAAGTCCCGCACATCCTGCGGCATGTCCTCGCAAAGCAAGACGCCCATGTTGGAGTTCAACTCGTCGACTTCGCCCATGGCGTGAACGCGCAAGCTGTTCTTGGACACCCGCTGGTTGTTGCCCAAGCCAGTGGTGCCGTTGTCCCCGGTTCGGGTTGCAATTTGGGTCAGGCGGTTGCCCATGCGTTCACTCCTTCAAGATGCCGTATTGTCCCAAGTCTTGCGCTGACCTTGAGGCCTTATGTTTGAAATCATTTATCCCGTCGCTGTCATTGCCCTGGGCTTCTTTGTGTTGGGTGTCACCGGCTTTGGTTCGGCCTTGGTGATTGTGCCTCTGTTGAGTTGGCAATGGCCACTGGCCCAGGTGGTCCCCCTGGTGTTGTTGCTTGATTTCGGGGGCTGCCTGTTGTTGGGTGGCTTGCAGTGGGAGCGGATCGAGGCACGCCTGTTGCTGCGCTTGCTGCCCTGGTTGCTGGGCGGTGCAGGTTTGGGTTGGCTGGTGATGCAGCAGCCGACTTGGGCCAGCAGCCCGCTTTTGTTGCTGGTCTTGGGCGGCTATGTCATTTGGGTAGGGGTGCGAGGCTTGCGACAAACCATTGCAAGCCAGCACTCACTCTTTAGGAGTCCTATATTCAGTGGCCTGTTGGCTGGCTTGATTGAAGTGATTTTTGGCACCTCGGGTCCCGTCATGGTCGGTCACTTGGTGACACGGTTCAGCGACGCGCACACCCTTCGGGTGAATATTTCGGCGGCCTTGCTGCTGTTGTCCGGATTGGCCAGCATGGTGATGGGGCTGGCCGGGCGCTTGTCCTCACCCGTGCTTGGCGCCTGGCTGCCCGGTTTGGCGCTGACCGCCCTGATCAGTTTGTTGCTCGGCCATCGGCTGGCGCACCGTTTGCCGGCGGCCAAGTTGCGCCAGGCCATCTTGGGCTTGCTGATTCTCAGTGGCTTGTCGCTGCTGGCACAAGTCGCCCATGCAAGCCTGGGCCGGTCTTCGTAGAATCAGCCTTCACTCTGGATTGGAGAACCGCATGAATGCCCCCGCCGCTTTGAACCATTTGGTGCCCGACGTTGCGCAACGTGAGGTTCCTGCCGCCCTGATCGCAGCCCTCCAAGCTCAATTTGGTGACCGGTTTTCAACCGCGATGGCGGTGCGCGAGCAGCATGGCCGCGATGAGTCTTCCTTTCAAGTGCCCCCGCCTGCGGGCGTGGTATTCGCGCAAAGCACGGCCGATGTGGCTGCCGCTGTGGCGCTGGCCAACCAGCACCGCGTGCCGGTGATTCCTTTTGGCGTGGGCTCCTCGCTGGAAGGGCACTTGCTCGCTGTTCAGGGAGGCATCAGCCTGGATGTGAGCCGCATGAACAAAGTGCTGTCCATCAATGCCGAAGACTTGACCGTCACCGTGCAGCCCGGCGTCACCCGCAAGCAGCTCAACGAAGAAATCAAAAGCACTGGCCTGTTTTTCCCCATTGATCCTGGCGCCGACGCCTCCATTGGTGGCATGAGTGCCACCCGCGCCAGCGGCACCAACGCCGTTCGTTACGGCACCATGCGTGACAACGTACTGGCGCTGGAAGTGGTCACCGCCAGCGGCGAAGTGATTCGCACAGGCTCACGGGCCAAAAAATCCAGCGCAGGCTACGACCTGACGCGGCTGTTTGTGGGCAGCGAAGGCACACTGGGCGTGATCACCGAAGTTACCGTGAAACTGTATCCCTTGCCGGAGGCGGTGTCGGCAGCGATCTGCTCCTTCCCCTCTTTGGAAGCAGCGGTTCACACCACGATTCAAACGATTCAATTGGGCGTGCCGATTGCGCGCGTGGAATTGATCGATGTGAACAGCGTGCGCTTGGTCAACAACTATTCGAAACTCACGCTGAAAGAGCAGCCCTTGTTGCTGATGGAGTTCCATGGTTCGCCGGCCAGCGTGAAAGAACAAGCCGAAACGGTGCAGGCGATTGCCTCGGACAACGGTGGCGAGTCGTTTGAATGGGCCTCCACCCCCGAAGAGCGCACCCGCTTGTGGACAGCGCGACACAACTCGTATTTCGCAGCGGTTCAGTCGCGTCCTGGCTGTCGTTGCATCAGCACCGATACCTGTGTGCCCATCAGCCGATTGGCGGACTGCCTGCTCGACTCCGTGGCCGAAGCCGATGCCAGCGGCATTCCTTACTTCCTGGTAGGCCATGTGGGTGACGGCAACTTCCACTTTGGCTACCTGATCGACCCCAACAGCGCCGAAGAGCGCGCCACCGCCGAAGCGCTCAACCACAAGCTGGTCAGCCGCGCCCTGAGCCTGGAGGGCACCTGCACGGGTGAGCATGGCATCGGCCTGCACAAGATCGAGTTCCTGGTGAACGAGGCAGGCGCCGGCGCCGTCGAGATGATGCGCACCCTCAAGCGCGCCCTTGACCCGAACAACATCATGAACCCTGGGAAAATTTTCACCCTCTAAACAACGCCATCGCCACGCCCAACGGGTCGCGGCGACCCTGCTCCGACGCAGGTACGCTGCGCTACTCACACGATGGCGGGGAGGGTCAGGTGGCGTTGCGCAGTTTATCGATCAGTCCGTTGAGCTCCTCCAGGGAGCCGAATTGAATGGCGACTTCGCCCATTTCTTCCACACGGCCGTAGCGCTTGACGCGCTTTTTGATGCGAACGTCCACCTCTGCTGTCAGCAGATCTGAGAGTTCTTCTTCCACACGGCGCAAATCGCGGGACTTTTCTTTCTTGGGTTTGGGTGACACGAGTTGAAACTCTGCGCCGAGCTTTTTCACCAAGCGCTCGGCGTCACGCACCGACATTTGTTGGGCCGCAATTTGATGGGCCGCGGTGATTTGTGCGGCTTTGTCCAAAGAGAGCAGGGCGCGTGCATGGCCCATGTCGAGGTCGCCCGCCATCAACAAAGTTTGAACGGGCTCGGCCAGGTTCAACAAGCGCAACAAATTGGAAGCGGCGCTGCGTGAGCGACCCACGGCTTGCGCGGCTTGTTCATGGGTCAAGCCAAACTCTTTGACCAGGCGTTGCAAGCCCTGAGCTTCCTCCAAGGGGTTCAGGTCTTCGCGCTGAATGTTTTCAATCAGGGCCATGGCGGCGGCAGACTCATCGGGCACATCGCGCACCAGCACTGGCACAGCATCCAGGCCGGCCAGGCGCGAGGCGCGAAAACGGCGCTCACCGGCAATGATCTCGTACTTGCCAGCGTTCTCGCCTTTCGTCAGTTGGCGAACCAGGATGGGCTGCATGATGCCTTGTGCTTTGATGCTCTCGGCCAGTTCGTACAAGGCGCCCTCATCCATGCGGGTGCGCGGTTGGTACTCACCGGGCACCAAGTCCGACAAGGCCAAAACAGACGGTTGGCCATTGGCGGCGCCTGCCGATACAGACACCTCTTCGGCTTTGGGTCCGAGCAGGGCTTCCAGTCCGCGGCCTAGGCCCTTGGGTTTTTTCGTGACCATCGGATGTCTTTCTTTTTCAGTTCGTTTCAATGAGTTCATGGGTTTGGGACTGCAAGCTGTCCCAGCCCGCCGGCCAGGCAGGCTCGTCGCTGTCGGGCCCGGTCATCGACACGATCCGCGCCCCCCAGTCTTGTACCGGTGCGCCTGCTTCGGCGGCAATCGACCAAGCCGGAAAAGGCATCGGTTTTCGCACCACTGGGAACCAACTTGGCAAACGAGCCTTGTCCTCGGCGCGCGCCAGGGCCGGTGTCGCCACCAACCACGCAGCCAGGACGCGGTTCGTGAGCCTGGAGTGTGCGGCCCAAGCCGCGACCAAATGGCAGGCCAGTTGGTCCGCCACCAGCACCACGCGGGGATGGCGCAGCACCATTTCTTCCAGCTGCATCATCCAGTCGCCCCGCAAAGGTCGATGCCAGTCGTGTTGTTGGACCTGCTCCACACCATGCAAAAGTGCCCAGTGCTGGAGCCAGAGGCTGGGCACGCCTGAGCGCCCATCCGGCAGACCCAAGAGATGCCATGTCATGCCCTTAGCCTCGCAGGGTGGGGATGCGCTCCACCATCTCTTGGGCAAAGGCCACAAAGGCTTGGCTGCCCTTGGCAGAGGGGTCAAACACCACACCCGGCAAACCATAACTGGGCGCCTCGGCCAAGCGGACGTTGCGCGGAATAATGGTGTTGAACACCTTGTCGCCAAAGTGTGCCTTGAGCTGGTCACTGACCTGCTGCTGCAAGGTGATGCGCGGGTCGAACATCACACGCAGCAAGCCAATCACTTTGAGGTCTCGGTTGAGGTTGGCATGCACCTGCTTGATGGTGTTGACCAAATCGGTCAGCCCCTCCAGGGCAAAGTATTCACACTGCATGGGCACCACCACGCCATGGGCGCAACACAGGCCATTGAGGGTCAGCATCGAAAGGGAGGGGGGGCAATCAATCAGAATAAAGTCGTACTCTGCGTCGACCTCGGCCAGGGCTTGCTTCAGCCTCTTTTCGCGTCGCTCCAGGCCAACAAGCTCCACCTCTGCCCCGGCCAAATCGCGGTTGGCGCCCAGTACGTCGTAGGTAGGCTTGGCCTTTTGCGAGGGCGTTTCGCCCCATTGGCTGCGCACCCGGGCCTCGGCGACCGAAGCCGACTCCAGCAACACGTCGTAAACGCTGAGCGTCAATTGCCGCTTGTCCACTCCCGAGCCCATGGTGGCGTTGCCTTGCGGGTCGAGGTCGATCATCAGCACCCGCTGTCCCACTGCCGCCAGGCCCGCAGCAAGATTCACCGTGGTGGTGGTTTTTCCGACGCCGCCTTTTTGGTTGGCAATGCAAAAAATGTGAGCCATTCAGGTCTTTCGGGGTCGTGATCGGTTTATTTGGACAAGGCCAGTTTCAGGCCAAAAGCAATCAGCAGGCTACCCGCGATTTTGTTCAGCGCTCGGGACATCCAGGGCTGGGCCTGGATGCGCGCCGCCACTTTGTACGCCAGCACCACCAGCACCAAGCCGTACAAGAAGGTGAGGGCGGCAATGGTCAGCGCCATGAAGGCAAAGGTAAGCCAGCCTTGGTGCAGCTTCGGGTCCACAAACAAAGGAAAAAAAGCCATGTAAAAAACGATCGCCTTCGGGTTGAGCAAGGTGATGAGCATGGACTGGCGGAAGTATTGTCCGACCGCAATGTTCACCACCGGCGCTTCACCGGGTTGCGCCCGCAACATACGCCACCCCAGATAAGCCAAGTAGACTGCGCCCAGCCATTGCACCGCAAAGAAGATCGCGGGGGCGGCGGTCAACAAGGCGGCAACGCCGGCAACGGCAAGCCACATCAGCACCTGGTCTCCGGCCATGATGCCCAAGGTGGAAGCCAAACCGCCACGTACACCGCCCTTGGCGGTGGAGGTCAACAACGCCAAATTGCCGGGGCCTGGAATCGCCAGAAACACCACGATGGCCAGCACAAATGCAGCGTAATCCGAAACCCCGAGCATCACAACCTTTCAGCGGCAGAGTCCAGAGTTTAACTGTCTTGCGCCGCCAAACGCATCCACACGATGCAACGTTCTGCCGACAAATCGGGAACTGTCAACGGTTCCACGTGAAACACGTCCACATCCACCGGTAAGACCGCCAACTCTTCCTGCGGGCGCTTGCCTTTCATGGCCATCCATACGCCTTGTGGCGCCAAGGCTTGGCGCGAACCCTTCACAAAATCGGGCAGAGAAGAGAAGGCGCGGGAGCTGATGATGTCATAGGGCCCGGGCAAAGCTTCCACCCTGGCATGCAAGCCTTTCAGGTGCGGCAACCCCAAGGTCACCGCCACTTGTTGGATGAAGGCGGCTTTTTTGGCCACCGTGTCCACGCAAGTCACCATCAGGTCGGGGCAGGCGATGGCCAAGACCACCCCCGGCAGTCCGGCGCCCGATCCCACGTCCAAAAGCGTGGCTCGGCCCGCCAAATGCTGGCGCAGCGGCCGCACGACCGCAAGGCTGTCCAACAGATGGTGTGTCAGCATCTCTTGTGGGTCGCGAACCGCCGTCAGGTTGTAAACCTGATTCCATTTCGCGATCAGCTCTTGGTAGGCCAACAACTGCGAAATTTGCGGGTCTGCCAAAACCAGGCCCAACTCTGCCAAGCCTTCTCGCAAACCTCGCTCCAACCCGGACATCAAGCTGCCACCTGGGTGTCTTCTGTCGCAAAGCCGCTGAAGCGCCCCCGTTTCAAATGAATCAGAAGCAAAGAGATCGCCGCCGGCGTGATGCCGGAAATGCGCGAAGCCTGACCCAAGGTTTCGGGGCGATGTCGGCTGAGCTTTTGGCGAACCTCGATGCTCAGGGCGGAAATCTGCATGTAATCCAGCGCTTCGGGCAAACGCAAGTTTTCATAATAGGACGCCCGCTGTACTTCATCCCGCTGCCGTCCAATGTAGCCCGCGTACTTGGCGGCAATTTCAACCTGCTCCACCACGGTTTCACGTGAAACAGGATCCAGTGCCTCCAACTCGGCACTGACAAACCGCCCCTGCGCCAGGGTCATGAGATCTGCGTGCCGAACGCCGGGTCGGCGTAGCAAATCGCCGAGGTTGTACTCTCGCTCAATGGCCTTGCCCAACACTCGCTCAGTTTCTTGCGCCGGCAAGTTGCGAGGGTTGATCCAGATCGACTTCAAGCGCTCGGTTTCACGTGAAACAGCATCTCGTTTGCGACAGAACGCATCCCAGCGCTCGTCATCGACCAAACCCATTTGTCGCCCAACCTCGGTCAAGCGCATGTCAGCGTTGTCCTCTCGCAACTGCAACCGGAACTCGGCACGGCTGGTGAACATACGGTAGGGCTCGGTGACACCTTTGGTGATCAGGTCGTCCACCAACACACCCAGGTAAGCCTGGTCACGTGATGGCACCCATGGACCTTCCCCGCGGCATTGCAAAGCGGCATTGATGCCAGCAAAAAGCCCCTGCGCCGCCGCCTCTTCATAACCCGTCGTGCCATTGATTTGGCCGGCAAAGAACAAACCATGAATGGATCGGGTTTCGAAGTGCGACGTCAGCCCACGGGGATCAAAATAGTCGTACTCGATGGCATAGCCAGGACGCAAAATATGCGCGTTCTCCAGCCCTTTCATGGATCGAACCAAGGCATACTGAATGTCGAAGGGCAGGCTGGTGCTGATGCCGTTAGGGTAGACCTCATGGGTGTTCAAACCCTCGGGCTCCAGGAAAATTTGATGGCTTTCCTTGTCGGCAAACCGGTTGATCTTGTCCTCCACGCTGGGGCAATAGCGCGGTCCCACGCCTTCAATTTTCCCGGTGAACATGGGGCTGCGGTCAAACCCGGAGCGGATGATCTCGTGGGTTCGCTCATTGGTATGGGTGATCCAGCAAGGCACTTGTTGCGGATGCATGGCCGGTCGCCCCAAGAAACTGAACACCGGCACCTCGCCCGGCAAGCCCCCGGGCATGCCATCACCAGGTTGCTCGGTGCATTGCGAAAAGTCGATGGTGCGGCCGTCCAGGCGCGGTGGCGTGCCGGTTTTCAGGCGGCCTTGGGGGAGCTTCAACTCCTTCAGCCGCGCACTCAACGAAACGGCGGGCGGGTCGCCCGCGCGCCCGCCCGGATGGTTGTTCAGGCCAACGTGTATCTTGCCGTCCAGAAACGTGCCCGCCGTCAGCACCACGGCGCGCGCACGAAAGCGAATGCCCACCTGCGTGATGGCGCCAGCGACGCGGTCGCCCTCAACGATCAGATCGTCCACCGCTTGTTGAAACAGCCACAGGTTGGGCTGGTTTTCCAGGCGCCGGCGGATCGCTGCTTTGTAAAGGATGCGATCGGCTTGCGCACGGGTGGCACGCACGGCCGGCCCCTTGGAGCTGTTGAGGATGCGAAACTGAATGCCCCCTTCATCGGTGGCCAGCGCCATGGCACCGCCCAGGGCGTCGATCTCTTTGACCAAATGGCCTTTGCCAATCCCCCCGATCGAGGGGTTGCAGCTCATTTGCCCCAGGGTTTCAATGTTGTGACTCAACAGCAGGGTCTTCGAGCCCATGCGCGCGGCCGCCAGCGCGGCCTCGGTGCCGGCATGGCCGCCACCCACGACAATGATGTCAAATGCTTCTGGATACCACATCACACAGGTCCTTTCAGTTCTTCCAGCAGGCACTCTGTGGGCACCCCCAAATCACGGGCCAGACGTGCTTGGCGCCGATCGGCTGTGACAAACAAATCTGCGCGGGCCACCCGGGCCGATGCCACCTGGATCGCATCCAGGCCTTGCACGGGCTGACGCTCCAGTGCCTCCAGGGCTTGGCGCTCCACGCGCGCATCCAGGGGCACCAGGGTCATGTCGGCAAAGTCTTGGGCCAGGCGTGCTTTCACCCGCTGGTAGTCCGCCGCCGACAGCGCGCCCTCGTGGTGGCGCCGTGACAAGGCCGCGGCCAATTCGGCTTTGCAATGGGAGGTGACCAGCAACTCGGTGGCGCGGGCACACAAATCCTGCACACGGTCATGTCCTGGCTCTTGGGCATAACGGGGCGTCAGCGCGGAGGCGTCGAACATCACGCGCAAGGGCTGGGCAGGGGTCATGCACCCATCTCCCGCTCATGCAACACGGCTTGGGCCAACGAAGCCTGGGGCGGCAAGGCAACAGGGTCAAAGGGCTGCTTCCAGCTGGGTTGTCTGGCCACAGGGGTGTCTTGGACCGGCACCAGGTCGGCAACAGGCTTGCCGTGTCGCAAGATCCTGACGGTCTCGCCCTGTTGCACCAGGTCAATGATGCTGGAGATGTCCGCGCGCAGGGCGCTCAAAGGCAGAGCTTGCATTTTGTACAAATCGTTTATTTTTGTACATTTTAACCCGAAGCCCTCGGCACCTCCGAGACTGGCGTCCAAAGCCTATGCATGACACAATGATTTCCACAAAACAGGAGACATGCATGCACATCCCTTCATTGAAAGAGTTGGTCACCGAGGAAGAGTGGGCCCTGCGCTGTGACCTGGCGGCGTGCTACCGTTTGGTGGCGGCCTTTGGCTGGAGCGACCTGGTCTTCACCCACATCAGCGTGCGGCTGCCCGAGTCCGTGTCGGGTCACGACCACCAATTCCTGATCAATCCCTACGGCCTGATGTTTGACGAAATCACGGCTTCCAGCCTGATCAAGGTGGACATGCAATGCAACAAATTGCAAGCGTCCGCATTCCCCGTCAACCCCGCAGGCTTCACCATTCACAGCGCGCTGCATGCCGCGCGCCCCGATGTGCAGTGCGTGTTGCACACCCACACCCGCGCAGGCGTGGCGGTCAGCGCGTTGAAGTGCGGCGTGCTCCCGATCAGCCAGCAGTCCACCTTTGTCGTCTCCTCGCTGGCCTACCACGATTATGAAGGTGTGGCCCTGCGGGCAGACGAGATCCCGCGCCTGCAAGCCGACATGGGTGACAAAAACTTTTTAATGCTGCGCAACCATGGCCTGTTGACCGTTGGTGCCTCGATTCCCGCGGCCTTCCTCAACATGTACACCTTTGAAAACACCTGTCAGATACAGGTGACCGCGCAAGCCTGTGGCGAGCTGATTGAAGTGAACCCGGACATCATGCGTGACATGCCCCAGGTCATGCGCATCGCCACCGCAGGGCAAGGCCCCGCCATTGCCTGGCCAGCCTTGCTTCGCAAACTCGATCGGCTCGACCCCAGCTACAAAACCTGACCCGCTTGCGCGGCCCCCTAAGGGGCCTAGGCATCCTCGGCGCATGAGAACGCCGCGCTTTGCTCGCGATGGCAAGAGGGTTAGGCCAGAGGTTTTTGGCGCCAGGCCAGGGCGGTGCCCAGCCACAGCACAGCCGCCGAGACCAGCAGGCCCCGGGCCAAGCCGCCCGGACCGTCGGCAATCCAGCCCACCCAAGTGGGTCCCAAAATTTGACCGACCGCAAAGACCACGGTGAACACCGTGATGCCATGAGCCCATTCGGCCGCCGGCAGGTTGTGACGCACCCATGCGGTGGTCGAGGCCACCACGGACAAAAAGACACCACCGAACAACAACCCGGAGAATATCAGCGCAAGTGGGTGAGGGGTCAGCGCAGGGATCACGGTGGCCACCCCCAGCAAGGCATTGAGCAAGGCCAGGGCCTGCCCCTCCCGGTATCGATCCAACAAGCCCGCCCAAATTCGGGAGGATGCCACCACCGCCAAACCCAAACAGGCATAGAAAAGCGTCAGGCCTTGCGGACCAACACCATGCTCGCGCAACATGGCAATGACAAAGGTCATGTAGCCGATATAACCCACCCCAAAACACCCATAGCCGGTCAACGCCGGGACATAACGCCGCCAAGGTGTCCACAGCTGGGCCTCAGCCGCAATGGTCGCTGCGGCAGCCGGCGCCTCGTGCAGTCGCAGAACCGGCCGCCACAACACCAGCGTGGCCAGCGCGCAGGACATCGCCAGCCACCACCACGCATGCGCCCAATGCCCACCCCATGCCAGCGCTTGTGGAACCAACAGTGCAGAGACCGCAATGCCCCAGCCGGTCCCGCCGTAATACAAACCCAACAGCCAGCCACTTCGCTCAGGATGACGCGAGGCCAGACGCGCCACCAACAGCCCTCCCGTCACAAACACCCAAGCGCTGGCCACACCCGCCAACAGGCGTTGCAACAGCAGCGGCAGCGGCTCGCGGAAAAAACCGCTGGCGGCCATGAACACGGTGGCGAAAACGGCCCCCCAGAGCATCAGGCGCGCAGGCCCCTGACGGCGCAGCAACATCGGAGCAGTTAACGCACCCAACAAATAACCCACGGCATTGGCCGTGTTCATCGCGCCGGCCAAGGTATAGGTCCAGGCCAAGTCTTCCCGCATAATGGGCAGCAGCAAGCCGTAGGCAAAGCGCGTGATCCCTAAGGAGACCGCCGCCCCCAAGGACAAAATGGCCGCCAGCAAGACGGGACGGGCGGCCAGGGTCATGCCTCACCTTCACCGCTGGCCACTTGCGCAAACTGCAGGTTCAGCTTCAAACCCACACCGCCATCGCCGGGCTGCAAAGAAAGCGTGGCCCCCATCAGCCGGGCGTATTCCGAAACTATCGCTAAGCCCAAACCAGACCCTCTCTTGAGGGCCTCCCCGGCCTGGCCTTGCGACCAACGTTGCATGACCCGCTGTCGCTGATCCGCGGAAATGCCAGGGCCGTTGTCTTGCACGCTGAGAAGAACATGTAGATGGCTTTGCACCACCGAGACCGT
>VERE01000041.1 GCA_018882835.1 Limnohabitans sp.
CCACACGCACGGTGTAGGGGAACTCTTCCTTGCTCGGCAAGCAAGCGGCCAGGGCGCGCTTGGCCAAACGGCCATGGCCCACTTCGCGGCGCTTGGTGCTGCCCATGCGGCCGACTTCGCCAGTGGCAAACGGAGGCATGTTGTAGTGGAACAGGAAGCGGTCTTCGAATTCGCCAGCGAGGGCGTCGATGCGCTGTGCGTCACGCTCGGTGCCCAGCGTGGTAATGACCAGCGCCTGGGTTTCGCCACGGGTGAACAAAGCCGAACCGTGGGTCCGGGGCAGCACGCTGTTGCGAATTTCGATGGGACGAACCGTGCGGGTGTCGCGGCCATCGATGCGGGGCTCGCCCGACAGAATCTGGCTGCGCACAATGCGGGCCTCGATGTCAAACAGCATGCCCTCGACCTTGACGCCATCGAATTCGACGCCTTCGGCCTTCAGGCTTTCCATCACGCCAGCGTAGGCTTCACGGCAGGCCTGGGTACGGGCTTGCTTGTTGCGCAGCTGGTAAGCCGCGCGCAGCTTTTCTTCGGCATGGGCCGTCACTTTGGCGATCAGGGCTTCGTCCTTGGCAGGGGCTGTCCAGTCCCAGGCAGGCTTGCCCGCATCACGCACCAGTTCGTGAATGGCATTGATGGCTACAGCGCCTTGCTGGTGACCAAACACCACCGCGCCCAACATGATCTCTTCGGACAATTGCAGAGCTTCGGACTCCACCATCAGCACAGCGGCTTCGGTACCGGCAACGACCAAGTCCATCTGGCTGTCTTTGCGCTGGGTTTGGCCCGGGTTCAACACATACTCGCCGTTGACATAGCCCACGCGCGCTGCGCCGATGGGACCATTGAAAGGTATGCCTGACACCGACAGCGCGGCGCTGGTGGCGATCATGGCGGCGATGTCGGCATCGACCTCGGGGTTCAGAGAAATGGTGTGGATGACCACATGCACTTCGTTGAAAAAGCCCTCGGGGAACAGCGGGCGGATCGGACGGTCGATCAGGCGGCTGGTCAGGGTCTCGAGTTCACTGGGCTTGGCTTCGCGCTTGAAGAAGCTGCCAGGAATCTTGCCGGCGGCATAGGTTTTCTCGATGTAATCGACGGTCAAGGGGAAAAAGTCTTGGCCGGGCTTGGCAGACTTGGAGGCCACCACGGTGGCAAGCACCACGGTGTCATCGATGTTGACCAGCACGGCGCCCGTGGCTTGGCGAGCGATTTCGCCGGTTTCCATGGTGACCGTGTGCTGGCCCCACTGGAAGGTTTTCGTCACTTTGTTGAACAGGGACATGTGTCTCTCCTAAAAAGGTTTGGGAAGTGCAGGCCACTTCACCTGAGCCCGGAGTTGGCTGAACAGAACACGATGCCATTCCAGAAACGGGCCACCAGGCCTGGCTTTTGGAATGACACAGCTTCGATCCGTGTCAGTAGCTCCGAATTTCTAAATGAGCAAAAGGCGCCTGAGCTATCAAAATAACCCAGACGCCTTTTGTTCGTGTGCTCAATTACTTGCGCAGGCCCAGTTTGGCGATCAGCGCGGTGTAACGGTCAGCGTCTTTGGCCTTGAGGTAGTCCAGCAATTTGCGGCGACGGCTCACCATGCGCAACAGGCCACGGCGACCATGGTGGTCTTTGGCGTGGGTCTTGAAGTGCGGGGTCAGTTCGTTGATGCGGGCGGTCAGCAGTGCAACTTGCACTTCGGGGCTGCCCGTGTCGTTGGCGGCGCGCGCATTGGCCTGGACGATCTCGGCCTTGTTCAGTGTGGTCATGTTTTTTCCTTGAAAGTTTGACTTGCGCCATTCGCTGGAAATGCAATTGGCGTGCGCTGTGCGAAATGTAAAGCCTTGAAATTATAGCGCGCGCCTTTCACTTTGAAAAGAAAACTTTAAGTTTCACTTCTCAGACATTGACCAGCCATTGCCGCAAGCGGTCCACGCCTTGGGTCAAGCGGACCCGGTCTCGCGAAGCAAAACACCAGCGCAGCCAGCCTTGGGCCTCTGGCGAAAACGCATTGCCCGGCGCCAGGCCCAAACCTGCTTGCGCAACCAAATCCTTGGCGACCTGCAGCGAATCTGTCGCGCCCGGACATTTGAAAAAAGCGTACATGCCGCCTTTGGGGCAAGCCACTTCCAGGCCCGGGACCGCTTGCAAGGCCGTCACCAAAGTATCACGGCACTGTTTCAAATGCGCCACCACCTGCGGCGTCACCTCGTCTGCGCGCTGCAAAGCCACTTCGCCTGCGCGCTGGGTGAACACACTGGCGCAGGAGGTATTGAATTCAATCAGCTTGCCCATGGCCTCGGTGGCCGAGGGCGGCAGCACCAGCCAACCCAACCGCCAGCCGGTCATGAGAAAGCTCTTGGAAAAGCTGTGAGCCACCATCAAACGGTCTTCGGGCTCGGCCATGTCCAAAAAACTCGGGGCGCAGTGTTGCGGGGCTGGCTCGTAATACAAGCTTTCATACACCTCATCCGCCAGGATCCAGGTGCCGGTGCGACGGCAATGCGCCAGGATGGCGCGCTGCTCCTCGGCCGTGAGGGTCCATCCTGTGGGGTTGTTGGGCGCATTCAGGATCAGCAAGCGGGTACGCTCGGTCACGGCGTCCAGCAGCGCTTGCAAATCCAGGGTCCAGGCGCCTGCGCGCGGCACCAAGGACACCGTCTGCAGGTGTGCGCCCATGATCTGCGGCTGCGCCGTCAAATTTGGCCAAATGGGGGTGACCGCCACCACCTCATCCCCTGCATCCACCAGGGCCTGCACCGCCAACATCAGGGCGTTCACGCCCCCCGAGGTCACGGCAATGCGCTCAGGGCCCACCTTGGCGCCTCCCACGGATGGGCCATGGCGCGCCGTCATGGTGCGGGCAATGGCATCGCGCAAGCTGGGCAAGCCCAGGTTATGGGCATAAAAGGTTTCGCCCTTTTGCAAGGAGTCCATGGCCGCCTGCCGGATGAAATCGGGCGTGACCTCATCGCTCTCGCCAAACCAGAACGCCAGCACATCGGTGCGGCCCAGGCCCGCGTTGGCCACCTCGCGAATTTTGGAGGCTTCCAGGTTCAAGATGGCAGAGCGCATGGTCTTCTCTCCTGCCCTTCACGGGCGTTGCATGTTGCAGCGGGTCGGCTGCTCGGCCTGCGCAGGCGTGAGGGCCTTGACCACACGAAAACCGTAACCCGAGCCTTCCACGTCAAACTTCACGCCGGGTGAGCCCTGGCGTTCCATCACACCCACCACCAGCGGCTGCTGAAATTGATGGTCGCTGGCGCGCATCTGCGCCACCTGCCCAAAGTGCTCGATGCGCGCGTTCTCCAGCTGCTGCGCCACGGCCAAGGCATCGGCACTGCGCGCTTGCGCCATGGCCTGTACCAGCGCCTCCACCATCAATTGCATGCGCATGTGCACATAGTCATCCGAAGGTTTGGGGAAGCGTTGCCGAAAGGCTTTGTAAAAATTTTCAGAGGCCGCGCCCGGCACATTGGGCAACCAGTCGGCCACCGCCACCACCCGACCCACGCCGGCATCGCCCAACGCCGCAGGCGTACCCAGGGCATTGCCGTAGAAAGTGTAGAACTTGCCCTCGTAGCCCACTTCGCGGGCCGCCTTGACCAGCAAGGTCAGGTCGTTGCCCCAGTTGCCTGTGATCACCGCCTGTGCACCACTGGCCTTGATCTTGGTGGCATAGGGCAGAAAGTCTTTGACGCGGCCCATGGGGTGCAACTCCTCTCCCACCAACTGCGCGTCCGGGCGTTGTGTTTGCAGCTGTCGCTTGGCTTCGCGCAACACCGCTTGCCCAAAGCTGTAATCCTGTCCAATCAGATAGACCTTTTTGACATCGCGGTCGGCCTTCAAGACTGCCATCAAGGCGGCCATGCGCATGTCTGCATGGGCATCGAACCGGAAATGCCAGAAGCTGCAACGTTCGTTGGTCAGAATGGGATCGACGGCCGCATAGTTGAGAAAGAGCACGCGGCGCGCGGGGTCGCGCTCGTTGTGTTTTTGAATGGCCTCGATCAGTGCGGCGGCCGTGGACGAGCTGTTGCCCTGCAAGATGAAGCGTGCGCCATCGTCAATCGCCATGCGCAAGGCCAGCAAGGCCTCTTCGTTTTGGCCCTTGCTGTCATAGCGCTCCAAAACCAAGCCACGCGCTCCGTCAGCTAGCGCTACGCCACCGCGGTGATTCACCCGCTCCAGCGCCCAGACCAGATTGCGGTGCACCGCCTCGCCAGTGTTGGCAAAGGGACCGCTCAGGCTTTCAATCATGGCCAACTTGATGGGTGGCTGCGCAGCCCCAGCGGCCCATGAAAAAACCACGAGACATAAGGCAAGGCGGGCTTTTTTCAAGACCTGACTAAAGAAAAAAAACATGCAATGAAATCCCTTGAAAACCTTCGGCCGGCGCCTATGTGTATGGCATGCGGCACAGCGAGGCCGCGCAGTTTAAACCCAAGGAGAACCCTCATGTTGTTCGCACCCGTTGCCACCGCCTACCGCCGTCCCGCCCTGCACTCTTTCGAGCGCTTTTTGGACGAGGTCATGCGCACCCCCAGCCAGCCTGGCCAAAGCTTCGCCCAAGACGAGAAGGCCTACAACCTGCGCTTTGACATGCCTGGCATCAGCCGCGAGCAATTGTCCGTGCAAATCGAAGACCACATTGTGCGCATTCAAACCACGGCCGATGCGCCGCGCCAATACAAAGGCAGTTACGAGTTGCCGCAAGCCATTGACGCCCAATTGAGCAGCGCCAAATTGGAAAACGGTGTGCTGACCTTGACGCTGACCAAGCAAGTGCCGGTCAGCCGGGCCACTGCGCTCAGCATTCAATAAATCGGTTATCTCAAGTCAGCAGCTCAGCCAGGGGCCAGCGGGGCTTGACGTCAAACGCATAGCGGGTCGTGGCCTGTCCCACACCCGCTTGCAAACGCATGGCAGCAGCCATTGCAATCATCGCGCCGTTGTCGGTGCACAAATGCAGCTCTGGGTAGTGCACCCGGATGTTTTGTTTCTGGCACAGCGCGTTGAGTTGTTCCCGCAGTGAATGGTTGGCACCCACACCACCTGCCACGACCAGCCGCCGCAAACCCGTCTCGCGCAAGGCCGTCATCGATTTCTTCACCAGCACTTCCACAATCGCAGCCTGCGTGCTTGCGGCCAGATCGGCTTTGCGCGTTTGCAATGTATCGCCCAATTTGCGGGCCTGGGTCATCACCGCCGTCTTCAGGCCAGCAAATGAAAAATCCAGGTCGCCACTGTGCAGCAAAGGTCGCGGCAGTTTGAAAGCTTGGGAGTCCCCCGTTTGCGCAAGCCGCGACAAGGCCGGCCCACCGGGGTAGCCCAGCCCCATCAGCTTGGCCGACTTGTCAAAGGCCTCGCCAGCTGCATCGTCGATGGTTTCGCCCAGCAGGGCATATTGTCCGACGCCATCCACGCGCATGAGCTGCGTGTGCCCACCCGATACCAGCAAGGCAACAAACGGAAACTCGGGTGGATCTTGGCTTAAAAAGGGCGACAGCAAATGACCTTCCAGGTGATGAACGCCCAACACCGGCTTGCCCAATGAAGCGGCCAAGGCACAGGCCACACCCGCCCCCACCAGCAAGGCTCCCGCCAGTCCAGGGCCACGGGTGTAGGCCACCACATCTACGGCTTGCAACTCGCAGCCGCTGGCCTGCATGACCTCATCGGTCAAGGGCAGGACGCGGCGAATGTGGTCGCGACTGGCCAATTCCGGCACCACGCCACCATAGGCCTGGTGCATCTCGATCTGACTGTAAAGCGCATGCGACAACAAAACAGGCACCTGCGCCGGCCCCTCGGCGGTGGCCACCAAGGCCACACCCGTTTCATCGCAGGAAGACTCGATTCCCAAAATCAGCATGCTGGAAGTGTAGTCCCTGCCACTGGCGCGGTAATTGCAAGATGGCTGCAACATGGCATTGAGATCGACATGAAAGAGGCTTTGCGAATCGTGGTGGTGGCACCGGACCTGGCGCTGGACGACCCGCAAGACGAGCACGCCATCACGCAAGCCGAGCGCTCGCGTGCCCTGCGCATTGGCTTGCTGGAAAACGGTTTCAACCTGGTGGCCACGCTCCCGGCCGATGTGTTTTTGAACGAGCGCATCGGCCAGCTGCAACCTGACCTCATCATTGTGGATGCCGAGTCCGAGGCGCGCGATGCGCTCGAGCATGTGGTGTTCGCCACCCGCGATGCGCGCCGACCCATCGTGTTATTCACCGAAGACGAAGACACCACCCACATTGGCGAAGCGGTAGCCGCAGGCGTGTCAGCCTACATCGTCGATGGCCTGTCGCCGTCGCGCATCCGGCCGATCCTTGAGGTGGCGATGGCGCGCTTTGAACACGAGCAGCGCTTGCGCGCTGAATTGGCCGAAGCCCAATCGGCCCTCAAAGACCGGGGCGTGGTGGCCCAAGCCAAAGCTCTGCTGATGCGTACCCAATCGCTGACCGAGGCTCAAGCGCATGCCAAGCTGCGCAAGATGGCGATGGACCGCAGCCTCAAGCTGACCGAAATGGCGCAGCGTGTGCTGGACATGGCCGATTTGCTGACCTGATTTGGTGCATCGCACCATCTCCGTGCTTTTTGGGCCGGGCTTGGCTTGCAAGACGGTTGCTTTTGCCTGGCACATGACTTGCAAAGGGATCGCCAAGACCTCTCCAAGGTTTCAAAAGTGCACAGCCAACGGCGGCTGTGTGCCTCGCAGGGCAAAGGCGTCCTCACACTGATTGCGTGTCACAAGCGTGATCACTGTGTGGGCGCCTTTTTCTTTTCAGGTTCGTCGTTTGTATTGTCCAGGAGCACCGCCATGACCGATTTGTTGAAAACTTCCTTGAACCGCCGCACGGTTTTGCAAGCCGCCACTGTGGGCGCCATGGGTATCGACCCTGCCTTGCGCGCGGCGGTGTACGCACAGGGTTCGGACAAGCCCGAGAAAGAAGAAGTCAAGATTGGCTTCATCCCGCTGACCGATTGCGCCAGCGTGGTGATGGCCTCGGTGTTGGGCCTGGACCGCAAATACGGCGTGAAGATCATTCCCACCAAAGAGGCCAGCTGGGCCGGCGTGCGTGACAAACTGGTGAATGGCGAGCTCGACTTTGCCCATGTCCTCTATGGCCTGGTTTACGGCGTTCACATGGGCACTTCGGGCCCGAAAAAAGACATGGCCGTTCTGATGACGCTCAATCACAACGGCCAGGCCATCACCTTGTCGAAAAAGTTGGCCGACAAAGGCGCAGTCGATGGCGCCAGCCTGGCCAAGCTGATGGCCACAGAAAAACGCGAATACACCTTTGCGCAAACCTTCCCCACCGGCACCCACGCCATGTGGCTGTATTACTGGCTGGCCAGCGTGGGCATCAACCCGCTGAAGGATGCCAAAGTCATCACCGTGCCGCCGCCGCAGATGGTGGCCAACATGCGCGTGGGCAACATGGATGGTTATTGCGTGGGCGAGCCCTGGGGGCACCGCGCCATCGCCGATGGGATTGGCATCACCGCCATCACCACCCAGGATATCTGGCGCGACCATCCTGAAAAAGTGCTGGGCACCACCAGCGAGTTTGTCAAGAAGTACCCCAACACCGCGCGTGCGGTCACGGCGGCCATCCTGGAAGCGGGCAAATGGATCGATGCGGGCTTGCAAAACAAAAACAAGATGGCTGAGACCGTGGCCGACAAGGCCTATGTGAACACCAGCGTGGACGTGATCAACCAGCGCATCCTGGGTCGCTACCAAAACGGCTTGGGCAAAACCTGGGATGACCCCAACCACATGAAGTTTTACAACGATGGCCTGGCCACCTTCCCCTACCTGTCCGACGGCATGTGGTTCCTGACCCAGCACAAACGCTGGGGCCTGATCAAGGAGCATCCCGACTACCTGGCCGTGGCCAAGCAAATCAACCAGATCGACCTCTACAAGCAAGCCGCAACCGCTACCAAAACGCCGGTCCCCAAAGATTTGATGCGCAGCAGCAAGCTGGCGGACGGCGTGGTCTGGGACGGCAAAGACCCCAAGAAATACGCCGACAGCTTCAAAGTTCAGGCTTGACAGGAATCCCACCGTGCAAGACCTTCTGCGCAAAGTGCTGGCACCGCTGATGGGCTTGGGCCTGTTGGTGTTGCTGTGGGCCATGGTGGCCTTGAAAAGCACCAACAACTTTCCCTCGCCGCTGGAAACCTTTCAGCAAGCCATCGCGGTGTTCAGCGACCCGTTTTACAGCAACGGCCCAAACGATCAAGGCGTGGGCTGGAATGTGCTGAGCTCGCTCAAGCGGGTGGCCCTGGGCTTTGGCTTGGCCGCTCTGGTGGGCATTCCCTTTGGCTTTCTGATCGGACGCTTCGACTTCTTGTCACGCATGTTCAACCCCCTGATCAGTCTGCTGCGCCCGGTATCGCCGCTGGCCTGGCTGCCGATCGGCTTGCTGGTGTTCAAGGGCGCCAACCCTGCGGCCATCTGGACCATCTTCATTTGTTCGATCTGGCCCATGGTCATCAACACAGCGGTGGGTGTGCAGCGCGTGCCCGCCGACTACATGAATGTGGCCCGCGTACTGAACCTGTCCGAGTGGAAGATCGTCACCAAAATTTTGTTTCCCGCTGTCTTGCCCTACATGCTGACCGGCGTGCGCCTGGCCGTAGGCACCGCCTGGCTGGTGATTGTGGCCGCCGAGATGCTGACCGGTGGTGTGGGCATTGGCTTTTGGGTGTGGGACGAATGGAACAACCTGAACGTTAAAAACATCATCATCGCGATCTTTGTGATCGGCATTGTGGGTCTGGTGCTGGAAGCACTGCTGATTCGACTGGCCACCGCCTTCACCTTTGAAGATGTCAAGCAATAAGGGGGCGCCATGAATGACTCACTCACCACCAAGTATTTGCAAATCCAGGGTGTGGCCCAAAGCTTCAAAACACAGAAAGGTGTTTTTCAGGCGCTGCGCAACATCGACCTGAATGTTGCCAAAGGCGAATTCGTGGCGTTGATTGGCCACTCTGGCTGTGGCAAGTCCACCTTGCTCAACCTGATCGCCGGACTGACGCAACCCACGGAAGGCAATCTGATCTGTGCCAACCGCGAAATTTCCGGCCCCGGGCCGGAGCGCGCCGTGGTGTTTCAAAACCATTCTTTGCTGCCCTGGCTCACCTGTTTTGAAAACGTTTACCTGGCGGTGGAGCGCGTGTTTGGCGCTTCGGACCGGGTGAGTGGCCGGGCCTCGGAAAACAAGTCTCAACTCAAAGCGCGCACCGAAGCTGCGCTGCATCTGGTCGGGCTGGACCATGCGGCCCAAAAGCGCCCGGGCGAAATTTCCGGTGGCATGAAGCAACGTGTGGGCATTGCCCGCGCCCTGTCGATGGAGCCGCAGGTGTTGCTGATGGACGAACCGTTTGGCGCGCTGGACGCCCTCACCCGCGCCAAGCTGCAAGACGAACTCCTGGCCATCGTGGCCAATACCCGCAGCACGGTGGTCATGGTCACCCACGATGTGGACGAAGCAGTGTTGCTGTCCGACAAGATCGTGATGATGACCAATGGCCCGGCCGCCACCATTGGCGAGGTGCTGCATGTGGATTTGCCCCGACCGCGTGCGCGTGTGGCGTTGGCAGAGGACAGCCGCTACCTGGCCTACCGCAAAGCCGTGATTGACTTTCTCTACACGCGCCAAGCGCATGTGGAAAAAGCCGCCTGAAATTGGAGAGACAGATGACAATCCCCCAAAAACTTCGTCTGGTCATGGTGGGTAATGGCATGGCCGGCGTGCGCACCCTGGAAGAGCTTTTGAAGCTCACGCCCGACCTGTACGACATCACCGTGTTTGGCAGCGAGCCCCATCCCAACTACAACCGCATCCTGCTCTCGCCGGTGCTGGCGGGCGAGCAAACCCTGGATGAAATCATCCTGAACCCGCTGGACTGGTACCGCGACAACAACATCACCCTTCACACCGGCTGGACCGTGACCCAAGTGGACCGCGTGCGCCGCATCGTGCATGCCGAAAACGGTGCGGGTGAAAAACGCACCGCGCCCTACGACCGCTTGCTTTTGGCCACCGGTTCCAATCCTTTCATCCTGCCGGTGCCGGGCGTTGAGCTCGATGGCGTGCTGGCTTACCGGGACATTGCCGATACCCAGGCCATGATTGACGCCGCCACACAGTACCGCAAAGCGGTGGTGATTGGTGGTGGCCTGCTGGGACTGGAAGCGGCCAACGGACTGATGAAACGCGGCATGGACGTGACCGTGGTGCATGTGGCCCCCTGGCTGATGGAGCGTCAGCTCGACAAAACCGCCGGCCAGTTGCTGCAAAAGTCCTTGCAAGACAGAGGCATGAAATTTCTGATCGGCGCAAACACCCAAGAGCTCGTGGGCGGTCCCCAGGGGCGAGTGCAACGCATTCGTTTCAAGGATGGCAGTGAAGTGGCGGCCGACCTGGTGGTGATGGCGGTGGGCATCCGCCCGAACACGGCCTTGGCCGAAAGCATGCGCCTGCATTGCCAGCGCGGCATCGTGGTCAGCGACACGATGCAATCGGTCACCGACCCGCGCATCTATGCGGTCGGCGAATGCGCCTCGCACCGTGGCGTCGCTTATGGTCTGGTCGCGCCCTTGTTCGAGCAAGGCAAAGTCCTGGCCAACCATCTGGCGCAGTTTGGCATTGGCCGGTACAGCGGCTCGCTGACCTCCACCAAGCTCAAGGTCACCGGCATCGACCTGTTCAGTGCGGGCGACTTCATGGGCAGCAACGATGGTGAAACCGAGGAAATCGTGCTGAGCGACCCCCATGAAGGCGTCTACAAGAAACTGGTGATTCGCAATGACCAGCTGGTGGGCGCCTGTTTGTATGGCGACACGGTGGATGGCAGCTGGTATTTCAAATTGCTGCGCGAGGGTCGCAGCGTGGCAGACATCCGCGACAAGCTGATGTTTGGCGAGTCCAACATCGGCGATGTAGGCCACGAGGGCCATAGCAAAGCGGCCAGCATGCCTGATGATGCCGAGGTCTGCGGCTGCAATGGCGTGACCAAAGGCAGCATTTGCAAGGCCATCCAGGACAAGGGCCTGTTCACTCTCGATGAAGTTCGCAAGCACACCAAAGCCAGCGCTTCTTGTGGGTCCTGTACCGGTTTGGTCGAACAAATTTTGATGTTCACAGCTGGCGGCGACTACTCGGCCACGCCCAAGAAAAAGGCCCTCTGCGGCTGCACCGACCACAGCCACCAGGATGTGCGCGAAGCCATCCGACTGGGCAAGCTGTTGTCTTTAACCGAGGTCATGCAGGCCATGGAATGGCGAACCCCCAACGGTTGCGCCACCTGCCGCCCTGCCCTGAACTATTACCTGATCAGCACCTGGCCCAAAGAGGCCCAGGACGATCCACAAAGCCGCTACATCAACGAGCGCAGCCATGCCAACATTCAAAAGGATGGCACTTACAGCGTGATCCCGCGCATGTGGGGCGGCGAGACCACTGCCGATGAGTTGCGCCGCATTGCCGATGCGGTCGACAAATACAAGATTCCTACCGTCAAGGTCACCGGTGGCCAGCGCATCGACTTGCTGGGCGTCAAAAAAGAAGACCTGGTCAATGTCTGGAAAGACATCGGCATGCCCAGCGGCCATGCCTATGCCAAAGCCTTGCGCACGGTGAAAACCTGTGTGGGCTCCGAGTGGTGCCGCTTTGGAACCCAGGACAGCACCCAGATGGGGAAAGACCTGGAACGCGCCTTGTGGCGCATGTATGCCCCGCACAAAGTGAAACTGGCTGTCAGTGGCTGCCCGCGCAACTGCGCAGAGGCCGGCATCAAAGATGTGGGCGTCATCGGCGTGGACAGTGGCTGGGAAATTTACATCGCCGGCAACGGCGGCATCAAAACCGAAGTGGCGCAATTTTTTGTCAAACTGAAAACCGCACAGGAAGTGCTGGAGTACAGCGGCGCCTTCTTGCAGCTGTACCGCGAAGAAGGCTGGTACCTGGAGCGCACTTGCCACTACGTCAGCCGCGTGGGCATGGATGCCGTCAAGAAAAGAATTCTGGACGATGCCGAAGGCCGCCGCGCACTGTGGGAGCGCCTGCAATTCAGTCTGGACGGCGAGCCCGATCCCTGGTTCAACTTTGAAGAAGCCAAGGTCGACACCCGGCAATTCACCCCCGTCACGCCAGGAGCCTCCCATGCCTAACTGGATTCCCATCTGCCGTGTGGACGATATCCCGGTGCTGGGCGCACGCCGCGTTGCACGATCGCAAGGCGCCGAGGTGGCGGTGTTTCGCACCAGCAACGACAAGGTGTTTGCCTTGCTGGACCGCTGCCCGCACAAAGGCGGCCCGCTGAGCCAGGGCATCGTGTTTGGCGAATCGGTGGCTTGCCCCTTGCACAACTGGACGATCGAGCTGGGCAGCGGCTGCGCCAAAGCTCCCGACGAAGGCTGCGCACAGCGCTTCGCTGTGCAGGTGGACAACGGGCAGGTCGCGCTGGACGCGGACGAATTGGCCACGTTGGCCACAGACACGCACGCTTGAGGGGCAGCAAATGGCCCCCAAGGAAACGCGCTCTACCTGCCCCTACTGCGGCGTGGGTTGTGGCGTGCTGATTGCCTCCGAGCATGGGCAAATTGTGGGCGTGCGCGGCGACCCCGATCACCCGGCCAACCATGGCCGTCTGTGCAGCAAAGGGGCCAGCCTTCACCTCACGGCGACGCCAGCGCTGACGCGAGCCACACGCCTGTTGCAGCCCCAGCGCCGTCTGGTGCGTGGCGGCAGTTTGCAGCCCATGCCCTGGGGTGATGCCTTGCAGTGGGCCAGCCACACTTTCGCCAGCGTGATTCGGGCCGACGGCCCCGATGCGGTAGGTTTTTATGTGTCCGGCCAATTGCTGACCGAAGACTACTATGTGTTCAACAAGTTGGTGAAAGGCTTGATCGGCACCAACAACATCGACACCAATTCGCGCCTGTGCATGAGCAGCGCCGTAGCGGGTTACAAACTCACGCTGGGCGCCGATGCGCCACCGGCCTGCTATGACGATGTGCAGCATGCGCAATGCCTGTTCATCGCCGGAAGCAACGCCGCCCATGCCCATCCTGTGCTGTTTCGTCGGATCGAGGAAGCGCGCGCCCAAAATCCCGAGCTGAAAATCATCGTGGCCGACCCACGGCGCACCGACACCGCGAGCTGCGCCGATTTGCACTTGCCCTTGCAACCTGGCACCGATGTCATGCTGTTCCATGGCCTGTTGCACATCATGCTGTGGGAGGGCTGGACCCGCCCCGGCTACATCGAGGCTCACACCGAAGGCTTCGAGGCTTTGAAAACCGTGGTGCGTGAATGCACCCCCGAAAAAGTGGCCCGATTTTGTGGTCTGCGGGTTGAAGACCTGCTGCAGGCCGCACGCTGGTTTGCCACTTCCAGTGCCACACTCAGCCTGTATTGCCAGGGGCTCAACCAGTCCAGCAGTGGCACCGCCAAAAATGCGGCCTTGATCAACTTGCATCTGGCCACCGGCCAGATTGGCAAACCGGGCGCGGGGCCGTTTTCATTGACCGGCCAACCCAACGCCATGGGCGGCCGGGAAGTGGGCGGACTCGCCAATTTGCTGAGCGCCCACCGCGACCTGGCCAACCCGGCGCACCGCTCCGAAGTGGCAGCGCTGTGGGGCTTGCCCAGCGTGCCTGCCACGCCTGGCAAAACCGCTGTGGAAATGTTTCAGGCCGCCGCTGACGGCGAGATCAAGGCTTTGTGGATCGCTTGCACCAACCCCGCGCAATCCATGCCCGACCAGGCCACGGTGCGGCGTGCTTTGGAGCGCGCCGAATTTGTCGTGGTGCAAGAGGCCTTTGCCGATACCAGCACCACCGCCTTCGCCGACTTGCTGTTGCCCGCCACCACCTGGGGCGAGAAAGAAGGCACTGTCACCAACAGCGAACGCCGCATCACGCGGGTGCGCGCGGCTGTGCCGCCGCCTGGTCAGGCACGACACGACTGGCGCATTGCGGTGGACTTCGGACGCTTGCTGGAAAACGAGCCGGGCGTGCGCGCCAAAGGCATTGCGCACAGTCTCTTTCCCTACGAAACACCTGAATCGGTCTGGCTGGAGCATCGGGAGTCCACCCGCGGACGCGACCTGGACATCACCGGCCTGAGCTACGCCGCTTTGGAGGCGGCACCGCAACAATGGCCCTTCCCTGAAGGCGCATCACAGGGCCGCCCACGCTTGTACGAAGATGGACGCTTCCCCACGCCCAGCGGCCGTGCACGCTTTGCAGCGGTCACACCGGCGCCTCTGGCCGAAGCGCGCGAATCGCGTTACCCCTTCTCCCTGAACACCGGACGTCTGCGCGACCAATGGCATGGCATGAGCCGCACTGGCTGGATTGGCCGGCTCTTTGGGCACGTGCCCGAGCCTGTAGTGCAAGTTCATCCGCAAGACATGGTCCGCCATGGCTGGCAAGAGGGCGATCTGGTGCACCTCACCAGCAAGCGTGGCTCCATCGTGGTGCCGGTTCAAAGCAGTGCCGAACTTGGCCTCAGCCAGGCCTTCATGGGCATGCATTGGGGCAGCGAGTTTCTCAGTGGCCGGCAACACAATGGCCAAGCTCTGGCCGGTGTGAATGCCTTGACCACCTCGGCCTACTGCCCCAGCTCCAAACAGCCTGAGCTGAAGCACGCGGCCGTCAAAATTTTGAAAGCCGAGTTGCCGTGGAAGCTCTTGGCCCTGAGCTGGCTGCCTGACGAGCAGGCGGCTGAAGCCCTGCCACGCTTGCGCCGGTTGATGCCTTTGTTTGAATTCGCCACCTGTGTACCGTTCGGGCAAGCACGCAGCGGCGTGTTGTTTCGTGCGGCCAGCGCCGAACCAGTGTCCGACAGCCTGGTGGCCGAGGTCGCCGACATCTTGAACCTCTCAGACAGCGATGTGCTGCATTACACCGACCGCAAGCGCGGTCAGCGGCGCAGCATGCGCATGCAGCGCTCCGGCGAGGTTTCGCACCTGGAAGGCTTCCTGTTGGCAGGAGACATTGGTGCAGAAGCCTGGATCAAAAGCCTGTTGCAAGAAAGTTTGCCAGCGCAGGCCTACGGCCGTCAATTGCTGTCCCCGGGCAGCAAAGCCCCTGCGGGCGTGGTGCCCCTCTGCAAAACCGTGTGCAGTTGCGTGGGCGTGCGCGAAGACGCAATTCAAGCTCACCTGAAAGCCATCGCACCCGGCGAGCTAGCGCCAGAGGCCGCTGTGGCCTCGCTGAAAACCAACTTAGGCTGTGGCACGCAGTGCGGCTCATGTGTACCAGAGCTGCAACGGCTGGCGCGGCTGGCAGAGCCGTCATTCACCTTATAGCGCAAAGTCATCAAGCATCCTGGACAATCGGGGCATGGGCATTGCACACTACCTCAAGGAAATTGGCCGCGGCCATGCCGGCGCGCGCGCGCTTGACCGTGCGCAGGCCTGCGATCTGATGGGCCAAATTCTGGATGGCCAGGTCAGCGACCTGGAGGTGGGAGGCTTTTGCCTGGCGATGCGCATCAAGGGTGAGACTCCTGAGGAAATGGCAGGGTTTCTTGATGCCGTCGAAGCCCGGCTGACGCGCCTGAACAGCCCCAGCGAACAGGTCACCGTGGTCTTGCCCAGTTACAACGGCGCTCGCAAGTTGCCGGTGCTGACGCCCTTGCTGGCCTTGCTGCTGGCACGCGAAGGCTTGCCGGTGGTGGTGCATGGCACGCCCACCGAAACCAGCCGCGTGCTGAGCCAGGAAGTGTTTCAGGCCCTGGGCATCTCGCCAATGCGCAAGCTTGCCTGCGTGAAAGCCGGCGAAGTGGCTCTGACCCCGACCGAGCTGCTCAGCCCGGCCCTGCAAAAACTGCTGAACGTGCGACGGGTGGTGGGCCTGCGCAACTCGGCCCACAGCCTGGTCAAACTGATGGATGTGGTATCCGGGCCGTCGCTGCGCGTGGCCAGTTACACCCATCCTGAATACGCTGTCAGCATGACCGCCACCTTCGGCTTGCTGCAAGCCCACGCCTTGCTGCTGCGTGGCACCGAAGGCGAAGTCGTGGCCGACGCACGCCGTCAGCCGCAAATGGATGGCTTTGTGGCGGGCGAAAAAATCAGCCTGCAAACCCACCAGGCCGGCCCGCTCACAGAACTGCCCAACCTGCCCGCGCAGGTAGACGCCGCATCCACCGCCGGCTACATCCGCGCCGTGCTTGCGGGTGACCTGCCCGTGCCCCAGCCGATTGCACGCCAAGTGGCTTGCATCCTGGACCTGTCGCGTCGTCTTCCTTTGTCTCTTTCTGAAAGTGCCGCATGACTGCCGCTCCCTTGACTCCCTGTGTCACTTTGGTAGGTGCTGGTCCGGGCGACCCGGAGCTGCTGACCCTCAAAGCCGTCAAAGCCATTCAAACGGCCACCGTGCTGCTGGTCGATGACTTGGTCAGCGACGACATCACCGCACTGGCATCGGCCACCGCCCGCATCATCCATGTGGGCAAGCGCGGCGGCTGCCAGTCCACGCCGCAAGCCTTCATCGAGAAACTGATGGTGCAAGCGGCGCGCGAAGGCGAGCGGGTGGTGCGCCTCAAAGGCGGCGACCCCTTCATCTTTGGCCGAGGCGGCGAAGAGGTCGAGCATTTGCAAGCCCAGGGCGTGGCGGTGCAAGTCATCAATGGCATCACCGCGGGCCTGGCGGGCGTGACCTCGCTGGGGGTCCCCCTGACCCACCGTGACCACGCCCACGGCGTGGTCTTCGTCACTGGCCATGCCAAGCCCGGCGACCAGGGCACCGACTGGGCGTTGCTGGCCCAGGCGGCGCACCAGGCCCGCTTGACCCTGGTGATCTACATGGGCGTGCGCAGCGCCGGTACGATTCAAGCCGGCTTGCTGCAAGGCTTGCCCGCCGACACGCCGCTGGCCATCATCGAGCACGTCAGTCTGCCCCAGCAGCGGCATGCCATCAGCCAACTGGGGCACCTGGTGGACACCCTGCAAACCCAACAACTGGGCAGCCCCTCGGTGATCGTGCTGGGCGATGTGCTGAAAGGCCTGGCTGCCCTTGCCCAGCGGCCTGCGCAGCCCCTGCCCCTGTCCGTCCGCGCCTGAAAGCCGGTCCAGGCAGTCGTGCGAAAATACGCGGTTGCTTTGAATCACCCACTGACAGGATTTCCCCATGGACGCAGAACGCACCAACCTCATTGGCACCACGCTCAACGATCTGAGCGCGCGCACCCTTGATTTACGGGGGTATCTTTGACTTCGATGCCAAGTCAGAGCGCCTGAGGACCGTCAACGCCTCCCTCGAAGATCCCACGGTCTGGAACGACCCCAAGAAAGCCCAGGAACTGGGCAAAGAAAAGAAAGCCCTGGACGATGTGGTCGTGACCTTGTCACGCCTGACACAAGAGATCGCCGACAACAGCGAGCTGTTCGAGATGAGCAAGGCCGATGGCGACGACGCTGGCCTGGAAATGCTGGAAGAAGAAACCCGCAAGCTCACCGCCGACATCGAAAAACTCGAGTTCCGTCGCATGTTCAACAACCCGGCGGACCCCAGCAACGCCTTCCTGGACATCCAGGCCGGAGCGGGTGGTACCGAAGCATGTGACTGGGCCAGCATGCTGCTGCGCCAGTACCTCAAGTACGCCGAACGCAAGGGCTTCAAAGCCAGCGTCGAAGACGAGTCGGCCGGCGACGTGGCCGGTATCAAGAGCGCCACCATCAAGATTGACGGTGAGTACGCCTTCGGCCTGCTGCGCACCGAAACCGGCGTGCACCGCCTGGTGCGCAAATCGCCCTTCGATTCCTCGGGCGGCCGCCACACCAGCTTTGCCAGCGTCTTTGTCTACCCGGAAATTGACGACTCCATCGAGATCGACATCAACCCTGCCGACGTGCGCACTGACACTTTCCGCGCCAGTGGCGCGGGTGGCCAGCACATCAACAAGACCGACTCGGCCGTGCGCCTGACCCACATTCCCACCGGCATCGTGGTGCAATGCCAAGACGGGCGCAGCCAGCACAGCAACCGCGACGTGGCCTGGAAGCGCCTGCGCAGCCGCCTGTACGACTTTGAAATGCGCAAGCGCATGGAAGAGCAGCAAAAGCTGGAAGACACCAAGACCGATGTGGGCTGGGGCCACCAGATTCGCTCATACGTGCTGGACCAAAGCCGCATCAAGGACTTGCGCACCAACGTCGAAATTTCCAACACCCAAAAGGTGCTGGATGGCGACCTGGACGCCTTCATCGAAGCCTCGCTCAAGCAAGGCGTCTGATTTTTCAATTCATTCTTTCGGAGACTCGCCATGTTGCGTGATGCCCAGGCCCCCCTGGTTCGTCGAGAGGACTATGCCGCTTCGGCGTTCTGGATCGACACCGTCGACCTGACCTTCGACCTGGACCCCTTGAAAACCCGCGTACTCAACAAAATGACGTTGCGTCGCAACCCCGATGTGCCAGTGCAAGCCCTGCGCCTCGACGGTGAAGAGCTCAACCTGGCGCGCGTGCTGGTCAACGGCCAAGGCACCTCCTTCAAAATGGATGGCAACCAGCTGGTGCTGGAAAATTTGCCCGAAGGCCACGCGCCTTTTGCGCTGGAAATTTTCACTACTTGCGCCCCCGTCAAAAACAGCAAGCTCATGGGCTTGTATGTGAGCAACGATTCCTTCTTCACCCAATGTGAGGCAGAAGGCTTTCGCCGCATCACCTACTTCCTGGACCGCCCCGATGTGATGGCCAGCTACAGCGTCACCTTGCGTGCCGACCGCGCCAAGTACCCGGTGCTGCTGTCCAATGGCAACCTGGTGGAACAGGGCCTGCTTGAAGACGGCCGGCACTTTGCACGCTGGGTTGACCCCCACAAAAAACCCAGCTATCTGTTTGCCCTGGTGGCCGGACAGCTGGTGTGTCGCGAACAGCGCATCGTGGCCCGCTCTGGCCAGGAGCACCTTTTGCAGGTGTATGTGCGCCCCGGAGACCTGGACAAAACCGAGCACGCCATGAATTCGCTGATGGCCTCCATCGCCTGGGACGAAGCGCGCTTTGGCCTCAGCCTGGACCTGGAGCGCTTCATGATCGTCGCCACCAGCGACTTCAACATGGGCGCCATGGAAAACAAGGGTTTGAACATTTTCAACACCAAGTTTGTGCTGGCCAACCAGGCCACCGCCACCGATGTCGACTTTGGCAACGTGGAAAGCGTGGTAGGACATGAGTACTTCCACAACTGGACGGGCAACCGCATCACCTGCCGCGACTGGTTCCAGCTGTCCCTGAAAGAAGGCCTGACGGTCTTCCGCGACCAAGAATTCAGCCAGGACCTGGCCGGCGACGCCTCGGCCCGCGCAGTCAAGCGCATTGAAGATGTGCGCTTGCTGCGCACTGTGCAATTTGCCGAAGATGCGGGCCCCATGGCCCACCCGGTGCGCCCGGACAGCTACCTGGAAATCAACAATTTCTACACTGTCACGATTTATGAAAAAGGCGCCGAAGTGGTCCGCATGATGCAGACCCTGGTGGGCCGCGAAGGCTTCGCCAAAGGCATGAAGCTTTACTTCGAACGGCACGACGGCCAAGCCGTCACCTGTGACGATTTTGCGCAAGCCATCGCCGACGCCAACCCAGGCTCGGCCCTGTCGCAACACCTGGCGCAGTTCAAACGCTGGTATAGCCAGGCCGGCACGCCCGTGGTTCAGGCACGCGGCCACTACGACGCCGCCAGCCAACGCTATACCCTGACCCTGAGCCAGTCGTGCGGCGCCAGCCCCGGCCAACCCCACAAAGAGCCGTTTGTCATTCCGGTGCTCATGGGCCTGGTCTCGACCAATGGTGAAGAATTGCTTGGCTCCCGCCTGGAGGTGCTGACCGAAGGCAGCCAGCAATGGGTGTTTGACAACCTGGCCAGCGAGCCCGTGCCCTCTTTGCTGCGCGGCTTCAGCGCGCCGGTGGTGCTGGACATTGACTACAGCGATGCGCAACTGCTGACCTTGCTGGCCCACGATGCCGACCCCTTCAACCGCTGGGAAGCGGCGCAACGGCTGAGCGTTCGCGCTGCGCTGCAAGCCTTGGCTGCCCCCGAGATTCCCGCCCAGGTGTTGCCTGAGGCTTGGGTGCAGGCTTTGCGCGATGTACTGCGCCACCCCACGCTGGATGCGGCTTTCAAGGAACTGGTGCTCACCCTTCCCAGCGAGAGTTACCTGGCCGAGCAAATGGACGTGGTCAACCCCCAGCACATCCATGCGGTGCGCGAAGCCATGCGCCTGCAACTGGCCATCGCTTTGTGGGACGACTGGGCTTGGGCCTACGAGGCGCACCGAGACAGCGGCGCCTACCGCCCAGATGCAGTCTCCAGTGGTCGACGCGCATTGACGGGCATGGCCTTGACGTACTTGTGTCTGGCCTCGGCCTCGCGCCAAGACCATGCCTGGCCCCAGCGCGCTTTCCAGGCCTTCCAAGGCGCCAGCAACATGACCGACCGCTTCAACGCCCTCAGTGCGCTGGTGGGTGCCGGCCATGCCTTGGCAGCCACTGCCCTGGAGCGTTTCCATCAGCTCTTCAAGAACGAAGCCCTGGTGCTGGACAAATGGTTTGCCTTGCAAGCTGGCGCCTGCGACCGCGGCGGCGACATCTTGCCCAAGGTGCGCCAATTGATGATGCACCCGGATTTTCAGGTGCGTAACCCGAACCGCGCGCGCAGCCTGATTTTCAGCTACTGCAACGCCAACCCGGGCGCCTTCCACCGCAGCGACGCCTCGGGCTATGTGTTCTGGGCCGAGCGCGTGCTGGAACTCGATGCGTTCAACCCTCAAGTGGCGGCCCGCCTCGCGCGTGCGCTGGACCGCTGGCGCAAATTGGCCGAACCCTACCGCAGCGCGGCGCGCGAAGCCATTGCCCGCGTCGCCGCCAAAACCGATCTCAGTCCTGATGTGCGCGAGGTGGTCTCGCGTGCCCTGTCGGAGTAAGCACCATGACCATTTCTCTTTCCCGCTACCTGGTTGAACAACAACGCGCCAAAGGCCATATTCCGCCCTCGCTGCGATTGCTGCTGGAAGTGGTGGCGCGCGCTTGCAAAAGCATCAGCCACGCCGTCAACAAAGGGGAGCTCGGCGGTGTGCTGGGGTCTGCCGGCATTGAAAACGTACAAGGCGAAGTTCAGAAAAAACTGGACATCATTGCCAACGAAGTGCTGATCGAGGCCAATGAATGGGGAGGCCACCTGGCCGCCATGGCGTCTGAGGAAATGGACAGCATCTACCTGGTGCCCAACCGTTACCCGCAAGGCGAATACCTGCTGCTGTTCGACCCTCTGGATGGCTCGAGCAACATCGACGTGAACGTCAGCATCGGCACCATTTTCAGTGTGCTGAAAAAGCCCGAAGGCAGCGAGGGCGTCAGCGAAAAAGACTTTCTGCAGGCGGGCAAGCAACAAGTGGCCGCCGGCTACTGTGTCTATGGTCCGCAGACCACCCTGGTGCTCACCGTTGGCGATGGCGTGGCCATGTTCACCCTGGACCGCGAGCAAGGCTCTTTCGTGCTTACCCATGAAAATGTGCGCATCCCCGAGGACACCAAGGAATTCGCCATCAACATGAGCAACATGCGCCACTGGGATGCCCCGGTGCGCCGCTATATCGATGAATGCCTGCAAGGCAAGGAAGGCCCGCGCGGCAAAGACTTCAACATGCGCTGGATTGCCTCGATGGTGGCGGATGTACACCGCATCCTGACCCGCGGTGGCATCTTCATGTACCCCTGGGACAAACGCGAGCCCCACAAACCCGGCAAGCTGCGCCTGATGTACGAAGCCAACCCCATGAGCTGGCTGGTCGAACAAGCTGGCGGGGCTGCCACCAACGCCAAGCAGCGCATCCTGGACATAGAGCCTGGCCAACTGCATGAGCGCGTCAGCGTGGTCCTGGGTTCGAAGAACGAAGTCGAGCGCGTCACCCGTTACCACTCTGAAAATTAAGTAGAATACCAACCGTTGCCGGTGTAGCTCAGTCGGTAGAGCAGCTCATTCGTAATGAGAAGGTCGCGTGTTCGATTCATGTCTCCGGCACCAACATTCAAGGACCTGACTTGCTCAGGTCTTTTTCTTTTTGGGCTTTCCCCCAGTCAAAGAGCTGGTGGGATTGGGAATCAAAGAATATCGACAGGTGTTCTTCAAGCCGTACCGCTTGATCTATCGGGTCATGGATGCAGATGTTGTGGTGTATGTGATCGCCGATGGGCGGCGTGACATGCAATCGTTGCTGACACGCCGTTTGTTAGGGCGGTGATCACCTCGACAGGCTCTCCGTCAGCTCCTCATGCTCACCCCTTTGGACGGTGCGGTTCCTAACCGAAAGACACATCCGGCCTTGCTGCGAATGTGGCACAAGCGGCAACGGGGCTACCGAGCGATGGGCTATCGCGTCGAGGCACAGCGCGCATTCAGCGAAATCAGGAGCGGCTGAAGCGGAAAACCTGATTGCACCGGCGCCATGATGGTCGAACGGTGATAGCAATAAACTACACAGCACCCATTTGAAATGGCCTGAATCTTCATTCAGGCCATTTTTTCGTCTGCGGCGTTCAGCCTTGCCAGCGGACCTTATACAGCCTATATTGTTGACTCCTTCAAAGAAGTCCTCATGCGCTGCTCATGACAGGTCAAACCGATCAGCTGCCTCAAAGCGAATGCGGTGGGAATGACGGCCAAGCTGCACATTGCGAACATCGCAAAACCCTTTCATTTCACCTGACTCACCATGCGCCACCCCGTCTCCCTCGCTCACGCCAGCCGACTGGTCAACCACGGTCCCACGGTGATCGTCAGCACCGTTCACCAGGGCCGACGCAACCTGATGGCGGCGGCCTGGTCCATGCCGGTGGAATTCACGCCACCGCGCATTGCCGTGGTGATTGACAAAAGCACCTACACCCGCGAACAACTGCGCGCCAATGGGCAGTTGGCGCTCAACATCCCCTGCCGGTTGCAGGCCGACCTGACCTTCACCGTGGGCAGCGTCAGCGGGCGGGCCGACCCGATGCCAGCGCAGGACAAATTCAGCCGCTATGGCTTGAACTCCTTTGCAGGCCCTGAGCTTGGCTTGCCCTTGCTAGAGGGCTGCATTGCCTGGCTGGAATGCAGGCTCATCGAAGAGGCCCACACGCAAGAAGCCTACGACACCTTCTTCGTGGAGGTGGTCTCAGCCCAGGCCGATGAACGCGTATTCGCCAACGGGCGCTGGTCGTTCCGTGCCGACAACCAGGATTTGCACACCCTGCACCACCTCGGCGCCGGCGTGTTCGCCGTACCCAGCGAAACGCTTCAGGGCAAACTGTTGGACCCCACCGAATGCGCTTGATCTTGGCGCCCTTCTCCAGCAAAGCCGCATGGAGGGCAAGCAGAAAATAGGGCTGATCGCTTCATGTCAATCGACCTCACGCCACTCACGACACGCGCGCGACTCGCCAAGGGCCAGCCCCGTGTTAAAAAAGCACTATGAACACCAGCACCCCCCCCGTCATCCCCTGGCAGGAAACCATTTTCACCACCCTGAAGCAAGGTGGCATCCAGCAAGTGGCCTATGTGCCTGACGCAGGTCATGCGCATGTGATTCGGCGCGTGCAAGCCGACCCCGACATGCGCGACATTGTGCTGACCACCGAGGAGGAAGGGGTCGCTTTGGCTGCCGGCGCCTGGTTGGGCGGGCAGCGCGCCGCGTTGCTGATGCAAAGCAGTGGCGTGGGCAATTGCGTCAACATGTTCTCGTTACTGCGCAGTTGCCGTTTTCCCTTTCTGACCTTGGTGACCATGCGCGGCGAGTATGCCGAGTTCAACAACTGGCAGTGCCCCATGGGGCAAGCCACTCAGGGCGCACTCGAACTCATGGGCATCACGGTGCTGCGCGCGTCCACCCCCGAAGAAGTCGAAGACTTGGTTGGCGCCGCCGTAGACGCGGCCTTTGAAGGCGGTCAGCAAGTGGCCGTGCTGTTGTCTCAACGCCTGATCGGCCGCAAGAAATGGATTCGCCAATGAGCACCTCATCCACCATGACACAAGCCACCATCGAACGTCGCGCCTTCGTTGCCGATTTGCTCAAGGCCTGCCCCCAGGCTTTGGTCATCACCGGCCTGGGCTCGCCCACCTACGACGTCTTTGCTGCAGGCGACAGCGCCAACCACTTCTACTTATGGGGCGCAATGGGCGGCACCACGGCCATGGGCCTGGGACTGGCCCTGGCCCAGCCCGAGCGCCCAGTGCTGATCGTCACCGGCGATGGCGAACAACTCATGGGCATGGGCAGCCTGGCCACGGCCGCCGCACAACAACCGCAGAATTTGTCCATCGTCGTGCTGGACAACGGCCACTTTGGCGAAACCGGCATGCAGCGCAGCCACACCAGCTTGGGCACCCGTTTGGCCGAGGTGGCCAAAGCCTGTGGTGTCAGCCATGCCCAAGAAGTTTTTGCGCACGACGAATTGCCTGCGCTGGCGCAACGCATCAACGCCCGCAGCGGCATGCTGCTGGCCCAAGTGCACATTCGCCAAGACGAGATTCCGCGTGTGTTGCCATCACGCGATGGGGTGTATTTGAAAAACCGATTTCGTGAAGCGCTGGGCTTCGCCAGTTAATGACCGCAGCCCCAACGACACTGTACGATACACCCAAGGCCTTTTTGCAAGCCGCTTGAACTCACTGATGGCCAAGAACAAAGAGAACACCAAAGAAGTCAGGTACGACCCGTTTGACCTGGTCTTGGCCCTGTTTTTTGCTTGCCTGGCCCTGGCCATCCCCATCGCCACGGTCACAACCGATGGCAAGGTGTACTTCTTTCATCTGTTGTCACAAGCAGTGATGGTGCTCGTCAGTGCTTTTTTCTTTTGGCGCTGGTTTCGCGGCTGGCGCGCCCGCCCCAAGGATCCTGAATGACTCACCTGCACTCTGCCTTTTGGCGCAAAGTACTGCCTTTTCTTTTGGCGCCCATGGCCGTCATGGCACAAGGCGACAGCTGGCCCAACAAGCCGGTGAAAATGATTGTGCCCATCAACGCAGGTGGCGGCACGGCCGACCCCTTGTCGCGCGTGCTCTCGGAAGAGCTGGGCAAAGTGCTGGGTCAGCGCGTGGTGATCGAGAACCGCGGCGGCTCGAATGGCAACATTGGCGCCGCAGCCGCTGCCAAATCGGCCAATGATGGCTACACCGTGCTGTTTGCATGGGCCGGCACCCTGGCCACCAACATCAGCCTTTACAAGAG
>VERE01000042.1 GCA_018882835.1 Limnohabitans sp.
TTGGTGGACATGCTGGGCTATCCGGTGACGCACACCCTGATGGGCCTGGGCGCTTATCCGGCGTCGGACCGCAAGTACCTGGGCATGCTGGGCATGCACGGCACGCTGGAAGCCAACAACGCGATGCAGAACTGCGATGTGCTGCTGGCCGTGGGCGCGCGCTTCGATGACCGCGTCATCGGCAACCCCAAGCATTTCGCGCAGAACGAGCGCAAGATCATCCACATTGACATCGACCCCTCGAGCATTTCCAAGCGCGTGAAGGTTGACATCCCCATCGTGGGCGATGTCAAGGACGTGCTGACCGAAATGATTGCCATGATCCGGGAGTCTGGTGCCAAGCCCGATACCCAGGCGCTGGCTGGCTGGTGGAATGCGATCGAAGGCTGGCGCGGTCGCGACTGCCTCAGCTACGACCGCAGCAACACGAGCGTGATCAAGCCGCAGTATGTGATTGAAACGCTGTGGAACATGACCCGCGACTCCGATACCTACATCACCTCCGATGTGGGGCAGCATCAAATGTGGGCGGCGCAGTATTACCGTTTCGATGAGCCCCGTCGCTGGATCAACTCTGGCGGTCTGGGCACCATGGGGGTGGGCATTCCCTACGCCATGGGCATCAAATTGGCCAAGCCCGACAGTGACGTGTACTGTGTCACCGGCGAAGGCTCGGTGCAGATGTGCATTCAAGAGCTGTCCACCTGCTTCCAGTACAACACACCGATCAAGGTGCTGGCCTTGAACAACCGCTATCTGGGCATGGTGCGCCAGTGGCAGCAGATCGAGTATGCAGGTCGCTACAGCCACAGCTACATGGACGCCTTGCCCGATTTCGTGAAGCTGGCCGAAGCTTATGGCCATGTGGGCATGCTGATCGAGCGCCCTGAGGATGTCGAGCCTGCATTGCGCGAGGCCCAACGTCTGAAGGATCGCACTGTGTTCCTGGACATCCGCACCGATCCCACCGAGAACGTGTTCCCGATGGTCCAGGCCGGCAAGGGCATCACCGAGATGCTGCTGGGAAGCGAGGATCTCTGATCTTTATTCACCGCGGCGCGTGTGCGCGCCGCTTTCTTTGACGAATCTATTGCCAGCCAAGCCTGCCGGTTACCGCCGACAGGGGAGGGCTGCGAAAAGAGGAATCTTCTGACATGAAACACATCATTGCACTTTTGCTCGAAAACGAACCCGGCGCGTTGTCGCGCGTTGTGGGGCTTTTTTCTGCGCGCGGCTACAACATCGAATCCTTGACGGTGGCGCCCACCGAAGACCCCAGCCTGTCGCGCATGACCATTCAGACCACCGGTTCTGACGACGTCATCGAGCAGATCACCAAGCACCTGAACCGACTGATCGAAGTCGTCAAGGTGGTCGACTTGACCGAAGGCGCCTACACCGAGCGCGAGCTGATGCTGGTGAAAGTGCGCGCCGTGGGCAAGGAGCGCGAAGAAATGAAACGCATGGCCGACATCTTCCGCGGCCGCGTGATCGACGTCACCGACAAGAGCTACACCATCGAGCTCACCGGTGACCAGTCCAAGAACGACGCCTTTCTGGAGGCGATCGACCGCAGTGCCATTCTGGAGACCGTGCGCACCGGTGCGTGCGGTATCGGGCGCGGCGAGCGCATCCTGCGCGTCTGACCCCTGTCATTGACCTGTTTATTCCTAAGGAGAACCCCGTGAAAGTTTTTTACGACAAAGACTGTGATCTGTCCCTGATCAAAGGCAAGACCGTGGCCATCATCGGCTACGGCTCGCAAGGCCATGCCCACGCCCAGAACCTGAACGACAGCGGCGTGAAGGTGGTGGTGGGCCTGCGCAAGGGCGGTGCCTCCTGGGACAAAGTCGGCAAGGCCGGCCTGACCGTCATGGAAGTCAACGACGCCGTCAAGGCCGCTGACGTGGTCATGATCCTGTTGCCCGACGAGCAAATTTCCGAGGTCTACCAGAACAACGTGGCGCCCAACATCAAAAAAGGCGCATCCCTGGCCTTTGCCCACGGCTTCAACGTGCACTACAACCAGGTGGTGCCCCGTGCCGACCTGGACGTGTGGATGGTGGCCCCCAAGGCGCCCGGCCACACCGTTCGCTCGACCTACACCCAAGGCGGCGGCGTGCCCCACCTGGTGGCCATTCACCAGGACAACAGCGGCCGTGCCCGCGAATTGGCCCTGAGCTATGCCATGGCCAACGGTGGCGGCAAGGCCGGCATCATCGAAACCAACTTCAAAGAAGAGACCGAAACCGACTTGTTCGGCGAGCAGGCTGTTCTGTGCGGTGGCGCGGTCGAGTTGATCAAGATGGGCTACGAAACCCTGGTCGAGGCTGGCTATGCCCCGGAGATGGCTTATTTCGAGTGCCTGCACGAGTTGAAACTGATCGTTGACCTGATTTATGAAGGCGGCATTGCCAACATGAACTATTCGATCTCCAACAACGCCGAGTACGGTGAGTATGTGACCGGCCCCGAGGTGATCAACGAGCAATCCCGCGCCGCCATGCGCAATGCCCTCAAGCGTGTGCAGACGGGTGAATACGCCAAGATGTTCATTCAGGAAGGCCGTTTGAACTATCCCAGCATGACCGCACGCCGTCGTCTGACCGCCGAGCACTCGATCGAGGTGGTGGGCAGCCAGTTGCGCGCCATGATGCCTTGGATTGCCAAGAACAAGCTGGTCGACCAGACCCGCAACTGATCTGGGCTTGCGCCTGAATCCGGAAGGCCACTTCGGTGGCCTTTTTTTTCGAATGACGGCGGGCAAGGGATACACTTGAGACCATGAATTATCCGCATCCAATTTTGGCCCGCGAAGGTTGGCCTTTCATTGCTGGCAGCGTGCTGCTGGCCGCCATGGCGAACTGGTGGTGGGGCTGGGCGCCTGCGTTGCCCCTGGACATCATTGCTGTTTTTGTCATTCAATTCTTTCGCGACCCGCCCAGGCAAGTGCCAGCAGAGCCCAACGCCGTGCTGTCGCCGGCCGATGGCCGCATTGTCAAGGTGGAAAAAACTTTCGATCCCTACGCAGGGCGCGATGCCTTGCTGATCAGCGTGTTCATGAATGTCTTCAATGTCCACAGCAATCGCTCGGGTGTCGAGGGGACTGTTCGCCAGGTGAATTATTTCCCAGGGCTGTTCGTGAACGCCGATCTGGATAAGGCCTCCACAGAAAACGAGCGCAACGCGGTGGTGATTGATGCGCAGGTAGGGGGCCAGGCTCACACGGTCACGCTGGTCCAGGTTGCGGGGTTGATTGCCCGCCGCATTCTTTGTTATGTTCAGCCCGGTGATACCTTGCACAAAGGCCAGCGTTACGGGTTCATCCGCTTTGGCTCGCGTGTGGACGTTTATTTGCCGCTGACGGCGCAGCCCAAAGTGGCGCCTGGCGACAAAGTGTCAGCCACCACCACCATCCTGGCGCAGTTGCCCTAACGGAGTTTGCATGCCTGATCGCCAAGAATCTGCAGAAGAGACGCCGCAAAAGCCGCGCAAGGGCATTTACGTTTTGCCCAATCTGTTCACGCTGGCAGCTTTGTTCGGTGGCTTTTATGCCATTGTCATGGCCATGAACAATCAATTCGACTTGGCGGCCATTGGCGTGTTCTGCGCCATGGTGCTTGACAGTCTGGATGGCCGCGTGGCGCGCATGACCAACACCCAAAGTGCCTTTGGCGAACAGATGGACTCGTTGGCCGACATGGTGTCTTTCGGCGCTGCGCCAGCTTTGATTGCCTACGAGTGGTCGCTGCGTGGCCTGGGGCGCTGGGGATGGATGGCCGCCTTCATCTATTGTGCTTGTGCTGCCCTGCGGTTGGCTCGCTTCAACGTCAACACCGCTGTGGTGGACAAGCGCTATTTCCAGGGTTTGCCGTCGCCCGCTGCAGCGGCCTTGGTGGCAGGCTTTATCTGGCTGATGACGGAGACCAAAGTGGACACTGCGAGTGTTGCTTGGCCCATGTTCGCCATGTGTCTGTTTGCCGGGCTGACCATGGTCACCAACGTGCCTTTCTACAGTTTCAAAGATGTGCAAATGCGCAAGAGCGTGCCTTTTGCGGCCATCGTTTTGCTGGCGCTGATCATCGCCATCATCAACATTCACCCACCCACGGTCCTTTTCTCCTTGTTCGTCCTGTACGGCTTGAGTGGTTATGTGGTGTACGCCTGGCGCCGCACCAAAGGCTTGCAAACCAGCGTCATCAGCACCTCCACCGACGAGCCGGATGAACGCGGGTTGCACAAATGACACAGGCTTGACCCTGGCTTGAAATTTTGTGATACATTGAGATTCATGAACACGTTGCTGGCCCTACTAACCCTACGCTCACACGGGCGGATTTAGTAGCGCACGCGAACAACCCACACAGGCCCGTATGCACCCGCAGCGGGCCTTTTGTTTTGTTGTCGTTCAGCACTGCGGGTTCCTCTAGATTCAAGGAGTTCTTTCATGTCAGACAAACTCATCATTTTCGATACCACCTTGCGTGATGGCGAACAATCGCCCGGCGCATCGATGACACGCGACGAAAAGTTGCGCATCGCCCGCCAACTCGAGCGTTTGAAGGTGGACGTGATCGAGGCTGGCTTTGCGGCCAGCTCCAATGGTGACTTTGAGGCGGTGCAGGCGATTGCCAATGCCATCAAGGATTCCACCGTCTGCTCTTTGTCGCGCGCCAACGACCGCGACATTTCCCGTGCCGCCGAGGCTTTGAAGGGGGCCCAGCGGGCCCGCATCCACACCTTCATCGCCACGTCCCCTTTGCACATGGAAAAGAAGCTTCGCATGACGCCTGACCAGGTGTTTGAGCAGGCCAAGCAGTCGGTGCGCTATGCCCGCAACTTGGTGGACGATATCGAGTTCAGCCCGGAAGACGGCTACCGCAGTGACGTGGACTTTCTGTGCCGCGTCATCGAGGCTGTCATTGCCGAGGGTGCGACCACGATCAACGTGCCTGACACGGTGGGCTATGCCATTCCAGAGCTCTATGGCCAATTCATCAAGACGCTGCGCGAACGCGTGCCCAACAGTGACAAAGCCATCTGGTCGGTGCATTGCCACAACGACCTGGGCATGGCGGTGGCCAACTCTCTGGCCGGCGTGATGCTCGGTGGCGCACGCCAGATCGAGTGCACCATCAATGGCCTGGGCGAGCGTGCCGGTAACTGCTCGCTGGAGGAGGTGGTCATGGCGGTCAAGACCCGCAAGGATTACTTTGGCCTGGACCTGGGCATTGACACCCATCACATCGTCGCTGCCAGTCGCATGGTCAGCCAGACCACAGGTTTTGTGGTTCAGCCCAACAAGGCGGTGGTGGGCGCCAATGCCTTTGCCCATGCGTCTGGCATTCACCAAGACGGCGTTCTCAAGGCGCGCGACACTTACGAAATCATGCGTGCCGAGGATGTAGGCTGGAGCGCCAACAAAATTGTGCTGGGCAAGCTCAGTGGCCGCAATGCCTTCAAGCAACGCTTGCAAGACCTGGGCGTGCAGCTTGAAAGCGAAGCTGAAATCAACACGGCGTTCACCCGTTTCAAGGAGTTGGCCGACCGCAAGAGCGAGATTTTCGACGAGGACATCCTGGCCTTGGTCAATGACGAGAGCGTGACCAATGAAAAGGAGCAATACGCATTCGTCTCGCTGTCGCAGCACAGCGAAACGGGCGAGAAACCGCATGCCGAAATTGTCATCACGGTCGATGGCAAAGAGGTCAAGTCGGCCTCGGAAGGCAACGGGCCGGTGGATGCCTCCCTCAAGGCCATTGAGCAGCACGTCAAGAGCGGCGCCGAAATGGTGCTGTACTCGGTGAACGCCATCAGTGGCTCGACCGAAAGCCAGGGCGAGGTCACAGTGCGTTTGCAAAACAGTGGCCGCGTCGTCAATGGCGTGGGCTCCGACCCCGACATTGTGGTGGCCTCCGCCAAGGCTTACCTGAGCGCGCTGAACAAACTTCACAGCAAAGCAGACCGGGTGGCCGCCCAGGGCTGACGGCGATCGGCTCCGAATCGCGTCTTAGGAATATCGCGCAAGTCTTTGATCTTGCGCGATATTTTTATTTTGGTTACACTGGTCACTTAGCCGATAAGATTTGACTGATTTGACGAGGTTCCTGTTTTGAAAAGACTGCTGACTGCTGCTCTGGGTTTGATGTTGGCAATGGGCATGGTGTCCTCCCATGCTGCCAAAGATTCAAAGGCTGCGCGTTCCAAAGAACGGGCCATCGCATCGGCTGCAAAGGCGAAGGCTGTTCGCAAGGCCGCCCTGAAAACCGTCGTCGCAGCGCGCCCTACCTATGGCCAGATGGCCGGTCTGCACGGTACACCCGATGAATTGGCGTTGAAATCCAGCGTCGCCTATGTCATCGACCAGGACACCCACGAAGTCTTGCTCAGCAAAAACGACCAGGCCGTGTTGCCGATTGCCTCGATCACCAAGCTGATGACCGGCCTGGTCATTAGCGAAGCCAACCTTGACCTGGACGAATTCATCACCATCAGCCAAGACGACGTCGACACTGAAAAGGGAAGCTCTTCCCGTTTGCGCGTCGGCACCACGCTGACCCGTGGCGAGCTGATGCATCTGGCCCTGATGTCCAGTGAAAACCGGGCTGCTCACGCCTTGGGGCGCACCTACCCCGGCGGTATGGCAAGTTTCGTGCATCTCATGAACGCCAAAGCTGCACAACTGGGCATGCGCGATACGCGCTATGTGGAGCCCACAGGGCTGTCCAGCAAAAACCAGTCAAGCGCCAAAGACCTGGCCACATTGGTTGCCAATGCTTACAACGACCCCTTGCTGCGTGAATACTCCACATCGCCCAGCCATGTGGTGGAAGTGGGCCGCCAAACCTTGCGTTACAACACCACCAACCGTCTGGTGAGCAACCCCAACTGGGACATTGGTTTGCAAAAAACCGGCTACATTTCAGAGGCTGGTCAATGCTTGGTCATGCAGGCCAAAGTGGCTGGTCGCAAATTGATCATGGTGTTCCTGGATTCCGCTGGCAAGTTCAGCCGGATAGCCGATGCCGAGCGCGTTCGTCGCTGGGTGGAAGCCCGCCACGCAGGTCGCGCCCCGCAAACCTGATGGGCGTTCAGGCCCGGTGACCCAAGGCGCGGGAAATTTCTTGCGCCGTCTCTTGCAATTTGGCCAGCCAGCCCTCGTCGAGTCGGTCTGCAGGGGCTGAAATTGACAATCCCGCCACCAATCGGCTCTGGTCGTCGTAGATGCCTGCGGCCATGCAGCGCACACCCAACTCCAGCTCTTCATTGTCTCGGGCCACGCCGTATTGGCGTGCTTTGGACAACTCACGCTCGAGCACAGGCAACTGCGTGATGCTGTTGCGGGTGTGGCCCGCCAGCCCTGTGCGCGTGGCATAGGCCCGCAGGCGCTGTGGCTCTTCGGCCGCCAGGAACAACTTGCCCACCGAGGTGAGGTGCAAAGGGGCCCTGCCGCCAATAGCCCGCACGACTTGCATGCCAGAGCGCTCGCTGTAAGCACGCTCGACATACACAATTTCATCGCCTTGCCGAACACTCAGGTTCACGGGTTGTTGAATTTGCTTGTGCAATTCGCGCATGGGCAGCAGGGCTGCGTCACGCACGTTCAGCCGTCCTTTCACCAAATTCCCCAGCTCGAGCAGGCGCATGCCCAAGCGGTAGCTTCCTGCTTCCGGACGGTCGACAAAGCGCCCCAGGGTGAGATCATTCAGGATGCGATGGGTGGTGGAAGGATGGAGGCCGGTTTTTTCGCTGATTTCTTTCAGGCTGATGGGTTCCTCACGCGAGGCCAGCACATCGATCAGGGCAAACATACGCTCGATCACCTGGATGGTCGGCGTTGAGGCAGTCATGGCTTCCTTGTTTCGCATCCTGCTATTTTATCTTGTGAAACTGAAGCCGGTGTCCAGGTACCCTCATGAAGCATTTCATGCGGGTGAAAGAGTGCTTTATAGTTCATTTTATGGCTTTGCTGTATCCAGTAGCCCAGGTAGAGGTAGGGCAAGCCCAGTGCCTTGGCTTGCTCAATTTGCCAGAGCACGCTGTAGGTCCCGTAACTGGTGGCCGGTTCTGGCTCATAGAAGGTGTAAACCGCCGACAGGCCATCGTTCAAAACATCCAGGATCGACACCATTTTGAGAGCGCCAGGTTGGCCATCGTGGTCTGGCAAACGGAACTCCACCAGCCGCGAGTTCACCCGGCTTTGCAACAGAAATTGGGTGTACTGGTCAATGCTGTCATGGTCCATGCCGCCGCCCGCGTGGCGACCGGTTTGGTAGCGCAAATAAAGTTGATAGTGCTCCGGGATGAAGCACAGGCGGGACACGCGCGCTTGCAGCGTTTCATGGCGTTGCCATGCGCGCCGCTGGCTGCGGTTGGGCTCAAAGGCATCGGTCAGCACACGCAAGGGCACGCAGGCGCGGCAACCATCGCAGTAAGGGCGGTAGGTGAACATGCCGCTGCGGCGAAAGCCTTTGGACACCAATTCCGAATACGTGTCGTTGTGAATCAGGTGGCTGGGCGTGGCAACCTGTGAGCGTGCCTGACGATTGTCCAGGTAACTGCAAGGATAGGGCGCCGTTGCATAAAACTGCAACGAATGGAGCGGCAAATCCTTGAGATGCGTCACGGGGGCGTCGAGGGCTTCAGAAGTTGATTCCAGTATACGGGTTGGAATTGCCAATCGCGCTCGGGCAAACCCAAGGTGCCTTGCAAATGCTGCAAAAAATCCTTGCGAGGAATTTCTGAGGCGCCCAGCGATGCCAGATGTGACGTGTTTTGCTGGCAGTCAATCAAGGGCACCTGCTGCGCCAATCCCCAGGCGACCAGGGCCGCCAAAGCAATTTTGGAGGCATCGGTGCGCAGCGCGAACATTGACTCGCCAAACACTGCCGCTCCCAGGCTGACGGCATAGAGCCCGCCCACCAGGTGGCCATGCACCCAAGTTTCCACGCTGTGTGCGTGTCCCGCGCGGTGCAGTTCAATGTAGGCGTCCACCATCTCATCGACAATCCAGGTGCCCTCTTGGCCGGGACGTTGCGAGGCCGCGCAGTGGGTGATGACGCGCTCAAACGCGCTGTCAAAGCGAATTTCGCAGGCAGGGTGAGACCTGAATTTTTGCAAGGTCTTGCGCAAGGAGCGGTGCAGCCTGAACTGCGCCGGCGACAGCACCATGCGAGGATCGGTCGACCACCACAGAATTGGCTGCCCCGCACTGAACCATGGAAAGCAGCCTTGTGCATAGGCTTGCTTGAGGCGTCCTACAGACAAATCGCCGCCTGCCGCCAGCAAGCCTGGCGCAGCCGTGCTTGCGCCCCAGGCTTGGTGGGGAGGCGGCAACGGATCGCTGGCTTCCAGCCAGGGGAGGGTGGGTCGGTCGGCACGCATGGTCTTTGGTGGCATGATTATGGGTTGAACACACAAAAGACACACACCATGAGCACATTGCCTTCAGATTGGGTTGTGAGCGATACCCCACTGCCTGGGGTCACGCGCCTGACACTGAACCGCCCCGACAGCTTCAATGCGCTGTCAGCAGACATGATGACTGCCCTGCAGGCCGCATTGGACAATGCAAGCAAGGACAGCGCTTGCCGTGTGGTGGTGCTGGCGGCTGCCGGGAGGGCTTTCTGTGCCGGCCATGATTTGCGCGAGATGAGCGCACAACCGGACCTGGCGTTTTATCAGCGGTTGTTCGCGCAGTGCAGCCGCATGATGCTCACGGTTCAAGCCATGCCCCAGCCTGTGATTGCCCAAGTGCAGGGCATTGCGACCGCAGCCGGTTGCCAATTGGTGTCGATGTGTGATTTGGCCGTGGCGGCCGACACTGCCAAGTTTGCGGTGTCGGGCATTCATTACGGTTTGTTTTGCGCCACTCCCAGCGTGGGTTTGAGCCGCAACCTGGGGCGCAAGCAAGCCATGGAAATGTTGCTTACGGGCGACTTCATCGACGCCCCTGCCGCCGTTGAAAAAGGGCTGATCAACCATGCCGTGCCCGCCGAGGCTTTGGCACAAGCTGTGCTGGACTTGAGTCAAAAAATCATGCAAAAGCCCGTCACCGCCGTTCGCATGGGCAAAGCCCTTTTTTACCAGCAACTGGAGTTGGGGATTGCGGCGGCCTATCAGCTGGCGGGCCAGACCATGGCTTGCAACATGATGGATGCTGACGCACAAGAGGGCTTTCAGGCCTTTGTGGAAAAACGAACGCCAAGCTGGAAGCAAAACATCTGATGCGAACGCGCTCCACTCTGATTGACACGCTGAAAATTAAGGGTCCAAGGTCCAAGATGTTGAACGCTGAAATCCGTACCTCTTTTCATGGCATCTGGCCCGCACTGGTCACGCCACTGCATCCCGACTTGAGCGTGGACACCGCCAAACTTGCGGCACATGCCCAATCTCTGCTGGCGCAGGGCTGTGGGGGCGTCACCTTGTTTGGCACCACGGGCGAGGGGCCATCGTTCACCCTGGAGGAGCGACAGCAAACCCTGGAGGCCCTGATCAAGCAGGGCGTGCCGGCAGAACGTATTCTGGTCTCCACCAGTTGCGCCGCCTTGCTGGAAACCCTGAGGCTGACTCGGCATGCCGCGCTGCTGGGCACCCATGGCAGCCTGATGTTGCCCCCGTTTTTTTTAAAGGGCATTTCCGAAGAGGGCGTGATCGCTTCCTATGCCCAGGTGCTGGATGGTGTGGCTGACTTGAAGCCTCGCCTCTACCTGTACCACATCCCTCAAATTTCAGGGGTGGGTCTCACCCACCATGTCATCCGGACCTTGAAGCATCGTTACCCTGAAAGCATTGTGGGCGTGAAAGACAGCGGCTGTGACACGGCATTTTCCTTGGGTCTGGCAGAAGCCTTCATGCACCAGCTGACCATCTATGTGGGGAACGAGCCTGACCTGCCAGCGCTGGGGCGCCTGGGCAGCAAGGGCGCGGTCAGTGGCCTGGCCAATTTCATGCCCCGTTTGGTCCATCGCTTGGTTTTGTCACCCGATGCCCCCGAAACGCCTGCCGAACGTGAAAGGGTGTTGGCTTTGCTGGGTGTGCTGACCCGCTACGCGTTGTTGCCGGCCATCAAGGGCATGATGAGCATTCTTTCGGGCGATCCTGCCTGGATGCGTGTGAGGCCTCCGCTGATGGCTTTGACAGACACCGAGTTCACCCAGCTGAACCAACAGGTCCAGGCCTTGGGCTTGGCGCAGTTGACCCGCTGATCTTGCTTCTTTGAAAGGATGGCACCATGAAGTTTTCCACGATCCGTCGCACTTTGATCACCGCCGTTTGTGGCGCTGGCCTGCTGGCCATGGGTTTGCCGCAAGCGCAAGCACAAAGCAAAACCGTTTTGCGCATTTCCACGCCTGCGGTGCCTGACGATTGGCATGCCAAGATGTGGACTGTCTTCAAGGAGTCGCTAGACAAAAGCGCACCGGGGGAGTTTGATGTTCAAATCAATTTGAACGCTTCCTTGTTCAAACAGGGGACCGAACCGGCCGCCATGGCACGCGGCAATCTGGAGCTGTCGGCTATTTCTGCCTTTGACATTGCCAAGCTGGTCCCCGAGTTCTCGATCTTCACAGCGGGCTACATCATCCAGGACCCGCAACACCAGCAAAAGGTGTTCAACGGCGCCATTGGTGACGAGTTGTTCAAAATGGTGGCCGAGAAAATGGACGTGACGGTGCTCTCTACCATCTACCTGGGCACGCGCCAAATCAATTTGCGAGAGACGCGCAATGTCAAGACGCCTGCCGATCTCAAGGGTGTCAAGCTGCGCATGCCCGGCACCAAGGAGTGGCTGTTCCTGGGTGAAGCCTTGGGGGCCACAGCCACACCGCTGGCCTTTGGCGAGGTGTACATGGGATTGAAAACGGGCACCATTGATGGTCAGGACAACCCCTTGCCCACCGTGCGTGCCGCCAAGTTCTACGAAGTCACCAAAGAATTGGTGCTGACCAGCCATTTGGTGGATGGCATTTTCTTGTCCATTGCGAACAAGAGCTGGAATGCCATGAGCGCCGCGCAGAAACAAAAAGTGAAGGCGGCTGCCCAAGCAGCGGCACAGTACAACAACGAGAATCGCCTCAAGGAAGAAGCGCAAATTGTGGACTTCTTCAAGCAGCAAGGGCTGCAGGTGGTGACACCCGATGTGGCGGCTTTTCGCAAGTCAGTGCAACAAACCTACATGAATTCAGACTACGCCAAAGTGTGGCCCAAGGGCCTGCTGGAGCGCATTAACAGCACCAGGTGATGCGGGCCTTCTTTTTGCGCTGCGCCAATGGCGTGGGCGCTGTGTTGTTCCTGGGGCTGTTCCTGGTTTTTGTGGTGCAAATCGTGGCCCGCTTTGGCTTTGACCGACCATTGCCCTGGACCGATGAGCTGGCCGTGGTTTTGTATGTCTGGATCATTCTGTGGGCTGGCGCCTTGATGGTGCCAGAGCGCGAGCAGGTGATGTTCGATTGGGTCTGGAATGCCGCGCCTCGCTCGGTGCGGCGTTGGATGCGCCTGATCGGCAACGCCATGATTGGCGTCTTGTCGGCCTGGGCCTTGCCCGCATGCTGGGACTATGTGCATTTCATGAGGCGCGAAGGCACTCCAGTGCTGGGTATCCCCTTCATGTGGGTCTTCTTGCCCTTTGTGATTTTGTTGCTGGCCTTGGTGGTGCGCTCTGTGCTTGGCATGTGGCGGGCCATGCAGGGTCTGGATTTGGAAGATGCAGGGGTGCCGTCATGAACCTGGCCCTTTGGAGTTTGGTGGGGGTCTTGCTGGGGGGCATGTTGCTGCGCATGCCGATTGGCTTTGCCATGCTGGCTTCGGGCATGGCCTATCTGGTGGTCAAGCAGCAAGATTTGGGCTTGGTCGCCGAACAGGTATGCAACGGTTTGTACAACAGCTACGTGTTGCTGGCCGTGCCCATGTTTGTGTTTGCCGCCAATGTCATGAACGCCGGCACGGTGAGTGAGCGCATTTTTGATTTCTGTCGCATCCTGGTGGGGCGCATGCGCGGTGGTCTGGCGCAGGTGGACATTTTGGTCAGCGTGATTTTTTCCGGCATGAGTGGCAGCGCCATCGCCGATGCCGCTGGGCCCGGCCTGGTGACCATTCGGCAAATGCTGAAGAAGCCGGAGTACACACGTGGCTTCGCTGGCGCGGTTGTGGTGGCCAGTGCCACCCTGGGGCCCATCATTCCGCCGTCCATTCCCATGGTGATTTACGGATTGGTGTCAGGCGCATCGGTCGGTGCGCTCTTCCTGGGCGGTGTGTTGCCCGGGCTCTTGATGGCCATTCTGATGATGGTTGTCGTCCATGTCATCGCCACGCGTCGCAACATGCCCCGAGAGGACAAAATTCCCTGGCGCGAGTGGCCCGCCATTCTTTACCGCGGCGCTTTGCCCTTATCGATGCCGATTGTTTTGTTGGGCGGCATTTACTCGGGGGCTTTTACGCCGACAGAAGCCGCAGCCGTGGCGGCTTTGCATGCCTTGCTCTTGGCCGGCGTGGTCTACCGCGCCTTGAATTGGCGCTCTTTCATCGGCGTGGTGCAGGAGTCTGCCCGCGCGAGCGCAGTGATCACCCTGATTTTGGCAGGCTCGTTCATGCTCAATTACGTCTTCACTGCAGAGGGCATTCCGCAAGCCGTGGCGCAATGGGTGGATGGCATGCAATTGTCACGGCTGCATTTCTTGTTGATGGTGAACTTGCTGTTCTTGGTGCTGGGCTGCTTCTTGGATGTGTCGGTGCTGCTGCTGGTGTTTGTGCCCATGCTGCTGCCCGCGGTCAATGCGCTGGGCATTGACCTGGTTCACTTCGGTGTGCTGGTGGTCTTGAACATGATGATTGGCCTGATTCACCCGCCGTTTGGCATGCTGCTGTTTGTGACCAAGGCCCTGACCGGCATTCCCATTGGCGAAATGATGCGCGAGGGCTGGATGTTCATTGTCATGTTGCTGCTGTTGTTGCTGGCCATGACGGTGTTCCCCCAAATCGTTTTGTGGCTGCCGCAAACCATGGGCTACGGACTGAAATAAACCATGACAGACAAGACAGTGGATGTGGTGTGTGTGGCCAGCTGGAATGTGGACCTGGTTTCGCATGTGCCACAACCTCTCAAAAGGGGCGAAACCCTGATGGCCTCGTCGTTTGCCACCAGCCCGGGTGGCAAGGGCAGCAATGCCGCGGTGGCAGCCGCCAGACAAGGTGCCAGCGTGGGCCTGATTGCCCGCATTGGCGATGACGATTTTGGTCGCATGGGTCTGGCGCTGTGGGCGCGTGAGGGCATCGACCCTCGCCATGTGGTGCAGGCCGCGGGCGAGCGCAGTGGCGTGGCACAAATTCTTGTGTACGAGGATGGTGACAACAGCATTGCGGTAGCGCCGGGCGCCGGCTTGGGGCTGAATGCGCAGCATGTGCAAGCTGCCCAGGGCATGGTCAGCGCTTGCAAGGTGGTGATGGCTTCTCTCGAGGTTCCGCAGCGTGCGACCTGTGAGGCGTTTGCGCTTGCCAAACAGGCTGGCGCATGGACCTTGTTGAACCCGGCACCGGCCCAGCCTGTCGATGCCGCCTTGTGGCGCATGGTGGATGTGTTGACGCCCAACGAGTCCGAGCTGCAATCCCTCAGCGGCTTGCCAGCGCATGCGAGCCTTCAAGAGGCTGCGCAAGTTTTGTTGTCCGAAGGCGTTCAGGCAGTGGTGGTCACGCTGGGCGAAAAGGGGTGCGCACTGTTTCGGGCGGAGGCGCCGCCGGTCTGGCTTTCAGGCCATCCTCAAAAGGTGGTCGACACCATCGGTGCGGGCGACACCTTCACGGGTTCCCTGGCCGCGGCTTTGGCGCGTGGCGAGGGTCTGGAACAGGCGATGCGTTGGGCCAATGCCGCCGCCGCTTTGTCGGTGACGCAGGCTTCTGCGCTCGGGGGCATGCCCAGCTTGCAGGCCACGCGCGCGGCCTTGCAAAACACTTAATCCAGGCGGATGTTGCCCGCCTGCACCACGCTGGCCCATTTCTTACGCTCTTGCGCAAAGAAGCGCGCCAGTTCGGCTGGCGTCATGGTGTAGACCTCGGCACCTTGCGACACCAGACGCTCGCGCACCTCGGGCGAGCGGATGATGCGGGTAAGCTCTGCCGCCAGGCGTTGCAGATGGGCCTCCGGGGTGTTGGCGGGCATCAGCAGACCTTGCCAGGTGCCTGACTCAAAATCTTTGACGCCTTGCTCGGCCAGTGTGGGTACGTTGGCCAGCAAAGGCACGCGGGTGGCCTTGGACACGCCCAGCACCTTGAGCTTGCCCGACTGCACATGCGGCAAGGTGGCCAGCATGCCATTCATCAGAATTTGAGTTTGACCGCCCACCGTGTCGCCAATGGCTTGCGCCCCGCCTTTGTAGGGAATGTAGTTCCACTGGGCTTGGGTGGCTTTTTCAACAGCCACGCCGGCCAGATGGGGCGCGCTGCCAATGGCCGACACTGCAAAGTTCAGGGCTTGCTGACGCGACAGTTGAACCAACTCCTGCAGGTTGTTGACAGGCACCGAAGGATGCACCACCAAGAGATGGGGCGAGTAGGCCAGCATGGTGACGCCGCGCAGGTCTTTCGACGGGTCAAATGGCAGCTTGGTGTAGACCGAGGGTGAAATTGCCAGCGCGCCCACATCGCACAGCAGCAAGGTGTGGCCGTCGGTGGACTTGGCCACCATGTCTGAGCCCGTGTTGCCGTTGGCGCCCGGCTTGTTTTCGACAATCACGCTTTGCTTGAAGGTTTCAGACAGTGGCTGGCTGATGGCACGTGCAATGATGTCCGATGAGCCGCCGGGTGGGTACGGCACCACGATACGCAAAGGTTTGTTCGGCCAGCTTTGGGCCTGTGCCGCGGTCAGGAAGCCAAGGGCAGCCAGCAGGCCAAGGGCGCGGCGTGTGAATGTTGGGTGCATGGTTAGGTCTCTTATTTCTTGTTGCCTGGAATTGTGCCGCGTTGCTCGCTGGCGCGCAGAAAGTCAAAGTCCACGCCTTGATCGGCTTGCGTCACGGTCTGCAGGTACAGCTTGCGGTAGCCGCGATCGGCCTGCGGGGGCGTGATGGGACGTTCGCGCATGCGGCGTGCAAGCTCTGCCTCGGACACCTTGAGTTGCAGCGATCGGTTTTTGACCGACAACTGAATGCGGTCGCCATTCTGGACATAGGCCAGCGGGCCGCCGATGGCCGATTCGGGAATCACATGCAACACAATCGTGCCAAACGCTGTGCCGCTCATGCGGCCGTCGGAGATGCGCACAATGTCCTTGACGCCAGCCCGCGCGAGTTTGCGGGGGATCGGCATGTAGCCTGCCTCCGGCATGCCCGGCGCGCCTTGTGGCCCGATGTTCTTCAACACCAGCACATCGTCGGCGTTCACATCCAGCTCGTCGCTGTCGATGCGGTTGGCCATGTCTTCCAGGTTTTCAAACACCACGGCACGCCCTTCGTGCTCCATCAAGTCAGGATGCGCGGCCGACTGCTTGATGATGGCACCACCCGGTGCCAGGTTGCCCTGCAACACGGCAATGCCCCCTTGGGGGTAGATGGGCTGCGCCATGGGACGCACCACGTCTTGCTGGAAGGGCGGTGCCGCACGCTCCAGCTCTTCACCCAGGGTGCGTCCTGTGACCGTCAAGGCGTCCAGGTGCAGCAAGGGCTTGAGCTCGCGCAACAAGGTGGCCATGCCACCCGCATCGTGGAAGTCTTCCATGTAATGGGCGCCCGACGGCTTCAGGTCGAGCAGCACCGGAGTTTCGTTGCCCATGCGGTCCAGGGCTTGCATATCGACTTCAAAGCCCATGCGTCCGGCAATGGCCGTCAAGTGCACGATGCCGTTGGTGGAGCCGCCAATGGCCAGCAACACGCGCATGGCATTTTCAAACGCTTTCGCCGTCAGAATTTTGTCGATGGTCAGCCGGTCTTTGGCCATTTGCACGGCTTGTGCGCCAGTTAGCTCGGCAATCCGGATGCGGTCGGCAGACACGGCGGGTGGCGAGGCGCCGCCCGGCACCGTCATGCCCAGGGCTTCGGCAATGCAGGCCATGGTGCTGGCCGTTCCCATCACGCTGCAGGTACCCACGCTGGCAACCAGCTGGTTGTTGACCGCCGCAATTTCTTGCGCGTCGATTTCTTCTGCGCGAAACTTGCCCCAGTAGCGGCGGCAGTCGGTGCAGGCACCCACCCGCTCGGAACGGTGCGACCCCGTCAGCATGGAGCCGGTGATGAGTTGAATCGCCGGTATGCCGGCCGAGGCCGCGCCCATCAATTGCGCCGGCACGGTTTTGTCGCAGCCCCCAATCAGGACCACCGCATCCATGGGCTGCGCCCGAATCATCTCTTCGGTGTCGATGGACATCAGGTTGCGCAGGAACATGCTGGTGGGCTGCGCAAAGCTTTCATGGATAGAGATGGTGGGAAAGTCCATAGGCAAGCCGCCAGCCAGCATGACGCCGCGCTTCACGGCCTCAATCAGTTGCGGCGCGTTGCCATGGCAGGGGTTGTAGGCGCTGCCCGTATTGGCAATGCCGATCACTGGCCTGTCCAAAGCGGCATCGGTGTAGCCCGCGCCTTTGATGAAGGCTTTGCGCAGGAACAGGGAAAAACCCTGGTCGCCATACTGGGTCAATCCCTTTTTCATGCCGGAGGGCGGGTTGCTCATGGGAGTCTCCTTGTTATTTCGCACAGGCGACGCTGTTCGCACGCCCATGCCATGACAATACCATGAGCACCCCCTATGGCGGTGTTCAATGGGAGACGACATGTTTCGAAAAATTCTGGCCCCTCAATCGGTGGCGGTCATTGGGGCCTCGGATGACCCCTTGCGCATTGGCGGTCGCCCCATAGGCTACATGTTGAGCCAGGGCTTTCAGGGACAGATCTGGCCCGTGAATCCGACGCGCTCGCAGGTGCAGGGTTTGACCAGCTACGCCCAGATCGAGGCCTTGCCCGCGGCCCCTGATGTCGCAGTGGTGGCGGTGGCGGCTTCCGGGGTGTTGCCCGTGATCGAGTCGCTGGGACAGCGAGGCACTGGCGCCGCCATTGTGTTCAGTGCCGGCTTTGCCGAAGCAGGGCCAGAAGGCGTCCTGCTGGAGCAGCAAATGGTGGCGAGTGCGCGCCGCCATGGCATGCGAATTCTGGGGCCCAATTCCTTGGGCATGCTGAACCCGCGCAATGGTTTCTATGGCAGTTTTGTCTCCAGCGTGGAGCTGGGCTTTCCCTTGCCTGGCCAGGTGGCCGTACTGAGCCAGTCGGGCGCTTACGGCGGGCACATTCTGGCGCTGACTCGCGCACGCGGCATTGGCTTGTCCGCCTGTGTGATGACCGGCAACGAGTGCGACCTGAGCCTGGGCGAAATGATTCAAGCCATGGTCGAAGACGACCAAACCCATGTGATTGCCGTGTATTCAGAGGGCATTCGCGATGGCGCCAGTTTGTTGCAAGCCCTGGAGGCGGCCCGTCTGGCGCACAAGCCCGTGGTGATGATGAAAGTGGGTTCCAGTGACATTGGCAGCGCGGCAGCGCAATCGCACACGGCGTCCATTGCCGGCAACGATGCCATCACCGACGCCGTCCTCAAAGAGATGGGCGTGGTGCGCGCCACCACGACCGAGCACATGCTGGATGTGGCACGCCTGGCGACGCGGCGAGTCTTTCCGGTCAGCCCGACCCTGGGCGTGCTGACGGTCAGTGGCGGTGCAGGTGTGATCATTTCGGACGCGGCCGAGCCGTTGGGCCTGGAGCTCACCGAAATGCCGCAAGCCAGCCAGGACCGGCTCAAGGCCATGTTGCCCTTTGCCTCGCCCCGCAACCCCGTAGACACCACAGCCCAATTTTTGAACGACATGAGCTTGCTCGGCCAGTTCACCGATGCCGTGGTGGAGGAGGGCGATTACGGCAGCCTGCTGGGCTTCTTCACCTACACCGCAGGCACGCCATCGACTGCGCCCAAATTGCGCAAAGAACTCCTGCGCGTGCGTGAGAAGCACCCCGACCGCTTGTTTGTGCTGTCTTTGCTGGCAGCGCCCGAATGGGTGAGAACCTATGAAGAGGACGGCTTCACTGTGTTTGAAGACCCTCACCGCGCAGTAACTGCCATTGCGGCCATGCATACCTTTGGCAAGGCCTTTGCGCGAGGGCCGCGACAAGCGCCACCCAATCTGCAAGGTTTACAAGCACCAGCCAACAGTTTGAATGAAGCCCAGGCCAAGCGCTGGCTGGCCCAGGCGGGCATTCCATGCGCTCCCGAAGAAGTCTGCCTGGATGCCGACTATGCCGTGGCGGTCGCACAGCGGCTGGGCTATCCCACGGTGCTCAAAATCGTGTCGCCAGACATCCTTCACAAGTCGGAAATGGGTGGTGTGCTGTTGAACATCGATTCAGCGGCGCAGGTGCGCGAGGGCTTTGAAGGGTTGATGCAACGTGCCCGCGCAGCCGTGCCCGATGCCAAGCTCGAAGGCATTCTGGTGGCCCGCCAACTTTCGGGGGGTGTGGAGTGCATCATGGGCCTGACCCACGACCCGGTCTTCGGCCCGGTGGCCATGTTTGGCTTGGGCGGCATTTTTGTCGAGGTGCTGAAGGACGTGGTGTTTCACCGGTGCCCGTTCGGCCCCGATGTGGCCGAAACCATGATTCGGTCGATTCGTGGCGCGCCCTTGCTGCTGGGGGCGCGGGGCCGGCCTGCGGTGGACATCGAGGCCTTGGCACAAATGCTGTCGCGCCTGTCGGCGGTGGGCGATGTCTGCCGCGAACAGGTGCTGTCGATCGACTTGAACCCGGTATTCGCCATGCCCCAAGGCCAAGGCGCCTTTGCCGTGGATGCCGTGGTGGTGATGAAGCCGCACTGAATGCGCGTGATTTCAAGCTATCCTTGGCGTCCTGATTTGTTTGGAAGGTGACACAGGACATGGCACAGCAATTTGTGATGGCCGGGGTGATGGGCTGGCCCGTCGCTCATTCTCGCTCTCCGGTGATTCACAACCACTGGATCCGGAAGTATGGCCTGAACGGCAGCTATGGCTTGTTTCCAGTTCGTCCCGAGCGCCTGGAATCGGCTTTGCGGGGTCTCTCGGCCCTGGGCATGGCGGGATGCAACATCACGCTGCCTCACAAAGTTCAAGCGATGCAATGGGTGGACCAGGTCGATCCCTTGGGGCAGCGCATGGGCGCGATCAACCTGGTGGTGGTGCAAGCCGATGGCGCCTTGCATGGCTTCAACACCGATGGTTATGGTTTCATTCAAAGCCTGCGCGACGCCAAGCCGGATTGGCGCGCGGATGCCGGGCCCATCGTGGTGCTGGGCGGCGGCGGCGCGGCGCGGGCCATTGTGCTGAGCTTGATCGATGCCGGTGCCTCTTCGATTCGCTTGATCAACCGCACCCGCAGCAAGGCACAAGCCCTGGCCGACGAATTCGGCCCTGTCATGACCGTCTGCGATTGGTCTGAGCGCCATGACGCACTGGCAGGCGCGGCCATGCTGGTCAACAGCACCGACCAGGGCATGCACGGCAAGACCGATCTTGTGCTGAGGCTCGATGCCTTGCCGACCGCTGCCTTGGTGTGCGACGCCATCTACATCCCCTTGGAGACCACACTGCTGGCCGCGGCCCGAGCGCGAGGCAACCTGACAGTCAATGGTTTGGGCATGCTGCTGAACCAGGCGCGGCCTGCGTTCAAGGCTTGGTTTGGCGTAGACCCCGAGGTGACGCCTGTGCTGCGCGAGGCGGTCATCGCCACGTTTTAATCGGCAGGGCCTTAAAAGCGCCAGCCCACGGCGGCGCGCCATTGGTCTACTTCACTGAAATTCACCGGGGCGTGTGTACTGACCCAGCCAGAGGGTGTGCTGGCCGTAATGGCCCCGCATGTTCATATCCGTGGCCAGGGTTTGATGTCGGCCACTGTAGACAGACGGGGTGAACTTGAACGTCCAGGCATCGCTGCTGTCTTGCGCGCAGGCCCCCAGCGCTGCGAGCCCCAGCCCCAAAGAAATGAAAGTCTTGACGTTTTTCATAACCGCTTCAATCTGTGGATCACCAAGGACCACATGGCCTCGGGCCAGCTCAGCACCGTGCCCATCAGCACCAGGCTGACACCCAGTGCATGCCAGTAAGTCACCGGCTCGCCCAACAAGAGGGCGCCGAACGCCACGCCCAGGACCGGGACCCAGGACAAATACGCAGCGGTTCTGCCCACCCCCAGCACCGCAATGCCTTTGGCCCAGATGACCGCCCCCAGCCCCGTGGCCACCAAGCCAGAAAACAAGGTCATGGCCCAGGCTTGGGTATCCAGGGCTGCCAGGGGCGTGACGATGTCGTCCAGCCGCAGCATGCTGTCGATGCACAGCAGAATGCCGCCTATCACATGGGTGTACCAGGTCATGCTCATGGGATCGAGCTGATCAGAGATGCGTTGGGTGAGGGCACCGCCAACGGCAAAGGTCACGACCGAGCTGAAAATCAGCACATCTCCCAAGGCCGCTTGCTGCCATTGCGCGCCAGGCCGATGGGTGATGACCGTGACCACACCGATCAGTGCCAGCACCAGGCCCCAACGCATTCGGCGTCCCATGGGCTGACGAAAAAAAACATACTCCAGGCTGGCCGACACCATCGGCCCCAAGGCAATGATCAAGGCGGCATTGGTGGCGCTGGTGCGCCCCATGGCTTGGGTGAACAGCACCTGGTTCACATAAACCATCAACACGCCTGCCAGCGTGGCCTGCACCCACAAGGATGCACGCCAGTGGCGGATCAAGCCAATTTTGTGGCGGTAAAGCACGGTGAGGCAGGCCAAACAAGCCAGCATGCGCAGCATGGCAATCAGGCTGAGATCAAGAATTTGGGTCAGCGATTTGACCACCGAAAGGTTCAAGCCCCAGACCACGGTGATGCCAAACAAGGCCAGGTGGATGGGCAGGTGAGTGGCGCGAGTGTCAGAGGTGGACGTCATGGGTAAGCGCAATGGCACACCGCAGATTATCAACGTGACGCAAGCAATGGCTGTAACCCCCGCGATAATCGGCCATGGCCATCAAATCCACCATCTTCAAAGCCGGCTTGCAAATGGCCGACATCGATCACAGTTATTACGCCGACCACTCTCTTACGTTGGCGCGTCACCCCAGCGAAACCGATGAGCGCATGATGGTTCGTTTGGTGGCGCTGGCTTTGCAAGCCCATACCTTGCAGTCCGTTTGCAATGGCGATGGCACCCTGGCCTTTGGTGCCGGCCTGTCTGACCCGGACGACCCCGATGTGTCCCTCACCGATTTCACCGGCCGCAAACGCCTGTGGATCGAAGTGGGTCAGCCCGAGGACAAGCCTTTGTCCAAGGCCTGCAGCAAAGCCGATGCCGTCATTGTTTATGCCTTTCACCATGCTGCGGAAGTCTGGTGGCGCGGCATTGAAAACAAGTTGTCACGTCTGGATAAATTGCAGGTCTGGCGCGTTCCGACAGAAGCCTCGCAGGCCTTGAGCGCTTTGGCCGAGCGCAGCATGCAATTGCAGGCCACTGTGCAGGAAGGCGCGCTGACCCTCAGCAGCCAACTGGGCAGTGTGATGATCGAACCCCTTCGCTGGAAATGACCCCTCTTTGACCTAGGAAGTGAACCATGGACTTATCCCGTTTCCCCCGCCGCCGTTACACCACCCATCCCACACCTCTGGAGCCGATGCCGCGTTTCTCGCAGGCGCTGGCGGCCAGTTGCCCGGGTGGACAAGGCCCCGAGCTTTGGATCAAGCGCGATGACATGCTGGGCTTGTTTCCCGGGGGCAACAAAACACGCAAGCTGGAATTCCTGGTGGCCGATGCCTTGGCCCAAGGCGCTGACACGCTGATCACCTGTGGTGCGCCGCAATCCAACCATTGCCGCATCACCCTGGCGGCCGCCGTCAAAGAAGGCTTGAAGTGCCGCTTCGTGATTGAAGAGCGCGTGCCCCACAGCTTTCATGACGACGCCAGCGGCAACCACTTCATGTTCCGTTTGATGGGGGTGGAGGCCATCACTGTGGTTCCTGGTGGCAGCAACATGGCGCAAGCCATGCAAGCCGAAGCCGAGTTGCTGATGGCCCAGGGCCGCAAGGGCTACATCATTCCAGGCGGGGGCTCCAATGCCATCGGAGGCCTGGGCTATGCGGCCTGTGCCCAGGAGTTGCAGCAACAATGCTTTGACCAGGGCGTGTCGTTTGACCGGGTGGTCGTGGGCTCTGGCAGTTCGGGCACACATGGCGGCCTGCTGGCGGGGTTTTTAGGCAATCACATTCAGGTGCCCATCGTCGGCGTGGGGGTCAGCCGCGACCCGGCAGATCAGGAGCCTTTGGTCCATCGCGAAGCGCAAGCCGTGTTGGACCTGGTTGGCATTCCCATGACGGTGCCACGCGAAGCAGTGGTCAGCGTGGGGGGCTATTGGCAACCCAAGTACTCCATTCCGAACGACAAGATGGTGGAGGCGGTGCAAATGTTGGCGCGCACCGAAGGCATTTTGCTGGACCCGGTGTACACCGGCAAAATCATGGCCGGCCTCATCGGTTTGGCCCGGCAGGGCTTCTTCAAGCCGCAGGAGCGTGTCCTGTTTTTGCACACGGGAGGCTTGCCTTCGTTGCACGCCTATGAAAACGAAGTGCTGGGCAAGGCGCCCGTGGTCAAGCTCTAAGCCTCAGGCGTCCTCGGCGGGCTCCACCGTCACGGCCACGGCCAGGGTGTGATGCGTGCCACCGTGGATCACGCCCCGCACAGGTGACACATCGGCGTAGTCGCGGCCGATGGCCACGGTGACATAGTCTTCGCCCGGTGTTTCCCAATCGCAGCGGTTGTTGGTGGGGTCGCAGTCCAGCCACTGGCCGGGACCATCCTGGCCATCGGGCAGGTACACCGAGGCCCAGGCGTGCGAGGCATCGCTGCCGATCAGGCGAGGTTGGCCGGGCGGTGGCGATGTGAGCAAATAGCCGCTGACGTAACGCGCAGCCAGGCCCATGGCACGACAGCAGGCAATGAAGATGTGCGCAAAATCCTGGCAAACCCCGCGCCGTTGCTGCAGCGCCTCCAGGGCTGGGGTGCTGACGTCTGTGCTGTGGCTTTCATAACGAAAGTCGAAATGAATGCGCGCATTCAAGTCGCGGGCAGCGTCGTGCAGGGGGCGGCCCGGCGTGAAGCTGGGCAGGGCGTAGTCATGAAACGCGGTGTGCCGAGGCACATGGGGCGAGACAAACAGATGGTCGATGGCCGGGTCATAGCGCGCGCCAACCTGATAACGAAACCGGGCGCGCACATGCTCCCAGGCCAGGTTCAGTGCCGCAGGGTCTGGTGTGGCCGCCCCCAATGTCTTGACCACGCTGCGCGAGACCAGACGCAGGGCGTCGTGCGGTGACTGCAAGGCGACGAAACGCATGGCATTGCCATACAGGTCGGTTTGGGACAGGGCCTGCGCAGGCTCGGGGGTGATCTGCAATTGGTATTGCACAAGCTTCTGTCGCAGGGTGTCGCGTGGTTGCAAATGCAAAATGTGCTGGGCAGTACCCACCGCCGGTGAGTAGTCGTAACGGGTTTCGTGTGTGATGCGCAACAGCATGGTGAGATTCAGAAGCCCAAACTCTGTTCGCTGTCCCGAGTGTGCGTGAAGTAACGCGCTCCAATGGCATCCGACAGGGCGTAGACAGCTTGCAGACAATTCTGCAATTCTGTTTGCAAGCCTTCGCGGGTTGGCGATTCGTTGGCGACCCAGGTGGCGGGGTTAGGCACTCTGCGCGCCAGGCCATCAAGCGCTTCGGCCCCGCTGCCTGCCAGCTTGGACAACCGCCCTCTGAGCGTTTGGGCTACCCACGCCAGGGAGCGCGGATTATCGGTGTCCTCCAGCAGAAGGGCTAACAACGAAGGCAGGCTCCGGTTCTGCTGATATTGCGACTGAAAGGTGATGGTGCTGTCAAACAGCGCCAGCAGGCCGGTGTACAC
>VERE01000093.1 GCA_018882835.1 Limnohabitans sp.
CCCGTGGCGCTGCTGAAAAACCTGCAACGCCTGACCGCCCCCAACCCCAGCGTGATGACCGGCCCCGGCACCAACAGTTACCTGGTCGGCGACCCCGACACAGGCTACATCGCCATCGACCCCGGCCCGGTCGCTCCGGAACACCAGGAAAAGCTGTGGCGCGCCGCCGGCGGCAACATCCGCATGATTGTCTGTACCCACTCGCATTCCGACCACTCGCCCGGCGCCCAGCCCCTGCAAGCCCTGTGTGCGCAGCACGGCCACAAGCCCCCGATCCTGGGCTTGCCATCGCAACCCACGGCCCGCCCCAACAGTCACTTTGTGCCCGACCGCGAGCTGGCCGATGGCGAAAAACTGGTTTTGCAGGGCCCTCAGCACAGCCACACCCTGCGCGTGATTCATACGCCCGGCCATGCGGCCAACCACCTGTGCCTGGTGCTGGAAGAGGACGGCTTGCTGTTCAGTGGCGACCATGTGCTCAATGGCAGCACCACCGTGATCGACCCGCCCGATGGCCACATGAGCGACTACCTGGAATCGCTGGACAAACTGTTGCAAGCCTGCGCCCAGGACAACATCGACTTCATCCTGCCAGCACACGGTTACGTGCTGGGTAATTTGGAGACGGGCGCCTACGACGCCGCCGACGTGATTCAGCGCCTGAAGAAACATCGCCTGCAGCGCGAAGCCAAAATTCTGGGCGTCATGCGCGCACTGCCCGATGGCAGCATGCAAGAGTGGGTGGAACGCGCCTACGACGATGTGCCGCCGCGCCTGTGGCCGGTGGCCATGCGGTCGTTGACGGCCCATGTGGAGCGCCTGCGCGAGATGGTCTGAAAGGCCCCCGCGCCAAAAAAGTGTGAAGCCCGCCGATACGCCGGATTCTGTGCATGGGGTTGCCCCCATGTGACCGCCATTAATCTGGGCCGTGGGTCACCCACACGGCTCGGTGCTACCTACCCGCCAACTCTGCGGAACCACATCAACGCTGGCCTACTTGGTATTGCTGCGCGCAGAGATTGCCCGTTTCACCCGCAGCGGTTGCCCGCTGCGACTCGTCTCTGTTGCTCTGATCCTCACCTCACGGTGGAGAGGTGTTACCTCCTGCGCTGTCCTGTGCAGTCCGGACGTTCCTCCAGTGCGGTGTTTCCACCCCATGCCTTTCGGCCTGGGCCTTGCGGCTTGCACCAGCGACGGTCTGGCGTGCTTCACACAATGGATTATCGCCGGGTCAGGCAACCCGCGTGTTGCAGCACCTCGCGCCAAGCATCCAGCTTGCGCTCAAACGACCATGATGCATGGGCTGGGCTGCTGGAGGGCAAGCGGTAAACCGGTAACCCCAAGGCCCGGGTGTGGCGCGCATGGCGGTAGCTTTCACCCCCGTTGTGCGCCAGCGCGGCAAGTTGTGGGCAATGAACCCGCAAGGAAGCCAGGTCGTTCAACACCGGCGCACGAATGGCGCTGTCCAGGCTGCCTTCGCGCTGGCAAGATGCATACACATCCCACACGCCCAGGCCTTGCGCCAGCAGCCAGCGCAGGCGCTCTGCGTAAGGCGCTTGCACCAGCGCAGTGGCATCGTCCGTCAACAGCGCGGCCAACAAACGCCAAAACTGATTTTGCGGATGGCCGTAGTACTGCTGCGCCCGCAACGAGGCCACGCCAGGGAAACTGCCCAGAATGACCAAGCGGGTGTCGGACGAGAGCACAGGCGGCAAGCCCTGAAGTACATCGGAAGCGGCCATAATCACAACTCTACCGCAGCCTCGCCTGATGAACACGGGCCCCCGCCGCCATGATCAGACTCTCAGAACTCAAGCTCCCGCTCGACGCCGCCTTCGATCCCCCCGACGAGGCCACTCCCCCGCCCCTGGCGCCACCCTCGCTGTTTGACAAAATTTGCAGCACGCTGGGCATCGTCCCCAAAGACGTGCAGCACTGGCAAGTTTTCAAGCGCAGCTTTGATGCGCGCAAAGCGCAACTGCAAGTGGTTTACATCGTCGATGTGACCCTGGCCGACCCGGCGCAAGAAACACAGTTGCTGCAAAAGCATGCGGCCAACCCGCATGTCCAGGCCACGCCCGACATGGCATGGCATGCGCCCGCCCATGCACCGGGCGATTGGCAGCCCCGCAACGACGAACGCCCTGTGGTGGTGGGCTTTGGGCCTTGCGGCATTTTTGCCGCGCTGGTGTTGGCGCAAATGGGCTTCAAGCCGATCGTGCTGGAGCGCGGCAAAACCGTGCGCCAACGCACCCAGGACACCTGGGGCCTGTGGCGCAAGCGCGAGCTCCACCCGGAAAGCAATGTGCAGTTCGGCGAGGGCGGCGCCGGCACGTTTTCCGATGGCAAGCTGTACAGCCAGATCAAAGACCCGCGTCATCTGGGCCGCAAGGTGATGCAAGAGTTTGTGCAAGCCGGAGCGCCTGAAGAAATTTTGTACGCCGCCCATCCCCACATCGGCACCTTCAAATTGGTGAAGGTGGTGGAAAACCTGCGCGCGCAAATCATCGCCCTCGGTGGTGAAGTACGCTTTGAACAAAGGGTGGTCGATGTTCAGCTGGAAACCGGCGCCGACGGCCTGCAGCAGCTGGCCGCCCTGGAAGTGTTTGACCAAGCCCAGCAAACCCGCTACACCCTGCCCGCACGGCATGTGGTGCTGGCCCTGGGTCACAGCTCGCGCGACACCTTCGCCATGCTGCACCACCACAAAGTGCCGATGGAGGCCAAACCATTCTCGGTGGGCTTTCGCATTGAGCATCCGCAAGGCTTGATCGACCAAGCTCGCTGGGGCCGGCACGCAGGCCATCCCTTGCTGGGCGCTGCCGATTACAAGCTGGTGCACCACGCCAGCAATGGCCGCACAGCCTACAGTTTTTGCATGTGCCCGGGCGGCACCGTGGTGGCCGCCACCTCCGAGCCAGGCCGGGTGGTGACCAATGGCATGAGCCAGTATTCGCGCAACGAGCGCAACGCCAACGCAGGCATGGTGGTGGGCATTGACCCCAGCGACTACCCCCGCGACCCAGCGGCGCTGGAAGCGGCGTTTGCGCCCCTTGCCGAGGCCTCGCAGCTCAGCCGTACCCCAGCGATTCGCCACGATGTCAGCGATGCACCCGGCGGCTTTCATCCTTTGTCGGGCATTGTTTTGCAGCGGCAGCTGGAATCGCAGGCCTATGTGCTGGGGGGCAGCAATTACGAAGCGCCAGGCCAGCGCGTTGGCGACTTTTTGGCGCGCCGTCCATCGACCGCGTTAGGCTCGGTCGAGCCCTCCTACAAGCCAGGCGTGAAGATGGTGAGCCTGGACAGCGCCTTGCCCGGCTATGCCATTGAAGCGCTGCGCGAGGCCTTGCCTGTGTTTGGCCGAAAGATCAAAGGCTTTGACTTGCCGGACGCGGTCCTGACGGGTGTCGAGACCCGAACCTCCTCGCCCCTGCGCATACAGCGTGACGAGAACTTTCAGAGCCCCGGCGTGCGAGGCCTGTTTCCCGCAGGGGAAGGTGCCGGGTATGCGGGCGGCATTTTGTCAGCAGGAGTGGATGGCATCAAGGTGGGCGAAGCCGTGGCCCGCGCCCTTGTCAAACCCTGAATGCCCGTCATTGCGCGGATTGCAAAGCGGCGATGCGTTCTTCCAGCGGCGGATGTGAGGCGAACAGTTTGCCCAAATCGCCGGTGATGCCCATGGCCGCCACACTGCTGGGCAAAGCGCCAGCCTGCATTTGGCCCAAACGGCCCAAAGCGTTCACCATCGGCTGCTTGCGGCCCAGCAACTGTGCCGAACCGGCATCGGCGCGGAACTCGCGCTGGCGACTGAACCAGGCCACGATCATGCTGGCGACAAAGCCGAGCACGATGTCCAGCACGATACTGGTAATGTAGTAGCCCATGCCTGGGCCGGTGTTTTCTTCGTCGTTTTTGCGCAAGGCGCTGTCCACGAAATAGCCCACCACGCGGCTGAGGAACACGACAAAGGTATTCAACACGCCCTGAATCAGCGTCAGGGTGACCATGTCGCCGTTGGCAATGTGTGCAATTTCATGGCCCAGCACGGCTTCGACTTCTTCGCGCGTCATGCCCTGCAGCAAGCCGGTGGACACCGCCACCAGAGCCGAGTCGCGAAATGCGCCGGTGGCAAACGCATTGGGTTCGCCTTCGTAAATGGCCACTTCCGGCATACCGATGCCAGCTTTTTCGGACAAGCGCCGCACTGTGTCCACAATCCAGGCTTCATCCTGGTTTTGCGGCGTGGTGATGACTTGCGCACCCGTGCTCCATTTGGCCATGGGTTTGCTCATCAGCAGCGAGATGATGGCGCCGCCAAAGCCCATGATGAGTGAAAAGCCCAGCAGGGCCGACAAATTCAGGCCGTTGGCCGTGAGAAAACGATTCACGCCCAGCAAGCTGGCCACCACGCCCAACACCACCATGACAGCCAGGTTGGTCAGAACGAAGAGAAAAATGCGTTTCATGGGTTCCTTTAAACAGCCCCACCCGAGGAGCCGTTGAGGCGAATGGTAGGGGCGCTCTGCCAGAAATCAAGCTTTGCAAGGCTTATCCCTGAAACTTGTCAGGGTTAGCGGGGCTCAGCGACGGGGTCGGAACACTTCGCGATCGGCGTAAAACAAAGGGTCCTCGTTGGCAATGCACCAGCCGGGGATGCCCATCACCGGCAGGGGCTGATAAGGCTTGGTCGCCAGATGCTGAGGCGTCAAGGTAGCCGCCAACCAGGCGTCCAAGGCGTGGTCGCCGGCCGCCACCTCGGGGGCCACGCGGTAAACATGCGCCGTGATCGATTTGTAGGGTTGCACCAATTTTTCCAACAGCGCATGGCCAAACACCACCCAGCGCACCTCCTGCCATTGCGGGCGCAAGGTCACAAACACCTGATGCCAGTCGCGGTCTTGCAGAGCTTGCCAGAGAACATCGGGGGCTTGCAGCAGCGCCACGTTTTCATCGAACAGGGTCAGGGCATCACGGACCGGTCCGCGCGTTGCGTGCACGCCTATGCGCTGTATCTCTTCGCCCTGCAATTGGTTGAGCCGCAGCTTGGTCTGAGGAAAGCGGTGCCAACAGCAGCCGTTGAAAAAATCATGCAGGTTGTCGCGGGTCGGCACCTGACCCCGGGCGTAGATGAAGTCTTCGTAGGCCTGGCCGGCAGGCAACGCGGATTGCGCTACAAATTCAACAGGTGCTCGGGAAGGCAAAGCATTCAATGCGGCCGCCACCTCACCATGAAGCTGCCAATGCGCCCAAGCGGGCGCAATCCAGGGCCACCAGGGGGCGAACCAAGGCGTTGCCCCATCCAGTTCAGGCGTCACCTCGCCAGACAATCGGCTCAGACCACCATTTGCCATGGCAGCGCTTCACCCGCGCGCAGGGGTTTGAGTTCGGCCTCGCCAAAAGCAAAGGCTTCGGGCGGCATCCAGCTCTGGCGTTGCAGCGTGACCTGGCCCTGGTTGCGGGGCAGTTCATAGAAATCGGGGCCATTGAAGCTGGCAAAAGCCTCCAGCTTGTCCAGTGCACCGGCGTTGTCAAAGGCTTCGGCGTACATCTCCAGGGCCGCATGGGCGGTGTAACAGCCTGCGCAGCCTGTGGCGTGTTCTTTGAGGTGGGCCGGGTGCGGTGCGCTGTCCGTGCCCAAAAAGAATTTGGGGCTGCCACTGGTGGCCGCCTGCACCAGCGCCTGGCGATGCGTTTCGCGTTTGAGCACCGGCAAGCAGTAGTAGTGGGGGCGCACGCCACCGATGAAGATGGCATTGCGGTTGTACAGCAGGTGGTGCGCAGTAATGGTGGCGCCCACAAAACGATCGCTGGACGCGACGTACTGGGCCGCTTCTTGGGTGGTGATGTGCTCGAAGACGATTTTCAGCTCGGGGAAATCGCGGCGCAAGGGAATCAGCTGGGTGTCGATGAACACCGCCTCGCGGTCAAACAAATCGATGTCGGGGCTGGTGACTTCGCCGTGCACCAA
>VERE01000010.1 GCA_018882835.1 Limnohabitans sp.
GCTTCATTGACGCCATGATCGCCATCCGCGAAGAAATTCGCCAGGTGGAGCAAGGCACCTGGCCGCAAGACAACAACCCCTTGAAACACGCGCCGCACACGGCGTCTTGCGTGGTGGGCGATGCCTGGGAGCGGCCCTACAGCCGCGAAGTGGCGGCCTTTCCGCTGCCCACGCTCAAGCGCCAAAAATACTGGCCGAGCATTGGCCGGGTGGACAACGTCTACGGCGACCGCAACCTGTTTTGCAGTTGCGTGCCGATGTCGGCCTGGGAAACGCCTGCCTGATCAGTCGCCGCGAAAAGCGCGGCCCAGGCGTTGCAAGCCCTCTTCGATTTTCGCCACGTCGGCCGTGGCGAAACTCAAGCGCAAGGTGGTGGCATCTGGGTGGTCTGAAAAGAACGGTGCGCCCGGCACGAAGGCCACGCCCTGGTCAATCGCCTTCTTGGCCAGGGTCGCCCCATCGTTCAATTGACCGCGTGCGCCGGTCAAACGCGCCCAGAAGAACAAGCCGCCTTTGGGTTGGCTGAACGCCAGGCCATCGCCAAACTCGCGCTGCAATGCCGCGCCCATGGTGGCCGCACGTTGGGCATACACGCTGCGCACATGGTCCAGGGTGGCGGGCATGCGGCCGCTGCGCAAATACTCGGCCGCCGTGGCTTGCGCAAAGGTGGAAGTGTGCGCATCGCTGAACTGCTTGCACATGGTGGCGCGCTGTAACAGCGCCGCAGGTGCAATCAACCAGCCCACGCGCAGGCCAGGGCTCAGCACCTTGCTGAGGCTGCCGCAATGCACCAGCCAGTCACGGCTGCCCGGCACGCGATCGCTCAAGGCCAGCAGCGAAGGCGGCGGCGCCTCGCCAAAATAAAGGTCGCCATAGGGGTCGTCTTCGACCACCACGGTCTGGTATTTCACTGCAAGCTCGAGCACCCGCAGGCGGCGCTCCAGGCTCAGCATGGCGCCGCTGGGGTTGCCAAAGGTGGGGATCAGGTACACCAGCTTGGGCTTGTGCTGGACCATCATCTCTTCCAGCAAATCGACCCGAACGCCGTCGGCATCGATGGGCACGCCCAGCACTTGCGGGCCATACAAACGGAAGCATTGAATGGTGGCCAAAAAGGTCGGCGCCTCGACCAAGGCCACATCGCCCTCGTCCAGCAAGGTCTTGGCAATCAGGTCCAGGGCTTGCTGGCTGCCGGTGGTGACAATCAGGCTCTCGGGCGTCATGCCGCTCACGCCCTTGGAAGTCATGAAGTGGGCCAGTTGCTCGCGCAAAGGGTTGTAGCCCTCGGTCGCGCCATACTGCAAGGCCGGTCCCGACTCGTTGGCCAGCACACGCGCACTGGCCTCTCGGATACCATCCACATCAAACATGGCGCCATCGGGAAACCCGCCCGCAAAGCTGATGATGCCGGGCTTGCCCAGCAACTTGAAGAGTTCTCGAATCGCCGAAGTTTCGACGTTGTTCAGACGTTGGGCAAATCGCATGGTTAATTGGGGTCAGATACGAATTATTTTTGAAAGATGAAGGCATGAAGGCACAACACATCGAAGCGTTTTTCGCCACCTTGAAGGCGGCCAACCCGCAGCCCAACACCGAGTTGGAGTATACGAGCGTGTTCGAGTTGTTGACAGCGGTCCTGCTCTCCGCCCAGGCGACCGACGTGGGGGTGAACAAGGCCACGCGCCGGCTGTTCCCCGTGGCCAACACGCCGCAAAAGATCCTGGACTTGGGCTTGCCCACCTTGGAAAGTTACATCAAGACCATTGGCCTGTACCGCAGCAAGGCGCGCCATTTGATGGCGACCTGTGAGATCTTGGTCAGGCAACACCAAGGCGAAGTGCCCGCAACGCGTGAGGCGCTCGAGGCCTTGCCCGGCGTGGGCCGAAAAACAGCGAATGTGGTGCTGAACGTGGCCTTCGGCGAGCCGACGATGGCAGTGGACACCCATATTTTTCGCGTGGGCAACCGCACCGGCCTGGCGCCGGGCAAGACGCCCTACGACGTCGAAATGAAACTGCTCAAGCGCATCCCCGACCCCTACAAGGTGGACGCGCACCATTGGCTGATTTTGCTGGGTCGCTATGTTTGCGTGGCCCGCAAACCCCAGTGCTGGCACTGCGCCGTGGCGGCGCAGTGTGGCTTCAAGCCGAAAACGCCTCAGCCCTGACGCGCCGCCTCAAGGGCTTCCAGCAGTACAGAAACATCGCCAATGTGGTTGGCCAAGAGCAAAATCAGGCGCGCGTTCAAGGCCGCGCTGTCTGCGTCTGACAACCCCTGGTGGGCGTCCAGCAAGGCTTCGTAAAAATCGTCACTGGACGCCAGGTCCACCCCAGGCACTTGCCCGGGGTGATGCAGATGGGGGTCAAGTTTCAGTGACATGGCGCAGCCACATCAGTCGGCATAGATGCCCGCTTTGCGAATCACCGGTCCCCATTTCTTGATCTCGGCTTCCAGGTGGGTGCGCAAGCCCTCGGGTGTGATTTTGTCCAGGGGCGGCACATCGGAGCTGAGTTCGGCCAAGCGTTGCTTCACCTGCGGGTCCTGCATGGCGGCACGCAGGGCACCGTTGATCTTTTCAATGACAGGTTGCGGTGTGCCCTTGGGGGCATACATGCCGTGCCACACCTTGACCTCGAAGCCTTTGAGGCCTTGCTCATCCAGCGTGGGCACGTTCGGCAAGGCCGCGAGGCGCTTCAACGAGGTAACACCATAGACCTTGACGCGGCCTTCCTTGATCATCGGCACGGTCTGGGTGGTTTGGTCGCACAGCAAGTCCACTTGCCCACCCAGCAGGTCGTTCATGGCAGGGCCTGTTCCCTTGTAGGGAATGGTGTTCAGATCGACTTCGATCTGGGTTTGGAACAGCAAGCCACACAAGTGCGACACGGCGCCCAAACCAGCATTGGCCAGAGTGACCTTGTCTTTGTTGGCCTTGATGTAGGCCAGCAACTCCTGCAGGTTGTTGGCCGGAAAATCCTTGCGCGCCAACATGGTCATGGGCACATCCACCACTTGCCCGATGTACTCGAAATCCTTCAAAGGGTCGAAGCTCAGTTTTTTGTACAGCGCCGGCGCGGTGGCCATGCCCATGTGATGAATGTAGATGGTGTGGCCGTTCGGGGCAGCCCTTGCCACCCTCTGGGATGCAATGGTGCCACCCGCACCCACCGTGTTCTCCACCAATACGCTTTGCCCCAAGGCACGCCCCATGGGGATGGCGATCATGCGCGCAACCACATCGGTCGGCCCACCAGCGGCAAATGGAACCACCAAGACGATGGGCTTGTCGGGGAAAGCGCCTTGGGCTGAAGCAGACCCCACAGCGGCCAAAGCCAAACCAGCCAGTCCAGAGGCTAACCAACGTTTCAGTGTCACGCGCATGAAAATGTCTCCAATCGATTCAAAGATGACTATCTTGTCACAGTCTGCGACAAATTCAAACCCGATAAGCCTAAAAATAATCAGGCTTTGCGCGGTATCAAAGTGGGCACCACGGTCACCTGGGCCATGCCCCAAAGGACCTTGAGCGCAGTCTGCATTTCCGCCTCCGTGGCCCCTTGGCTGTACAAAGCCAGGCGGATGGCCTTGGCGGAAATTTCATCCCGGCTCAATGTGTTGCCCGGATCGCCCTTGGGCTCATCCACACGCCCCTTGAGCACACGGCCATCTCGGGTATGCACGGTGACCTTGCCAATCCAGCGCTGGGGGTAAGCGCCATCGACTTCGGCGTCCAGCGCCATCTCCACGCGATCGCAAAACGCTCGGGTGTCAGCTTCGCTGAAATGGCCATCAAACTCTGTCAAACCCGCATAGCCGAAGCGTGCGGCCAGAGCCAGGACGGTGCCCATGGAAAACTTGCTTTGGTGTACCGTGACAGGATTGACCACAGGGCCCAACACATCGATGGCCCCTTGGTGAACATGGGTCACCACACGGACAATGTCGTTGGGATACAGGGCATTTTGTTGAATGACCTGCAACAGCGCGTCGGCCGCCGGGTGGGTGTGGCGACAGGATGCGTGGTACTTGAAGGAGGTTTCGGCGGTGGCCCAGCGCGTGCCCAGCCCGTCGGTCAACTTGCGCTCATCCGCGTCACTGGACATGCCCGCTGCCATGCCTTGCGCACCCTCCAGAATTTGGGCCGCACCGGTAAATCCCTCTTGGGCCAGCAAGGCCGACATCAATCCGGCGCCCGCCGCATGGGCTGTGTGAAGTTGTTTGCTGTCGGCGCCTGTGCGCAAAAATTCCCACAAGCCTGCTGACTGCGTTCCTGCAGAACCCAATGCGTGCTGCATTTGCTGCGCATTCAAGCCCAACAAATTACCTACCGCGGCGGCGGCGGCCAGGGTGCCAGCGGTACCCGTGGTGTGAAAAACTTTGTAATGAGAGCGCCCCAAAAACTCGCCGACGCGAATACCCACCTCATAGCCAGCGACGGCTGCCGTCAGCAACTGGCGACCGCTGGCACCCAAGGCTTGCGCCATGGCCAGTGCCGGAGAAAACACCACGGTGGCCGGGTGAAACACGGAGCCGTTGTGCACGTCGTCCTGCTCGGCGACATGGGAGGCAGCTGCGTTGGACATCGCTGCGATGTAGGGCGAAGTCAGGGCGCGGTTCACCATCACCTCGCTGGGGCCCGAGCTGGGCCCCATCTTCATGACCACGCGCGTCAGGGCTTCCACAGGGCGGGAGCCATGCCCGGCCACCGCCGAGCCAAACCAATCGACCAGCAGGTCTTCCGTTCGGCGCACAACGTGTGCGGGGATGTCCTCAAATCGAAGCTGTGCGGCAAAGGTGGCCAGCTGTGCAGATGGTGTGGTCATGGGTGATCATTCCGTGGAAAAAAATTCATTCAACATCAAATAGCCTGCGCTGCGCGCAGCGCTTGCACGGCCTCGCTGGACAAGCCCAGCTCTTGCAAAATGGCGTCAGTGTGCTCACCCACCTTGGGAATGGGATCCATGCGGTAGTCAAAGGCACTGTTGCGCCCGGGCGGCAAAAGGGCCGGCAGCATGCCCACAGGCGAGCCCACGTCACGCCACCGGTCGCGAGATTTCAATTGGGGATGGGCCCACAGGCCGGCCATGTCGTTCATGCGTGCATTGGCAATTTGCGCTTCTTCCAGCCGCTGTTCGACCTGATCGGTGCTCAGCGCTGAAAAAGCACTGACGATCAAGCCACGCAAGGCTTCACGGTTCTGATTGCGCAAGGCATTGCTGGCAAAGCGCGCGTCGGTCGCCAGGTCGGATTGCAGCAGCACTTTGTCGCAAAACACTTTCCACTCGCGCTCGTTTTGCAAACCCAGCATGATGATGCCGCCGTCACCCGCCGGAAAGGGGCCGTAGGGGTAGATGCTGGCATGCGACGCCCCGGATCGGGTAGGTGGCGTGGCTCCCTCGTAGGCGTAGTACATGGGGTAACCCATCCACTCGCCCAAGGCCTCGAGCATCGAGACATCGATGTGGCTGCCCTGCCCGGTTTTGCCGCGCAAGAGCAAGGCCGAAAGGATGTTGGTGTAGGCATACATGCCGGCTGCAATGTCGGCCACCGAATTGCCGGCTTTGCTGGGCGTTTCTGGCGTGCCGGTGATGGACAAGAAACCCGCCTCGCTCTGGATCAGCAAGTCGTAGGCTTTTTTGTCGCGGTAGGGCCCATCCTCGCCATAGCCTGAAATGTCACAAACGATCAAGCCTGGGTGGTCTGACTTCAAGTCCTCGTAGGCCAGGCCCATGCGCGCGGTGGCACCGGGCGCCAGGTTTTGCACCAGCACATCGGCCTTGGCAATGAGCTGCCTCAACGCGGCCATGGCATCGGCATTTTTCAGGTCCAGCGTCAAGCTTTCCTTGGAGCGGTTGGTCCAGACGAAATGAGAGGCCTGCCCCTTGACACGGGCATCGTAGGCGCGGGCAAAGTCCCCCACCCCGGGGCGCTCGATTTTGATGACGCGCGCGCCCAGGTCGGCCAATTGGCGGGTGCAAAAAGGCGCCGCAATCGCATGCTCCAGCGATACGACCGTGATGCCCTCCAAAGGACGTGTCATGACAGCTCCTTAGAAAGAACGTGGCAAGCCCAGCACGTGCTCGGCGATGTAGGAGTAGATCAGGTTGGTCGAAATCGGTGCCACCTGGTACAAGCGCGTTTCGCGGAATTTGCGCTCCACGTCGTATTCGCAGGCAAAGCCGAAGCCACCGTGGTACTGGATGCACACATTGGCCGCTTCCCAGCTGGCCTTGGCTGCCAGGTACTTGGCCATGTTGGCTTCAGCGCCGCAAGGCTGGTGGGCATCAAAGAGTTCACACGCTTTGAAACGCATCAGGTTGGCGGCCTCCACTTCGATGTAAGCCTCGGCAATCGGGAACTGCACGCCCTGGTTTTGGCCAATGGGCCGGCCAAAGACCACACGGTCTTTCGCGTACTGGGTGACGCGGTCGATGAACCAGTAACCGTCGCCAATGCATTCTGCGGCAATCAAGGTGCGCTCAGCATTCAGGCCATCGAGAATGTATTTGAAGCCCTTGCCTTCTTCGCCAATCAGGTTCTCCTGGGGAATTTCCAGGTTCTCGAAAAACAGCTCATTGGTTTCGTGGTTCACCATGTTGGGGATGGGGCGCACGGTCAACCCTTTGCCGACGGACTCTCTCAGGTCCACCATGAAAATCGACATCCCGTCGGACTTGCGGGTCACCTCGGCCAAAGGCGTGGTGCGGGCCAGCAAAATCATCCAGTCCGAGTGCTGCACGCGCGAGATCCACACCTTCTGACCATTCACCACATACCGATCGCCCTTTTTGACAGCGGTGGTCTTGATCTTGGTGGTGTCGGTGCCGGTGGTGGGCTCGGTCACGCCCATGGATTGCAAGCGCCATTCGCCGGAGGCGATTTTGGGCAGGTAAAACTCTTTCTGCGCGGTTGAGCCATGGCGCAACAAGGTACCCATGTTGTACATCTGACCATGGCAGGCGCCCGAGTTGCCACCACAGCGGTTGATCTCTTCCATGATCACCGATGCCTCGGCCAGGCCCAAGCCGGAGCCGCCGTATTCCTGAGGGATCAAGGCGGCCATCCAACCCGCCTGGGTCAACGCATCCACAAAGGCTTCGGGGTAGCCACGCTGCTCATCAATTTTGCGATGGTATTCGTCCGGGAATTGGGCGCACAGGCCGCGCACCGCTTCGCGAATGTCTTGGAATTTGTCTTCTTGGTGTTTCATGGTGTGTTGTCAATGTGTATCAAATTCAGGCCAGGGTGGCCGTGGCCTGCATGGTGAGCCAGCCTTCATGGTCTTGCGCCCACAAGCGAATCGATTTGCCGTCGGCGCTGGGTTGCCCATTGACGCGGAACGGGTTCAGGTCGAATGTGGGGCGCACGGCCTTGAACTCAAAATGCTGCACAAAGGCATCGGGCGCGTGGCGACGCAGCAAGTCCAGCAGCAGCATGGCAATCATGGGGCCGTGAACAATCAGGCCGGGATAGCCTTCTACCTCGGTCACATAGCGACGGTCATAATGGATGCGATGACCGTTGAAGGTCAGCGCCGAGTAGCGAAACAGCAGCACATCATCGGGCACGATCTCGCGTTGCCAGGCAGCCCCTTGCTCTGCGGCCACAGGTTGTGGCGCGGGGTCATCGGGCTGGGCCGCGGCGCGGTAAACAATGTCATGCTCCTCGGTCAAAGACAAGCCCCGGGCATTGCCGATTTCATGCATCACCTGCACAAACAGCAGATCACCTGTGCGCCCGGTCTTGTGTTTGACCGACTGGATGCGAGACACGCGTTGCGCACTGTCGCCCACCACCAAGGGATTGTCCGCACGCCATTGCAAGCGCCCGCCGGCCCACATGCGGCGCGGCAAAGGAACAGGTGGCAAAAACCCGCCGCGCCTGGCATGGCCGTCGGGCCCAATTTCGCTTTGCCGATGGTGCGGCAAAAAATACAGCCAATGCCACAAGGGTGGCAAGGGCGTGCCAGACTGTGGGCTGGGGTCTTCGCGGTCGAAAGTGGCCGACAGCGCACGCACGGGCGCGGGCGTGACCCAGTCGGCGAGGGTTTCCGTGCGTCCCACCCAGGCTTGCAACTGGGGCAACAAGGTGGGGTCAAGGTGTCTTGTAGGCGTTTCCATGGAGGCAGATCGTGCGCTTTTCAGGCGCAGGATGCAATCACTGAATTCAAGACCAAGGCTTTTGTTTTTTCGAAGGCTCGTTATTTCCAGTTACCATGCAACCATGGAATTTGACTTGACCGATTTGCGCTTGTTTGTGCGCACAGCCGAAGAAGGCAACCTGACCCGGGCGGCCGCGCGCCAACACCTGTCTTTGGCGGCAGCGAGCAGCCGCATCAAGGCCCTGGAAAGCCACTCGGGCATGCCTCTTTTTTATCGGGAGGCGCGCGGTGTCCGCCTGACGCCTGCGGGTGAAGCCTTTCTTCACCATGCGCGCGGTGTGCTGCGGCAAACAGACCAACTGCGCAGCGATCTGCAGGAATATGGCGCTGGCCTTCGAGGCCATGTCAGGGTGTTTGCCAACACCACGGCGGTGACTGATTTTTTGCCAGAAATTTTGCCGACATTTTTATCAGAAAACCCCAAGGTCAATGTAGACCTTCAGGAAAAACCGAATGCTGAAATCGCGCGTGGTGTTTTGGACGGGCGCGCCGACCTGGGCATTGTGGCCGGACCGGTGGACACCCTTGGCTTGCAGGCCATACATTTCAGTACCGATCGGCTGGTCTTGGTGACACCGCAAAACCATGCCTTTGCGCGTTTCAAGCGGATGGCCTTTGCCGACACGCTCGACGAAGATGCTGTGGGCATGCAGACCGGCAGCACGATTCAGGATTTCCTGTCACAAGTGACAGAGAAACTGGGCAAACCCTTGAAGCTGCGCATTCAACTCTCCAGCTTCGATGCCATGTGTCGAATGATTGGCGCCGGGGTGGGCGTGGGCGTCGTACCCGAAAGCGCTGCGCGCCGAAACCTGCGCGCCATGAAATTGGCACTGATCGAGCTCAGCGACCCCTGGAGCGTGCGCGAGCGCCATGTGCTGATCCGTGACAGGGTGGCCCTGCCCCGCTACGCGCAGGCCCTGGTGGAAACCTTGCGAGCCCACTACCAGGCACGCGACTGAGTCACCTTAATCGAACTTGATGCCTTTGGTGACCGTGCCCCACAAGGCCAGCTCGCGCGTGGCACGTTCCGTCACCCATGAAGGCGGCCCCACCCAAAGGTCGTAGCCCAACTCCACCAGACGCGCCTTGACATCATCACGCGCCAGTGCCTGACGGGTGGCCTCGTTGATGCGCTTGATGAGCTCGGGCTCCATTTTGGGCGGACCATACAGCGCGTACCAGCCACCGACGTCATAGTCCTCGATGCCGGCTTCCTTCATGGACATGACTTGCGGCAACCCGGCATTACGCTCTTTGGAGGTCACGGCAATCGGTCGGACCCGACCGCTGGCAATGTGACCGCGCGCGCCGCCCACGATATCAAACATCATCTGGATTTGACCGCCGATGACATCGGTCATGGCGGGGGCATTGCCTTTGTAGGGCACATGCGTGAGCTGCGTGCCGGTGCGCAGTGCGAACAACTCGCCGCTGAGGTGATTGGAAGCCCCCATACCGGCAGAGCCATAGGCCACCTTGCCAGGATTCGCCTTGGCATAAGCCACCAATTCCGGGACCGTTTTGAAGGGTTGGTCATTGTTGACGACCAAAACATTGGCATAGCTCAGTATGGGTGCAATCGGCACAAGGTCTTTGAGCGGGTCAAACGGCATCGACTTGATGACGTGCGGGGTGATGGTCATGGTCGGACTGGCAGCAAAGAAAAACATCAGCGCATTCGGCGCTGATTTGGACACTGCATCCCCACCCAGGGCACCGGCGGCACCGGGACGGTTTTCTACCACGACGTTTTGACCCAGTTCGCGCGCCAGGGCAGGCGCAATCAGCCGTGCCGCGGCATCCACCGGGCCGCCTGCCGAGTACCCCACCACCAAGCGCACGGTTTGAGGCGATTGCGCTGAGGCGCCAATCAACCAAAAGCCCAGGCTCATTGCCGATAGCCATTGCAACCATCCTCGACGCGCCAAGCGCTTTCCCTGTATGTTCATACCAAGTCTCCTGTTTTTTGAATCTTACTCTGCGGTCCACCGTTGTGCTTGTGCCAGATGCGCACGGCAGTCTGCCACCATGCGCTCGATCAGTTCGGCACAGCTTGGAATATCGTGGATCAAGCCCACCACTTGGCCCGCAGCAATCACGCCACCGTCCACATCGCCCGACAGCATGGCGTCGCGCCCGCGCGTCCCCACCACCCAAGGGCGGACATCTTCGAACTCACAGCCCTCGGGATGGCGCTCACGGGCGACCACAGCCTCTGACACGGCATTGCGCAGCACCCGCGTGGTATTGCGAAAGCTGCGCAACATCAGGCGCGTGTCACGTTCGGTGGCGGACACCAGGGCTTGTTTGATGTTGTCATGCACAGGCGCTTCCTGGGTCGCAAAAAAACGTGTTCCCATGTTCACCCCTTCCGCGCCCAAGGCCATGGCCGCGGCCATGCCACGCCCATCTGCGATGCCGCCCGAGGCGATGACAGGGATTTTCAAGGCCTGGGTGGCCAAGGGAATCAACACCAGGCCAGGCACATCGTCTTCACCGGGGTGCCCCGCGCACTCGAAGCCATCGATGCTGACGATGTCCACCCCGTCACGCTCGGCAGAAAGCGCATGCCGCACGGTCGTGCACTTGTGCACAATGACCAGACCATGGGCTTTCAGCTGGGGAATGAAGGCCTTGGGGCTGTTGCCAGCGGTTTCAATGATCTTGACGCCTTGCTCGATGATCACCTGCACATACTCGGCATAGGGTGGCGGCTTCAGCGTGGGCAACAAGGTCAGGTTGACGCCAAAAGGCTTGTCGGTCAGCTCACGGGTGCGCTGAATTTCACGCTCTAAATCTTTGGGCGTGGGCTGCGTCAAGGCTGTGATGACGCCCAAGCCGCCCGCATTGGAAACCGCAGCCACCAGCTCGGCCTTGCCCACCCACTGCATGCCCCCCTGGATGATGGGATAGCGGATGCCCAGCAGCTCGGTGACACGGTTCTTCATGGGTTCAGCTTGATGTTGGCATCGCGAATGATCTTGGCGTAAATGGCTGCATCGTTGCGAAGGATTTGCGCAAACTCTTCCGGCTTGCCACCCCCCACCCACAAGCCCAGGCCTTCGACTTTGGCCACGATATCGGGCATGCGCAAAATTTTCATGGCTTCATCCGAGAACTTTTGCACGATGTGGGCCGGCGTTGCGGCGGGCAGCATCAGGCCAAACCAGCCGTAAGGTTCGAAGGAGTGGTAGCCCAACTCTTTGAAGCTGGGCACATCGGGCAACAAAGGCAAGCGCTGCGTGCCAGTGACCGCCAAAGGGCGAAACGACTTGAAGTGCGCGCGCGCAGATGCGCTGTCCACAAAGGCAGAGGTCAGTTGCCCGCCCAGCAAGTTGTTCATCAGAGGCGCAGAGCCCTGGAAAGGCACCATGACCTGATCCAGGCCGGCTTGCAGGTTCAACAAAGAGCCTTGTATGTGGGACGAGGTTCCCGCGCCATAGGTGCCATAGTTGAAGGTGGCGGGCTGTGCCTTGACCGCGGCCACATAGTCTTTCAAGGTCTGGTAGGGTGAATTCAGAGGCACCACAAACATGCTCGGGCTTTTCGCAATCTGCGTGATTGGCGCGAAGTCCTTCAGCGGGTCGTAGGGCAAGTTCATCAGGGGGGGTTGCTGGATGATGGCGGTGATCGCCACCAACACGGTGTAGCCGTCTGGGGCGGCACGTGCCACCAGGTTGTTGCCGATGGTACCGCCGGCACCCGGCTTGTTCTCCACCACCACCGGCACGTTCCAGGCCTCGGAGAGCTTTTGTCCCATCATGCGCGCCAGAATGTCAGTGGCGCCGCCCGCGGGGTACGGCACGATCAGCTTAATTTGCTGGGTGGGAAAGCTTGGCGTTTGGGCGTGCGCGCAGGTCAAACCCAAAACGGACAAGGCCCATGCGCCCAACAGTCGTCGTGACAAAGTGAATTTCATGTTGTTTCTCCTCTGGATTTTGTTAGGCATCAGGCGATGCGGCCTTCTTTCACCATGTTGCGGCCAATGACGATTTGCTGAATCTGGCTGGTGCCCTCATACAGTCGGAACAGACGCACGTCACGGTAGAAACGCTCAATGCCATATTCGCTCAGGTAGCCAGCGCCGCCAAAAATTTGCACCGCACGGTCTGCCACACGGCCGCACATTTCAGAGGCAAAGAGCTTGCAGCACGAGGCCTCGGTGGACACATTGCGGCCTTCGTCACGGCGGCGTGCCGCATCGATCACCATGGTCCGCGCCGCATAAAGCTCGGCCTGGCTGTCCGCCAGCATGGCCTGTACCAATTGGAACTCTGCGATGGGCTGGCCGAACTGCTTGCGTTCGGTGGCGTAGCGCAAGGCATCGCGCAGCATGCGCTCTGCTGCGCCAACACAAATGGCGGCAATGTGAATGCGCCCCTTTTCAAGGACCTTCATCGCGGTCTTGAAGCCTTGCCCTTCTTTGCCGCCGATCAGCTGGGTGGCAGGCACACGGCAGTTTTCAAAAATCACATCGGCGGTATGGGCACCGCGCTGACCCATCTTTTTATCGATCTTGCCAATGGTGATGCCGGGGGTGTTGGCTTCCACGATGAAGGCCGACACGCCGCCCGCGCCCTTGTTGTTGGGATCGGTGCGCGCCATCAGGGTGAAGATGTCCGCATGCGGCGAGTTGGTGATGTAGCGCTTGGTGCCATTGACCACGTAATGATCGCCATCGCGAATGGCGGTGGTTTTGAGCGATGCCGCATCGGAGCCCGCCTCGGGCTCGGTCAGCGCGAAGGAGGCCACGCACTCGCCACTGGCCAGGCGCGGCAGGTACTTGTCTTTTTGTTCCTGCGTGCCATCGAACAATATGCCCAGCGAGCCAATGCCCACGGTGGTTCCAAACAGGGATCGAAAACACGGTGAGGTTTGCCCCATGGCCAGCATGACCATGACCTCTTCCTCCATGGTGACCCCCAGGCCGCCATAGGCTTCCGGGAGGGTCAAGCCAAAAAGGCCCATGGCCTTCATGTCGGCCACGATGTCGGCGGGGATCACGTCGGTTTCAGCCACTTCGTTCTCGGCGGGCACCAGGCGTTCTTGCACAAAGCGCTCCACCGAGTCGAGCAAAACCTTCAGGGTTTCAGCATCACGAATCATGAGCGAACCTCACAGCGTCTCGGCGGTGCCGAGAATGGCGGTGGACTGGCTGGAGAGCGTACCCCCATTGCCATGCACCAAGGCCGTTTGCGCGCCAGCCACCAGGCGGGCGCCGCCTTCGCCACGCAGCTGACGAACAGCTTCAATCAGACAGAAGATGCCGTACATGCCCGGATGGACACAGGACAAACCTCCGCCATTGGTGTTGACGGCCAAGCGGCCGCCAGGCGCAATGCCACCGTTTTCCACAAAAGCCCCGCCCTCCCCCTTCTTGCAGAAGCCCAAGTCTTCGAGAAACAGCAGGGTGTTGATGGTGAAGGCGTCGTACAAAGCCAGCACATTCATGTCTTTGGCCGACAGGCCTGCCATGGCATAAGCCTCTTGGCCAGACTGAGTGGCGGCAGTGACGGTCAAGTCGGGCATGCTGGCAATTTGGCGATGCCAGGTCGCCGTGCCATTGCCAAGCACATAGACCGGCTTGTTCGGCAGGTCCTTGGCGCGATCGGCGCGTACCAACACATAGGCGCCGCCACCGTCGGTCACCAAGCAACAGTCGCGCACCGACAGGGGGTCGCAAACCATGCGGGCGGACAAGACATCGTCAATGCTCAGCGGGTCGCGCATGAAGGCGTCGGGGTTCAGCTGCGCCCAGGCACGGGCCGCCACCGCAATTTCGGCCAATTGCTTTCGCGTGGTGCCGTATTGGTGCATGTGGCGTGCAGCGGCCAGAGCATAGGCACTGGCAGGCATCACTGGGTCGAAAGGATGCTCGTAAGGCATGGGATCAAGGATGCGGCGGCTGGCGTTCATTTCCTTGCGGCCCAGGGTGGCCGTGCGTTGCGTGCTGCCATAGCACACCAACACCGCATTGCATTGACCGGATTGCAAGGCCAGCATGGCCGGCATCAGATGGGCAACAAAACTGGACCCACCGATCATGGTGCCATCCAGGAAACGGGGGTTGATGCCCAAATACTCGGGCACGGCCATGCTCCACATGGTGGAGGACACACTGGCGGTGCAAATGCCATCAATGTCCGACATTTTCAAGCCTGCATCGGCTACGGCCTGGCGCGCTGACCGCGCCAGAAGTTCCATTTCGGTGAAGCCATGGGCTTCGCCGCAGCCAAAGGTGCCCACACCGGCAATGACAGCGCTGCCGCGCAATGAAGACAAACGGGCGCTCATGCTTGCCCCTCCTTCAAAGGATCAAACACCACCAGGCCTTTGCCGTTGGTGACTTGCACACGCGCCTTCACCCGTTGGCCAATCTTGACTTGGTCAGGTGAAAGCTGCTCCACGCGCGACATCAGGCGTACGCCTTCATCGAGATCGATCAGGGAAACGTTGTAATCCCCTCCGGCATCGGCCTTGCGGCGCACCGTGGTCACCGAATACACCGTACCCGTGCCCTTGGGCTCTTCGAAACCGACATGATCGCTGCCGCAATGGGGGCAAACTTCCCGCGGAAAGTAAATGGCGCCATGGCAGCTGTGGCAGCGCTGAATCAGAAAACGTCCCTGGTCCAGGGCCGCCGTGTGCTGTGCTTGCACTCCCAAGGCGGAGTTTGAGGTTGCAACGGTCATCTTTAAACTCCTTAAACAGGATCCCAGCTGAACACATCGCCAGAGCGATCCAGCGGGAAATAACTGGCCTGCAAGGCAGGCAAGGCATGGCTGGCCACGGATTGCGGGTCCCAGCCTTCGCTGCGTTGCACCGAGCGCACAGGGCGCGGCTGGCTGATCAAGAAAATTTCGTTGTTGCGCACCGCAAAGATCTGCCCATTGGCATCGCGCGAGGCCTCACTGGCCAGGCACACTGCCAGTGGTGCGATTTTGGCGGGGGTCATTTGTTTGATGCGGTCAACCCGGGCCTGCTGCTCAGGGGTGTCGGTGGGGATGGAGCCAATCATGCGACTCCAGGCAAAAGGCGCAATGCAATTGGAGCGCACATTGAATTTCAGCATGTCCAGCGCAATCGATTTGGACAGCGCGGCAATGCCCAGCTTGGCCGCCGCATAGTTGGCTTGGCCGAAGTTGCCAATCAGGCCCGAAGTCGAGGTCATGTGAATGTAGTTACCAGACGCCTGCTCTTTGAAATGAGGGGCTGCCGCCCGGCTCACGTGGTAAGCGCCGTACAAGTGCACCTTGATCACAGCGTCCCATTCGTCCAGGCTCATCTTGTGGAAAAAGCGATCACGCAGAATGCCTGCGTTGTTGACCACCACATCGATGCGGCCAAAATGATCCAGCGCCGTTTGCACAATGCGGTTGGCACTGGCCGCCTCGCTCACGCTGTCGGTGTTGGCCACAGCCTCGCCCCCCAGGGCCTTGATTTCGTTGACCACCTTTTGCGCGGGTCCGGCATCGGCGCCCTCGCCAGTCACGGATGCGCCAATGTCATTGACCACCACTCGGGCGCCTTCACGCGCCATGGCCAAGGCAATGTCACGACCAATGCCGCCACCCGCGCCCGTCACCACCACGACTTTGCCCTCGACCATACGGGCTTGTTTTGCTTCACTCATGTTGTTCTCCTCTTCAATGCAACATTCAAACTTTTTGAGGCCACTGAAAGGCCGCCGGTTCTTTGTTTAAAAAGCGCTGCACCGCCTGGCGGTGCGCGTCGGTGCTTCCCGCCACGCCTTGCGCGGTGGCTTCCATCTCCAGAAGCCCCGACAAATCGGCGCCGCCCACAGTGGCCAAGGTGCGCTTGATGAGGCTGACAGCCACCGGTGAGGCGTGGGCCATGCTGGCACCCAAGGCCTGGGCCCGTGCCATCAACTGCTCAGGGGCGTGCAATTCCATGACGATGCCCAATTGCAAAGCCTCGTCGGCTTTGACTTCACGCGCCGACAGCATCAACTCTTTCGCACGTTGCACGCCCACGATGCGCGGCAAGGTGTGAAAGGCCGCGCAGTCGGGAACCAAGCCAATGCGCAGGAAAGACATGCAAAAACGCGCCCGTGGCGTTGCCAAAACGAAATCCGCCATCAGGGCAAAGCTGAAGCCGGCACCGTAGGCGACGCCGTCCACAGCCGCAATCAAGGGGCGGTCCAGCGTCATCAAGGGCATCAGGTTGTCATGCAGACGACTCATGCTCTGACGCCACGTGGCCGGATCGCGCGGGCTGGTCGACATGTTGCGGATGTCGCCACCTGCGCAAAAATGTCCCTCGGCACCGGTCAGGATGACGGCACGCACTTGATCGTCCTTGCGGATGCGCGTCATGGCATCTTCAATTTCCAGTCGCATGTCGGAACTCAAGGCGTTGCGGGCGCTGGGATTATTGAGCGTCAGGGTGGCGACATGGTCTTGCACCTCAAAGCCCAAATGTTTGTAAGCAGTCATGTTGTCTCCTTTAGTTGTTGAGGGCGCCACCCAGGTTGCGTCCACCCGAGAGGGCACTGCCGCCGTCCACAGGAATGACGGCTCCGGTCACATATTGCGCACGCGTCGAGCTGAGGAACATCGCCATGTCGGCAATTTCTTCGGTGGTCCCCATGCGACCCAGGGGAATGCTGCTGGTCATGCGGGCAATGTCTTCGGGGGTGGGCGCCAACCGGCGAATGCCCTCGGTGTCGGCAATCGGGCCTGGTGCAATGCCGTTGACGCGTACACCATCGGGCCCCCACTCCATGGCCAAGACACGCGTCAGCATGTCAATGCCGGCCTTGGCGGCGCACACATGCGATTGGAACATGGTGGGATTGACAGCCTGCGGCGCAGAAATGTTGATGATGGAAGCGCCCGGCTTTCGCAAAAACTCGTGGGCGGCGCGCAACACATGGAAAGTCCCGTTCAAGTCGATGTCGACAACAGTGCGAAAGCCGTTGGCTGACATGCCAAGGGCCGGAGCCACAAAATTGCCTGCAGCGCCGGAGATCAGCACATCGATGTCGCCCCAGGCCATGTGGGTTTGCTGCAGGGCCTGGGCAATGGCTAGCGGATCGCGCACATCGGCACTGAAGCCCAGCACAGGACCGCCATAAGATTTCAGTTCTGCCACGGCGCCATCGACCCTCTCCTGCGAGCGGCTGGCGATGGCCACTTTCGCACCCGCTCGTGCAAAGGCACGGGCAATGCCCAAGTTGATGCCGCTGCTGCCGCCCGCCACAAAAACGGTCTGGCCTTTGAATTCGATGTCGCTCATGCTGTTGCTCCTGATGGTGTTGCGCTGGCGCGTTCTTGCGCTTGTAGTTCGCGCCACAAAATTTTGCCCGCTCCCGATTTGGGCAAACTGTCCACAATTCGAATGGCGCGCGGTGCCTTGTACACCGCCATCTGTTCGCGCCCCCAATCGATCAGCGCTTGTTCGGTTAAGTGTCCCCGGTGCTCGGGCTTGAGCACCACCAGGCCCACCACACGTTCGCCACGCTGTGCATCGGGCACACCGACAATGCAAGCCTCGTGAATGGCGGGATGGCGGTACATCACATTCTCGACTTCGGCTGGCCAGACTTTGTAGCCCGACACATTGATCATGCGTTTGAGGCGGTCTTTCATGAAGAAGTAGCCTTCTTCGTCTTGTGTGGCCAGGTCGCCAGTGCGAAAGAAGCGCTGTCCGTCCAAATCGATAAAGGCAGTTGCATTGGCATCATCGTTGCGCCAATAACCGCTCATGACCTGGGGGCCACGCGCCACCAACTCGCCCTGCTCACCGCGCGCGACCTCTTGCAAGGTCTCGGGGTCGATGATGCGCGCATCCACACCGGGCGTCACCACCCCCAGGCATTGGCGCTTGCCACGGTGCACCGGGTTGGCCAACAAAAACGAGGCGGTTTCTGACAAGCCATAGGCCTCGTTGTAGCTGAGGCCAAAGCGTTCAAACAAAAGCTTGGCAATGGCTTCTGGCATGGCCGCGCCGCCCCCCGACAGCAAACTCAGGCTGGACAAATCACGCGTGGCGGCATCGGGGTGCGCAAAGAAATCGATGACCATTGCCGGTGGCGCAGCCCAGGTGGTGACACGGTAGCGCTCCATCAGACGCGCAGCCACGGCCGCATTCCAGCGCGGCATCATCACCACCGTGGCCCCCAGCGTCAAGGGCAGGTTCATGGCGTTTTGCAGGCCCAGCATATGAAACAGCGGCGCTACACACAACACCGTGACGTCGGCATGCAAGCTGCGCCACTGCTGGGAGGTGACGTTGGCCGCCAGCAGGGAACGGTGCGAATGCATGCAGCCTTTGGGATGCCCTGTGGTGCCTGAGGTGTAGGGCAACACCGCCAGGTCTTCCGGTTGTCCCTGGTAAGGCAACGGTGGCTGTGCCAAAGCCAATACGTCCTCAAAGGCATGCAGGCACGCATGGCTCAAGGGCAACCGTGGTGCGGTGACCACCTCGGGCAAATCGGCGTCAGCGCCTTCGCCGGGCAGCGCATCGCTGTACGCATGCACCACCCCATGTTGCAACCCACCGCCGTGCGCTTGCAGACAGGGCACCACATTGGCCAGGAACTCTTGCGCCACAAAGGCAACGCTGGCACCACTGTCTTGCTGGTACCCCGCAATTTCGCCCGCAGTGCTCATGGGGTTGACAGGCACCACCGCCGCTTGCGCACGCAAAATGGCGTAATAGGCCACCACCCATTGCGGGCAGTTCTGGCTGATCAACAACACGCGGTCCCCAGGTTGAACCCCCAAGGTCTGCTGCAAGAACCCGGCCATGGCGGTGACCCGGCGTTGCAACGCGGCGTAGGTGAGCACGCCACCGCCGTAGATGACGGCAGGCTTGTCGGGGTAGCGCAAAGCGGCCGTGTCCACATAGTGCATGTAGGTGGCGTGGGGCACGCGCGCGTCGCGTGGCAAACCACGCGGCCAATGGACCGGTGCGGGAGGAAGCGTGGCCGTCATGGTCAGTCCCGCTCAATCGCGCGGGCAATGATTTCCTTCATGACCTCGTTGGCGCCACCGTAAATGCGGCCTACGCGGGCATCGGCATACATGCGGGCAATGGGGTATTCGTTCATGTAGCCGTAACCACCAAAGAACTGCAGACATTCATCGACCAGCTTGCCGTAGGCGTCGGTGGTCCACCATTTGACCATCGCGGCGGTCGGCACATCGAGCTCTCCGCGTTGCAGGCGGGCCACGCAGTCGTCGACAAAGCTTCGCGCAATGGTGGCCTGGGTGGCGCATTCCGCCAATTTGAAGCGGGTGTTTTGCTGCGCCAACAAGGGCTTGCCAAACACTTCACGCTGGCGAACATAGTCTGTGGTTTCTTGCAAGGCGCGAAACATCAGGGCCACGGTGCCAATGCCGATCAGCAAGCGCTCTTGCGGCAACTGCTGCATCAACTGCGCAAAGCCCTGCCCCTCTTCGCCACCCAGGAGGTTCTCCACCGGCACACGCACGTCGTCAAAAAAGAGCTCGGCGGTGTCGATGGTCTTTTGCCCCATTTTGTCGAGCAAGCGGCCGCGGCGAAAGCCAGCCAGGCCATCGGTCTCCACAAATACCAGCGACACACCCTTGGCACCGGCATTGGCGTCGGTCTTCACGGCCACGCAAATCAGGTTGGCATGGTAGCCGTTGGTGATGAAAGTTTTGGAGCCCTGAATGCGGTAATGGTCGCCCTCACGGGTAGCGCGGGTGCGGATGCGCTGCAAGTCAGTGCCAGCGCTGGGCTCGGTCATGGCGATGGCAGCCACACACTCGCCCGTGGCCATGCGTGGCAGCCAGCGCTGCTTTTGTGCCTCGGTGCCATAGGCCAACAGGTAGTGGGCCACGATGCCGCTGTGCACGCTGTTGCTGAAACCCGCCACCAAAGACTCGGCCTGGGCTTCGGCAATCACCGCCTCATGCAAAAAATTGCCGCCGCCGCCGCCATAAGCCTCGGGAATGCTGGCGCACAACAAGCCGGCCGCACCGGCTTTTTGCCAGATCTCGCGGTCGGCGTGGCGCTGCTCGCTCCAGCGCTTGTCATTGGGCACGCACTCGCGCTCGAAGAAACGCTTGGCGGTGTCGCGCAGCATCTCCAGCTCGGGGGTCATCCAGGCGCGGGGGGCCTGCTTCATGGCCGACCTCCACCACATACCAAAACCTGACCGCTCACATAGTTGGACTCGGGAATGCAGAACATGTAAACCGCGCCCGCGGCCTCCTCTGGCGTGCCGCCACGCCCCAGGGGGATCATGGCCTCGGCTGTTTTGAGAATTTGCGGATTCACGCCCACTTTGATTTCCTGACCGGCAATATCGATCTTGGCGTCGGCGTCGGCCGAAGCCTCCGTCAGACGGGTTTTGATCAGCCCAAACGCCACGCTGTTGACGTTCACTTTGTAACGGCCCCACTCTTTGGCCATGGCTTTGGTCAGGCCGTTGATGCCGGCCTTGGCCGCTGCGTAGTTGGCCTGGCCGGCATTGCCATACACCCCCGAGGTGGAGGAGATGTTCACCACCTTGCGGTGAACCGACAGGCCAGCCTCGGCCTCGCGTTTGGCGGCCTCGCGGATGAAGCCGGACGCGGCCCGCATGATGCGAAATGGCGCCGTCAAATGGACCGCCAGCATGGCCTCCCATTGCTCGTCGGTCATCTTCTGGACCACGTTGTCCCAGGTGTAGCCAGCATTGTTGACGATGATGTCCAGGCCGCCGAACTGGTCAATGGCGGTGGCCACAAATCGATCGGCAAAACCGGCCTCGGTCACATTGCCCACACAGGCCACGGCCTTGCCACCGGCGGCCACGATGTCGTTGACGGTTTGCGCTGCAGGCGCAGGATCCAGGTCATTGATGACCACACTGGCGCCTTCATGGGCCAGTTTCAGGGCAATCTCGCGGCCAATGCCACGCCCCGAGCCCGAGACCAGGGCCACTTTTCCTTGCAATTTGGGTTGCATGATCTTTCCTTTGCGTTTCAGATTCAAGCCAGGGCGATCACGGCGTCGCCGGCCAGTTTCACCTGGCCCTGATCGTTGGTCGTGGTCAGCGTCAAGCGCACGCAGGCTTGGCCGTCGCGCTCAAATTTCTCTGTCACCTCGCCTGCACAGGTGATGCGCTCGCCGACCTGGGTAATGGCCGCAAAGCGCACGCTGTACTCGCGCAACTGCGATTGCGGCACCCACTGGGTCAGCAAGCGCCCCAGCCAGGCCATGGACAACATGCCATGGGCAAACACATCGGGGACCTTGGCCTCGTTGCGGGCAAAGTCAATGTCCACGTGAATCGGGTTGTGATCGCCAGAGGCGCCGCAGTACAAGGCCAGGGTATGGCGGGACACAGGGGGCAGCGCGAGCAGGGGCAGCTTGTCGCCCACTTGCACTTGCGCGGCAGTCAAAAGGGAAGCCGTCATGTTGAATCTCCTTTCAGGCGTTGCGCATGACTGTGACGGTGCGCAAATCGGCCACCCACTGTTGATGCTGATTGGTCACCCTGGTTTTGCGCAGCACGAATTCAAGGGCGCCATTTTTCTTGTCGTAAATGTCTTCAATGCGCTGCTCGAAAGTGAGCGTGTCGCCCGCATAGACAGGAGCGTTGTAGACAAAGCCTTGTTCGCCATGCAACAAGCGGCGGTAATCCAGCCCCAGCAAGTTGCGAATGGCCGCAGGGTCGGGCGCCTCCATTTCCAGGCAAAACAAAAACGTGGGCGGCACCAGCAAAGCGCGGTGTCCGGCAGCCTGTGCGGCTTTCTCATCAAGGTAAATGGGGTTGGTTTCGCCAATGGCTTTGGCAAAGAAACGCAAGCGCCCTTTTTCAACCTCGACTTGAAAAGAAGGAAAGCTGTGGCCGATGTAGCGTCGGTCGATCATGTGGCACCTCTGCTCAAACGGCTTGGTACAGGGTCACCACGCAAGCGCCGCCCAAGCCCAGGTTGTGCTGCAAGGCCAGCCGTGCGCCTTCCACCTGCCGCTGGTCAGCTTGGCCGCGCAACTGCCAGACCAATTCGCTGCATTGCGCGAGGCCCGTCGCGCCCAGGGGGTGGCCCTTGGACAGCAAGCCTCCCGAGGGGTTGGTCACCACCCGGCCCCCGTAAGTGTTGTCGCCGTCCAGGATGAATTTCTCGGCCGTACCCGGAGCTGTCAAGCCCAAGCCCTCATAGGTCAGGAGTTCGTTGGTGGTGAAGCAGTCGTGCAGCTCCACCACGTCCAGATCTTCAGGGCTGACACCGGCCGCCTCATACACTTGCCGGGCTGCGGCAGCGGTCATGTCGTAGCCCACCAGCTTGCGCATGTCATGGCTCTCGAAGGTGCTGGCTTGGTCGGTGGTCATGGCTTGGGCGGCGATGACCACGCGCATGTCCAGGCCATGCTTGCGTGCAAATTCGGCAGAACACACCACGGCCGCGGCGGCGCCGCAGGTGGGCGGGCAGCACTGGAAACGGGTCAAGGGGTCAAACACTTTGGCAGAGGCCATGACCTCGTCCAGCGTCAGGGTTTGACGAAACACCGCCAAGGGGTTGCGAGCCGCATGCTGGCGTGCCTTGACCGCAATGCGGCCAAAGGTGTCGGGCCGAATGCCATGCTCCTTGATGTAATCGCGCCCGGCGCCGCCAAAGAACTGGGCTGCGCGCGGTGCGTCCGGGCTGAAGCCTTGGTGCGCTTTCATGGTGTCGGCAAAGCGGTGCAAGGGTGATGGGCGATCGTCGTAGGCGCCTTTCAGGGCGCCGGGAACCATTTGTTCAAAACCCACGGCAATGGCGCACTCCACCATGCCGCTCTCGACAGCCTGACGCGCCAAAAACAAGGCGCTGGAGCCGGTGGAGCAGTTGTTGTTGACGTTGAAAACCGGGATGCCCGTCAGGCCCACGCCGTAAATGGCGGCCTGGCCTGCCGTGGAATCACCGTACACATAGCCCACATAGGCTTGCTGGACTTTGGCGTAATCGACGCCGGCATCGTCGAGTGCCAGGCGTGCCGCTTGGGCGCCCATCTCGTGGTAGGGAGCGCTGGCGCCCGGCTTGGTGAAGGGAATCATGCCCACGCCTACAACGTGAACGGCTCTTTGCATCCGTGTCATACCGTCTCCTCGGTTGGTGATGAGGCAGTGTGAAACGGCCAGCGTCATTCACCAATGACGGATTGGCTCAAAATGAATGGCAAAAAAGCTCAGCTGCCCGTCAACTGTCGCAAACGGTACACCCCAGGCGCCAAACCCGTCCAGGCCTTGAAGGCCCGCTGGAAACTGCTGGCCTCTGCAAAGCCCAGTCGATTGGCAATCTCTGGCAAGGTCAATTGAGGGTCGCTCAAAAACTCAATGGCGACGTCGCGGCGCAAATTGTCTTTGATGGCCTGAAAACCCAGCCCCTCATCGCGCAAGCGCCGTTTGAGGGTTTGCGGCGTGATGGCCAGCACGGCGCTCACCGCTTCCAGTGAGGGCATCTCACTGGCCAGGTGTTTGCGTAACAAGCGGCGAATGCGCTCGCTCAAGCGGGCTTGGTCGCGGTACTTGACCAGCAAGCCCGCTGGTGCTGCTTGCAAAAACTCTTGCAAGCTTTGCGCGGTTTGGACAATGGGCAAATCCAGCCAGCGCGACTCGAAGCGGTAGCCAATCCAGGGGCCATCCTCAATCACCGGGGCATGGAACAAGCGGCTGGCTTCCGAGCCCAAATGGCCATCCATCGAGGGGTACACCACCTCCAGCAAGGGTATGCGGCGAGCCACCAGCCAACAGGCCAAGCCGTAGGCCATGAAACTGAAGGAGCGCTCGGCGTAGGCCAGCAACAAATCGCGGTCACCGGTATCGACCATGCGCACGCTGGCCACATCGCCTTCGCGCTGCAGGCGTGGCGTGAAATCGCTCAGCAACAGACGGTAAAAGTGAAAGCCTTTTTGAAACGCTTCACCCAGTGTTTTGCAATGCACCAGCAGGCGACAGGCTTGGTCAAAGCTGCCCATGCGCAACGGCTGGCTGCACAGCCCCCACAGCTCGTCGCGCAGGGTTCTGCGCAAAGTGCGAATCAAGCGCGCGTATTGGGTTTGGGTGACGCGCGACAACGGCGCCGCCAACATTTCCTCTGAAATACCCGCGCGTCGAAGCAAGACCGACATGTCCAGCCCACGCTGGCGGGCCCCGAGCAAAATATGCTGGACCTGCAAAATGGAAACGGTGTGCTGCGTGACCGGGGACGTCATGCGGTCAGTTTACCGCCTGGCTCAGGCGTGCGGCAAAGCCACCCAGCGGTTTTTGCCATCCGCGGCTAGGGCATGCAACCGAATCCGGTGGTCGAACACCGCTTGCAAGGCCGCGTGTGTCGCAGCGTCATCTGCCGGCCCGTGGTGCAACACCCGGCCTTGCCCCACGACCACCAAAGCATCGGCTTGCAGTGCCACATTCAACTCGTGCAACACGCTGACCACCGTGATGCCCTGGGCGACCAGCGCCCTCACCCAGGCCAGCCAATCGGCCTGATGGGGGGGGTCCAGGCTGGCCAGCGGCTCATCCATCAACACCACTTGCGCCTCGACTGCCAAGGCTCGGGCCAGCAAGGCACGTTGACGCTCTCCCCCGGACAATTGGCCCAAAGGTCGGTCACGCAAATCCCACAGCAGGGTTTGTCGCAGCACCCGTTCCACCACTTGCCGGTCTTGCGCATTGGGCGGCGCCAGCCAACGTTGGTGGGGCAAACGCCCGAGCATGACGAGGTCATGTACCGTGAGATCGCTTGCGCCCGTTTCGTTTTGACCCAGCCAGGCCAAGGTTTGCGCTCGTTGCCGAGCAGGCCAATCGGCAAGCCGTCGCCCTTGCAACATCACCTCGCCCTCGCAAGGCGTCAAGCCTGCCAAGGCACGCAGCAAAGTGGATTTGCCTGCGCCGTTGGGGCCCACGATACAAGTCCACCGCCCCGAGGGAATGTGCAACTTCACTTGCTGCAGGACAGCGTGCGTGCCCAGGGTCACGGATAACTGTTGCGCCTCCAAGGCATGCGGGGTTGGCGTGCTCATGCGCTCCCCCCACGCATGGGTTGACGCATCAAATGAAGCAAATAGATGCCGCCGACGACGGCGGTCACCACGCCCACGGGCAATTCACGTGGTGCCAGCAGGCCACGCGCCAGGACATCGGCAGCGCACAACAAAACGCCGCCTGCCAGCAGGGACAAGACGAGAAAACGCGCATGGCCTACCGATACGCGCGCACGCACAAGGTGCGGCGCGGCCAAGCCCACAAATGCGATCAGACCCGTTTGGGCCACCGAGGTGGCGGTCGCCAAAGCCAGCACAGCCACCAGTGCCATGCGGCCCGGCACCACACGCAAGCCCAGGCTCGAGGCCGTGCTTTCGCCCAGGGCCAAGCCATCCAGCAAAGGGCTCAGGCCCCAGGCAGCCAAGGCACAGGTCAAACACACCCCCGCCATCAAGGCACAGGCTGTCCAATCGATCATGGCGGTCTGGCCCAGCATGAACGACTGCAACACTGGCCAGGCCTCGGGCGACCACTGCATGGCCAAGGAGGCCAAAGCGCCCAGCACCACGCCCACCACCACACCGGCCAGCAACAAACGCACGGTTTGCTGAACGCCTTGTGCCAGGACCAGGGTGAGCAAGACCGCCAGCCAAGCGCCCACAAAGGCAGCGCCAGTCAACCCAAGCCGCAACCAGCCCGACAGGCCCGCCTCATGGAGCCAGGGAGCGGCCCACGCGCCCACCAAGCCCAGCACCAATGCCACGCCCAATGAGGCGCCAGACGCACTGCCCAACAAGTAAGGGTCCGCCAGTGGGTTGCGAAACACGCCCTGCGCAATGGCACCTGCCAAGCCCAACAATGCACCTGCGAGCCAGGCGCCCAGGGTGCGCGGCAGGCGCAAATTCAGCACCACGTCGGCCAAGGCGGGATCATCTCGAAGCATGGGCCAAGTTGACAACCCCTGGCTGCCTGTCAACACGCCCAGCAACAGCACCAAAGCGGTCATTGCCAACCAACGCCACGCCCACGAACGCGCTGTGTCTTTCATGTGGTGGCAAGCTTTCTCAGGCATTCGACAATGCCGCGTGCGGCGTCCACCATGCGCGGCCCGGAGCGCACCAGCACATCCACCTGGCTTCGGTCAAAAGCGCAGACCCGTTGCGCTCGCACCGCGCGCAAGCCCGCCCAGCCAGGACGCTTTTGCAATGATTCACCAGCTGTTTCTCCCAGCAAAATGAAGTCAGGGTCGGCACGCAAGACAAATTCCGGATTCAATTTCGGAAAGCTGCCGAGCGAACCAGGCACCACATTTTGCAAGCCCAGTGATTGCAGGATCTCGCCAATGAACGAAGCTTCGCTGGCGGCATAGCCACCAGCTCCCGCCTCAAAATAAACACGGGCGTCACGCGCCGACGCCGGCAGATCCTGGGCAACACTGCGCAGACCCGCTTGCCAATCACGCCAAAGTTGGCCTGCACGCTGCGCTGGCTCGGGCAAACCCAGGACTTGCGCCAAAGTGAGCAGCACGCGCTGGACGTCAGCCATCGTCTGCGGCTCCAGAGCCAAGACTTTCAAGCCCAGTGATTCCAAACGCGCTGTCACTCGCGAGGAGCGTGCGAGCAGCACCAAGTCGGGCTTCAAGCGCACCAGAGCCTCTACCTGCGTGTCTTCCAACCCGCCCAGGTGCGGCAGGCGCGCCACCGACTGTGGCCAGTTGGAATAACGGTCGACGCCCACCAGACGATCGCACGCGCCGAGCACGCACACCGTTTCGCTCAAGGATGGCAAGAGACTGACAATGCGTTGCGGCGCGCGATCCACCGTCACTTGCACTTGCCGATCGTCTGTGACGGTCAAGGCTTGCAGGGTCCCGCATCCTAGGCACGCCAGCCACACCCAAAAGCGCAGGAGCTCACGCATAGCGTTCCACCCATTGCTTCATCAGTTCATGCAATTGCTCGAAGCCATCTGTCAGGGCGGCAGGACCAGGCTGAAGAATATCGGCTGACTTGATCTCGAAAATCTGCGCATCCCGAACTGCAGGCAGCGCCGACCAACCCGGACGCGCAGACACTTTGTCGGGGCGAAATTTTTTGCCACACCAGGAGCCAATGACCATGTCCGGCGCGCGCGCCAGCACCAGCTCGTCGCTGGCCAGAATCCGGTTTTTACCCAGGGACTCGCGTGCCAGCTCCGGGAAGCAATCGTCCCCACCGGCCATGCCCATCAGTTCCGAGACCCAACGAATGGCGCTGATGCGCGGCTCGTCCCACTCCTCGAAATAGACCCGAGGCCGGCGGGGCCAGGCCTGTGTCAGCGCCTGCACCTGCAGCAGGCGCGCGCGCATGGCTTGCAGGCGCGCCAAGCCTTGCTCGGCCTCGCCCACCATGGCTGCAACCTGGTAAAGCATGGCAAAAATTTCGTCCACACTGCGCTGGTTGAACACTGTGACCTGAACGCCGGCCTTGATCAAGGCCGAGGCAATGTCGGCTTGCAAATCGGAAAAGCCGAATACGCAATCGGGCTCGAGGGCCAGGATCTTGTCCACCTTGGCGCTGAGAAACGCGCTGACCTTGGGCTTTTCCTGGCGGGCCCGGCGCGGGCGCACCGTGTAGCCCGAAATCCCCACAATCCGCGCCTCCTGCCCCAGGAGGTAAAGCCACTCGGTGGTTTCCTCGGTGAGGCAGATGATGCGGGTTGGGAGGAGGTTTTTCATGGTGCGATCACATCATTGTCCCTGGTAGCGCAGTCCCAACATGTAGGTTCTGGGAAAGTTGTTGTAACCTGCCACATGGAAATAGGTTCGATCCAGTGCATTGTTGACTGTGGCAGTGGCAGTCCAGGAGCGGTCCAGCGCTCGCTTGTAGCCAAGATTCAAAACAGCATATCCAGCGGTGTCAACTTTATTGGAGTCTGGGTCAAATGTTTTTCTTTTGGACGTGGCGAACAGCTTCGCCGTGACGTTGGACTTGGCATCGAGGGCATAGTCAGCATTCAAGGCGCCAAAATTTCTGGATTTGTTCATGATGGCCACGTTCGAGTTCACATTCACCGGTGTTTGGTGGGTAAAGGTGAAGCCGAAATTGAAGCGTCCAAAGCTTTGCCTGTAGGACGTCTCGATGCCCGAATTTTTAGCCTTGTTGACGTTCTCCAACTGCATGATGTTTTGCAGTGCCCAAAAGGGATCCGCCACTTTTGTGTTGCCTACCGCGATCAAGTCTGTGTAGTCCACATGAAAAGCCACCATGCGCCATTGTTGCCGGGGGCTGCTGTACTGCAAGCCGATCTCCGTGCTCTGCGACTTTTCAGGTTTGAGAGTTTGGCTTCCACCAAAAGAAACATCGTACAACTGGCCCACGGTGGGCGCTTGCAAAGCATTTGAACGGGTCAATGTGCCCTTATAGCCTCCTCCCAACTGGTACCCCGCCCCTAACAAATAAGTGTTCCCATGAATGTTGTGCGGCAACATTTCATGACCTAATGAGGCTTGGAAATTCCAGCGGTCCCGTGTGGCATTCAAACCACCATGAACACGCTGGGTGCCCATGGCGGGGTTGAGGCTCACCGGAATCTCAGACCAATCGGCCAAATACCCAGTGTGACTGGCATCCAATCTTGAGCGCGTGCTGGTGTAGCCAAAGCTAAGGATATCCCGTGCGGTCAGTTCGTATTCATTGCCCCAGCGCAATGTTTGATGCTTGGTGACAAACGAGCCATAGCTGGCATTCAATTGATTATTGGTGAGGGTTGATTGGTCGTTGATCGACTGTGACATTTGAAAGTTTGAATGCCAGTGTTTCGACATGCGTTGTTCAAGCTGCAAACCCAAGACCTCTGTTTTGGACCGATTTTTCCACTGATCAGCTGGGGAAGCCGCGTAGTTATTGTCAAACTCCGAGCTGAGAAGGCTCCCCATGTAATGAAGCCTTAACTTCGTCGCTGCCGAGAAAGCGTGGGTCAGCGAGCCATTCACAAAATCATTGCGATAGCCATTCAAGCCTGGGTTCACCGCCGGGTATTTCAAGTGCGAGAGCGCCTCAATGCCACGACTGCTGTTCTGCCCTATCGAAAATTGCATGTTGGTGTCGTCTGCTTTGCCCGACCAACCCACCGCAAGCTGTTGCGTTCCCTTGGAGCCCGCCGTCATGGCGGCATGAGCCCCTGAAGCAGAGCCCCCCTTCTCAGTAAAAATCTGTATGACCCCTCCGACGGCGCCCGGGCCGTACACAGCGGATGCATTTCCGCGCAGTATTTCAATGCGCTCGATCAGTTGCAATGGAATGGTTTCCAGAGGTGACAAGGCGCCAATGGTTCCTTGCGCAGAAAAAGGGATGCCATCTACAAGAACCAGGGTCTGTGAACTACTGGCCCCCCTGGCATAAATGGAGATGGGGCTGCCCGGACCGCCCATGCGAGACAACTCAATGCCAGGAATACCCTGCAGCACGCTGAAGATGTCGTCGAAATTTTGCTGTTGGATCTCATTTCGAGTGATCACTGAAACAGCCGGCAAGACCTCGGCCAAAGGCTCGGCAATGCGCGAGGCTATGACCACTTGGGTGTCCAGCGTTTGCGCAGCAAGGGGGGAGGAGAAAAACACGGCACAAGCCGCAGCGGAAGCGCCCGAAGCGCAAATTTGTTTGATTTTCATGTGATCTGACCCACAGAGAGCCCTCACCGCCTTCCCCGACAGTGCTTGGGCGTCACAGCGATGCGCAAGCGCACCACCACCTTGTTGGCCGGTATCCGGGCTGGCGAAGACAACCTCGTCCGCCTTCCCAGATGCTTGTTCAAGGCATCCAGTGGCTTGTTTGGACGGGGCGGCACCTTGCAAAAGGCACGTTCGCTTGACCGTTGCGGGGGCAGCGCAGGCTGGGTCGGTTCGGCGGAACCTTCTCTCCTGCTTCCCGTTGAACTGCTGCGTGTGAACCACGCTGCGAGCACCAACAGCAGCTATTGTAGGCAGAAGCCTTGCATGGACCTTAAAATAACAATATGGCCAATCCATCCCTGCTCGATCAAATCACCGAACGCGTGGAGCGTTTGCTGGTTCGCCATGAGGAACTGCAGCGCACCAACGCATTGTTGTCGGCGCAGGTCTCTCAACTTTCCCATGAGCGTGACACGCTGAAATCCAGGCTCAATGTGGCGCGTACCCGCATTGACGCCCTGCTAGAGCGCCTGCCCGAGGACCTGGCCAGCAGCAAGGACAATGAATGAAGCAAGTCGAAGTTCAAATCATGGGCCAGGGCTATGTGCTGGGCTGTCCCGAAGGTGGCGAACAACGCCTGACAGCAGCAGTGGACCGGGTCGATAGCGCGATGTGCAAGATACGCGATGCTGGAAAAATCAAGGCACGAGACCGCATCGCAGTGCTGGCCGCACTGAACCTGGCCTTTGACCTCACCGAAAAAGCGCCGGCCACTGCCGACGCTCCAGCAGACGGGCAACAGCTGCAAGACCTCTTGAACCGATTGGATACCGCCCTGGGTGTGGATGGCCAATTGCTTTGACAGTTTGCCCCCAGAGCGACACCCAGCGCTGCAAATGACGCACCCTTCTTTTACAATGAAAGCGTCTGCAAAACCGCTGGGCTTTATATTTCCTTGAACCAATGCTCTTATGAGCCAGGGCTTGGAACATCGACTGGGGAGCGTGATCGTCTCGCGTCAGATGAACCCAACGCCAGTCTGACCTCGCCCACCTGAACCCCTGCGTTCAGGATGACGGTCCGGTGGCTTTTGCAGACACCTTCTACCTTTTCCACAGATCGGCCCCCCATGGACCTGCAGTTACACGTGATTCTCGAACTTGCCACCCTGGGCATCTGCACTGGATTTCTGGCTGGCTTGCTGGGTATTGGCGGTGGCATGATCATGGTCCCTTTCCTGACCATTCTTTTGTCCAACAAAGGGGTCGGTGCCGATCTGGCCGTCAAGATGGCCATTGCCACCTCCATGGCCACCATCATCTTCACCTCCATCTCCAGTGTGCGCGCCCACCACAAGCGCGGCGCAGTGCGTTGGGACCTGGTCAAAGGCTTGGCCCCTGGCATCGTGCTGGGCAGTGCCATTGCCAGCGTGGGCGTTTTTGCCATGCTCAAGGGCGCTTCATTGGCGATTTTCTTTGGCTTGTTTGTGGGCTTCTCGGCCACCCAAATGTTTCTGGACAAGAAGCCGGCACCGTCGCGCCAAATGCCCGGCTTTGGCGGCCAATTGGCCGCCGGCGGGGTGATCGGGTTTTTGTCAGGCCTGGTGGGCGCGGGCGGCGGCTTCATCAGCGTGCCCTTCATGGCCTGGTGCAATATTGCCATTCACAACGCGGTGGCCACCAGTGCTGCCCTGGGTTTTCCGATCGCCGTGGCCAACGTGGCCGGGTATGTCGTGAGCGGCCTGAAGGTTGAAAACCTGCCCAGCGGAGCCTTCGGTTACATCTGGGTGCCGGCCCTGGTGGTGATCGCGCTGTGCAGCGTGTTCACGGCACCGCTCGGAGCCAAAGCCGCGCACAGCCTGCCGGTGAAAAAGCTCAAGCGGATTTTTGCCAGCATTTTGTATTTGCTGGCGGCCTACATGTTCTACAAGGGCTTCAGCAGCTGATCAGGCATCGACCTGAACTTTGGCGTCCTTCACGACGCGCGCCCATTTTTGCTGTTCGCTGCGAATGAATTCAGAGAACTTCTCTGGGGTACCGCCACCGTCCTCGGCGCCATATTGCTCGAACTTTTCGATCACATCGGGCATGGCCATCACACGGTTCATGTCTTCGTTCATGCGTTTCACCATGGCGGCAGGCAGGCGGCCAGGGGCCACCATGCCGTACCAGGTGGTGGCATCAAACCCGGCAAAGCCTTGTTCATCCATGGTCGGCACATTGGGATGGCCTTTGGCGCGCTTGGTACGGGTTTGCGCCAAGGGCACGGCCTTGCCCGCCTTCACATGGGGGGTGGCCGAGGTCATGGTTTCAAAACAGTATTGCACCTGGCCCCCAATCAGGTCGGTCAAGGCAGGACCGGAGCCTTTGTAGGGAACATGCAGTGCGTCAATACCCGCACGCAGCTTGAACATCTCCAGGGCCAAATGCTGCGCAGAGCCGCCACCGGCCGAGGCAAAGCTGATTTTGCCGGGTTGCTGCTTGCAAAGGGCGACCAAATCTTGAACCGTCTTCGCAGGCTGCTGCGTGTTGCAAATGAGCAAGTTCGGCGTCACCCCCACCAGGGCAATGGGCGTGAAGTCGCGTTCGATCTGGTAGCCCAGCTTGGGTTGCAGGCTTGGTGCGATGGCATGGCTGTTGATGTGGGCCATCAGCAAGGTGTTGCCATCGGCAGGTTGCTTGGCCACAAAGTCTGCGGCAATCACGCCAGCGGCACCGGCCTTGTTTTCGATCACCACGGAAGTGTTCCAGAGGGCTTGCAGCTTGACGGCCATGACGCGCGCCAGGGCATCGGTGCCACCGCCCGGCGGGAACCCCACGATCACACGGATCGGCCCCGCCGGCAAGGTTTGGGCGCGCAACGTGGGCGCCCCAAGCAAAGCAACGCCCGCACTCGCAGCCGTCAACAAGGTTCTACGTTTCATGCTCACCTCCGAGAGAACAAAAGATCACTTCCCTGTTGCCAAGGAATAAGGCGCGGGGTGCTCTGCAAAATACGCCATCGCCGCTTGTACACCCGAACCCGCCAGCTTCACCCCAGACAATTTCAGGCCCATTTCACAACCGGCAAGGGCTGCGATCAGGGTCAGGTCATTGCAATCGCCCAAGTGTCCAATGCGGAACATGCGACCCTTGACCTTGCCCAGGCCCGTGCCCAAAGAGCAGTCAAAACGCTCGTAAATCACGCGGCGCACTGCATCTGCGTCAACCCCCTCAGGCATCATGACGCCTGTCAGAATGGGGGAGTAAAGCGCGCTGTCCGCGCATTGAATCTCCAAACCCCAGGCTTGTACGGCAGCGCGGGCACCGGCCGCCCAACGCTGGTGGCGCGCAAACACTTGGTCCAGGCCTTCACCCAACAGCATGTCACAGGACTCGCTCAAACCATAGAGCAGGTTGGTGTTGGGGGTGTAGGGGAAATAACCGGTCTTGTTCATCTCCAGCATCTCGTCCCAGGCCCAGAAGGATCTTGGGAGTTTGGCCGTTTTGCTGGCCTCGATGGCCTTGGGCGACAAGGCGTTGAAGCAAATGCCGGGCGGCAGCATCAAGCCTTTTTGGGAGCCGCTGATAGACACATCCACGCCCCATGCATCGTGCCGGTAATCGGCAGCCGCCAGCCCGGAAATGGTGTCCACCATCAACAAGGCGGGGTGCCCTGCCCGATCGATGGCCTGTCGCACCGCATGAATGTCGCTGGTGACCCCAGTCGATGTCTCGTTGTGAACCACGCAGACCGCCCGGATTTGATGCCCAGCATCGGCGCGCAAGCGCTGCTCGATCATGTCCGCCTGCACCCCCTGACGCCAGCCTTCTGCGCCCGGCAGGCCGAGCAATTCGGTCTGCAAGCCCAAGCGGCCCGCAAGTTTGTTCCACAAAGAGGCAAAGTGCCCGGTTTCAAACATGATGACTTTGTCGCCAGGGCTGAGCACATTCACCAAAGCCGCCTCCCAAGCCCCTGTGCCCGATGCCGGGTAGATCACCACAGGATGCCGGGTTTTGAAAATCTTCTGCATGTCCGACAGCACTTTGCGCCCCAGGACAGCAAACTCGGGACCGCGGTGGTCAATGGTGGGCAAACTCATGGCGCGCAAAACGCGGTCTGGCACTGGAGAAGGGCCCGGAATTTGAAGAAAGTGTCGGCCGGTGGGGTGGAAGTCGAGTTGCAGCATGTTGAAGCTCAAAAATGATTCCTGATTTTTTGCATGCAAAATTAATTTGTCAACAGTATCTACGAGGTACTTAAGGGGCTTTAACAATTGACCATCATGCTTTTTTGCATGCAAAATAAAGCATGACCGCTGAAATCCTGAGTCTGCCACCTGCCGCATTGCACGACCAACTGACGCATCGGTTGCGCCAGATGTTGGTGGAAAACCAAATTCCGCCCGGCGCCAAATTGAACGAACGCGCCTTGTGCGAGGCCTTGCATGTCTCTCGCACGCCGCTGCGGGAAGCCATCAAGGCCCTGGCCGCCGAGGGTCTGGTGGCGCTGGTTCCGAACCGCGGCGCCGTTGCCCTGGCCCTCACCGAAGAAGACATTCAGCACACCTTTGAGGTCCTGGCAGGCCTGGAGTCACAATCTGGGCGATTGGCCGCTGAGCGGATCAACGAATCAGAGTTGACAGAAATTCAGGCCCTGCACTTCGAAATGCTGGCAGCCTACACTCGGCGCGACCTGTCGCATTACTACCGGCTCAATGCCCAAATTCACCAGGCCATCAACCTGGCCGCCAAAAATCCTGTGCTCAGTGCCACTTATCAGCAAGTCAATGCCCGCCTGCAAGCCCTTCGGTTTCGATCCAACCAGGATGAGGCCAAATGGCGTGCCGCCATGGCGGAACACAGCCAGATCGTGGAGGCGCTGGCCGCACGAGATGGCCAGACCCTGGGCCGACTTCTTCAACAACACCTGCAACACAAATGCGAAGTGGTGGTGGCGCAATTGCGCGACACCGCCCCGCGCGCCTCACACGTTTGAACCGCATGAACGCACCCCTGCCCCGCAATTTGCAACTTGAACCTGCCGGCAAAGTCTATGACTCTGTGGCCCGCGTCAGTCAGGAGGTGGCTGGCAAACTGGCCGCCGGCCTGCGGCAGCACACCCAGGGCGAAGTGCTGTTCAGCGCCGCCGACTGCGGTCGTTACGCCACAGACGCCTCGATTTACCAGGAGACCCCCGTCGGTGTTTTTGTGCCGCAATCGGTGGATGAAGTGGCCACCGCGCTGGACCTTTGCCGCGACATGAGCGTGCCCATCGTCGCGCGTGGTGGGGGCACCAGCCAATGTGGCCAAACTGTCGGAGCAGGCTTGGTGATTGACCACAGCAAACATGTGCGCAACATCCTGGCACTGGATGTGGAGAACCGCACTGTGGAGGTCGAACCCGGCATGGTGCTGGACCACCTGAACGCCGCCCTCAAAAAGCACGGTCTGTGGTACCCGGTGGATGTTTCCACCAGTGCCCAGGCCACTCTGGGCGGCATGGCTGGCAACAACTCTTGCGGCAGCCGCTCGATTGCTTACGGCAACATGGTGCACAACGTGGCCAGCGCCAAGGCCTGGCTCTCGGATGGCACCCTGGTTGACTGGGGCCGCTATGAAGAAAGCACTGGCCGTGCCCGTCTGGCGGGCGATTTTGTGCGCCACCTGGTGAACAACCTCAAGCCCGAACTCGATGCCAACTGGCCCAAGGTGATGCGGCGTGTGGCGGGCTACAACCTGGATATCTTTCACAACCAGAATGTGCGCCCCTATACCGAGGATGGCTCGGTCAATCTGGCGCACTTGCTGATTGGCAGCGAAGGCACGCTGGCCCTCACCCGCTCTTTGACGCTCAAGCTCAGCCCTCTGCCCGCGACCAAAGTGCTGGGGGTGGTCAATTTCCCCACCTTCTTCCAGGCCATGGATGCGGCACAGCACATCGTGAAACTGGGCAACGACGGCACGCTGACGGCGGTGGAGTTGGTCGACCGCACCATGATCGAGCTCTCGCTGAAAAACCCGGCATTCGCACCGACGGTGCGCAGCGCCTTGATTGGCTCCCCGGACGCCGTCTTGCTGGTAGAGTTTTCGGGCGAGGACAAAGATGCCCTGATTCCCAAAATCCATGCGCTGGTGGAATTGATGGGCGACCTCGGCCTGCCTGACAGCGTGGTGCAGTTGATTGAAGACGCGCCGCAGAAAAACCTGTGGGAGGTTCGCAAAGCCGGCCTCAACATCATGATGAGCCTGCGCGGTGACGGCAAGCCCGTGAGCTTCATCGAAGATTGCGCTGTGCCCCTTGAGCACCTGGCGGAATACACCGCCGCTCTCACCGAAGTTTTTGCCCGACATGACACCCGCGGCACCTGGTACGCCCATGCCTCGGTCGGCACATTGCATGTGCGGCCCATTCTGGACATGCGCCGCGACGGCGCAGCCAAAATGCGCACCATTGCCGAGGAGGCCAGCGCACTGGTGCGCAAATTCAAGGGCGCTTACAGCGGCGAGCACGGCGACGGGCTGTGCCGAGGCGAGTGGATTCGCTGGCAGTTTGGCGACGCCATTCACGACGCTTTTGCCGACATCAAAGAACACCTGGACCCGAAAAACCTGCTGAACCCCAAACGCATCGTGCATCCACCCAAAATGGATGACACCTCGTTGATGCGCTTCTCGCCGCGCTACAAAGTCATTCCCTTGCAAACGGCGTTGGACTGGAGCGCCTGGAATGTCCAAAACAACGCGCGCACAGAGGAAGTCACCGAGCCCGGCACTGGCGGCGATCCGGCACAAGGCTTTGCCAAAGCCGTTGAAATGTGCAACAACAACGGGCACTGCCGAAAATTTGATGCCGGCACCATGTGCCCGAGTTACCGTGTCACGCGCGACGAGAAGCACTTGACGCGCGGGCGCGCCAACACGTTGCGCCTGGCCCTGTCAGGGCAACTCGGTCCGCAGGCCATGACCAGCAAAGAGTTGCTGGACAGCATGTCCTTGTGCATCGGCTGCAAGGGTTGCAAGCGCGACTGCCCCACCGGCGTGGACATGGCGCGCATGAAGATTGAAACCCTGCACCAGGTCAAGCAACGCCGCGGCTTCACGCTGCGCGATCGGCTGGTGGCTTACCTGCCGAACTACGCACGCTGGGCGGCGCGCGCGGCTGGCGTGATGAATTGGCGCAACCGCTCCCCCTTGCTGGCCAAGCTCATGCAAGCGCTTACCGGCATTTCAGCGCAGCGCAGTTTGCCGCATTGGGAGTCAGCGCATTTTTTCAATCACAGCACGGTGGGGGCCACGGCACAAGAAGTGCTGGCGGCAGAGCGTGGCGTGGTGCTGTTCGTCGACACCTTCAACGGGCATTTCGAGTCGGATGTGGCCCTCTCCGCTTTGCGTGTTCTGCAAGCAGCTGGCTATGTGGTGCACGTGGCATCCAAACATGCCCAGGGTCACGGCAGCAACCAGGGACATTTGTGTTGTGGCCGAACCTTTCTTGCCACCGGCATGGTTGACAAAGCCAAAGAAAAAGCCAGCGAGTTGCTGGCCGTCTTGGCCCCCTTCGCCGAGAAGGGTGTGCCGATTGTGGGCCTGGAGCCTTCTTGCTTGCTGACCCTGCGCGATGAAGCCCTGGTGCTGGGCCTGGGGGAGGTGGCGCAGACTGTGGCCAGCCAGGCCATGATGTTCGAGGAGTTTTTAGCCCGTGAAGCCAAGGCCGGCAAGCTCGCGGTCCTGCAAAAACGTCTGGATCCCACCCACCGCACCATTTTGTTGCATGGTCATTGCCACCAAAAAGCCTTTGGCGTGATGAATCCCGTGCTGGAAACCATTCGACTGATTCCTGGTGCGCTGCCCAAAATGATCGAAAGCAGCTGCTGCGGCATGGCCGGCAGTTTTGGCTACGAGGCGCAGCACCACGATTTGTCCATGGCCATGGCCGAGCTCAGTTTGTTGCCTGCGGTGCGTGCGGCACCCGATGCCGTCATCGTGGCCGATGGCACCAGCTGCCGCCATCAAATCCATGATGGCGCCCAACGCCAGGCGGTGCATGTGGCGCGCTTGCTGGCGGATCACCTCAAGGTGTGATGCACCACGGGGCCTGGTCGTGGACCAGGCCCATCCAGAGCGCCCAGCCGGAAGTCAGAGTCAGGGTCAAGCCGGCCAAGCGAACGCCCCACGAACCCGTGCCCAAGCTGACCCGGCCTTGCCGCCCCAGCTTGAACCACAGCCAGGGCCCTCCCAGCAGCACCACGGCGCTGCCGAGCACAAAGCACACCATGACCGCTGCGCCCGCCAGTGGCCCGCCCGCCAAGGCCGCCACCATCAGGGCGGAGTACAGCAAGCCACACGGCAGCAAGGCCCACAGAACGCCCATGATCAGCGGCGTGCCCCGATCTGCACGCAAATGCCAGCGCACGTTCAAAGTTTTGGCACGCTCCCATATGCTGCGCGCCGTGCCTTGCAGCCAAACGGGCTGCTCTGCGCGCCACAGCAACAACAAACCCAGCAGAATGGCTGCGACATGGATCAGGCTCCACACCGGTCGCAAAGCTGCACTGTGCACACTGAGCCACCCTACGCCTTGAAGCGAAGAAGCCGCCAGCGCACCCAGCGCACCGTAGCCCAGCACGCGACCGATCTGAAACAACACCAAAGCTTGCGTGCTGCGGGGTGCCGCCGCCTGGCCAACACCCAGGCAAGCCGCGCCACACATGGCCAGACAATGGGGGCCACCCGCCAATCCCATCAGGACAGCGGTCAAGGCCAGAGCAGAGTTCATCAGATGATTTTAGAGAACCGCGCGCGGTTGCGGTCAGCCTGCAGGTAACGGTCAAACACCATGGCCACGGCCCGCACAAAAAACCAGCCCTTGGCGGTGACCTGGATGCCGGTGTCGTCTACCGCCACCAGGCCTTGTGCTTGCAGGGCTTGCAAGGCTTCCAACTCGGCTGCGAAACTGGTTTTGAAATGCAGCAAATGCGCCAGTTCAATGGACTCGAACACCACCCGCCCCTGGCACATCAAGGCCATGATGATGGCTCGGCGGGCAATGTCGTCGCGGTTCAGCGCCAGGCCACGGACCACGGGAAATCGCCCCTGGTCAATCAAGTCGCAGTATTCCTCCAGCGTTTTGGCGTTTTGGCTGTAAGTGGCGCCGACACGGCCAATGGAAGAGACCCCCAGTGCAATCAGGTCGCAGTCGGGTTGCGTGCTGTACCCCTGAAAATTTCGGTGCAAGCGGCCTTGCCGCTTGGCCACCGCCAAAGCGTCCTCGGGCAAGGCAAAGTGGTCCATGCCCACGTAAACATAGCCTGCTGACATCAACGCCGTCATGGCTTGTGACAGCATGGCCACCTTGTCGCCAGCAGCCGGCAACTGTTCGATGTGAATACGGCGCTGGGGCTTGAACCGCTCCGGCAGGTGCGCATAGGCATACAGTGCGATGCGGTCCGGTCGCAACTGGTTGACCAGGGCCATGGTGCGCTCAAAGCTTTCTGCGGTTTGCTGTGGCAGGCCATAAATCAGGTCGACGTTGACCGATTCAAAGCCGATGCGCCTGGCGTCGTCTGTCAATGCAAAAACCTGCTCGGCCGGCTGAAGGCGGTGAACTGCTTTTTGCACGGCAGGCTCAAAATCCTGCACGCCAAAGCTCAGCCGGTTGAAGCCCAGGGCATGCAAGTTTTGCAGACGCTCGGTCGTGACCGTGCGCGGGTCGACCTCGATGGAATATTCGCCGCCCGGCACGAAGTTGAAAGCGCTGCGGAGCATGTCGAGCAGCTCGGTAAGCTCCTGGTCGCTCAGGAAGGTGGGCGTGCCGCCTCCCAAGTGCAATTGCGACACCGAATGGCCCTTGCCGAGCAAGGCTGTGTGCAAAGCCACCTCGCGCCGCAGGTAAGCCAAATACACTTTGGCACGGTCATGGTGTTTGGTGATGATCTTGTTGCAGGCACAGTAATAGCACAGTGACTCGCAAAACGGAATGTGCACATACAAAGACAGCGGTGACACCCTTGAAGCCACGCCTTCTCTGCGCTGCTGCAAGGCCTGGATGTAATCGGCCTCGCCAAATGCCTCGACAAACCGATCCGCGGTCGGATAGGATGTGTAGCGCGGTCCAGCGACGTCGTAACGCTGCAGTAATTCTGGCGTGATAGATTCCATGGTGTAGGCTTTTGTGTTTACCCCGAATGTGCCTTGGGTTGCCAATCCTGTTCTTGATGTGGATCAAATCAAGGCCAGTCAAAAATGACCACAATCAAGTTTTAGCCGCTCATCCTATGAACCCCACCGCTATCAAAGTCGCCTGTTCCAATTGCAACCTGCGGGAGTTGTGCATGCCCATGGGACTGAGCGAGCCCGATTTGAAACGCATTGAAGAAATTGTGGCGGTGCGGCGCAAAGTCAAACGCGGTACCCCCTTGTTTCGCAATGGCGACAAATTCAGTTCCTTGTATGCGATTCGCACAGGCTTCTTCAAGACCTGCATCGCCACAGAGGACGGCCGAGACCAGGTCACCGGGTTTCAAATGGCTGGTGAGGTCATCGGACTCGATGGCATTGTGAGCGACCACCACACCTGCGACGCCATTGCCCTGGAAGATGCCGAGGTGTGCGTCATGCCCTTCGACAAAATTGAAATGCTGTCCCGCGAGGTCAATGCCTTGCAGCACCATGTGCACAAGATCATGAGCCGGGAAATCGTTCGCGAACATGGCGTGATGTTGCTGCTGGGGAGCATGCGGGCAGAGGAGCGGCTGGCCGCTTTTTTGTTGAATCTGGTCCAACGATTGCACGCTCGCGGCTTCTCGCAGTCGGAACTGGTGTTGCGCATGACCCGCGAAGAAATTGGCAGCTACCTGGGGCTCAAGCTGGAAACTGTCAGCCGCACCTTCTCCAAGTTTGTCGAAGAAGGCATCGTGGAAGTGAAGCAGCGCCACGTGCGCATCCTCAACCCCGAAGGCCTCAAGATGATCGTCAACCCGCAAACCTGCAGCGCTTGACGCCAAGACCTGCAATGCTCAGGGCTTGAGCTTCAAGGGAACATCCTGTGGCGTAGCGGCATGGTTGCGCGCCTGTTGCGCAGGCGCCAGGCTGCGCGTGGGGTCTTTCAGCGTCTGGTTGATCTCCAGGCCCTGCCGGTAATAGTCTTCCGCGATCACCGGGTCAGGGTTACGCAGGGCGATGAATGCCGTGACGAATGCCGCGATGACCACCAGCAAGGGGCCTGAAATCACCAGCCAAACGTGGCCGTAACGCCACCAGGGTTGCACGGTGGGTATCGAGGGTGTTGTCATGTCAGCTCCTGGGTGCAACGCTCAACGCGGGACCATGAAGACCGATTTTTCGGTCACACGGTCTTTGCCGTTGGCAGTCTGTATGTCAAAAATAATTTTGTGCGATCCCTGGGGCGCCGAGCCATAGGGAATATCCGCACGCACAATCACCCAGCGCGCCTGCGCAGGGGCCACTTCAATCTCGGTGGCTGTTTTGATTTCCAGGCGGTCCAGCCCAGAAACACTCAAGCGGTAGGTCTGCGCCTGCTCGGTGGCATTCATCAGTTGCAAGCGGTAAACATTTTCCAATGTCCCCACCTCTGTGATACGCGCCAACGAGGCGCGGTCGCGCACCACATCCACTTTCAAAGGTGTTCTCAAGGACAGGCTGACGAGCAAACCCAAGGTCAGTGACACCAGGATGCCGGTGTAGATCAGCACCCGGGGGCGCATGACACGGCGCCACATTTCGCGCGAGCTCCAATGGTTGCTCAGTGCGTTTTGCGTGGCGTAACGCACCAGACCCCGTGGGTAGCCCATCTTGTCCATGACGGTATCGCAGACGTCAATGCAGGCGCCGCAGCCGATGCACTCGTACTGCAAGCCTTTGCGAATGTCGATGCCCGTTGGGCAGACTTGAACGCACAAGGTGCAATCGACGCAAGCGCCCAAGCGCAATGCGGCCAGGTCCGCCTTTTTGGAGCGCGCACCGCGTGGCTCGCCGCGCTCGGCGTCATAGGTGACGATCAGTGTGTCGTGGTCGAACATGGCGCTTTGAAAGCGCGCATAGGGACACATGTACTTGCACACTTGCTCGCGCATGAAGCCGGCGTTGCCATAGGTGGCAAAGCCGTAGAAGAACACCCAGAAGACTTCCCAGGAACTCATGCGCTCGAGGAAAAACTCCATCACCAAGTCGCGAATGGGCGTGAAATAGCCTACGAAGGTGAAGCCTGTCCAGATGGAAAGAAAAATCCAGATCAGGTGCTTGTACCATTTCTTGACGAGCTTTTCGAGCGAAAAGTCGCCCTCGTCCAAGCGCATGCGGGCAGACCGATCGCCTTCAATTTTGCGCTCGATCCACATGAAGAGTTCGCTGTACACCGTTTGCGGGCACGCATAGCCGCACCACAACCGACCGGCAACTGCCGTGAACAAAAACAGCGACAACGCTGAAATGATCAGCAGGCCCGTGAGATAAATGAAATCCTGCGGGTACAGGACCAGGCCGAATATGTAAAAGCGCCGGGCTCCGAGGTCAAATAACACCGCCTGACGCTGCCCCCATTCCAACCAGGGCAAACCATAAAAAAGAAGCTGCGTCAGAACGACAAAGCCCCAGCGCCATTGGGCAAACACGCCCTGAACGGTGCGGGGGTAGATCTTTTTGCTGGCTGCGTAAAGAGAAATTTCATCGCCATCGGTGCCAGCAGGCTCTGGCACGATGGGAATGGTTTTTCTGGGCGATGAATCAGACACCGTTCACTTTACTTTCGCAAGATTCAGTTCTTGGCAGCGGGGGTGGCTTTGTTGGACAGGCCCCAGACATAAGCCGTCAGCACATGAATTTGAGAAGCGGTCAGACGCTCTTCTTGTGCCGGCATCTGGTTGACTTTGCCGCCATTGACCATGGCCGCAATCGCTTCTTCGCCCACGCCGTGCAGCCAGATCTTGTCTGTCAAGTTGGGGGCTCCCATTGCCTGGTTGCCCTTGCCATCGAGGCCGTGGCAGGCCGCACACACCGCAAATTTTTCTTTGCCCTGGGACGCACGTGCCGCTTCATGCGGGCTGGCAGAAAGGCTCAGCACGTAGTGGGCCACGTTCTTGACATCGTCAGGCGTCCCCACCGCGGCAACCATCGGCGGCATGTTGCCAACACGGCCTTTTGTGATGGTCTCCTTGATTGTTTCAGGGCTGCCCCCGTACAGCCAGTCGGTGTCTGTCAAATTGGGAAAGCCTTTGGAGCCACGTGCGTCCGACCCGTGGCATTGGGCGCAGTTGTTCATGAACAAACGCTCGCCAATGGCCATGGCTTTCGCATCGCCTGCCACCTCTTGCGGCGGCATGCCGTCGAACTTGGCGTACAGGGGCTTGAGTGCTTCGTTGGCCTTGGCCACTTCTTTTTCGTACTGGCCCTGTGAGCTCCAGCCCAATTTGCCGGCATGGGACCCCAGGCCAGGGTAAGCCACCAGGTAACCGAAAGAGAAAAAGATGGTGATCAAAAACAGTCCCACCCACCACAAAGGCAAGGGGTTGTTCATTTCACGCAAGTCCTCATCCCAGACATGGCCTGTGGTGTTGTCGGCAGCTGAGTTCACTTTGGTACGCGAGGTTGCCCACAGCAACAGCAGACAACCCAGAATACCGGCCACGGTGATGACCGTGATGTAATTTGACCAGAATTGGCTAATGAAATCGCTCATGATTTGTCCTCAATCTTCCTGGAAGGGCAACTGGGCCGCTTCCTCAAACTGGCGGTTCTTGCGGCGATCGATCGTCCACAACACAATGCCAATGAAGGTCACAAAACTCAGCACGGTGGCTGCAACGCGAAGGGTGGTGATGTCCATGAACATGTCTCCTTACTTGAGCGCGCGGCCCATGCCCTGCAGGTAAGCCACCAGGGCTTCCAACTCGGTTTTACCCTGCACGTCGTCAGCGGCTTTGGCGATGTCTTCATCGGTGTAGGGAACACCGACCAGGCGCAGTGCTTTCATGCGTGGCGCCATGTCAGCCGGGTTGACCGTGTTCTTTTCAAGCCACGGGTAAGCAGGCATGTTCGATTCCGGCACCAAATCGCGCGGGTTGTTCAGGTGAACGCGATGCCATTCGTCGCTGTACTTGCCACCCACACGGTGCAAGTCAGGACCGGTGCGCTTGCTGCCCCACTGGAAAGGATGGTCGTACACGAACTCGCCAGCCACCGAGTAATGGCCATAGCGCAGGGTCTCGGCACGGAAGGGGCGAATCATTTGCGAATGACAGTTGTAACAGCCCTCGCGAATGTAAATGTCACGCCCGGCCAACTGAAGCGCGGGGTAAGGCTGTACGCCTTGCACCGGCTCGGTGGTGGATTTCTGGAAGAACAGCGGCACGATTTCAACCAAGCCACCGACCGCCACCACCAGAAGAATCAAAACGATCATCAGGAAGTTGTTGGTCTCCAGCTTTTCGTGCGTGAAGCCTTTATTGGAATTGTCTGCCATGATGATTTCTCCTTAAGCGTGAGCCACCGGGGCAGGAATATTCACTGCCACAGGGCGTCCATTTGTGGCTGTCTTCAGCACGTTCCAGAGCATGACCAGCATGCCGCTGAGGTACAGCAAACCGCCGAGCACACGCACCACGTAGTAGGGGTAGGTGGCTTTGACGCTCTCCACGAAGGTGTAGGTCAAGGTGCCATCTTCGTTGATAGAGCGCCACATCAGCCCCTGCATCACGCCGGCAATCCACATCGCGGCGATGTACAGCACGATGCCGATCGTGGCCAGCCAGAAGTGAACCTCGACCGCTTTGACGCTGAACATTTTTTTCTGGCCAAACAGGCGCGGGATCAGGAAATAAATCGTGCCCATCGATACCAGGCCCACCCAACCGAGGGCACCAGAGTGCACATGGCCCACCGTCCAGTCGGTGTAGTGCGACAGCGCGTTGACCGTCTTGATCGACATCATCGGACCTTCGAAAGTGCTCATGCCATAAAAGGACAGAGACACGATCAGGAAGCGCAGCACCGGGTCGTCACGCAACTTGTGCCAAGCACCTGACAAGGTCATGATGCCGTTGATCATGCCGCCCCAACTGGGCGCCAAGAGGATCAGGGAAAACATCATGCCCAGCGACTGGGTCCAGTCAGGCAGTGCCGTGTAGTGCAGGTGGTGCGGACCTGCCCACATGTAGGTGAAGATCAGCGCCCAGAAGTGCACGATGGACAAGCGGTATGAATAAACCGGACGCTCGGCCTGCTTGGGGATGAAGTAGTACATCATGCCCAGGAAGCCTGCGGTCAGGAAGAAGCCCACGGCGTTGTGGCCGTACCACCACTGCACCATGGCGTCTTGCACGCCCGCGTACGCTGAGTAGGACTTCAGGAAGCTGGCCGGTATGGCCGCGCTGTTGACCAAGTGCAGAATGGCGACCGTCAAGATAAAAGCGCCAAAGAACCAGTTGGCCACATAAATATGCTTGACGCGGCGGGTGCCCACCGTGCCAAAGAACACGATGGCATAGGCCACCCAGACCAGGGTGATCAGAATGTCGATCGGCCACTCGAGTTCAGCGTATTCCTTGCCGCTGGTGATCCCCAATGGCAGGCTGATGGCCGCCAGCAGAATGACCAATTGCCAGCCCCAGAAGGTGAAACTGGCCAGAGCCGGCGCAAACAGCCGCACCTGACAGGTGCGTTGCACCGCGTAGTAGCTGGCCGCAAACAGGGCGCAGCCGCCAAACGCAAAAATCACTGCATTGGTGTGCAAAGGACGCAAGCGGCCATAGGTCAGCCAGGGAATGCCGAAGTTCAATTCGGGCCAGGCCAGCTGGGCGGCGATGATCACGCCAACCAACATGCCAACCACGCCCCAAACCACGGTCATGATGGAGAACTGCCGAACAACGGAGTCGTTGTACACAGCTTGTGACGCTGAAGTATTCATGAGTTGCCTTTCTTCATACCTTTCGAGTATCCGGGTTAGCACCAGGGCGCTTATTGATGCATGTCAATCGTCGTGAAGAATCCTCTCCCCTTCTTGCTCCACGCCCTCAAATTGACCGTGGTAGATAGCCCACCACAGCCCGCCCAGCACCAGCAGCACCAGGACCACGGACAAAGGAATCAAAAGATAGAGAATGTCCATTGAAATTAATTGTTTTGAACTACCCAGGCTTCTCTGCGTGGGGTTGTTTTGAGCAGCGCGGAAGACGGCGCATCAGACCGTGCCAATTGCAGCGAATAAAGCACGACCCACAACGAACTGGCCGCCATGCCCAAACCGGCCAGCCAAGCGGGCAACCAGCCCACCCAGGCCAAGGGTACAAAAATCAGGTTGTAAAGCGCAGCCCACCAGAGGTTGTGGCGCACCACGCGCAGCGTTTGACGGGCACGGGTCAGAACCCAGGGAATGGCGTTCAGGTCACCGCCCATCATCACCAGGTCGGAGCGGGACTGTGCCAAGGGAACGGCAGCGCCAAACGCCAGCGATACCTCGGCCGCGGCCAGAACCGGGCCATCGTTCAAGCCATCCCCAACCATCAACACCCGACGTCCCTGGGCTTGCGCTTGGTGGAGCCGTTGCAATTTGTCTTGCGGCGTACACCCGCCCAGGGCCTGCGAAGGCGCGATACCCAGTCGGCTTGCAATGTCTGCCACAGCCTGTGGTCGGTCGCCCGATAACACCCAGACCGACAGGCCTTGCTGGCGCAAGGCGGCCACCACTTCGGCAGCGCCTTCGCGCAGGTCTTCGCTCAGACCAAAACTGGCAACCCAGCCATGGACATCACACAAGTGAACTTGACAGAGTTGTGCGTCAGCAGGCAATTCGAATGTTCCCATCCAGGGAGAACAAAATGCCAGTGAGCCCAACCGAAAACGAGACCAGGCACCGCCGGGTGAAACCTGAACCTCACCCTCGAGACCCAATCCAGTGAACTCTTGAACCTGGCGCGCGGCAGCTCTGTCTTGCGTGGCCGCCACCAGGGCCCGCGACAATGGGTGCCAGGAGTGACTGGCCAGTGCGGCCGCCAACGCCAACAAAGAGTTGTCAAATGCGCTCGGCCATTGGGTTCCCTGCGGTGTGTGGAGCACATTCAATCGCTGAGCATCGCGTGTCAGCGTACCGGTTTTGTCAAAAACCACGGTATCAATCTGCGCCAGGGCCTCGAGCGCTTGCAACTCGCGCACCAGCACGCCCTCACGCGCCAATCGGCCTGCCGTCGCCAGCATGGCGGCGGGGGTGGCCAAGGAAAGTGCACAGGGACAGGTGACAATCAGCACGGCCACAGCCACCATCATGGCATGGGCCGGGTTGACAGGCCACCACCACAGCACGGCGGCCCCCGATGTCAGCAGCACCAACATCAAAAATGGTTTGGCAATGCGGTCTGCCAACAATGCCAACCTTGGCTTGCCCAGCGCAGCGTGCTCCATCAGCCCGACGATCTGGGAAAAACGGGTGTCCTCACCCACTGCGCTAATGTGTACCGTGACCGCACTGGACAGGTTGTGGCTGCCCGCCAGCACCGCATCGCCTACCCCGCGGCGGCAGGGCTTGGACTCCCCCGTCAGCAAAGCTTCTTCGGCCAGGGTTTCCCCCTCCAGAATTTCACCATCCGCGGGGAAAGACTCGCCAGGCAGCACCCGCACCACATCACCGGCGCGCAAGCGGTGCAGGGCCACGCGTTCGAATTGGCCATCGGGTAAGCGCCGATCCACACTGTCAGGCAGGCGGTTCATCAAGGCTTCCAAGGCCCCCGCGGTGCGATCGCGCAAGCGCCATTCAAGCCAACGCCCTGACAGCAGAAAAAACACGAACATGGTGAGGGAGTCGAAATAGACCTCGCCCCCAAACAGGCCCTGCGGGTCGAAGGTGGCCGAACTGCTGACGACAAAGGTGATGGCCATTCCCAACGCCACGGGCAGGTCCATGCTGATGCGGCGCAAGCGCAAGTCACGCCAGGCATTGGCCCAAAAGGGCGTGCAGGAAAACAAGACGACGGGCAGCGTCAGCACCCAGGAAGCCCAACGCAGCAACTGCGTCATGTCGGGGCTGATCTCCCCTTCGCCGGCCACATACGCGGGCAAGGCATACATCATGACTTGCATCATGCAAAAGCAGGCCACCAACAAGCGCCACAAGGCTTTGCGCGATTCAGCCTGGCGTGCGGTGCGTTGCGCATTGTCATGCGCAGGCAAAGCGCGGTAACCGGCACGCTCAACGGCCGAAAACCAAGCCGAGGGCTGAACCTGACTGGAAGACCAAACCACTTTGGCGCGGTGCGTGGCGGCATTGACCGTGACGTCCTGGACACCAGGCACTGCCGAGAGCGCAGCCTCGAGCGAGAAGGCGCAAGCCGCGCAGTGCATGCCCTCGATCACGATTTGGGAGGCCCAGACGCCTGGCATCGACGCTTTGACCGGCAGGCTGTACTGCTGCCAAGTTTGCGGGTCGTCAAGAAGACTTTCGGAGCTCATGGGGAGGAGGTTAACCACGGAAGCTTTCACGAGTCTTGACATGGATCAAGTCAGCCTGTGGAGATCGGCGTACGCTTCAAAACATCATTGAATTTCATTCACAGCAAAGGAGCACACCATGTACAACCGCATTCTGGTCACCACCGATGGATCGACCCTGTCCAAAAAAGCCGTGGCACACGCCATCCAGTTGGCGGCCCTGTCTGGCGCCGAGTTGATTGCCCTGCGCGTGACACCGCGCTACCCGCAGAGCTACTTTGAAGGCTCTTTGCCCCTTGGCGCGGAGGATGTTGCCAAAATCGAGCGCCAATGGGCGACAGAGGCGCAGGCCTCGGTGGACCTGGTGAAAAAGCAGGGCGAAGCCAAAGGCGTCAAAGTCAAAGCCACGGTGAGCAAGTCCGATGTTGTTTCGGATGCCGTCATCCTTGCCGCCAAGCGCGCCAAAGTGGACTTGATTGTGATGGCATCGCATGGGCGTCGCGGTATCAAGCGCTTGCTGTTGGGCAGCGAAACCCAACAGGTGCTGACCCACTCGGATGTGCCTGTGCTGGTTCTGCGTTAAGCTGGTTCAGCCTGCGCGAGCGCCCATTGCAGGTGCTCGCGCACGATGGGATTGGCATGGCCTGCACGCTGCGCCAAGGCGTGGCGCAGCGCTTTCTTCACGGCCGGTTCTGGCGCCTCGCGCAAAGCGTTACCCAGGGCCACTGCCAAGTTGCGCAACCACCTGTCATGCCCGATGCGGCGGATGGCGGAGCCCTCGGTGTAGTGCAGAAACTGGGGCTCGTCCCAGTGCCACAAAGCGATCAGGGTGGGGGCCTTGAGACCTTCGCGCGGATCAAAGTCGGGCAAGGCGCTGCGCTGGGCATACTTGTTCCAGGGGCAAGCCAACTGGCAATCGTCACACCCATAAATGCGGTTGCCCATCAGGGGGCGCAACTCATGGGGGATCGTGCCCTCGTGCTCGATCGTCAAATACGAAATGCAGCGTCGTGCATCCAATTTGTAGGGTGCCACAATGGCCAGGGTCGGGCAGGCGCTCAAGCAGGCAGTGCAATTGCCACAGTGCGCTTCGGTTGCCTCGGTCGGGGTCAGCGCCAGGTTGACGAAAATTTCACCCAGAAAAAACATCGAGCCTGCGTCGCGGTTCAACAACAAGGTGTGTTTGCCACGCCAACCCAGGCCACTGCGTTGCGCCAACTCCACCTCCAGAACCGGCGCCGAATCGGTAAAGGCCCGGTAGCCCATGGGCCCCACCAGGTTTTGCACCTGTTGTGCCAGTTTCTCCAGGCGTTGCCGCAGCACTTTGTGATAGTCGCGGCCGCGGGCATACACAGAGACCTGTGCCTCTTGCGGCCGTGACAGGCGTGCCCACTCGACGGTCTGCCAATCCTGCGGGGTGCCAGAAGGCAGATAATTCATGCGCGCGGTGATGACGCTGAGCGTCCCGGGCACCAGTGTTGCAGGGCGCGCGCGTGTCAGGCCATGGCGCGCCATGTAGCCCATGTCACCATGGAAGCCTTCGGCCAGCCAGGCCAATAATCCGGGCTCGGCTGTAGACAAATCCACCGGGGCCACGCCAATTTGGGAAAATCCCAACTGTTGGCCCCAAGTTTGCAACTGCGACAACAAGCGAGTCTGATCAATCACTGCAGGAACCCTTTGGACAAGACACGGATTGTAAAAACCTTGCGATGGCAAGACGAGACGCAAACCCAAGCCTTTGCGCAAGCCCTGGCTGCGCGTCCGGCCTTGCGCACAGCCACGCTGGAGCTGCAGGGCGATCTGGGCGCGGGAAAAACCACCCTGGTGCGTCATTTGTTGCGGGCACTGGGGGTTGCCGGTCGCATCAAAAGCCCAACCTACGCTGTGGTGGAGCCGCACCAAGCCCAGACGCCCGATGGCCTGCTGAACATTTGGCATTTTGACTTCTACCGCTTCAACGACCCGCGCGAGTGGGAGGATGCCGGTTTTCGTGACTTGTTCGCCAGCCCAGGACTGAAAATCAGCGAATGGCCCGAACAGGCACGCAGCGTCTTGCCCGTGCCAGACCTGGAAATCAGGCTCAGCGTGGCAGAGGACGATTCACGCATGGCCACCCTCACCGCCCGCACGCCCTGTGGCGAGGCCCTGCTCGCATGAATCCCAGGCAGCGCCTCACAACATCGGGCCTGAACCGTCGCCAGGCCCTGCGTGCAGGCAGTCTGGTATTGCTGCTGGGCTCAGCGCAACTGGCACGCGGCGCCACCATTCTGGCGGTGCGGGTCTGGCCGGCGGCGGAGTACACGCGGGTCACCATTGAATCGGACACGGCCTTGCAAACGCAAACCCTGTTTGTGGGCAACCCACCGCGGCTGGCTGTGGACATCGAGGGCATCGAACTCAACCCCGCGCTGCGCGAGCTGGTGGGCAAAGTGCGCTCCGACGACCCCTTCATCACTGGCGTGCGGGTGGGGCAATTCACGCCCACCACCGTGCGGCTGGTTCTGGACTTACGCCAAATGGTGCAGCCCCAGGTGTTCACCCTGCCACCGGTCAAGGGGGGGCAATCGAGTTACGACCATCGTTTGGTGTTGGACCTTTACCCGACCCAATTGGCAGACCCCTTGGAAGCCCTGATCGCAGAGCGCGCCAAAGGCGCTGCGTCGCCGGACCCGCTGGGCGAATTGTTGGCAAAGCATCCCGGCATGCAAGCACCGGTATCGCCCAACAACGATGTGACGCCAGCGCCACCGAAGACGCTCTCGGGTGCGGCCAGTCCGGCGCCGACCGACCGCATGATTGTGGTGGCCCTGGATCCTGGCCATGGGGGCGAAGACCCTGGCGCCATCGGCCCCAGGGGAACCCGAGAAAAAGACGTGGTGCTGGAAATTGCCATGCGCTTGCGCGATCGCATCAACGGCACCGTGTTGAAAACCAAGCGCGGCAATTTGCCGATGCGCGCTTACCTGACGCGCGACGCCGATTATTTTGTGCCTTTGCATGTGCGCGTACAAAAAGCGCAGCGGGTGCAAGCCGACCTGTTCATCAGCTTGCACGCCGATGCTTTTTTCACGCCCGAAGCCCGCGGCGCCAGCGTCTTCGCCCTGAGCCAGGGCGCGGCCTCCAGTGCGGCCGCACGCTGGATGGCCAATCAGGAAAACCGCGCCGACAGTGTGGGCGGGCTGAACATCAAAGTGCGCGATGCCCATGTGCAACGGGCGTTGTTCGACATGAGTACGTCAGCCCAAATCAATGACAGCCTGAAGCTGGGCCAAGAATTGCTGGGGCAAATTCGGCAGATCGGCAAACTGCACAAACCGCAGGTGGAGCAGGCTGGCTTTGCGGTGTTGAAAGCGCCTGACATCCCCAGTGTGCTGGTGGAGACAGCCTTCATCAGCAACCCGCAGGAAGAGGCCCTGCTGGTCAGCGAGGCGTATCAGACGCAACTTGCCACAGCCTTGATGGGAGCCATCGAGCGCTATTTCTTGCGTAACCCGCCGTTGGCTCGCAACCGCTCGGCCTGAATCAAGCCGCAGGCGCGCGGCTGGCTTTCCATGAGCCCCACAAGGCAATCAGTCCCGGAATCAGAATCATGGCCCAGATGATTTTTTCCAAATGGCGTTGCACCCAGTCAATGTTGCCGAACCAGTATCCGGCCAGGCCAATACCAACCACCCACAAGACGGCCCCCAGCACATTGAAGGCACTGAATCGTGCGCGGTTCATGTGGGCCACGCCCGCCACAAAGGGGGCAAAGGTGCGTATGAACGGCATGAAACGCGCGATCACGATGGTGATGCCGCCATAGCGCTCGTAAAACGCATGGGCCTGGTCAAAAGCCTTGCGATTGAACCAGCGGGAATCCTCCCAGGCAAACACACGGTTTCCCAGATAGCGCCCGATGGTGTAGTTGCTTTGATCGCCCAAAATGGCCGCCGCGAGCAACACCCCCAGAGCCAAGGGCAGGCTCAAAAGGCCCACACCGCACAGCGCCCCCACCACAAACATCAAAGAGTCGCCCGGCAAAAAGGGCATCACCACCACGCCTGTTTCCACAAACACGATCAGAAACAGCAAGGCGTAGACCCAGGCACCGTAAGCCTGCACAAAGCTCTCGATGTAACGGTCGATGTGCAGCACAAAATCAATGGCGAGGGCAAGTATTTCCATGGGGCGATTATCCTAGAATCCCATCAGTGAACGCCCCCGCCAGCCCCCGTCGCCCCATCCGGGAATTGCCCGATGAACTGATCAGCCAAATTGCCGCTGGCGAAGTGGTGGAACGCCCCTCCTCCGTGGTCCGTGAATTGGTGGACAACGCGCTGGACGCCGGGGCCAAGCAAATTCAGGTTCGCTTGTTGGCCGGTGGGGTGCGCCTGATCAGCGTGGAAGACGACGGTGGCGGCATACCCAAGGAAGAACTTCCGGTGGCTTTGCGGCGACATGCCACCAGCAAAATTCAAAACCTGCACGAGTTGGAATCGGTGAGCACCATGGGCTTTCGGGGCGAGGCCCTGGCGGCCATTGCCTCGGTGTCAGACATGGCCTTGCTGTCGCGCCCGCCGGGCCAGGACATGGCCATGAGCCTGGAGGCCCGCAGTGGCGAGCTGCGCCCTGTGGCCCGCGCTCCCGGCACCACGGTGGAAGTGCGCGAATTGTTTTTCAGCACGCCGGCCCGGCGCAAGTTCCTGAAAACCGATGCCACCGAACTGGCCCATTGCATGGAGGCGGTGCGGCGTCATGCGCTGGCACGCCCCGATGTCAGCTTTGCCATTTGGCATGAGGGCAAATTGGTCGCGCAATGGCGCAGTCAGACTGGCGAAAACGCCTTGGACCGCCGCCTGGCCGATGTGCTGGGTGAAGATTTTCTAACGGAGTCGGTCGCGGTACAGTACGCCCTGGGCTCCCTGACCGTGCGTGGCCGCGCAGGCTTGCCGGATGCAGCGCGTTCGCGCGCCGACCAGCAATTTGCATATGTCAACGGGCGCTTTGTGCGCGACAAAGTGGTGATGCATGCCGCACGCAGCGCATATGAAGATGTCTTGCACGGCCAGCGCCAGCCGGTGTACGCCTTGTACATCGAGATCGACCCCATGCGTGTGGACGTCAATGTGCACCCCACCAAAATCGAAGTGCGGTTTCGCGACAGCCGTGAAATTCACCAAGCTGTGCGCCATGCGGTGGAGCAAGCGTTGGCTGCGCCGCGGGCCGGCGTGTTGTCCGGTGAGCGTGCGCAAGCGCTGGACGCGCTGAAAAATTTTGGTGATAGCGTCCCCACGCCGACGCCCACTCCAGCGCGTGGCATGCCGATCTGGCAACAGGAGCGCATGCCCCTGGAGGGCCAACGCGTGCGTGAGCTGGGGTCGCTGTGGCAGCCTAGCCCTGCTGCGCCAACGCTGGCGCCCGAGGTGCGCGAAGCTGCGCCATCGACGATGCCCGCTGCGTGGGCCACCCAAGACTGGCCGTTGGGCAAGGCGCTGGCACAACTGCATGGGATCTACATCCTGGCAGAAAACGCCCAGGGCCTGATCCTGGTCGACATGCACGCCGCACACGAACGCATCGTGTACGAGCGATTGAAACAGCAATGGGGCCAAGCAGGCCTGGCCAGCCAACCCCTGCTGCTGCCCGTCAGCTTTGCAGCCACGCCCGAAGAAATTGCCACAGCGCAAGCGTATGAGCCCAGTTTGCAAGCTTTGGGCATCGAGCTGTCCCCCCTCACCGCCAAGACCTTGGCGGTGCGTGCCGTGCCCGCCAGCTTGGTCGATGGCCATGCCGTGGAATTGGCGCGCAGCGTCCTGGCCGAATTGGCACAGCACGATGCCAGCACGGTCATTCAACGCGCCCAAGACGAACTGCTGGCCACCATGGCCTGTCATGGTGCTGTGCGCGCCAACCGCAAACTGACGCTGGATGAAATGAATGGCCTGCTGCGCCAGATGGAAGCGACCGAGCGCTCTGACCAATGCAACCATGGTCGACCGACCTGGCGCGCGCTCAGCATGAAAGAGCTGGACGCCCTGTTTTTGCGAGGCCGTTGAGCATGCATCCCTCCCTGGTGGTGGTCATGCTGGCGCTGATGCTGGGTATGCAGGCGGTGACCACCGATTTGTACTTGCCTGCCCTGCCCGCACTGACGCAAGGCTTCGGCGCACAGATGTCCCAAGCCCAGCTGACCTTGACGGCCATGTTGCTGTCATTCGGTGTGTCGCAATTGGCCTGGGGCCCGTTGTCCGACCGCTGGGGCCGCCGCCCGGTGTTGCTGGTGGGCGTCTGGGCTTACACCTTGAGCGCTTTGGGTTGCACCCTGGCCCCCACCATCGAGGCCCTGATTGGGATGCGTTGCCTGCAAGGCGTGGCCATGGGCGCTGTGGTCATGTGTGCCCGCGCCATTGTGCGTGACCTGTATGCCCCCATAGAAGGCGCCCGCGCAATGTCCAAGGCTCTCACAGGGCTGGGCATCCTTGCCTGCACCAGCGCACCCCTGGGAGGCGCCGTGGCGCAGCATTTGGGTTGGCGCGCTGCCCTGTCTTTTCTGGTGGCTTATGGTTTGGCCACGGCCTTGCTGGCCCAGACCCGCTTTCGCGAGAGCATTCCTCAAAAGAACCCGGGGGCGCTGCAAGTCCGGGTGCTGCTGCAAACCTGGCTGACCATCCTGCGCCATCCCACCTTTCGCGCGTTTACCTTGCTTTCGATGGGGGCTTTTGGCGCCTTGTTTTCTTTTTTGGCGTCGTCTTCCTTTATCTACATCCAAGTGCTTGGCTTGTCCAAGATCGCCTATGGCCTTGTGCTGTTCAGCAGCTCGTTTGCCTACATCCTGGGGACCTTGTTCTGCCGACGGTTGTTGCTGCGCCTGGGAATTCGCAAAACCATTCGCGTGGGCGCCGGTTTGTCATTGACCGGTGGGGTTTGGGTGGCGGCCATGGCTTACAGCGACATCATCAGCGTCCCGAGCTTGTTGGGGCCGTTTTACCTGATCATGGTCGCGCATGGCATCCATCAACCCATTGGCCAAAGCGGCGCTGTCGGACCTTTTCCGCAAGCGGCAGGCGCGGCCTCTGCGCTCAGCGGCTTTTTGATGACGGTGGTGGCCTTCGCCATCGGCAGCTGGCTGGGATGGCGGTTGGACGGCACGGTCTTCCCTTTGGTGGAAGCCCTGTTGTTCTGGTCGGTCTGGCTTGCCGTTGTGGGCTGGACGCTGGTGCAACGCCATGGCGAGCCTTCAGGAGAGCCCCATGGCCAGCCCTGAAGCCCTGTTGAACATCCCCAGCGATTGGACTTGCCTGGTGTTGGCCGGGCCCACGGCCAGTGGCAAAACCGCTGTTTCCTTGGCGCTGGCGCAGCGTTGGCCGATCGAAATCATCAGTGTGGATTCCGCTTTGGTCTACCGGGGCATGGACATTGGCACGGCCAAACCCAGCGCTGAAGAACGCGCGGCTGTGCCCCACCACTTGCTGGACATTCGCGACCCCGCACAAGCCTACAACGCCGCAGACTTTGCGCGCGATGCACAAGACTTGATGGCGGCCATTCGCCAACGAGGCAAACTGCCCGTGCTGGTGGGCGGCACCCTGCTGTATTTCAAAGCCCTGTTTGATGGACTGGATGATTTGCCCAAGGCCGACCCCGCCATTCGCGCAGACATCGAAGCACAGGCGAACACATCGGGCTGGCCGGCCATGCATGCGCAGCTTGCAAGCATCGACCCCGCAACGGCTGCACGCCTTGCGCCCCGCGATGCGCAACGCATTGGCCGCGCCTTGGAAGTGTGGCAATTGACGGGGCGTCCCCTGTCCTCGTTTTTTGGCCAGGGCAGCAAAAGCCAGAACAGCCAAGAGCGACCGCTCTGGCTTTCCCTGGAGCCCAGCGACCGGGCCTGGCTGCACCAGCGCATTGCCCAGCGTTTTGACACCATGCTGGCGCAAGGTTTTCTGGATGAGGTTCGCCAACTGCGTGCGCGCGGCGACCTTCACCCCGAGCTGCCCGCCATGCGCTGTGTCGGCTACCGCCAGGCATGGCAACTCTTGGACCATTACCCAGAGGCAATGCCCCCTCCTGACTCACCCGCTTACTTGCAATTTCGCGAACAGGGCATTGCCGCCACACGGCAACTCGCCAAGCGCCAGCTGACCTGGTTGCGCAGCCTGCCGCAGCGCAACATCATGGCGTGTGACAGGCCCCATCTCACAACGCAGTTGCTGCAACAACTCGAGCCGCATCTTGAAAGTTCATGTCTTGCCCCAGGGCGACACCTTCGAGGTTGACACCTCGTGCAGCCTGCTTGAGGGTGCAGAGCGCGCCGGTTGGCGCTGGCCAAGCGCGTGCAGGAACGGCACATGCCGGTCTTGTTTGTGCCGCCTGGTGGCGGGCGAAATCCGCTACACCTTGGAATGGCCGGGCGTGAGCGCGGAGGAAAAAGCACAAGGCTGGATCTTGCCCTGCGTGGCACGAGCCCAGTCGGAACTCACCATCGAACAACCCGCGGCCCGCAAGCTACCCCCTGCTTTGTCGCTGCTTTGGTCTGACGACGACCTGCTGGTGCTGGACAAGCCCAGTGGTTTGCTGGCGGTGCCTGGCAAGGGCCCTGACAAACAAGACTGTTTGTCGCGGCGCGTCACCGACACTTACCCGGAAGCTTTGGTGGTGCACCGCCTGGACCAGGGCACCTCCGGGCTGATGCTGATGGCGCGCAACCCCGAAGCGCAAAAGAAACTGGGGCATGCCTTCGAACATCGCCAAGTCGACAAAGTTTATTTGGCGCGCGTGCAGGGGGTGTTGCCGGCGTCATCTGACTGGCAAACCATCGACTTGCCCATTTTGCTGGATTGGCCTCACCGGCCGCGCCATATCATCGACCCCAGTGGGCGACCCAGCCAAACCCTGTGGCGCTGTCTGCAGTCCGACCCACAGAGCCAGAGCTCGCTCTTGGCGCTGCGCCCCCTGACCGGACGAACCCATCAGTTGCGGGTCCATCTGCGAGCCTTCGGGCATCCGATTTGGGGCGATGCCTTGTATGCCCCCGAAGCGGTCCAGGCGCGATCGAACCGGCTGCTGCTGCACGCCTGGCGCTTGACCTTGCCTCACCCCCGCCATGGAACGTCTCAGCAATGGGAGGCTGCGCCACCCCCGGGCCTGAACCCAGGCAACGTCAGCGTCGTGTAGTCCTTGCCCTTCAAAATCGACCCGTTTCAATTTTTCCCATCCTTACATTTGGAGACATACCATGCGTGAAGTCGTCGTTGTCAGCGGTGTGCGCACCGCCATTGGCACCTTTGGTGGCAGCCTGAAGGACATTCCCCCAACCGTGCTGGGCGCCACCGTGGTGCGCGAAGCCTTGAGCCGCGCCAAAGTGGAAGGCGCAGAAGTGGGGCACGTGGTGTTCGGCCATGTGGTGAACACCGAACCCAAAGACATGTACCTGTCCCGCGTGGCTGCGGTGGAAGGTGGCTGCTCCCAGGACACCCCCGCTTTCAACGTCAACCGCCTGTGCGGCTCTGGTCTGCAAGCCATCATTTCGGCCAGCCAAGCCATTCAATTGGGCGACACGGACGTCGCCATTGGAGGGGGTGCTGAAAACATGAGCCGCGGCCCCTACGCCAATCTGACCCAGCGCTGGGGCACCCGCATGGGTGACGCCAAACTGGTCGACATGATGACCGGCGCGCTGCATGACCCGTTTCACACCATTCACATGGGCGTGACCGCAGAAAACATCGCTGCCAAGTGGGGCATCAGCCGTGAAGACCAAGACAAGCTGGCCCTGGAAAGTCACCACCGCGCCGAGCGTGCCACGGCTGCCGGCTACTTCAAGGACCAGATCGTTCCGGTGATGCTCAAGTCGCGCAAGGGCGAAGTGGCTTATGCCACCGATGAGCATTTCCGCACCGGCGCGACCCTGGAAGATTTCTCCAAGCTCAAGCCAGTGTTCATCAAGGAGAACGGTTCTGTGACAGCTGGCAATGCCTCTGGCATCAACGACGCAGCCGCGGCCGTGGTGCTGATGGAAGCATCGGCTGCCGCCAAGAAAGGCCTGAAACCCCTGGCCCGTCTGGTCGCTTATGCCCATGCTGGCGTGGACCCCAAATACATGGGCATCGGCCCCGTGCCTGCCACGCAAAAGGCTTTGGCCAAAGCAGGCCTGAAGGTCAGCGACTTGGACGTGATCGAAGCCAACGAAGCCTTTGCGGCACAAGCCTGCGCTGTCAGCCGTGACCTGGGCCTGGACCCGGCCAAAGTCAACCCGAATGGCTCGGGCATTTCACTGGGCCACCCGATTGGCGCCACCGGCGCGTTGATCACCGTGAAAGCGCTGTACGAACTCGAGCGCATCCAGGGCCGTTATGCCTTGGTCACCATGTGCATCGGCGGCGGCCAAGGCATTGCCGCAATTTTCGAGCGTTGCTGAAACTGAGCAAGTGACCGTCAAGGGTCGCTTGCTTGACACGCATCAAGCGGGCCTTCAACAGGCCCGCTTATGCTTGAGCTCTGCATTTGTTCTCATTTTCACATTTGGAGTCCTTCATGAGCGACACACTGACACCCACTGCTGAGCGACAGGCCTCCTTGCAATGGTCGGATGCGTTGGTGCTTGAGTTGGACTTCATGGACGACACCCACAAGGAATTCGTCGACTTGTTGGCGCAAACAGAAACTGCCGAAGACGCAGACCTTCTGGACAGGTTCACCGCGCTGATTGACCACACCGACGATCATTTTGGGCGCGAGGACCGCTGGATGGAAAACACCCGGTTTTCTGCCTCCCATTGCCACAGCATGCAGCACAACGTGGTGTTGCAAGTGATGCGCGAAGGCTTGCGTCGGGGCCGCGATGACAACGACTTGAAGTTGGTGCGTGAGCTTGCGCGTGAACTGGGCATCTGGTTTCCTCAGCATGCCCAAACCATGGACGCCGCCCTGGCCTTGCATTTGCGGCGTGTGGGCTATGACGCAGCCACCGGCATTGTGCACCAGCCCGATGCCCTGACCGAAGACGACATCCACGGCTGCGGCGGCGCCACCTGCGCCTGAGCGACCCGACCATCATCGAAAACGCAGCGCTTCGATCTGTCTCAAAAGAGGAATTACAGCGGCCCTCAAAAGGCCTTTCACTGGCAGGTCAGGCGTAGCGCTGGCGAGCCAGCGCAGCGCCATCGACCAAGGCTTTGAGTTTGGCCTCGGCGACAGCCCGGCTCATGGGCGCCAGACCACAGTTGGTGCACGGCAACAGGCGCGCCTTGGGTACAAACTGCAAGGCTTTGCCGATGGTGTCGGCCACTTGCTCTGGGGTTTCCACCACATCGCTGGCCACATCGATCACGCCCACCAAGACATCCTTGCCTTGCAACAAGGCCATCAAGTCCATCGGCACATGCGAATGAAAGCACTCCAGGCTGACTTGCTGGATGCTGCTCTTGGCCAGGGCCGGGAACACTTTTTCGTACTGACGCCATTCCTCGCCCAGGGACTGCTTCCAGTCGATGTTGGCCTGAATGCCATAGCCATAGCAAATATGGACCGCGGTGGTGCAGGTCAGCCCTTGTGCGGCGCGCTCCAGAGCTTTGACGCCCCAGTCAGCGGCTGCGTCCAAATAGACATTGAATGCCGGTTCGTCAAACTGAATGATGTCCACGCCATCGGCCTGCAAGGCCAAGGCTTCCTGGTTCAGCAGCTCCGCAAAAGCAAAGGCCATCTTGATGCGGCCTTCTTCGCCTGCGCCATAAAAACGGTCTGCGACCGTGTCCACAATGGTCATCGGGCCTGGAAGGGTGAATTTCAGTTTGCGCTGGGTGTGGGCGCGTGCCAGTCGGGCTTCAAAGGCATGGACACGGCCTTTCAGGCGCAAAGGCGCCACCACCTGCGGCACCATGGCGTCGTAACGGTTGTTACGGATGCCCATCTTCACCTTGTTGACGAAATCGATGCCCTCCACCTGCTCCAAAAAGCCGTGGACAAAGTGCTGGCGCGCCTGTTCGCCATCGCCAATGATGTCCATGCCGGCGTCTTCCTGGGTTTTCACCCACAACAAGGTGGCATCGGCCTTGGCCTGGCGCAGGGCCTCGCCTTCGGCGCGCCATTGCGGCCACAGCTTCTGTGTTTCGGCCAGCCATTCGGGTTTGGGCAAGCTGCCAGCGATCGAAGTTTCAAACATGCCAATGTCTCAAAAAATCAAGAAGCTGTCGGTGACAGCGAAAAAGCCTGGGCCAGCAGCTCGTAAGAGCGGCGCTGCGCCGAAGCGTCGTGGGTCCAGGTGATGATGACCAGCTCATCCACTTCGAGGCGCCCTGCCAGGGCCTCGAGCTTGGTGCGAACTTGCTGCGCATCGCCCACGATGGCGTTGGCGCGCAAGCTGTCGAGCGAGGCCTGCTCGGCTGCAGAGTAGGGGCGCGGCGCCTGGTCGGGGGGCAACAAGGGACCAATGCGCCCCAGGTTGCGGTCCATGCGCCAGCGCGCACGGCTTTCAAAAAGTCGCCAGGCCTCGGCCTCGGTGTCAGCCGCCAACGCCCAGACACACACCGTGGCATGGGGACGCGCCAGCTTTTCGCTGGGGCGAAAAGTACTTCTGTAAATGTCCAGCGCCTGGTCCGCCCCTTGGCCGTCGGTGATGAAGTACGCAAATGCGTAAGGCAGCCCCAAATGCGCAGCCAGTTGCGCGCCATAGTCGGAGCTGCCCAACATCCAGAGCGCAGGTGATGTGGGACCGCTGGGATAAGCAAATACGCCATGCCCAGGGTGGCCTGCAGGCATGGGATGTCCCTGCACCCAGGCCTGCAACTCCATGACCTGTTGTGGAAAGTTTTCGGAGGCGTAGCGGTTGGGGTTCAGCAATTGGGCGGTGCGACCATCGCTGCCGGGTGCACGGCCCACCCCCAGGTCAATGCGGCCTGGCGCCAGGGCATCGAGGACCCGAAATTGTTCAGCCACTTTGAGCGGCGCATAGTGCGGCAGCATCACGCCCGCGCTGCCCAGACGGATGCGCTGGGTCTGCGTGGCAATGGCGGCCATCAACACTTCAGGGGCGGTGCCCACAATGCTGGGGTGACTGTGGTGCTCACTCACCCAGAAACGGTGGTAACCCAGTTTTTCGCAATGCTGGGCGAGATGCACAGTTTGCCGGATGGCATCAGACTGGTGCCGGCCTTCAGCAGCGACCGACTGGTCCAGAGCAGAAAGTTTGATCATGAGAGAGAGCTTAACGCGCCTGGCTTAACCCTGCGACGCTTCGGCTTCCTGTAGTGCACGCCACATCACTTTGCCACTGCCGCTCTTGGGCAGCGACTCTACAAACTGCACCTGCCGGGGGGCTTTGTAAACCGCCATGTTCTCATGGCACCATTGAATGATGTCTTGCTCGCTGACCTGGCCCTTGTGGGATGCGCGCAAGACCACCACTGCCTTGACTGTCTCGCCACGGTAGGGGTCACGCGTTGAAATGATGCAAGCCTCCTGGATGGCGGGATGCCTGAACATCAGGGCCTCCACCTCGGCCGGCCAGACTTTGAAGCCGCTGGCGTTGATCATGCGCTTCAAGCGATCGGTGATGAAGAAGTAGCCCTCTTCGTCAATGCGGCCCAAGTCGCCCGAGCGGAAAAATCGCTTGCCCTCCAGCTCGATGAAGGCATCGGCCGTGGCATCGGGTCGCTTCCAGTAGCCCTCAAAAACCTCAGGCCCGTGAATGACAATTTCGCCTTGCTCGCCTTGCGGTACTTCCTTCAAGGTTTCAGGGTCGATGATGCGTGCATCGGTGCTGATGTAGGGGACGCCCAAACACTGTTGCTTGGGCCGATCGGTGGGGTTGCTGTGGGAGGGCGCCGCGGTTTCGGTCAGGCCATACCCCTCGACATAGCGCAAACCATAAAGCTCAAACAGCCGTTGCGCCACGGCCTGCGGCATGGCGGCCCCACCGCCACTGATGCTGGTCAAGCTGCTGAGGTTGAATTTGTCAAAGTTTGGGCTGCCCAACAGGTCAATCACCATGGTGGGAATATTGGGCCAGCTGGTGATGCGGCGCTTGGAAATCAAGTGCCCGGCAAACTCGCGGTCCCAGCGCGGCATGATGACCAGGCAGCCACCCGCGTACATGCATGCGTGCATCACCGCCACGATGCCGGTGATGTGAAACATCGGCACCACACACAACACCACGCTTTCATGCGAGCCCGTGCCCCACAGCGTACCGGCGATCGCGTTGTGCATGACGCTGCGGTGCAAGTGCATGCACCCTTTGGGCAAGCCGGTGGTGCCACTGGTGTAGGGCAACAAGGCCATGTCTTGAATGCCCACCAACAGCTCGGGCGGTGCTGCGGTGGTGGCCTGCGCGTCCTGCCAGCTCAGGACATGCCCGCCCTGCAGCGCTGGCATGGCATGGCGGGTCATCAGCCAGTCGTGCCATTGCGCAGGCGGCGCCTCATCACCGGCCTGGTCCGGGTTGAAGCCTTCGCTAAGGTGGGTCACGATCAGGTGTTGCAGGCGTTGGTCTGCCGGCAAGCTATTGCTGGCCTGCGCCAGACCCTCGGCCAAATCAGCGGTGGTGATGGCCACTCGGGTGTCGGGATCGGTGATGTAGTGCTTCAACTCTTCCGCGCGGTTCATGGGGTTCACCGGCACCACCACGGCATTGGCACGCAAGATGGCGAAATGGGCAATCACCAATTGCGGGCAGTTCTGCATGTTGAGCACCACCCGGTCGCCGCGTTGCACGCCCAAACTGTGCAGGGTGGCGGCCAGGCGCTCCGCTTGTCGCGCCAACTCGCTGTAGCTGTAGCGTGTGCCAAAGAAAACCAAGGCGTCTTTTTGCGGGTAGCGTCGGGCGTTGGTGGCGACGTTGTCCCAAAGGGATGTTTCAGGCAGGGTGATGCTGTGGGGCAGGCGCTTGGGCCAGAATGCGTGGTGTGCTCTCATGCTCTCTCCATGAGCGTAGCCTAGCTGGCCCAAGCCGTGCTGTCATTGGGGAAGGCCCGCAACCGTCACCTGGGTGACGGACCTGCGCCGTCACGCCATTTCGCTCTCTTGTCCCTGCCGCTGGCTCAACTGGCGCAAACTCAGCAAGGCGTGAAAGTAGCCATGCAGCCACCCCATGTCCAAGGGCTTGCGCAGCAGTTGCACCCCTTCGGGCACGCCGCCCTTGCGCGCGACCTCGGCGGGACTCATGCCCGTGATGGCCAGCACGGCCATTCCCGACAGTTGCGGGTGCTGGCTCAAGCGCCGGATCAGCTCAAAGCCATCGATGCCCGGCATGCGCAAATCGGTGATCAGCACCTGCGGCTTGAGCAGGGGCAAATCGAGCAGGGCTTCAATGGCGGAGGTCATGCAGGTGGCATCGAGGGCCAAGTCCCATTTGTCAAAATAAGCCTGCAGTGTGCGCAGCAAATTTTCATCGTCCTCGACCACCAGCAGCCGCAAGCGCTCATTGCCATTGAGAATGGAATGCGTTTGAATGTGATGGCGCCGTTGATAATCTTCCACCGATTGCAGGGCGATGCGGCGATGCCCGCCTTGGGTTTTCCAGGCTTGCAATTCGTTTTTCTCCACCAAGGTTTGCACCGTTCCCACAGAGAGGTTCAACAATTTGGCCGCATAACTGGTGCCACAGTAACCGTCGCCCGGGTCTGGAATGGCTTTGTGACTCATGGTGATTCCTCCTGCAAAATGCGCTTTGAAGCCAAAGCTTGATTGATGTAAAAAGAATACCTTAGATTAACATCAAAACGTCAATAGCAATATATTTAAACTTAATTAATTCAATTCCATGAAATCATTCAATGACACCTTGACCGCCATTTCGGGCTTGAGGGTTGGGCATGACCAGGCCACGCAGCGGCCAACAGGCTGTACCGTGGTGTTGTGCCCCCGGGGCGCTGTGGCTGGTGTGGATGTGCGCGGTGCTGCCCCTGGCACGCGAGAAACCGACCTGCTGTCGCCGGGCAACATGGTTCAACAAGTGCATGGCATTGCACTGTGTGGTGGCAGTGCTTTTGGGCTGGAGGCCGCCGGTGGTGTCATGCGCTGGCTGGAAGAGAAAGGCCATGGGCTGTCCGTGGGGCCGGTGAAAATCCCCATCGTGCCTGCGGCAGTGATCTTTGACCTGTGGGTGGGCGATGCCCGCATTCGGCCCGATGCCATGTCTGGCTACCGCGCCTGCGAAGCCGCCAGTGACGCGCCTGTGGCACAAGGCAACGAAGGTGCCGGTGCAGGCGCTACCGTGGGCAAAGTGTTCGGCCCGCAGCGAGCCATGAAAGGCGGCGTGGGCAGCGCTGCGATTCAATTGGGCGAAGTGATCGTGGCTGCGTTGGTGGTGTGCAATGCATTGGGCGATGTGGTCGACCCCCGCAGCGGCAGGCTGATTGCGGGCGCACGCCAGGACGCTGACAGCCTGAAACTTATCAACATCGTGGAGGCGCAATTGCGCGGGGAGACGGCTCGCAACCTGACCGTGGGCAGCAACACCACCATTGGCGTGGTGGCCACCAACGCCAGCCTGAATAAAGCCCAGGCCCAACGCCTGGCGCAACTCGGCCACGATGGTTTGGCCCACAGCATTCGCCCGGTTCACACGCCACTGGATGGCGACACTTTGTTCGGCTTGGCGACCGGCGACATTCCCGGATCACCCGACATGATGCTGCTCTCGACTTTGGCAGCCGAAGCCACAGCGCGCGCCACGGTTCGTGCTGTGCAAAACGCGCGCTGCTTGCGCATCGGAAACGATTGGTGGCCCTCAGCCAGCGCCTTGGCGCCGCCGGGCTGAAAATTATTTCAGTGCCTTGTAACGGACCCGCTTGGGCTTGGCACCCTCCTCGCCCAGGCGCTTGCGTTTGTCGGCTTCGTACTCTTGGTAGTTGCCATCAAAGAACACCCACTGCGAATCGCCCTCACAGGCGAGGATATGGGTGGCAATGCGGTCCAGGAACCAGCGATCGTGGCTGATCACCATCACGCTGCCCGCAAACTCCAGCAAAGCGTCTTCCAGGGCACGCAGGGTTTCCACGTCGAGGTCGTTGGAGGGTTCGTCCAGTAGCAGCACGTTGCCACCGGCAATCAGCGTCTTGGCTAAATGCAAACGGCCGCGCTCACCGCCCGACAAACTGCCCACCCGCTTTTGCTGGTCACCACCGTTGAAGTTGAAACGGCCGCAGTATGCACGGCTGGGCATTTCAAACTTGCCCACCGTGAGGATGTCGAGCCCGCCAGACACATCTTCCCAAACCGTTTTGTCGTTGGAGAGATCGTCTCGTGTCTGGTCCACGAATGCCATCTGCACGGTTTTGCCAATTTGCACTTCGCCACTGTCGGGTTGTTGCTGGCCGGCGATCATGCGGAACAGCGTTGACTTGCCCGCACCGTTGGGGCCGATGATGCCCACAATGGCGCCAGCCGGCACCTTGAAGCTCAGGTTGTCAATCAGCAAGCGATCGCCAAAGGATTTGCTGACGTTTTTGAATTCGATGACTTCATTGCCCAAGCGCTCGGCCACCGGGATGAAAATTTCCTGCGTCTCATTGCGCTTTTGGTATTCCAGGCTGGACAACTCCTCGAAACGCGCAATGCGTGCCTTGCTTTTGGCTTGCCGCCCCTTGGGGTTCTGACGCACCCACTCCAACTCTTTCTTCAGGGCCTTGGCGCGTGCCTCCTCGCCCTTTTGTTCCTTCTCCAGGCGATCCTGCTTCTGGTCCAGCCAGGTGCTGTAGTTGCCTTTCCAGGGAATGCCGTGACCACGGTCCAATTCCAAAATCCATTCAGCGGCGTTGTCCAGGAAATAGCGGTCGTGGGTGATGGCCACCACCGTGCCCGGAAAACGGGCCAGAAACTGCTCGAGCCAATCGACCGACTCCGCGTCCAAGTGGTTGGTAGGCTCATCGAGCAACAACATGTCCGGCTTGGACAGTAGCAAACGGCAGAGTGCGACACGGCGCTTTTCACCGCCCGACAAATTTTTGATGGTGGCATCCCAGGCTGGCAAGCGCAGCGCGTCGGCTGCAATTTCCAACTGGTGTTCGCTGTCGGTGCCCGCTGCGGCAATGATGGCTTCCAATTCGCCCTGCTCTGAGGCCAGCTTGTCAAAGTCTGCATCGGGCTCGGCATAGGCCGCATAAATTTCTTCCAGCCTGTTCTTGGCGGCCAAGACTTCGCCCATGCCCCCTTCGACCGCTTGACGAACGGTTTCCTCGGGCGCGAGTTGCGGCTCCTGGGGCAGGTAGCCGATCTTGATGCCAGGCATCGGGATGGCTTCGCCCTCGATTTCCTTGTCAACGCCTGCCATGATTTTCAACAAGGTCGACTTGCCCGAACCGTTCAAGCCCAGCACGCCAATCTTGGCACCGGGGAAAAAGCTCAGGGAAATGTCTTTCAGGATCTGTCGCTTCGGCGGCACGATCTTGCCGACGCGGTTCATGGTGAAAACGTATTGGGCCATGGTGGGATGTTCTTTCTGTGGGGGAAATGCGCAGCGCGCGTTCCAAACCCGGGATTATCGCGGCTCTGGCGCCCTTTTCGTGCGACAATTGATCTCGTTGCCGCCACCAGGAGCCGCAACATCAGCATTTTGCTGGGGCAGAGCCCAAACGCCTCGTTTGTGAATCGCGCCCGTCTTTTGATCCCTCGGTCTCTCTCTGGTTGCCCTGCTTGCATGGCAAAGTGGACCGAACCCTGCGCCGGACCAGGCGCTCCATCATGAATTTTGACCATTTGAAATTGGCTCCGGCCATTCTGAAGGCCGTGCGCGAGCAAGGCTACGAAACCCCAACCCCCATCCAGGCACAGGCCATCCCGGCCGTGCTTGAAGGCCACGACCTGCTGGCCGGCGCGCAAACCGGCACCGGCAAAACGGCTGCCTTCACCCTGCCCCTGCTGCACAAGCTCACCATGAACCGCAGCGTCAACAACAAGTTTGGCGTCTACGGCATTCGCGCCCTGGTGCTGACCCCGACACGCGAGTTGGCAGCGCAAGTGGAAGAATCTGTTCGCACCTACGGCAAATACCTGCAACTCACGTCTGCCGTCATTTTTGGCGGCGTGGGCATGAACCCGCAAATCGACCGCTTGCGCAAGGGCGTGGACATTCTGGTGGCCACCCCAGGGCGTTTGCTCGACTTGCAACAGCAAGGCCATCTGGACTTGAGCACCGTGCAAGTGCTGGTGCTGGACGAGGCCGACCGCATGCTCGACATGGGCTTCATACATGACGTGAAAAAAGTGCTGGCCCTGGTGCCACAAGACAAGCAAAGCCTGCTGTTTTCGGCCACCTTCAGTGACGAGATTCGCGACCTGGCCAACAACCTGCTGCGCAACCCCCAAAGCATTCAAGTGACACCGCGCAACACCACGGTTCAACGCATCACGCAACTGATCCACCCGGTAGGCCGTGGCAAAAAGAAAGCCTTGCTGGCCCACATCATCCAGCAACACAACTGGAGCCAGGTGCTGGTGTTCACGCGCACCAAGTTCGGCGCCAACAGTGTGGCCGACTACCTGACCAAGCAAGGCATCACCGCCATGGCCTTGCATGGCAACAAGAGCCAAACCGCCCGCACCCAAGCGCTGGCAGGCTTCAAGAGCGGCGACATTCGCGCCTTGGTGGCCACCGACATTGCCGCTCGCGGCATTGACATCGACGACTTGCCGCATGTGGTGAACTACGAAATCCCCAACGTCAGCGAAGATTATGTGCACCGCATTGGCCGTACCGGCCGTGCGGGCGCCAGCGGTGAAGCGGTCAGCCTGGTGTCCTTGGATGAAGAAGGCTTCATGAAAGACATCGAGCGCTTTACCAACCAGCAAATCGACGTCAAGGTCATTGAGGAATTTTTGCCAGAGGCCGGCGAGAAGGCCGAGCCCATCGCCATGGGGCGCCAAACCATTTGGGGGGGGCTTGGCAAACCGCCCAGCCGTGAAGTGATGGCAGCCGCTGCCAAAGCCGCACGCGCAGAAATGATGGATCGCATCCGCGAGAAAAAAGGCAGCAACCCTGCGCGTGGCAAATCGGGGGGCCAGGGTCAGGGACGTCATCCGCGTCCTCATGGCGATGTCAACCGTGAGCGCCCTCTGGGCGAAGACGGCCAACCCCTGGCCGACCGTCCGCCACGGACGCAAGGCCAAGGGCCTCGTCCGCAAGGCGATCGCAATGGCCTGCGTCGTCAGCGCAACGACCGTCCTCAAGGGCCCCGTCTCGATGATCAGGGCTTTCCGGTTGAGCACAGCGATGATGACTTTCAGCCCCGCGAAAACGCGCACCTGGGCACGCACAACGGCGTCAATGCCTTTGGCCACAAGAACCAGAACAAAGCCACGCGCCAGCCAGACCCCACCCGCACCAGCGTGGATCTGATGAGCGAACGCCGCGGTGGCGGCGGCGGTGGCGGTCGTCGTCGCAACGGCCCTTCGGGCGGTGGCGGCGGTGGCGGCTTTGGGGGCGGCGGTGGTCGCCGCTCAGGCGGTGGCGGCGGTGGCCGTGGCGGGTTCCCCCGTTAACGAATCGCCGCCATGACGCTGCTGACCATCTCGGGCAGCGGCGTTGCAATGTCAAGCGACACCACACGCTCATCTGCCTCTGGCATCTCGAGGGTGTCCAGCTGACTTTGCAGCAACGAGGGTGGCATGTAATGCCCAGGCCGTGAGGCCATGCGCTGATGCAGCACGCCGATGTTGCCGTGCAAATGCACAAACCAGGCCTTGGGCGCACCTTCACGCAATATGTCGCGGTAAGGCTTGCGCAGCGCCGAGCACGACAACACCAGCGACTGCCCCTTGGCGCGCGCCTGGGCCATGCGCGCCGAGAGGGTTTGCAGCCACCCCCAGCGATCGTCGTCGGTCAGCGGCGTGCCCGCTGCCATTTTGGCAACATTCTGTGGGGGATGAAACTGATCCCCTTCTGCAAACTCACATTCCAGGTGGTGCGCGAGTGCTTGACCTACAGTGGTTTTGCCACAGCCGCTGACGCCCATCACCACCAGGATCAAGGGATCAGCCAATGCGTTGCTCGCTTTGGCCATCGAACAAATGCACCTTGTCGGTGTCCACGCTGAGATGCACCGTTTCACCAGGTTGCACAGACGTGCGACCGTGCAAGACCACGGTCAATTGCGACTGTCCCACCTGAACCAGCAGTTCGGTCTCGGCGCCGGTGGGCTCGACCACCACCACTTTGGCCGCCACACCCTGCCCGAGCGCAGACAAGGCAATGTCTGTGGGCCGGATACCGTAATGAACCGACTGGCCATCCTGCACACCCGCCGGCTTGCCCATGGGCCAGTGGGCGCCATCGGCCTGCACGCTTTGCCCCTGGACCACGCCCTTGAGCACGTTCATCGCAGGTGACCCGATGAATTGCGCCACAAACAAATTGCCCGGGCGATCGAACAATTCCAAAGGCGTACCGATCTGCTCGATGATGCCGTCGTGCATCACCACAATGCGATCGGCCATGGTCATGGCTTCGATCTGGTCGTGGGTCACGTACACCGTGGTGGTCTTGAGGCGCTGGTGCAATTCTTTGATTTCTGCGCGCATCGCCACGCGCAATTTGGCGTCGAGGTTGGACAAGGGCTCGTCAAACAAGAACACCTTGGGGTCGCGAACGATGGCGCGACCCATGGCCACGCGCTGGCGCTGGCCACCGGAGAGCTCGCGCGGATAACGTTCCAGCAAATGCTCCAGGTTCAAGATGCGGGCCGCATGGGCCACACGCTCTTGCGTCACGCTGGCATCGGCTTTGCGCAGGCGCAGGCTGAAGGCCATGTTCTCACGCACGGTCATGTGCGGGTACAGCGCATAGCTTTGGAACACCATGGCAATGTCACGGTCCTTGGACTCCAGCTCATTGACCACGCGGTCATCGATCAGGATTTCACCGCTGGTGATTTCCTCCAGGCCCGCCAGCATGCGCAGCAGCGTGGACTTGCCACATCCCGAGGGGCCGACCAGCACCACGAATTCGCCATCGCGAATGTCGAAACTGATGCCATGCAGGATGTCGGTTTTGCCAAATGATTTTTTAATGGTGCGAAATGAAACGGTCGCCATGATGTGCTTTCAGGATTTGACGGCGCCGGCGGTCAGGCCAGACACCATGTAGCGCTTGAAGGTGTAATAAATTGCTGCGGGGGGCAAGGCGTAAATCAGGCCAGTGGTCATCAGCAGTTCCCAAGGCGAGTCATCGGCCGAGAGGAAGTTGCCCAAGGCCACAGCGACGGTGACGCTCTTGTCGTTGGACAGCAGCAAGAAGGCATAGAGATACTCGTTCCAGGCCAGCAACAAGGAATAGGTGCCCACGGCCACCAGGGAGGGCACCATCAGCGGAAGGTAAACCATCCAGAACAATTGCATGGGGGAGGCGCCGTCCATGCGGGCGGCCTCATCGAGCTCAAAGGGCAGCTTGTCAGAGGCTTGCTTCAACACCCAAATGCAATAGGGCGAGGCGATGGTCACCATGGCCAGGATCAAGGCCCACTGGCTGTTGAGCAGGCCGTACAAACCCATGGTTTTGTACATGGGCACGGCCAAGAAGGCAGCCGGAATGAAGTAGGTGAACAAGGCCATGTTCATGACCGTGCGGCCCCCCTTCACTTTCAGGCGGCTGATGGAGAACGCGGCGAAGGTCGCGATCAGCAAGGTCAGGAACCCCACGGTCAGCGCGATCAGCAACGAGTTCCCCATTTGCACCCAGAAGTGGTCAAGGTAGAAATGCTTCTGGTGAAACACGAAATCAAAGTTTTGCAGCGTCGGTTCCTTGGGCCACAACCGGCCCGAGGTGGCAGAGTCTTTGGAAGAGATCGTGAAAATGAACATGTGGTAGATGGGCACCAGCGTCCAGATGAACACAGGGATACCGATCAGCAATAACTTGGCTTCGGTGGCCACAGACTTGAGCGTGATTTTTTTCATCGTCGGGCCTTACTTGGACAAGCGTTTCATCATGAAGTACACCAAGGGCAAGACCAGGGGCAAGGCCACCACGATCGAGGCCATGGCGAGGTCCACCTGGTCCAGCCGGAGGTAGCGAATGCCCAGGGTGGCCAGCACGTGCGTCAAGTCGGCGGGACCCCCCCCCGTCAACAGATACACACTGTTGAAGTCGCCCAGCGTCCAGATCATGGACAGCAAGGTGGAGGTGAGGTAGAGGGTCTTCATCGAAGGCCAGGTGATGAAGCGGAATTTTTGCCAATTTGTAGCGCCGTCCACAGAGGCTGCCTCGTATTGTTCCGAGGGGATCGCCAGGCGCCCGGCCAGCAGAATCAAGGTCCAGAAAGGCAACGATTTCCAAATGTGCATCAACATGGAGAACGTCAATGCCAGGGTGGGGTCGTTCAACCAATTCGGGCCATCCAGGCCCGTCAGGCGAAAGATGGTGGCGTTGATCACGCCCCACTCGGGGTTGAGCATGAAGCGCACCGACAAAATGGTCGGAATGGAAGGCACAGCCCAGGGCAGAATGAACAGGGCCGACAGGGCCTTGATCCACCAGCGGTTGTGGGTGAAAAAGCCGGAGAGCACCAGCGCAATCACCATCTTCACATTGATCGCCACGATCAGGAAGACCACGGTGTTGATCGCGGTGCGAAAGAAAATCGGGTCGTCAAACAGCTGAACATAGCTTTCCGGATGCCGTGCCAGCCACAGGCCGTAGCACACCGGGTACAGCACGAAGACCAAAAAGATCAGCAAATAAGGGATGACCAGTACACGTCCCCAAAACTCCCAGGGAGAGACGCCACGCGCAGGCGCAGCCGTTGGGGGCAAGGTCATGGAATTAGACATCTTCACACTCTAAAAAAAGAGCGGCTGCCCGAGAGGGACAGCCGCTGTTAGGAAAAAAATCAACGCGCGACAGTCTTGATGCGCTCGATCATTTCGTCGACGGCCTTGTCCACCGGCACTTTTTCATTCAGCACGCGGTTCATGGCCTTGGCCCAGACGTTTTCGTTGTTCAGCTGGGTGAAGCGGAAGTTCTTGGTGAACTCGAAGGGCGTGGTGCCGTTCATGAACTGCGTGTACACCGCTTTGCGATGCACATCGTCTTGCCAGAACTTGCTTTGCTGTCCCGCCTTGGTCACGGGGAACCAACGGCCCAGCGAACCTTCAACGTAGGGCATGAGGTTTTCCTCTTGCAGCATGAAACTCACGAACTCCTTGGCGCGTGCCTTGTTTTTCGCATCCTTGAAAATCACACCGGTCTTCACCGCGGCGCGATAAATCATTTTGCTGCCATCGGGCTTATTGGGGAAGCCTGCGGTCTTGACCAGTTCAGTGTAGTTTTTCTTGGCGGTAGCGCGCTGCTCAGGCGTCAGCGCAGCGTTGTTCATGTCGTCCAGCCACTTGGCCGCGATGGAAATCGTGGCGTTGTGCGTCATGACGGTGGTCTTGTTGTGGAAAGCCACGTTGTTGTCGGGATCTTTCCAGCTGGTGGAAGAAGGCGGCGTGCAACCCCGGCTGTACAGCGAGGTGTAATCGGTCATGGCGCTGATCAGGCCCTTGCGGACATCGGGATCATCGACCAGCAGTTTGCCCGAATCGCTAACCAATTTGATGTTGTAGGCATCCATGAAGGTCAGGAACGAATAGAACGAGTCACTGGAATCAACGCCCATGGGGTTGCCTATGCCAAAGCCGCGCTTGCCGGTTTTTTGGCGGTAGCTGGTCTGAACCTTGTCACACCAAAAATCCCAGTAGCCCTTCCAGTCGGTCGGAATGTCGGACTCTTTGAAACCCGCATCAGCCAGCATGTCGGCCCAGTACTGGATGTGCATGGTCTGCTGCTTCATGGGGAAAGCATAGTAAGCACGGGTCTGAGCCTTGTTATTGAACAGGAAGGTGGTTTCCACGGTGTTCGGCGCAAAGCGCGCGCGAATCGGGTTGATCACGCTGCTGATGTCTTCAAGCTTGCCATCGTAGGCCCAAGAGGCTGTGACCTGGAAGTCATAGACGTCGGCATAGGCCACATCCGGAGGGCTGCCCGAGTCCAGCGCCGCCACAGTTTTCGGGATCATGTCCTGAATCGGGTACTGGGACAGTTCGATCTTGACGTTCTTGTTTTTGGCCTCGTATTTCTTGATGGCGGCAAACAGCGCATCGTCTTCGGCTTTGTAGAAGCCTTTCACCCACCAGACGGTGAGTTTTTCCTGGGCACTGGCCTGGCCAACGGCCACCAGACCCGCCGCCACGAGAGCGGCAGCAAACACGGTTTTCAATTTCATGGGTTGTCTCCTTGTTGAATGGGAACGGGGTTGAAAATCAATGAACAGGCAACTGCGGCGCTGGGCGCCCCAGTTGCGGCAAACGCCTTCGGGTGGACAGCACCTGCTCGATGTCGAGGTAGGCACTGTCTATGAGCTTGACGATGGCTTTTTCGGCCCGCTCAGGGGCTCGTTCAATCACTGCATCGAGAACGGCGCGGTGCATCGACAAAGACTGTGCGGGGCCATCTTTTTTGCTGGTGGAAATCTCGAAACTGGTTCGCAGCAGCGCATTCAAGACCTTGCTCATTTGCACCAGCATACGGTTGCGCGAGGCGCGGAGCAAGCCCTGGTGAAAACGCAGGTCGTAAGTGATGTAGTCGCCACCGTGCTCGACCGCCCGCTTCATGCCAGCGAAAGCAGCCTCGATTTCCAGAATATCTTGTTCGGTTGCGCGGGAGGCTGCCAGTTTGACGGCGGCGGGCTCGACGACGCGACGCAGGTCCTGCAAATCCCGCAAAAACTCGGTTGGCAAACCTTTTTTGGCTTGCCAGGTGATGACATCAGGGTCGAACCAGTTCCAATGGTCTTCGGGCAGCACGCGGGTTCCCACTTTGGGGCCCGTCACGATCAAGCCCTTGGCAACCAGCGACTTGACGGATTCGCGCACGACAGTGCGGCTCACACCCAACTCTTCACACAGAATGGGCTCTGCCGGGAGGTTGCCGCCCACGGGATAATGTCCCGAGACGATGGCCTCGCCCAGATAATCGACCGTGCTACCGTGAACGTTCTTGATCATTGACAAATGAAAAGTTGTACTCTTATCATATGATCATTAAACAGGGTCGGCATCATCGCTTTCCCTAGTTCAACCGATGCCCTTCAGGTCCGGCACTCCGGCACGGCGGAAGGCAAGGGCAAGCCTTTGAAATGGGCATTCAGGTTGGCAAGCGCCCGGTCGGCCATGGCGCGACGGGTCTCCAGGGTGCCGCTGGCCATGTGTGGGGTCAGCACGACGTTCTGCAAAGCCCTCAGCTCGGCGGGCACCCTGGGCTCATCCAGGTAGACGTCCAGGCCTGCACCAGCAATGCGTTTGTGTTTGAGCGCATCGATCAGTGCGGGCTGATCCACCACCGAGCCACGGGCCACGTTGACAAAATAGCCTTTGGGCCCCAAAGCCTCAAAGACTTCTGCATTGATCATGCCGCGCGTGCCATCGCCGCCCGGCGTGATGGCCAGCAAGAAGTCGACTTCGGCCGCCAGGGCTTTGGCAGAGGGGTAGTAGGGGTAAGGCAAATCGGCTTTGGCGCTGCGGGCGGTGTAAGAAATTTTCATGTCAAAGGCTTGTGCGCGCTTGGCGATGGCCTGGCCAATGCGTCCCAGGCCGACGATGCCCAAGCGTGCGCCGGTGAGTTTTTTGGTCAAGGGGAATGGTCCGTCCAGCCAGTCGTTGTTGCGCACAAAACGATCTGCTTGCGGAATGTGCCGCGCCACAGACAACAACAAACCCAGGGCCAAATCCGCCACGTCGTCATTCAGGACGTCGGGGGTGTGCGTGACCACAATGCCGCGGTCTTTGGCGGCTTGCACGTCAATGCCATCGTAGCCCACCCCGAAAACCGAAATGATTTCCACATTCGGAAACAACGACAGCAGTTTGCCATCGACCTTGGACTCGCCCCCGCCCACAATGCCACGCACGCGCTTGAGTGCATCGGGATCGGTGATGTGGGCATTGTCGTGAACCATGTAGGCCGCCTGCAAATCCGAAATCAAAAAAGGGGGCAGGTTGGATACGCGCAGAATATCGATGCTGTCCATGGGGCAAGTCTCCTGAGGGGCCTTCAAACTGGCAATCATCATACGATAATCACGCCCATGAAACGCTTTGACTTTGTCGCCTTGGGTGAGCCGATGGTGGAGTTCAACCAGACGCACCCCGGCCAACCCGATTACCTGCAAGGGTTTGGCGGGGACACCAGCAATGCCACGCTGGCGGCGGCTCGCGCCGGTGCCCGCACCGCTTATCTGACGCGCTTGGGCAATGACCCATGGGGCAAAGCCTTGCTGGCCCTTTGGGCTACCGAGGGCGTCAACACCGATGCCATTGACCTGGACCCTGCGGCGCCCACCGGGGTTTACTTTGTCACGCACGGCAGCCAGGGGCATGAGTTCAGTTACCTGCGCGCCGGCTCTGCCGCCAGCCGCATGACCCCCGAGACGCTCTCGCCGAAGGCGCGACAAACCATTCAAGCGGCCCAGTGGCTGCATGTCTCGGGCATCTCCCTGGCCATTTCCACCAGCGCCTGCGACACGGTGCTGGCGGCCATGGCCTGGGCCCGGGAATGCCAGACGCAAGTTTCTCTGGATGCCAACCTGCGGCTGAAACTCTGGCCGCTGGCAAGGGCACAAGCCTGCCTGAAGCAAGCCATCACCCTGTGTGACGTTTTTTTGCCCAGCCAGGACGAAGTCAAGCCTTTGATGGGCGCCGACGATCCCTTGGCCGTGCTGGATTGGGCCCAGCAACTCGGCGCACGCCATGTGGTGCTGAAACGCGGAGCCCAGGGCGCAGTGGTTCGCACAGGAACGCAACAGTTCGAGATTGCAGGCCATGCAGTGCAACCGGTCGATGCCACAGGTGCTGGCGACTGTTTCGCAGGAAATTTGCTCACGCGTCTGGCCTCGGGGGATGGTTGGCGTGAGGCCGCACAGTACGCCAATGCTGCGGCTGCATTGGCGGTTCAGGGCTATGGCGCGGTTGCCCCTCTGCCGCGCCCTGAAGCCGTGCGCGCCCTGCTGGAAAACGCTGCACGATGACACACGCCAACACCCGCCCCTTGGTCGCGGTAGATTGGGGGACCACATCCCTTCGCGCGGCACTGCTGCAAGCTGGCCAGGTGGTGGCAGAACGAGAAAGCGCTCAAGGCATTTTGGCCGTGCCGGCTGGCGGTTTCCCCCAGGTGCTGCAAGCGCTTTGCAGCGATTGGCTGGCCCTGCCCCAGGCCTTGTGCCTGATCAGCGGCATGGCGGGCAGCGCACAAGGCTGGGCCCTGGCCCCCTACTGCCCCTGCCCTGCGGGCTTCGCCGACATCGCCCAGCATTTGCATTGGCTGGAACCTGACCGCATGGCCCTGGTGCCGGGCCTCTCCTGCGAGCATGCGCATGCGCCCGATGTGATGCGGGGCGAGGAAGTTCAAATCATGGGAGCGCTGGCCCTCAGTGGCCGCAACTCGGCCCGCATGGTCTTACCCGGCACGCACAGCAAATGGGCGCAAGTGCACAATGGACAGGTGACCTCGTTTCAAACCTTCATGACGGGCGAAGTGTTTGCGGCCCTGCGCCATCACACCATTTTGGCCCGCACCTTGCCAGAGGCCACGATGGCCACCGAATTGGACACGACCGCCTTTACCCAGGCGGTTGCGCAAAGCCTGCAAGCCGGCAATCTGTTGCATCAGGTCTTCGGCACCCGCACCTTGTCGCTGATGCATCGCGCCTCCCCGCAAGCGCTGTTGAGTCACCTATCGGGCTTGCTGATTGGCGAGGAGCTGCGCGCCCAGGCCTTTGAAAAAGACGAAGAAATTTTCATCGTGGGCTCACCCGCCTTGCAGCAACGTTATCAACTCGCCCTGGCGGTGTGCCAGGTGCAAAGCCGATGCTGGGGCGCGCAAGCCACCTGGCACGGTTTGCAAGCCATTGCATCCTCTCTGACATGAACACCCTTTTTGAACAAGCTCTGCACAGTCTGCCGCTCGTTGCCATTTTGCGAGGGATCACGCCGACAGAATCGGTCGACGTGGCCCGAGCACTGACAGAAGAAGCCTGGCAGCTGCTGGAAGTACCCTTGAATTCCCCCGCCCCCTTGGACAGCATTGCGGCCATGCGGCAAGCCTGCCCGCAGGCCTTGGTGGGCGCTGGAACGGTGCTCACTGCACAAGACGTGCGTGAAGTGCATGCCGCAGGCGGCCAGTTGATCATCGCGCCCAACTTCAGCCCCACGGTGGCGGCGCAGGCCCGCGCCATGGGCTTGCTCTACATCCCCGGTGTGGCCACACCCAGCGAGGCCTTTGCCGCCCTGGAAGCCGGCGCCCATGCACTCAAACTTTTTCCGGCCGAAATGATCACGCCGGTGGTGGTCAAGGCCCTGCGGGCCGTCTTGCCGGCCACGGTGCGGTTGTTCCCGGTGGGTGGCATTGGTACGGGCAACATGGCAGCGTATCGCCAGGCGGGCGCCAGCGGCTTTGGCATCGGCTCGTCTTTGTACAAACCCGGCATGACAGCTGCGCAAGTGCGCGCACAAGCGCAAGCCTTTGCGGCCGCATGGCGTCAAGGCTGAGCAGCGATGACACACCACGCACTCATCGAAGAAGGCTTGCCGCTGCTCACGCGCGCAGGTGGCGTGGCCACCCTTACGCTGCGCCGCCCGTCGCAACGCAACAGTTTGACGGACGACGACTTGCTGGCGCTGCTGGCCCATTTCGACAGCTTGAATGCCGACCCGTCCGTGCGCGTCATGGTGCTGACCTCAGACACCCGCGGCCAAGGCCGCCCGGTGTTCAGCGCAGGCTACAACGTGGCGGGCTTCAACAAAGACCCCGAGTCGCCCCAGTTTTTTGAACGGGTGGCAGATGCGTTGGAAAAAGTCCGGCCCGTCACGGTGTGCGCGCTCAATGGCAGCGTCTACGGTGGTGCCACCGACCTGGTGCTGGCCTGCGACCTGCGTGTGGCCTTGCGGGGCATGGAGTGGCGCATGCCGGCCTGTGCGCTGGGCCTGCATTACTACCCCAGTGGTCTGCAGCGCTACCTGAGCCGCTTGGGCTTGAACCTCAGCAAACGCGCTTTTTTGCTAGGGCAAAGTTTGTCCTACGAGTCGCTGGACAAGGCCGATCTGTTTGAGTCACTGTGTGAGGCCGCAGAATTTGAGTGGGCCGTGCAAGCCTTGACCACCCGTCTGCTGGAAATGGCGCCCTTGGCACTTCAGGCCACCAAGCAATCGCTGAACGAACTGGCCGCAGGCGAAGCGGACACACAGTTGCTGCGAGCCCGTGGCACACTCACCAGTCAAAGTGCCGACTTTGCCGAAGGCCGCGCCGCTTTTGCCGAGCGTCGCACACCCGTTTTTCAAGGAAGATAACCATGCGAATGCTTCACACCATGCTGCGCGTCGGCAACCTGCAACGCGCAATTGATTTTTACACCCAGGTTTTGGGCATGCAGCTGCTGCGCACCACCGATCGGCCCGATCAAAAATACTCGCTCGCTTTTGTGGGCTATGGCGGCAATCCGGATCAAGCGGAAATCGAGTTGACCTACAACTACGGGGTGGAACAGTATGAAATGGGCACGGCCTTTGGCCACATCGCGCTGGGTGTGCCCGATGTCTATGCTGCATGCGACAAAATTCGCGCCGCCGGCGGACAAATCACCCGTGAGCCCGGCCCGGTCAAAGGCGGCAACACGGTGATTGCGTTTGTGGTCGACCCGGATGGCTACAAGATCGAGCTGATCGAGCGCAAAGAGGGCTGATCAAGCGCGCAAGCTCACCGACTGGCGTGCCAGCTCGGTGATGCGAGCCCAGTCGCCGCGCGCGATCAAATCGTTGGGGGCGAGCCAGGAGCCCCCAACGCAGACCACGTTGGACAGTTGCAAAAACTCGGGCGCATTTTGCGCCGTCACGCCGCCTGTGGGACAAAACATGGCGTCGGTGAAAGGGCCCGCCCAGGCCTTGAGCATGGCCAAGCCGCCGGCTTGCATCGCTGGAAAAAACTTCAGCTGTTGGTAGCCATCTTCTTGCGCCTGCATGATTTCACTGCCTGTGGCGACACCAGGCAACAACGACAAGCCTTGATCCCGACACGCTTGGCCCACCGTCGGCGTGTAGCCTGGGCTGACGGCAAAGCGCGCCCCGGCGCGCGCGGCCGCTTGGGCGTCGTCGGCATTGCGCACTGTGCCAGCCCCCACGACCGCTTCAGGGACCTCGGCCGCGATGGCATGCATGCA
>VERE01000043.1 GCA_018882835.1 Limnohabitans sp.
TCATGGAAATTTACCTGGTCGGTGGTGCGGTGCGCGATGCGATGCTCGGCTTCGAAGGGGCCGATCGCGACTGGGTGGTCGTGGGTGCCACACCCGAGGCCATGGCGGCGCAGGGCTACCAAGCGGTCGGCAAAGACTTTCCCGTGTTTCTGCACCCGCAAACCCACGAAGAATATGCCTTGGCCCGCACCGAGCGCAAAACCGCGCCGGGTTACCGCGGCTTTGTAGTGCACGCCGATCCCGGCGTGACCCTGTTGGACGACCTGGCGCGTCGCGACCTCACCATCAATGCCATGGCGCGCTCAGCCAGCGGCGAGTTGATTGACCCCTACGGCGGCGCTCGCGATCTGTCTGCGCGCGTCTTGCGCCATGTCACCGATGCCTTTCGCGAAGACCCTGTGCGCATCCTGCGCGTGGCCCGGTTTGCGGCGCGCTTTGCGCAGTTCACGGTGGCGCAAGACACACTGCAGTTGATGCGTGACATGGTGCAAAACGGCGAAGTCGACGCCCTGGTCAGCGAGCGCGTCTGGCAAGAGTTGTCACGTGGCCTGATGGCCAGCCAACCTTCACGCATGTTGCAAGTGCTGCACGACTGCGGCGCGCTGCAGCGTTTGGTGGCCGAATGGGGCGATGGCTTGGCGCTGCACTCGGTGGTCGACGCTGCTGCCCGACAATCAGCCCCCCTGGATGTGCGCTGGGCGGTGTTGTGTCATCGCCTGTCAGCGCCTGAAGTGAATGCCTTGTGCGAGCGACTGCGTGTGCCTGTGCCTTGTCGTGACATGGCGCAATGGCTGGTTCGCGAATTCACCTGCCTCGAACACCCTGGCAGCCTGAGCGCCGAAGATGTGCTGGCCTTGCTGCAGCGCAGCGATGCATTTCGACGACCGGAGCGTTTCAGCGAAGCCCTGTGGGCGCTGGATATCGTGCGGCCGGGCAGTGCTGCGCGCGCGCTGGGTGCAAAGTGGCTGTCGGCTGCCATGTCGGTGTCCAGCGCCGATGTGTCGCGTGCGGCCCTGGCCGAGGGCTTGACAGGGCCAGACATTGGCGCGCGAATTGACGCTGCGCGCCTGGCCGCATTGGCGCAGGCCATGCAACGCGCTTAGGTTGCTTGGAGCGTCAGGGCCCGCGCTGCGCCCAAGAGCGCGGGCGAGGTGGGGGCATCGATCCACCAAACGGGAACCTCTGCCAAGTAGTCGCGGTAGCGGCCTTTGGCTTCGAAGCGCGCGCGAAACGGCGACTTGGCAAACCAGTCGCGCCAATGCGGCAAGATGCCGCCGCCCAGATACACACCGCCGCGCGCACCCAAGGTCAAGGCCAGATCGCCGGCCACGGTGCCCAGGAATGCGCTGAAAGTTTCCAGGGTCTGCAAGCTTAGCGGATCGTTTGCATGCAACGCCGCCTGGGTGATCTGCGCTGGGGTGATTTCCGGCTCTGCTGTCCTGCCTTGCAGCGCTGTCAGCGCCTGATGCAAGGCCACCAAGCCTGGGCCCGACAAAACGCGCTCGGCGGATACATGGCCTTCATAGCGCTGAGCCAGATGCTGAATCACCCGTGCTTCCAGATGGGTTTGTGCGGCCAGGCTGACGTGACCGCCCTCGCCCGCCAAAGGCAGCCAGCCGCCTTGCCCGTCCGGCACCAGGCCGGACACGCCCAGGCCTGTGCCGGGACCGATCAGCGCGATTGGTGCGGACGCTACCGCATGGCCGCCGCCGATGGCATGCAACTGATCAGGGGCCAGGTCGGGCAGTGACAAAGCCAAGGCGGTGAAATCATTGATCACCACCAGCCGTTGCAAGCACAGCGACTGCTTCAAAGCCTGGATCGAAAAAGACCAAGGGTGGTTGGTCATGCGCACGGTGTCGCCGGTGATGGGGCTGGCAATTCCGAGTGCCGCTTCTTGCGGTGCAGGCATGGCCACTTGCGCGATGTAATGGCTGAGGGCACTCGCCAAGCTGTCGTGCTCGGCACAGCGCAGCGTTTGAATATTTTGCAGAGGCTGGCCGGCTGCGGCCTGCCAGGCAAAGCGGGCGTGGGTGCCACCGACATCGCCTAGCAATCGGGGACGGGCTGTGATGTTGCGCATGGGTTTAAAAGTTATCCACAGATCTGGGTCAAAACTCAAGACCTGACCCCATGAGTTTGTTGTGGGCTAGCCAGCGGCGGGTTTGGAGGTCTAGGAGGGTGCGTTGGGCGCTGAGGGCGGTGGTTTGGGCGAGGACGAGGTTGAGGGCGCTGAGGGTGCCGGCTTGGTATTGGGCTTGGGTGATGGCGAGGTTTTTCTGGGCGGCGTCGAGGGCTTCTTGTTGGGCTTGGGCCTGGTCTTTGAGTTGGACGGCGGCGACCAGGTTGTCTTCGATGTCTTGGAAGCTGGTCAACACGGTTTGGCGGTAGTTGGCCACGGCTTGGTCCAGCACAGCTTCAGCCTGGGCGCGGGCAGCGCGGCGCTGGCCGCCATCGAACAATGACAAGGCCAGCGTGGGGCCGATGGACCAGAACTGGTTGGAAGCATTGATCAGGTTCGACAAGTCGGTGTTGCGGTAGCCGGCGTTGGCCGCGAAGCTCACGGTGGGAAAAAAAGCGGCGCGCGCCACACCAATCTGTGCGTTGGCGGCTTCAACGCGGCGTTTGGCGGCTTGAATGTCAGGGCGTTTTTCAAGCACGGTGGCGGGAATCAGGGCGGGCAATTCGGGCACGGCCGGTGGCCAGTTCGCCAAGGCTTGCTCACTCAGGGCCGGCAGGCGCAACTCACTAGGCGATTGGCCCACCAGCACCGCCACCGCATGCTCCAGCTGGGCACGCTGCGTGCCCACTTCGATGCGCTGGGCCTGGGTGGTTTTGTACTGCGTTTGCGCTTGGGCCACATCCGAGGCCGACACCACACCGGCCTCGTAACGGTATTGTGTGAGAGTCAGAAAGCGCTGGTATGCGGCCTCTGCCGCACGCAACACCGCTTCTTGGCGCTCTGCGGTCCGCAGGCTCAGGTAGGTTTGCACCAAGGTGGTCTGCAACGACAGACGCGCGGCGGCCAGGTCTTCCTGACTGGCTTGCAAGCCTGCTTGGGCGGCCGAAGCCTGGGCATCCAGGCGACCCCACACATCCAGCTCCCAGGTCAGGGGCGTGGACACGCTGTAGCTGGTGCCTTTCGGAGAAGTCAACTGGTTCGCACTGCGGCCCACGCCAGCATTCAGGTTCAGGCTGGGCCAAAGGCTGGCCTGCGCCGCGGCCAGCGCCGCACGGGCTTGCCGGTTCTGAGCCGACAAGGCTTGCAAGTTTGAGTTGCCCTGCAGCAACTGGGACTGCAAGTCGTTCAAGACCGGATCGTTGAGCACCGTCCACCAGGCCACTGCGCTGTGCAAGGCCGGCTTGACCGACGGTCCCTTGGGAGCCTCTTTGAACTGCTCGGGCGCCTGCGCCTGAAACGGCTTCAGGCTCGGGACCCAAGAGCACCCGGCCAACAGCAACAACATCAGCCAGGGCGTGAAACGCAATCGACTCATCATGACGGGCTCGCGTGAGGGAGGGGCACCGCGCGCGGTGCAGTTGACGGGGCAAAGCGCTGTCGCAAGCGCTCCAGGGCCACAAAGACCACCGGTGTGGTGTACAGGGTCAGCAACTGGCTCAGCACCAAGCCACCGACCACCGACAAGCCCAAGGGCCGTCGCAACTCGGCACCATCGCCCTCACCCAGCGCCAAGGGAATGGCACCAAGCATGGCGGCCAGCGTGGTCATCAGAATGGGGCGTGCCCGCAACAGGCAGGCGCGGTAAATGGCTTGGGGCGCAGTCATGCCGGCGCGCTGGCGCACCAGGGCAAAGTCAATCATCAGGATGGCGTTTTTTTTCACGATGCCCACCAGCAAGATCACGCCAATCAGGGCGATGATGGAAAACTCGGTGCCGGTGAGCATCAGCGCCAACAAGGCGCCCACACCGGCCGAGGGCAAGGTCGACAAAATCGTCAACGGGTGCAGCAGGCTTTCGTACAACACGCCCAGCACCAGGTACAGCGTCAGCAGCGCCGCCAAAATCAGCAAGGGCTGGGTGTCCAGCGACTTCTGAAAGGCATTGGCCGTGCCGGCAAAACTGCCCCGCACCGAGACCGGCATCTTCAACTCTGCCATGGCCTGACGAACTGCATCGGTGGCTTGCGACAAAGACACACCGGGCGCCAGGTTGAAGCTGAAGGTGTCCGAAGGCACGCCACCCTCGTGGCTCACAGACAGCGCGGTGTTGGTCAACTCCAGCCTGGCGAAGGCCGACAGGGGCACAGGCTGGCCCTGGTTGTTGATGAACATCAGCTTGCGCAGCGAGCTGTCATCATTCAAATGTTGGGGCGCCAACTCCAGTACCACCCGGTACTGGTTCAGGGGGTTGTAGATCACGCCCACCTGGCGCTGGCCGTAGGCGTTTTGCAAGGTGATGTCGATGTCACGCATCGTCAGACCCAGGCGTGCGGCCGCATCGCGATCGACCACCAGCGAGGTTTGCAAGCCCCGGTCTTCGTAGTCGGTGTTGATGTCTTCCAACTCCGACAAGCGCATCATGGCACGCCGGATTTTGGGCTCCCACTCTCGCAGGTCTTGCAGCTCATCGGCCTTCACGCTGTACTCGTACTGCGAGCTCGAGGTGCGCGCGCCAATGCGAAGGTCTTGCCCGGGCACCAAAAACAAACGCGCACCCGACTCGCGCGAGAGCTTGCCGCGCAAGCGCGCCACCACCTGGTCGGCGCTCACATCGCGCTCGCTGCGCGGCTTGAGGGACACGAACATTTGCGCTGCATTGCGCTGCCCGCCCCCGGTGAACCCGGTGACATGTTCCACAGCAGGGTCGGCCCGCACAATCGCCATGAACTGGTCCAAGCGCTGTTGCATGGCCTGAAAGGAGCTGCTTTGGTCGGCCCGGATCGAGCCAAAAATTCGACCCGTGTCCTGTTGCGGGAAAAAGCCTTTGGGAATGGTTTGGTACAGGCTGATGTTCAATGCCACCGTCGCCGCCAAAATCAGCCACAGCACGGGCTGATGCCGCAGCGACCAGGCCAGTGAGCGCCGGTACCACCGGCCCCAGAATGCCCGTCGCCGCGCCGGTCGGGGTGGCGCTGCTTGCAACAGGGCCGCACACATCATGGGGGTGGTGGTCAGCGACACCAACATGGAAATCAGAATCGCAGCCGACAGCACGATGGCGAATTCCTGAAACAAGCGGCCCAGCACGCCGCCCATCAACAAGATCGGGATGAATACGGCAATCAGCGACAAGCTGATGGACACCACAGTGAAGCCGATCTCGCGCGAGCCCGCCAGTGCCGCCTGCCAGGGGGTTTTGCCACGTTCCAGATGGCGCGTCACGTTTTCCAGCACCACGATGGCATCGTCCACCACAAAGCCGGTGGCGATGGTCAGCGCCATCAGCGACAGGTTGTTCAGGCTGTAGCCCATCCAGTACATCACGCCAAAGGCGCCCGCCAGCGACACTGGTACCGCCACGCTGGGAATCACCGCTGCGCGCAAGCGGCGCAAAAACAGGCCCACCACCACAATCACCAAGCCAATGGAAATGACCAAGGACTTTTGAATTTCGTAAATCGAGGCGCGCAAATTCGGAGTACGGTCCGACACCACCTCCATTTGAACGCTGTCAGGCAGCGTGACTTGCAACAGGGGCATCAAGGCACGCACCCGCTCCACGGCTTGAATCACATTGGCGCCAGGCTGCTTGTTCAGAATCAGCAAAATGGCGGGCTTGCCATTGGCAGCGCCGTAATTTCGCAAATCTTGCACCGAGTCCACCACCTCGGCCACATCGCTCAATCGCACCGCGCTACCTTGGCGGTAACGCACGATCAAGGGCGCGTAGTCTGCGGCGGTACGCGCCTGGTCATTGGCCTCAATTTGCCAGGCACGCTCGCCGGCTTCCACCAAACCCTTGGGGCGGTTGGCGTTGCTGCCCACCACCGCCTGTCGCACCTCTTCTAGCGACAAGCCATGACTGCTCAAGCGGTCAGGGTCCAACTCAATGCGCACCGCGGGCAAGGCGCCCCCACCAATGGTCACCTGACCGATGCCTTCGACTTGCGCCAGTCGCTGCGCCAACACGGTCGAGGCGAGGTCGTACAAGGCACCGCGTGTCAGGGTGTCAGAGGTCAAAGCCAGAATCAGGATGGGCGCATCAGCCGGGTTCACCTTGCGGTAAGTGGGGTTGTTGGGCATGCCCGTGGGCAGCAAAGCCCGTGCGGCATTGATGGCCGCTTGCACGTCGCGCGCGGCGCCATCGATGTTGCGGTTCAACTCGAACTGCAAGGTCACACGGGTGTTGCCTTGCGAGGAGAACGAGGTCATCTCCGTCACCCCGGCAATCGCGCCGAGCGCGCGCTCCAAGGGCGTGGCCACCGTGGCGGCCATGGTCTCGGGGCTGGCCCCTGGCAGCGAGGCCTGCACCGAAATGGTTGGAAACTCGACCTGCGGCAAAGGCGCCACGGGCAACTGGAAATAGGCCAGAAAACCCGCCAGGGCCACGCCCAAGGTCATCAAGGTGGTGGCCACCGGACGGGCAATGAACGGCCAGGACAGGTTCATCTCAAGCCTCGGACTCGCTTATGGCATGCGGCCCGCGCGAACGCACCCAGCCTGAAAACAGCAAGTAAATCACCGGCGTGGTGAACAAGGTCAGCAACTGGCTCACGATCAAGCCACCGACCATGGTCACGCCCAGGGGCTGCCGCAGCTCGCTGCCCACCCCAGAGCCCAGCATCAAAGGCAAGGCACCCAGCAGGGCACACAGGGTGGTCATCAAGATCGGGCGAAAGCGCAGCAAACAGGCCTGGTAAATGGCCTCTCTTGGGGCCAGGCCTTGTTGACGCTCTGCGTCCAGCGCAAAGTCGATCATCATGATGGCGTTCTTCTTCACGATGCCAATCAGCAAGATGATGCCAATCACCGCAATCACGCCCAACTCCAAGCGCGTGGCCAGCAAGGCCAGCAGCGCCCCTACACCGGCCGAGGGCAAGGTCGACAAAATGGTCACGGGATGGATGTAGCTTTCGTAAAGAATTCCGAGCACGATGTACATGGTGACCACCGCCGCCAAAATCAACCAGAGGGTGTTCGTCAGGGACGCCTGAAATGCCAGTGCAGCGCCCTGGAAACTGGACTCGATGCTCAGGGGAAAGCCTTCCTCTTGCAAAGATTGCCGCGTGGCCTGAATGGCCTGCACCGCTTCGCCCAACGACACGCCGGGGGCTGGGTTGAACGACAAGGTCACCGCCGGGTATTGGCCGGCGTGCATGATGCCCAGCAGCGCCGGCTTCTCCAGCACTTTGGCCAAGGCACTCAGCGGCACTTGCACACCTGCCGTGCCCGGCACATACAAGCGCTCCAACGCCTTGGGGCCCAGCTTGTCCTGCTCGCCCACTTCCAGCACCACGCGGTACTGGTTGCTCTGCGTGAAGATGGTGGACACCAACCGCTGGCCAAAGGCGTTGTACAAGGCGTTGTCGATGGCGGCCACCGACACTCCCAACCGACCGGCCGCCTCGCGGTCAATTTGCACATAGGCCTGCAAGCCCTGGTCCTGGTAATCGCTGGCCACCTCTGAAAATTCGGGCCGCTCGCGCAAGGCGCTCAGCAGTTTGTGTGACCAGCTGCCCAGTGCCTGCAAGTCAGGGCCACTGAGCATGTAGGCGTACTGGGTGCGCGACACCCGGTCTTCCAGGGTGAGGTCTTGCACCGGCTGCACATACACCTTCATGCCGCTGACACTTTGGCCCACTTGCGACAAGCGCTGCAGCAAGTCGTGGTGCGACACATTGCGCTCGGCTTTGGGCACCAGCGAGAGCAACATGCGGCCATTGTTCAAGCTGGTGTTTTGCCCGTCCACCCCAATGAAAGAGGTCAAGCCCTTGACCGCCGGGTCTTTCAAAAACGCTTGCGCCAGGGCCTGCTGCCGCTCGGACATCGCCGCAAAAGACGTGGACTGCGTGGCTTCGGTGATGACCTGAATAGCACCCGTGTCTTGCAACGGGAAAAAGCCCTTGGGCACCCACAGATAGAGCAGCACGGTCAGCCCCAAAGTGCCCATGAAGGTCCAAAGCGTCGGACCAGGCCGGTCCAAAACCCAACGCAGCGCCGTGGCGTAGCTTTGAATCATGGCCTCGATGAGCGCACCGATGCGTTGCGAGGTACCCGATTCTTGCCTGTCATGCACCGGTCTCAGCAAGCGCGCGCACATCATGGGGGTCAAGGTGAGCGACACCACAGCCGAAATCAGGATGGCCACCGCCAGGGTGATGGCGAACTCATGAAACAAGCGACCCACCACATCGCCCATGAACAGCAAGGGAATCAGCACCGCTATGAGCGAGAAGGTCAGCGAGATGATGGTGAAGCCTATTTGTTGCGCGCCGTCCAACGCGGCCTTCATCGGCGCCACCCCCTCTTCCACATGGCGAGCGATGTTTTCAATCATCACGATTGCGTCATCCACCACAAAGCCGGTGGCAATCGTCATGGCCATCAGGGTCAGGTTGTTGATGGAAAAGCCAATCAGGTACATCACGCCAAAAGTGCCCACCAGGGAAAGCGGCACAGCCACGCTGGGAATCAGGGTGGCGGAGGCGCTGCGCAAGAACACAAAAATCACCATCACCACCAAAGCCACCGCCAGCATCAGCTCAAACTGCACATCGCGCACGGATGCGCGAATGGTCACCGTGCGATCGTTCATCACCTGCACGTCCAAAGACTCGGGCAAGGTGCTGCGCAATTGGGGCAGCAGGGCCTGGATGCGGTCGACCGTTTCAATCACGTTCGCGCCGGGCTGGCGCTGAATGTTCACGATGATGGCGGGGCTGTCGTTGGCCCAAGCCGCCAGACGCAAATTCTCGGGCGCATCCACCAAGGTGGCCACTTCCTTCAAGCGCAAGGGATTGCCGTTTTTGTAGGCCAACACCAGGTTGGCGTAGTCGCTGGCCGAGCGCAACTGGTCATTGGCGTCGAGTGTGGATGCGCGTGTCGGGCCGTCAAAGCTGCCCTTGGCCATGTTCACATTGGCTTGGGTGATGGCGGTGCGCACATCTTCGCTGGAGAAGCCCGCTGCGGCCAGGGCCGTTGGGTTGATTTGCACGCGCACCGCCGGCCGGCGCCCGCCAGCCAAGCTGACCAGGCCCACGCCATTGACTTGCGACAAGCGTTGCGCCAGGCGGTTCTCCACCATGTCATGCACCCGCGTGATGGGCAGCGTGGGCGAACTGATGGCCAGCGTCAGAATGGGCGCGTCCGCCGGGTTGACCTTGCTGTAGGTCGGCGGCATGGGCAAGTCGTTGGGCAACAAATTGGCGCCCGCATTGATCGCCGCTTGCACTTGTTGCTCGGCAATGTCCAGGGTGAGATCAAGCGAGAAACGCAGCGTGATCATGGACGCGCCACCGGCGCTGATGGAGCTCATTTGATCGAGGCCAGGCATTTGGCCAAACTGCCGCTCCAGGGGCGCAGTGATAGACGAGGTCACCACTTCCGGGCTGGCCCCGGGGTACATCGTGGTCACCTGAATGGTGGGGTAGTCCACCTGCGGCAAAGAAGCGATGGGCAGCAGGCGGTAAGCCAAAGCCCCCGTGATCAGAATGGCCACCATCAGCAAGGCGGTGGCCACCGGCCGCAGAATGAAAAGACGCGACAGGTTCATGCGGTGCAGCGCTTACTGGCCTTGGCCCTGTGCCTCGCGACGCTCGCGCAGGCGCTGAAAGAAAGCCCTGCGCTCTTCGGGGCTCATGTTTTTGACTTTTTCAGCGATTTCGGGGGGGAGCGTCCGCCGCGGTTCGCCCGTGTTGCTGGGGGAAGGGGCGGGCTGCTCGGGTGGGGGGGATGGCCGCGCGCCTTCGGGGCTCGCCACGACAGGGCTGGCCACGGCGGGACGGGTGCTGGATTTGACGACTTCGACGCGGCTGCCATCGCGCAAGCGGTCGGCGCCATCGGTGACCACGCGGGCGCCGGGTTTCAAATCGCCTTGAATCGGTTGCACGGCTTGCCAGTCGCCATCGACCGCGTCGAGCTGCACGCGTTGGGTTTTGACGGTGTTGTCGGGCTGGACCACCACCACGAAGGTACCCACCGAGCCACGCTGCACGGCCGAGGTGGGCACCACCAGGCGGTTCTTCAGCACATCCAGTTGCAAGCGCATGTTGGCGAACTGGTTGGGAAACAAAGCGCCGTCCCGGTTGTCCAGCAAGGCCTTGAGCTTGAGGGTGCCGGTGGCGGTGTCGATGGTGTTGTCCGTGGTGCTCACCTGGCCTTCGGCCAGCTTCTCTTTCATGTCGCGGTCCCAGGCTTGCACCGCAAGCTTCTGCCCCTGGCGCAGCTTGCGCTGAATCAGCGGCACATGGGTTTCAGGGACGGCGAACACCACGGCCATGGGTTGGGTCTGGGTGATCGTGACGATGCCGGCGGCATCGCCAGCGCGCACCAGGCTGCCCAGCTCCACTTGCTTCAAGCCCAAGCGCCCGGCAATGGGCGCGGTGACGCGGGTGTACGAAAGCTGCAACTTGGCGCTGTCCACCTGGGCCTGGTCTGTTTGCACCGTGCCCTGAAGTTGGCGCACCAGCGCCTCCTGGGTTTCCACTTGCTGGCGGGCAATGGCGTCTTTGGCCAGCAAGTCGCGGTAGCGCTGCAAATCCAGTTGGGCGTTGCGCAATTGCGCCTGGTCCCGCAGCAACAGGCCCTCCGCCTGTTGCAACAGCACCTCGCTGCTGCGCGCATCTATCTCGGCCAGCAGCGCACCCGCTTGCACTTGCTGACCTTCGGTGAAACGGATCGCCTTCAGCTCGCCATCCACTTTGGCGCGCACCACGGCGGTGTTGAGTGCCGTCAGGGTCCCCAGGGCACTGACCGTCAGGCGCACATCCATTTGCTGAACTTCGCCCACACTCACCGGCTGCCCGCGTCCGCCGCCGCCGCCAAAACGCCAAGCTGCCCCAGGGCCACCTGCACCCGGCCCGCCCGGTTTGGCATTCTGGGCCAGCCAGGCATCGCGTGCGCTCGGGTACCACCACACAGCGGACACCACGGCCGCCACGATCAACATCCAAATCAATGGATGAGAAGCCGCCCGCCCCCGCTGCGCTTTCAAACGGTCCGACGTGCCAACAGAAGTACGAAAAAAATCCATGCGCAAACCACCTTCATGACCCTCACGGCATGTTAACCCGGGAAATAAAAAATTGGGGTCAGATACCGATTTCCCTTAAATCAGCTTGGCGATCAAGGCACAGAGCAAGCTGAGAAGAATCGTCGTTGTCAGGGGGATGAACCATTCGCGGCCAAACAGGCGAAAGCGGAAATCGCCGGGCAGTTTGCCAAAGCCCAGTTTTTGCAGCCAGGGTGTCAGGCCGTTGATGAGCAGCAGGGCCAGGAAAACGACGAGCAGCCAGCGGAACATGGCTTACAGCGCGTGGCTTCGATCACCCTGGACGAAGCCCATCGGCTCCCAGGGCTCGCCCACGCCAAGGGCGATGACTTTGAACAGCTCACCCATCTCGTGCTCGGTGATCAACTTTTGCGCCATCGCGCGCTCGGCCAGCGAGGCTTCGGCCAGCGGTGGCAACAAGCCGCTGTTGATCAGAAAGTGCGCCTGGCTGGTGTATCCCAGCACCTGCATGCCCGCCTCCTGGGCCGCCATCGCAATGCCGGTGAAGTTCACATGCGCGGTGATGTCCTTGGCGCCGACATGCACCAGCGGGTTGCCATCGGCACGGTGCAAGTGATGGCACATCACCGTACCCATGTGGCGCTGCGGGTGGTAGTACTCACGCTCCGGAAAACCATAGTCGATGAGAAACACCGCGCCTTGTTGCAAGCGGTCGGCCAATGTACGAATGAAGGCTTCGGCCTGGGGGTGAATCTCGGTCAGGTAATCATGCTCGCCTTCGATGGGCCAAGGCGGGCGCAAGTCGGTGGGGCGGTCTTCCCATTGAAACGGCGCCTGAGGGTCGTCTTGCGCCACCACGCCGCGCTCAAGCCATTGGCCCTTGTGGCGCACCAGCAACTGCACCGGCATGGCGTCAAGCAACTCGTTGCCCACCAACACGCCGCTGAATTTTTTAGGCAGTTCGCTGACCCATCGCACTTTGCCCTCATGCGCCTGCAAGGTCTGTTGCTGGCGTGCGCGCAGGCTGCCCGACAGATCCACAATGGTGTATCGGGTGAGCGCATCACCCAGCGTGTCCAACAATTGCAAGGCCAGGGCGCCCGTGCCTGCGCCAAACTCCCATACCTCGTGGGTGTCGGTCACGGTCAAGGCCTCACGCACACTGTGCGCCAGCGTGCGCCCAAACCAGGGCGACATTTCCGGGGCAGTGACGAAGTCGCTGCCCGAGGCGGGGGTGGTGCCAAATTTGCGCAGCTGGTTGGCGTAGTAGCCCAGACCGGGCGTGTACAAGGCCATGGCCATGAAGCGGTCGAAGCTGATCCAGCCGCCAGCGTTGTGCAACTGGCGTTTCAAGACCGACATCAACAAGGGGTCGGTCAGGTCGGGCGTCGCCATGGCCTCAGACATGCCACTGCCCTGTCTCGACGCGAATGGCCACCTCGCAATCGTCAAAAATTTCAAGCTTCGCAATGCGCACCCGCACCCCCAATACGCCGGGCAATTGCATCAGCCGGTGCGCCAGCTTGCCAATCAGGCTCTCCAGCAAATTGACGTGTTCAGCAGTGCATTCCGCGATGATGATTTGCCGCACCTTGCGGTAGTCCAGCACATGGGTGATGTCGTCATCGTGGGGCAACAGGGGCTGCGTGCCAAGGTTCAATTCGGCATCCACCTGAATGGGCTGCGGGGCGGTTTTCTCGTGCTCCAGAATGCCCAGATTGGCATCGAAGCGCAAGCCGGTCAGAGTGAGAATCTGGGTTCCTTTAGAGGCCATGGCAAGGTTCCGAGGGGGGTCAGAGCACGCCCGGTTTGGCGCGAAAAGCTTGCACGCCAACGGCATCGCAATCGGGGTAGACATCGGGCTTGTGCGTGGCCACCTGCGCGGCCATCACCCCAGGGTGACGCAACAGGGCATTGAGCACGTCGTCGCACAAAGTTTCTTGCAAGTTGATGTGCCCCTGAGCCACGCGCGCATGCACGACATCGCGCACGAAATCGTAGTCCACCACTTCGTGAATCTGATCGCCTTGGGGCGTGGTGTCGTCCAGCGGCACATAGAGGTCGATGTCCAGAATCAGGCGCTGGGGTGCCTGCAATTCGAAATCGTGAATGCCAATGCGCGCTTGCACAGTCAAGCCGCGCAAAAACATTTTTCGGCAATGGCGCAAGGCCAGGTCGTGGGGGCTCATGGCTTGTCCTTGAAAAGTTCATCGACCACAAACATCACGTCGCGCGCCAAGGGCACCAGGTGCTGCCCATTGTCCACGCGCACGGTGGTGCCGGTGATACTGGGCGTGCTGGCCAAAAACACCGCGCTGCGCGCCACATCTTTCGGGTCAATCGGTTGGCGCAGCAAATTGGCACTGGCTGCACGCGCAAAATTTTCGGGCGTCTGCGGGCCGCTGAGGTACATCAGGCCGGGCGCCACCGCATTGACGCGCAGCGTTGGCGCCAGCGACTGCGCCTGCAAACTCACCAATCGCTCCAGCGCCAACTTGGACACGGTGTACGAAAAATAATCCGGATTGAGGTTGAACACCTTCTGGTCCAGCACATGCACCACACTGGGCGCTGCGCCGTCGCGAACATGGCGCGGCGCCCCCCGCCCCGCATGCAACACCGCCAGCCACTTGCCCAGCCGCATCGGGGCCAGCAAATTGACCCGCAGCTGCGCCAGCGCCAGCTCTTCTTGAAAATCTTGGCCGGTGTCGGGCTCAAACAAGGAGGCGTTGTTCACCACGCATTGAAGCGACAAACCGGTCTTGGCCACGACGGTGTCAAACATGCGGCGCGTAGAGTCCTCGTCGGCCAGCTCGCCAGGTACAGCCAAAGCCGACACGCCCAGCGCACGCACCTCCTCGCACAGCGCTTGCGCCGCTGGGGCCGATCGCAGGTAATGACAGGCCACAGACCATCCCGCCCGCGCAAACGCCAGCGACATCTCGCGCCCCAAACGGTGCGCTCCCCCCGTGACCAAGACCCAAGAAGCCATGCGACTGTCCTTGTGAACCCAAAACCGCCATTCTCCGTCATTCGCCCCTGAAAGGCAGATTTGCGACAATAGAGGCCTTGCTTTTTGGGCATTGCCATGACCACCCTTCTCACCGACGCACAGCTTCCCTCATCCTCGGCTTTCAAGATCGAGCGGGAAACGCACAAGCTGGAAAAGCGGCTGTGTCGCCAAATGGGAGAGGCCATCGTCGACTTCAACATGATTGAAGCGGGCGACAAGGTCATGGTGTGCCTCTCGGGCGGCAAAGACAGCTATGGCATGCTGGACATTCTGCTGAAAATGAAAGCGCGTGCGCCGATTCATTTCGACATCGTGGCGGTCAACCTGGACCAAAAGCAACCCGGCTTCCCAGAGCACATCTTGCCTGCCTACCTGACGCAGCTAGGTGTGCCATTTCACATCGAGAACCAGGACACCTACTCGATCGTGAAAGACAAAATTCCCGAGGGCAAAACCATGTGCAGCCTGTGCAGCCGGCTGCGCCGGGGCATTCTGTACCGCGTGGCCGACGAGCTAGGGGCGACCAAGATCGCGCTGGGTCATCACCGCGACGACATTTTGCAAACTTTTTTCCTGAACATGTTTTTTGGCGCCAAGCTCAAAAGCATGCCGCCCAAACTGGTGAGCGACGATGGCAAGCACATCGTGATTCGCCCACTGGCCTATGTGGCCGAGAAAGATTTGATTCGCTGGGCCGAGCACCGCCAGTTCCCCATCATTCCCTGCACCCTGTGCGGCAGCCAGGAAAACCTGCAGCGCAAGCAAGTGGGTGCCATGATTCGCGAGTGGGACAAAAAATACCCTGGCCGGGTCGAGAACATGTTCAACGCGCTGAAGAACATCGTGCCATCGCATTTGCTGGACGGCGAAAAATACAACTTCAAAGGCTTGCAAGCCACGGGCATTGCCAGTGAAGAGGGCGACACCGCCTTTGACACCGAGACTTTTCAGGAACCCTCGCTGCCAGGCCTCGCACTCATCGCTAGCGCTTGAATACCCCGACATGGCGAGGCCCCGCAGGGGCCACGGCAATCCCTCATACGAGAGATCGCCGTGCTTCGCTCGCGATGCCTTGGGGAGAGATCAGCGCTTTTTGTAGCCGATCACTTTTTGGTGTTGCTCGCCCAGGCCTTCGATGCCCAGCGACATGGTGTCGCCAGCCTTGAGGAACACCGGCGCGGGTTTGCCGTCCTTCTTGACGCCCATGCCCACGCCCGGCGGGGTGCCGGTGGTGATGACGTCACCGGGCATCAGCGTCATGAACTGGCTGCAGTAACTCACCAACTTGGCCACGCCAAAAATCATGGTCTTGGTACTGCCGTCTTGCATGCGGGTGCCATTGTGGTCTAGCCACATTTTCAGTTTTTGCGGGTTCGGCACCTCATCGCGCGTGACCAGCCAGGGGCCGATGGGGCCGAAGGTGTCGCAACCCTTGCCCTTGTCCCAGGTGCCGCCGCGCTCGAGTTGGTATTCGCGCTCGCTGACATCGTTGACGGTGCAGTACCCGGCCACATAGTTCAGTGCGTCTTTTTGAGACACATAGCTGGCCTGGGTGCCAATCACGATGCCCAGCTCCACTTCCCAGTCGCTCTTGACCGAACCCTTGGGCAACATCACGATGTCGTTCGGACCCTGGATGCAGCTGTTGGCCTTCATGAAAATGATGGGCTCTTTGGGAATCGGCATGTTCGACTCGGCCGCGTGGTCGGCATAGTTCAAGCCAATGGCGATGAACTTGCCCACCGACGACACCGGACAGCCCATGCGCGGCGAGCCCTTGACCAGCGGCAGCTTGGCCGGGTTGAGCTTGCGCAACTTGGCCAGGGCCTTGTCGCCGAGTTGGTCGGGCGACACATCGGCGATGACCTTGCTCAGGTCACGCAGTTTGCCCTCGGCATCGATCATGCCGGGTTTTTCTTTGCCAGGGTTGCCATATCGAACCAGTTTCATGAGTTACCTCTTCACGTTAAAAAAAGACACATGTCCTCGCAAGGGCGAGGGGCTTAGTAGGTTGCACGCCCGCCGGACAGATCGAACACGGCGCCGGTGGAGAAAGAGCAATCTTCGGTGCACAGCCAAGTCACCAGCGAGGCGATTTCATCGGGGGTGCCAAAGCGGCCCAGTGGAATTTTGCTCAGCATGAATTGAATGTGCTCCGGCGTCATTTGGTCGAAGATAGCGGTCTTCACCGCGGCGGGTGTCACGCAGTTGACGCGCACTTCGGTGTCGGCCATTTCCTTGCCCAGCGACTTGGTCAAGCCGATCACAGCCGCCTTGCTGGTGCTGTAGGCGCTGGCGTTGGGGTTGCCTTCTTTGCCGGCCACCGAGGCGATGTTCACAATGCGGCCATAGTTGCGCTCGCGCATGTGGGTCGACAATTCTCGGCAGCAATAGAACAAGCCGTTCAGGTTGACGTCCATCACCTGGCGCCAAGCGTCCACGGGATAGTCCCACACCTTGGTGTTGGGGCCGGTGATGCCAGCGCAGTTCACCAGCGCATCCACCGGCGCAATGGCCAGGGTCTGCTTGGTGGCGTTGACCACGGAGGCATGCTCGGCGACATCCACCGACACGCAGGCCACATGGCCGTTCGGGTGTTTTTTCTTCAGGTTCTCGGCAGCGGTGCCCATGCCGCCAATGTCGCGGTCCCACAAGGTGACGCGTGCGCCCGAGGCCAGCATGCGGTCGGCAATGGCATAGCCCAGGCCGGTAGCGCCGCCTGTGACCACCCCATGGCGGCCCTTCATGTCGAGTTGGTTCATGGTTTCTCCGTGTTGAAATTAAATGGTCATGCCGCCATCGACCATGTAGGCATTGCCCGTGGCAAAGACCGACTCATCGGAGGCCAGGAACACCACGATGGGCGCAATTTCATGCGCTTGCGCCAGGCGGCCCATGGGCTGTCGGGCAATGAAGTTCTTGCGGGCTTGCACCGGATCGTCGTAACTGTTGATGCGGTCGTGCAGCGAGGGCGTGTCTACCGTGCCAGGGCAAATGCAGTTGCAGCGAATGCCCTGGGCCACATAGTCGGCCGCGACGCTCTTGGTCAGGCCAATGACGGCAGCTTTGCTGGCACCGTAAATGAAGCGGTTGGGCAAGCCACGCACGCTGGAGCACACGCTGGCCATGTTGATGATGCTGCCGCCCCCTTGCGCCAACATTTTGGGCAGCACCGCCTGAATCATCCAGTACTGCGCGCGGGCGTTCAGGTTGAAAGCGAATTCCCAGTCTTCGTCCTTGGCCTCGAGGATCGTGCCGTTGTGCACGAAGCCAGCGCAGTTGAACACGATGTCGATCTTGGTCATGGCCGCCACCTGCTGTTGAATGGCGGCCTTGTCCAGCACGTTCAACACTGCGGTGTGCACATTGGCCACGCCTTCATAGGCTTTCAGCAATTCGCCATTGACGTCGGTGGCCCACACGGTGGCGCCTTCAGCCGCCATGGCCAAGGCGGCCGCTTTGCCAATGCCTTGGCCGGCGGCGGTGATGAGGGCGGTTTTACCTTGAAGTCTCATGATGCGGGCTTTCCAAAAAATGAATCGGTTCGGGTTTGTGCGGATCTTGCCTTGCTTGACCGCACATCACACAGCATGCCATGATTGTGCAACTGGTCTGACCACTTGTCCAATTCGCGTAATCCCTGATCACCCTTCTATGCCTTTGCAAACCGTCGAGCCGCAGCGCCTGTACCGCCAGATTGCCGAGCAATTGCGGCAACTGATTGCGTCCGGCGAATTTGCAGTGGGTGCCAGATTACCGGCAGAACGCGAGCTCGCCAGTCAACTCGGCGTCAGCCGACCCTCGGTGCGCGAGGCGCTGATTGCGCTCGAAGTGGAAGGCATCATCGAGGTCCGCACGGGCTCCGGTATTTATGTGCTGGCGCAACATGCAGCAGCCAAATCCTTGCCCGCCCCCGCTGAAAACACCCCAACCGACTGGGGCCCGCTGGAAGTCATGCAAGCGCGCCTGCTGGTGGAAGCCGAAGTTGCGGCCCTGGCCGCCCTTCACGCCAAACGCCAAGACCTGCAAGCCATTGCCGCTGCGCTGCAGCAAATGAAAGAGGAAAGCGCGCGCGGCGAAATGCCACGCCATGGCGACGAAGCCTTTCACCAGGCCGTGGCCCACGCCTGTGGCAGCAGTGTGCTGCTGGACACCGTGCAGCGCTTCTGGCAAGCCCGCAGCGGCCCCTTGTTTGAGCGCCTCAGCGACTATTTTGAAAACCCGCCGGCCTGGCAGGCGGCCATCACCGAACACGAGCATGTGCTCGCCGCCATCAAGGCGCGCGATCCCCAAGCCGCTCGCCGCGCGATGCAAAAGCATTTGCGGCAAGCCCACAAACGTTACAGCGCCAGCTGGCGACACACGCCAGCACGCTAGTGCCCCATTTTTCTGAAAAGGACCTCGCCCATGACCCCCTTCATCCGACTCCATCCCGCTGACGATGTGGTCATCGCCCGCGGCCAACTCATGCGTGGCACCCAAGTGGAAGGCGTGCCTGTGCGCGGCCTCATCCCGCCCGGCCACAAAGTGGCCATGCGCGCCATCGCCGTGGGCGAGCCCGTGCGCCGCTACAACCAGATCATTGGCTTTGCCAGTCAGCCCATCCAGCCGGGCGAACACATCCATGTGCACAACCTGAACATGGGCGCTGAAAAGGGCAGCTTCGCGCGCGACTATGCCTTCACCAGCGACGTCAAACCCGAGCCCGCACGCAAGGAAGCCACTTTCATGGGCATCGTGCGCCCCGATGGCCGCGTGGCCACGCGCAACTACATTGGCATCTTGTCCAGCGTGAACTGCTCTGCCACCGCGGCCCGTGCCATTGCGGACCACTTCTCCCGCCGCACCAACCCCACCGCCCTGGCCGCCTACCCCAACATCGATGGCGTGGTCGCCCTGACCCACGGCACCGGCTGCGGCATGGACAGCGAAGGCGCAGGCATGCAAATTCTGGAGCGCACTCTGGCTGGCTATGCCACACACCCCAACTTTGGCGGCGTGATTGTGGTGGGCCTGGGCTGTGAAGCGAACCAGCTCACAGCCTGGTTGCAACACAGCGGTTTGAAAGAAGGCAGCACCTTGCAAACCTTCAACATCCAGGACACCGGCGGCACTGCCAAAACCGTGGCCAAAGGCATTGCGCTCATCGAGCAAATGCTGCCCGCTGCCAACGACGTCAAGCGCGAGCCCTGCAGCGCCTCGCACATCGTGGTGGGCCTGCAATGCGGCGGCTCGGATGGCTACTCTGGGATCAGTGCCAATCCGGCGCTGGGCGCGGCGGTCGACCTGCTGGTGGCGCATGGTGGCACCGCCATCCTCAGCGAAACCCCCGAAATTTACGGCGCCGAACACTTGCTGACGCGCCGCGCCGTGACGCGCGCCGTCGGTGAAAAGCTGGTGGAGCGCATCCGCTGGTGGGAGCACTACACCGAGATCAACCAGGGCGAGATGAACAACAACCCCTCCCCCGGTAACAAAGCCGGCGGCCTGACCACCATTCTGGAAAAGTCGCTGGGCGCGGTCGCCAAAGGCGGCACCACCAACCTGCAAGCCGTTTACGAATACGCCGAACATGTCGCTGCCAAAGGCTTTGTCTACATGGACACCCCCGGCTACGACCCGGTCAGCGCCACCGGCCAAGTGGCGGGCGGCGCCAACCTGATTTGCTTCACCACCGGCCGTGGCTCGGCCTACGGCTGCGCGCCCTCGCCCTCGCTCAAGCTGGCCACCAACAGCACGCTGTTCCAGCGACAAGAAGAAGACATCGACATCAACTGCGGCGAAATTGTCGACGGCCTGTGTTCGATCGAAGAAATGGGCCAGCGCATTTTTGAACACATCCTCGCCTGCGCCTCCGGCACCGCCAGCAAGAGCGAGAAACACGGCTACGGTCAAAGCGAGTTCGTCCCCTGGCAAGTTGGCGCCGTGATGTAACGCCCCCTGTCATCGCAAGCGAAGCTCGGCAGTCGCTCGTCCCAAAGAGGTTGCCGCGGCCTGAAGAGGCCTGGCAACGACGGTATTTTTTCATTGGAGAAATTTCATGGCCATCACCCTCCCCCCGCAAGTCCTCGAGGACAAAATCACCGCGCTGTTCGTTGCCGCCGGCAGCAGCGCGCAAGAGGCGCGCCAAGTGGCCGCCAACCTGGTGCTGGCCAACCTCAGCGGCCACGACTCGCATGGCGTGGGCATGGCGCCGCGCTACATCGATGCGATTCACGAGAAGGGGCTGATCCCCAACACCGCGCTGGCCGTGCGCCTGGACAGCGGCATGTTGTTGGGGCTCGATGGCCAAAAGGGCTACGGCCAAATCGTAGGCGTGCAAGCGATGGAACTTGCGTTCGAGCGTGTGGCCCAGCACGGCGCCTGCATCTTCTCGCTGTCGCGTGCCCACCATCTCGGGCGCATCGGCCATTTCGCCGAAATGGCCGTGGCCCGCGGCTGGATTTCGCTGCACTTCGTCAACGTGCTGTCGCGTCCAGTGGTGGCCGCCTGGCACGGTGGCGATGGCCGCTATGGCACCAACCCCTGCTGCATTGGCATCCCCGTGGGTGTGGGCGACGCCCAGCGCGAGCCCTTCGTGCTCGACTTCGCCACCAGCCGCGTCGCCCAGGGCAAGATGCGCGTGGCTCACAACGAAGGCAAAGAGGTAGCGCCTGGCACCCTGATCGATGAACACGGCGCGCCCACCACCCGCCCCGGCGTGGTGGTGGTACCGCAAAGCAATGGGCGCTATGGCGCGCTCATGCCGTTTGGCGAACACAAAGGTTTCGGCATGGCCGTGGCCTGCGAACTTTTGGGCGGGGCTTTGAGCGGTGGAGGCACCTGGCATCGCGAGGCCGACAACAAGCGCTCGGTCTACAACGGCATGCTGACCATCGTCATCGACCCCAAAGCCTTGGGCACGGGCGCCGCCTTTGCAGAGGAGACCCTGGCATTCCTGGATTGGCTGCGCGAAAGCCCGTCCGCACCGGGCACCGATGGTGTCAAGATTGCAGGCGAGCCCGAGCGTGCCGCGCGGGTGGCCCGCAAAGCCAATGGCGTGGTGGTGGACGATGCGACGTGGGGGGAGATTGTGGCGGCAGCAGGAAAAGTCGGCGCCGCAATTTAACGCCCCCTCCTCGCTCTCACTTCGGAGGGGTGACGGATAATCTCGGGATGGGATTGCCAACCACCCCGCACACAAGCACACCATTGCTGTCACTGGTGGTGCTCGGTTACCGCAACTTTGGTGTCACCACTGGGCCTTGCCTTGAATCTCTGAAGCCCTGGGTGGATGACCCCGAGATCGAGATTCTGGTGGTGGACAACGCCTCGCCCGACGACTCGGCGCAACAAACCGCGCAATGGTGCGCACAACATCCCGGTTTGAAATGCCTGTTGAGCGACACCAACCGGGGCTATGCTGGAGGCATGAATTGGGGCGCCTCCCATGCCCAAAGTGAATGGCTGTTCCTCGTCAACAACGACACTGTTTTCCCCCCACAGGCTTTGGATGCGCTAAAGCGCGTGGTGCGCGAAGCGCCTGCCAATGTGGCCATGATTGGGCCCGTTACCAATGCGGCCGGCAATGGGCAGCGCTTGTGGAAGCCCGATGCCAGCCCGGCCGAGTGGCTGGCCATCGGGGAAACGCTCCACGCGCATCCCACACACCTCTTGATGCCGGTTTACCGGTGTGATTTTTTTTGCATCGCCATTCGCCGCGATGTCTGGCATCAACTGGGCGGGCTGGACACTGCCTTTGGATTGGGGTACTACGAAGACTTCGATTTCAGCCTGCGTTTGCGCAAGGCAGGTTGGGAGCAAAAAATCACAGAAGATGTTTTTGTGCTGCATGCTGGCAGCGCCACGTTTCAAGCCAGCGCTGAGGCCAAACAACTGCTGAAACGCAATCAAAAATTGGTTCAGGGCAAGCACCCCGAGGCGCGTTTTGAGCACACTCGCCTTGGCAATTTGGCGGTCCTGGAAAGCTACCTCCAACTCAAAGCCCAAGGGCAATGGACGCCATCACTCGGAGCACGCGCGGCCCTGCGCTGGCCGGCCTTGCAGCAAGATGCGCCCCGAAGTTTTCTGAAGAAATGGTGGTGGCAACGGCGCGTTCAAGTGCTTGAGGCACATTTTCGCGAAGCTGCGGCGGCATCAAAAATTCGCTGAATTCAAGGCTTCAATCACGCGCAGTGCATCCTCGGCGGGCAAATGAGGCCCCATGGGCAAGCTCAAAACTTCGGCGGCCATGCGCTCTGCCACCGGCAAGCGCATGTTCAAGCGATAGGCTTCCTGTAAGTGCGGGGGCGTTGGGTAGTGAATCAGGGTTGAAATGCCTTGCTGTTGCAAATGTTGCTGAACCGCTGATCGTTGGGCTGTTTGAACCACAAACAAATGCCACACAGGCTCCACCTCTGGCAGTACGCTTGGCAAAGTGAATGAAGGTGCCTTGATGTGCGCCAAGTACTGCTGGGCGATGCTTTGTCGCCTGGCATTCCAGGGGTCCAAATGCGCCAGCTTGACCCGCAGGACAGCCGCTTGAAGGGGGTCCAAGCGGCAGTTGTAGCCTTGAACGCGGTGCACATATTTTTCAGTGGAGCCGTAATTGCGCAACTCGCGGATGCGCATGGCCAATTCGGTGTCGTTGGTCGTGACGGCGCCGCCATCGCCCATCGCCCCCAAGTTTTTGCCGGGATAAAAACTCCAAGCCACTGCATCGCCGTGGCCGCCAATTCTTGCTCCCTTGTACTTGGCGCCATGCGCTTGCGCGGCATCTTCCAGCACCCACAGGTCATGCTGGCGCGCCAGTGCAAGAATGGGGTCCAGGTCAGCAGGCTGCCCATACAAATGCACCGGGATGATGGCTTTGGTTCGGGGCGTCAGGGCCGCCTGGATCTGCGGCGCCTCGATGTTGAAGGTCAAAGGATTGGGCTCTACGGGCACTGGCGTCGCGCCACACTGGCTGACCGCCAGCCAAGTGGCAATGAAGGTATTGGAGGGAACAATCACCTCGTCACCCGGGCCGATGTCCATGGCTTGCAGCGCCAGATGAAGCGCCGAGAGGCCATCGGCCACCCCGACTGCCTCTTTGGCCTGACAGTACTCGGCAAATTCGCTTTCGAAGGCCTCCACTTCAGGCCCTAATATGTACCAGCCACTGTCCAGCACTCTGGCCACGGCGGCGTCAATTTGTTCCTTCAACGACAGATAGGCCGCCTTGAGGTCTAAAAACGGAATGCTCATGTCGTGGGAATATCTTTTAAAAATTCTGTGTAGTCCCGATAGTAATCGGACTCGTCATAGACATTGGAAGCCAACACCATGCATACCGACCCAGAAGAAAAATTATCCAACTCGCGCCAGATCATGGGGCAGACATACAAACCAACATAAGAGCGGTTCAGGTGAATTCTCTTTTGGTCTTTGCCGTCGTTCAACACCACATCAAAGCTGCCAGACATGGCAATGATCAATTGATGCAGGGCTTTGTGGGCGTGCCCGCCACGCTCGGCACCACCCGGCACATCGTACAGATAGTAAACCCGCTGAATGTCAAACGGGATATGGCGATGGCCTTCAATGAAGGTCAAGTTGCCGCGCGGGTCTGCAATCTTGGGCAAATCAATCAGTCGTACATCTTCTAATGGCATGGCAGTGATTCCCTCATTTTGCTAGGGAGTTGGGGGTAGAGACTTTAAGCGGCCATGGCCAACCGATGCTTTGGTATGCTCCCGCTCAGGGTCATATTTGGGCGCTCACAGTTGTAACCCCACATCCTGATTGCGAAGTCCTGAGCCTCTTCTAAATGTCCCCAATAGTACTGCGAAACCAAGGCACAAATGTATGAGGGACGATCGTCACAACATATCACCTGTGGCTTTCCCAGCCAAAGCCTCGGCGTTGTGTAGATAGAGGTAGCAGAGACTGCCCACCATTGCGATGCTTGTCCGTCAAGCGCAGCAACCCATCGGCAATCTCGTCATTCTCAGCATTGAACTTGCGCTCATACCGGGCAGATCAAGTTGGTTTGATTATTTGTTGGGGAACTCAGAAATCCATTCGGCAACAATTTCAGGCAAATAGCCGCGGTGAAAATGACGTCTCCACGGATATGCGCTGTTATTAGAGCCATCCTTTAATTTTATTTTATCTGTGTCGCATATATATTTTGCTGGAGTGCCTGCTACGACTGTGTTTGATTCAACATCGCGCGAAACAGAGCTATGCGCTCCAACGAGCGCACCTTCTTTGACTGTGACGCCTGGCAATATGATCGACATTGTGG
>VERE01000011.1 GCA_018882835.1 Limnohabitans sp.
GATCAGATAGAGCAAGCCGCGGCCTGACCATAAAAAAACACCCTGTGCTTTGGGGCACAGGGTGTTGTATAGGGTGGTAGGACGTACAAGATTCGAACTTGTGACCAACGGATTAAAAGTCCGCTGCTCTACCAACTGAGCTAACGTCCCACACATCACTGAATTGCATTCAGCGAAGCCTCAAATTATAGCGGATTTTTGGCGTCTTTGCGAATTTTCTGTTTTGAAAGTGCGTCCAGGATCCAGCCTGCGGCACATTGACCAAAAGTTGCTGTCACGCTCACCACGGAGCCATAGCCGTGGCAGTTCAACGAGCCATCGCCTGTCAGGCCACAGCTGGGATCGGGCGGCGCCACAGGCTCCCGGCTGAACACGCACGCCACGCCTATCTTCTTGCCCTCCCGGGGGGCGCCATGGCGCTTGCGCAGGTCGTACCTCAATTGCGCCAGCAACGGATCGTGGGTGACGAGGGACAGGTCTTGAATGTCCACGCCGTGGGCATGACGCTTGCCCCCCGCAGCCCCTACCGTGATGAAGTGTGTGTGCGTGTGAAGGGCCCAGGCAGCCAGGCTGGTTTTGGCGCGAACCTGGTCGCAGGCATCCACCAAGGCATCACAGGGCCACGGCAACTGCGCGACCCAGCCCATCCAATTTTCGGGCGTCACAAACTCTTCAACGAGATGGACTTGGCAAGCGGGATTGATTTGAGCGATACGCTGTTGCATGGCTTGTACTTTGGCCATGCCCAACGTCTCTGTGAGCGCATGCACTTGTCGATTGACATTGGATTCCGCTACATGGTCCAGGTCGATCAGCGTCAGTCGGCCGATGCCACTGCGCGCCAAGGCCTCGACAGTCCATGAGCCCACGCCGCCGATACCGACCACGACCACATGGGCTTGCTGAATTTGCTGCGCGCCAACCACGCCGTACAAGCGCGCCAGGCCGCCAAAGCGCCGGTCAAGCGCCGGGCTGAAGGTCAAATCTGCTGTTCCAGACGCCATATCTGATAGCGCATGGCCAGCACAGCACCCAGCACGATGGCAGCCAACGCAGTGAAGCTGTTGAGCGACAGAGTGGACACACCGCTCAAGCCCTGGCCAATGGTGCAGCCCATGGCGGTGACGCCACCGATGCCCATCAGCACCGCGCCCACCAAGTGGTTGGCCAGATCTTCCACGCTGCCAAAGCCTTCCCAGCGAAAACTGCCATTGACGAGCGCGCAGATCGCAGAGCCCACGACCACGCCCAAAGCCGTGACGATGCCCAAGCTCAACACCTTGGTCTTGTCACTGAAGAACATCAGCCAGTCCAGGGTATAGGCCATGGGCGCCACAAAGCTCAAGGATTCCATCCGCCCAGAATTGGTTGCCAGGTAAACCTCTTCCAAAGTCTCAGGGTGCTCGGCCAAGTGCCCCCAATGCCCGCTGACCCACCACAACGCCACAATCAGCCCGCCCGTGCCAACGCCAGCGAGGAGGTTGTTGAATGTCCAGAAATCTGCATGTCGCAGCACCACAGCCACCAACAGCAAACCAAGGATCAAGCCAACCCAGGCTTGCATGTCTGCCGCCGACCCTCCCAAGACCGCAGAAACCAGCGTACCGAGGTGCGCGCCCTGGCCAACGGTGACAAACACAGCATCGACGGTGGCCACGCGCGCGACCGCCGTCACGCCTTTGAGCGTGGCGAAAGCGGCAATGCCCATGACCACGAAGACCACCAAGGCTTTGAGGTTGCCACTTCCCACACGGACCAGAGTTTTGTTGCCACACCCAGAAGCCAGCACCATGCCGGCGCCAAACATCAGGCCACCCAGCGCAGTGGACAGCCAAAGCCAGCGCGTGCTGGCATAAAGGGCTGCAGCGGGGTCAATTTGGCCGCTCAAGCTCAGCAGGGCAAAGCCCAGCATGGACACACCGATGGCCAAAACCCAATGACGCGCGCGGGTCCAATCACCCATGTTCATCGCATCGCTGATGGCGCCCATGGTGCAAAAGTGCGTGGCCTGCGCGATGGCGCCAAAAAGAACGGCCAAGCCGAAGCCCGCCAGCAGTACCCAACGGGTCAATGCGACCCAATCGATCGACTCCATGAATTTCCCTCGGAAAATTATTTCAACCGGGACAGCCGTTCTTTGGCAGCTGCGGCGGCCTCAGATTGCGGAAAATCCTTGACCAAATCCTCCAGCGTCTTGCGCGCGGCTTTGGTGTCTTTCAGCTCAACTTGACAGTTGGCAATGGAGAGCAAGGCCTCGGCAGCGCGAGGATGCTGCGCGGCAACGCTTAGCAGTGAACGGAAATTGGTGATGGCCAGCTTGTATTCACGGGTCGCATATTGCGCATTGCCCAGCCAAAAAAGCGATTGCGGAAGATAGCCACTTTGCGGGTAGCGGCGAATGAAATCAGCAAATGCATTGGCGGCCGGCGTGAACTCGCCACGGCGAAACACAGCCAAAGCATTGTCAAACTCGCGCTTTTCTGCTGGGTCGGCCTGAAACTCGATGCCGTCCAGGCTTACCGTCAAGGGCTCAAATTTACGAAACCGCTCTTCGACAACCTGTGCCTGGTCCTTCAAGCGCCGTTGCGTGTCCGCCAAGTCTTTGAGCAAAACCTCTTTGTCGCCACGCATCCCCGAAAGCTCGGCGCGAAGAGCTTCGATTTGCGCCTGAAAATCAAGCAATGCGCGACGCAGTTGTCCATTGTCTTCCGACAAGGCTTTGACTTCTTGCCCCTGCCGGTCCAACCGCTCTTGCAATGCACGTTGCGACTGGCGCAGCTCCAGAATGGCACGGCGCGCCTCATCGTCCTCGAACAGGGCTGCCTGGGAGACGCCCAGGCAACTCCACAAACTCAGCACCAAACAACACCGGGCAATGCGTTTCATTCAGTGTTTCAACGGTAGTTGAATTCAACGCGGCGGTTCTTGGCGTAGGCGGCCTCGTCATTGCCAGGCACGGCAGGCTTTTCCTTGCCAAAGCTCACGGCTTCCAGTTGCCCATCGCTCACGCCCAACAGGCCAAGGGCTTTGCGGACAGCTTCAGAACGCTTTTGCCCCAAAGCCAGGTTGTACTCACGTCCACCCCGGTCATCGGCGTGACCTTCGAGGGAAACGCGGCGGTTTTTATCGGCGCGCAGATAGCGCGCATGGGCTTCAATCAGCGCCTGCGAATCGGCCTTGATGACAAAGCTGTCAAAGTCGAAGTACACCACCTTGCCCACACCCGCAGGGCCCGGGTCAATATTGGAAACCTTGCCAGCTTGCACCGTCGTCACGCCGGACTGAGCGCTGCTGGCAGCGTCAGTGCTGCTGGCAGCCGCGCCAGTTTTGTCTTCCACAGGCACGTCGTTCAGCTTGACGCCAGAGGCGCAGCCTGCCAAAGCAAGAACGACTGCACAGGAGAGGAGGAATTTTTTCATCGAATTTCCTTGGTTAGATTAGTTTTATTTTTGAAAAGGCCCCCAGTGGGGCTCCCGAATGTCACCTGTTTGCCCCGCCAGACGGGCCGTGATGCGGCCATCCAGCGTGGTTGTCATGAGGGCTTCACGGCCTTGCACCTGGGTCGCATAAATCACCATGCGGCCATTGGGCGCAAAGCTGGGGCGTTCATCGGCAGAAGTCTCTGTGATGGCTTGCACTTTGTCGGCATTCAGGTCCATCACATGCAGCTTGTACTGCCCGCCTACGCGCGAAACGTAAGCCATCCAGCGTCCATCCGCACTCAAACTTGGTGAAATATTGTAATTGCCTGTGAAAGTGACTCGTTGCACCGGGCCACCCTGGGCCGGCATGCGGTAAATCTGGGGCGACCCCCCGCGGTCACTGACGAAGTAAATAGCGGAGCCATCGGGGGAAAAAACGGGCTCGGTGTCGATGCTGTTGGACTGTGTCAGCCGCTGTGGCTCACCGCCCGAGGCCGAAATAAGGTAGATCTGGGAGCCACCGTCACGGCTCAGGGTGACCGCCAAGCGCTGACCGTCGGGTGACCATGCCGGTGCGCTGTTGGAGCCTCGGAAATTCGCCAGCACGCGGCGTTTGCCCGTGGAAACGTCATGCACGTACACCACAGGCTTGCGGGATTCGAAGGACACATATGCCAGCTGCTGGCCATTGGGTGCCCAGCTGGGTGAAATGATAGGCTCGGGGCTGGTCAGCGCCGCCTGGGCATTCTCGCCATCGGCGTCGGCAATCCAGAGGTTAAAGCGCTGTCCCGACTTGGTCACATAAGCCACACGCGTGGAAAAAACGCCCCGCTCACCCGTCAGCTTTTCATAGACAAAATCCGCCATTCGGTGGGCTGCAAGGCGCAGATCGCCGGCGACCACCGCATAGCTGGCACCGCCCAGGTCTTGCCCTTTGACCACATCCCAGAGTCGAAAGCGGATGTCAAAGCGGCCATCGGCCAAGCGGGTCACGCTCCCCGTCAAGAGCGCGTCTGCGCCCTTTTGGCGAAAACCACTGATGTCGGGGCGCGCCGTTTCATCCAGTACCTGACCAGCCGCCAGGCCGCGGAATTGGCCGCTGCGTTCGAGGTCTGCCTGGACAATCGCGGCAATCTTTTGGGGGGAGGATTGCTCGTCGCGGAAATTGGCAAAGGCGATGGGAACCTGTGTCAGGCCAACGCCGGAGACGTCGACGCGGAACTGGGCGAAGGCGCCAGGCAAGCCACAGCAAAAGGTGACGAACAGTGCAAAAACAAACCGGATCAGGCTAGGGGTCATTGAAGGCCACGTGACGAGACGCAAAAACGCCTCTTCTAGGTGCGCTATGGTAGCATCACAATGCTCTTTTTTCGGGTGTGAGACCCCTGCCAAACAACGCCAGACATGCCCCTTGCCCCCCGATCGTTGCCTGTCTCTGTCATTCTGATCACCAAGAATGAAGCATCGCGGTTGGAGCGCACGTTGCGCGCCGTCCAGTGGGCGCAAGAAATCATCGTTGTCGATAGTGGCAGCACCGATGGCACCCAGGCCATTGCCAAAAATTGGGCCACCCAGTGGGTTGAGGCTGATTGGCCTGGTTTTGGCATACAAAAAAATCGCGCCCTGTCGTTGGCAACCTGTCCTTGGGTTTTGTCCATCGACGCGGATGAATATGTGTCTGAAGAGCTCAGCCAGGAAATTGCGCAGTTTCTTCAGAGTGAACCAAGCTTCGATGCCTGCACGCTGCCTCGGCTGTCCAGTTACTGTGGCCGAGAAATCAGGCATTCCGGCTGGTGGCCCGACCCTGTTTGCCGTTTCTTCAGGCGCGACAAAGCGAAGTTTTCCGATGACCGCGTCCATGAAAAGCTGATTTTCTCAGGCCCCACCTATGCATTCCAAGGCCTGTTGCACCACGAAAGTTTTCTGGACCTCCACCAAGTCCTGCAAAAAGTCAATCATTACTCCACCGAGGGCGCTCACAAAATGTGGGCCTCTGGCAAGCGTGCCACACTGAGGTCAGCCATTGGGCATGGCTTATGGTCTTTCTTCAGGACTTACTTTCTTCAACGCGGTTTTTTGGATGGCCGAGAAGGTTTTATGCTGGCGGTCTCCAACGCTGAAGGCACTTATTACCGCTACTTGAAACTGATGTACCTGCATTCAAATCCTGCGTCGAAAAAATGAAAACGGCCGTCATCGTCACGACTTACAACCGGCCGGATGCGTTGCGATTGGTTTTGAACGCATTGGCGAACCAGTCGGTTTTAGCGCATCAGGTTGTGGTCGCTGATGACGGTTCTACGCAAAGCACGGCCGATTGCATTGCCAGCTTTCAAGACAAGCTACCCCTTGTGCACGCATGGCAGGCCGATCAAGGCTTTCGTGCGGCGGCCGCCAGAAATTTAGCCGTTTCCCGCTCGGTGTGCGATTACCTGATTTTTCTGGATGGAGACTGCGTTGTTCCCCATGATTTCATCGAAAAACACCAACGCCTGGCAGAGCAAGGTTGGTTCGTTGCAGGTAACAGGATTTTGCTGACGCCTGGCTTGACGCAGCATGTGATTGAAGAACAAACTGAACTTTCCGCTTGGTCAACCTACCAGTGGTTCTGGCAATCCTATCGGGGGGGATGCAATCGCTGGACGCCTCGGGTTTACGTCCCGGGACAATTTTGGAGAAAGCAACGACCGACCCGCTGGCAACAAGCCCGAACATGCAATTTGGCGCTTTGGCGTCAGGACTTCCTCGCGGTCAACGGCTTCGATGAAACCTACAACGGTTGGGGGCATGAGGATGCAGATTTGGCTGTTCGACTGATTCGGCAGGGCGTTTTTCACAAGGAGGGGCGGTACGCGACAGCCGTGTTTCATTTGTGGCATGCAGAGAACGATCGCTCGCAAACCCAGGAAAACGTCACCCGATTGAACGCGATTTTGAGCAGCACAGAGACTCGCGCTAAGCTGGGCTTGAGCCAACATCTGAAGTAGCCAACGCCTTAGCGAAGACGAAATTTTGCAAATTGGCCACCGCGGACTGGGTCGTGTAGGGGCTGCTGGCGCCGCTGTCCGGCAAGCCCGAGGTTTTCCACTCCAGCCAATAGCGCTTGATGCATTCTGCAATCTGCTCGGCTGAACGGTCATTGCCCTGCAAGTCTTCGCCAGTGACTACCACGCGGTGATGCAGGGCTTGCAGCATGCCCGCCATTTGAGGGTTGCGATGCACTTGTGCCAGGATGGGACGTTGCATCCACAAATACTCGTAAAGCTTGGAGGGAATGTATTCTTCACAAATGGCTTCTTCACCATGCAGCAGCAACAGGACATCCACGCTGCGCATCTTGCCAAGGATGCGCTGGCGACCGGACATACCAGAGGCCGGATCGGCTTCAATTCTTCCAAAGTGCTGAAAATGCAAGCGCGTCCTGGACGTTTGAATTTTCGCTTCCGAAATTTCATCCAAAGGACCGCCATAAACATGCAGCTCAATGTCCTGAAGGACCTCTGGGTCATGCGAATCCAAATGTTCAAACGCCTCTACCACCCGCGCCAAGTGACGTGTTTTAGACAACGAGCCAAAATGGCCCAGAATCAACTTGCGGGAAGGAAGATAGGGGGGGATTTGTGCAGTAAAAGGATTGTCGATGCCTGGTATCAACACTTTTCCACGCACGCCCAATTGGGGCTGCCTTGCAGTTGCGCTTGAGAGGGCTTGATCGGTAAACCAGATGGCGACATCAGCCTTATCGCAAATCATTTTTTCGACTGCGAGTTGCATTCGTTCCTGGGCCGATTGAACCCCTTTTCCTGGCGTCATGAAGGGGTCGTGAATCTCCGCCAACCAGGGAATCTTGGTCTGGCCTTTCAAGGCATGCCCAGCCAGATGGGCCGCAAAGGCCCCGCCGGTGGAGTAGATCAGGTCAAACTTGTTTTGGCGGCAAAGGGATAGGCCTTTTAAATACGCGCTCAGATACCAGGACCAGGAGCTTTCCACGGGACGCCAGAGTTTTTCTAGAAACACGCCTGGCAAAAGAATCAGTGAGGCCAACGTCATCCAAAAACGGTAAGCCAAGCCGCTGCCCCATCGGCGGCGCAGAACATGTCGTAGCTCGAATTTGATGCCCGCAGGCCCAGCAGGCCACAGTTGGTGGTGCTCAAAGTTGGCGTCTTTGAGTCCGGAAACGCCACTGAGCACCACCACCTCAATGCCGGCCGCGCGCAAATGAGGAATTTTGTCAGTGATGGTCTGACTTGACGCCCTGCCATCCATGTTGAAGGCATGCGAGAGGATCAACCATCTTTGTGGCTTGGCAGCGTTCATAGGCTTTCGTGCTTGGCAACGCGCTGGTAAAGGGCCTCGTAGCGAAGCGCGGCAGCCTGCCAGGAATGCTGTGCAGCAAACTCGAAAGACTCGTCTTTCAGCCGACGCAAAGCCGTGGGGTCTGCGCAGAGAATGGCTTGCAGGGCTTCGGCCAATGCCTGCGGGTCGCGCGGGTCGGCCAGCAAAACAGCATTGTGATGAGTTGTCAGTTCATGTGAAATTCCGCAAAAATCAGCGTTGCTCACAACCACCGGCAGTTGGTGCGCCATGGCCTCCAACACGACCATCCCATAGCTGTCTTCCAGGGTGGGATGTGCCAGAACATCCGCTGCAAAAAAGGCTGGCGTCAAATCAGGCAGTGACCCCAGAAAATGGACTCGTTGGCTCACGCCAACCTCAGAGGCCAAACGCTGATACCGCTCCAGCTGACCGGTGTGACCCGCAACCGCCAGATTCACCGAGGCATCCAGACGACCCAAGGCTGCCAATAAGGTATCGAGCCCTTTTCTGGCGTAATCGTTGGCGACAAAAAGGATCAAAGGCACGGACGCAGGCAAACCCAATTGCTGTCGGGCCTCTGCTGCCGATGGCCCAACGCCAGGCAACTCTGTGCCCGGTGCGATGGTGGACCAATGCGTTTGCGTGCGCCCTGGAAAACTCAATTGGCATTCTTCTTTCAACATGTCGGAGGCAGCCACAATGTGCCGCGCCGGTGAATTTCGAAATCGAAGCCACTCCAAGAGCAAATAAGTCTGTAACCTGGGGCTTGCAAACACCTTTAGCCCACGCAGCAATTTGCCAAAACTGCCTTGGCCATTGAAGAGGCTGTGACGCACCGTCCGTACATGGACCGTCTGGACTTGCCCATGCCAGGTGTTTTCATGCGAGTGCACCACGTCAAACCCCGAACGCGTTTTCCACCAAGTCAAACAAGCAAACAGCCACTGGTTGAGCCATCTTGGCTTTTGGCTGATACAAGCGATGCGATGGTATGTGACGCCGGGCACAGGCCTGTCCGTTTCCTGCGAGAACACATGCATTTCATGGCGTTGCGCCAAGGCTGCCGCAATGGCGACGGCGTAGCGTTCCGCACCACCGCCTGACTTGGAAAAAGTCCGATTCAAGACAGCCACGCGCATGTTTGCGTCACCTCACAACAGCACAATATCGTACTGTTCTTGCCCCATACCGGCCTCTCGGTGCAACGAGATCGGCTTGCCAATAAAGTCACTCAAGCCGGCCAAATGCTGACTCTCCTCATCCAGCAAAATCTCGATCACCGCGGGCGAGGCCACCACGCGAAACTCCTTGGGGCTGAATTGGCGGGCCTCACGCAAGATTTCACGCAGGATGTCATAGGCCACGCTGCGCGCAGTTTTCACGCTTCCTTTGCCCTGACACACATCACACGGCTCGCACAGCATGTGCGCCAAAGACTCGCGGGTACGCTTGCGCGTCATCTCGACCAGTCCCAGCGGCGAAAACCCGCTGACCATGGTCTTGACGCGGTCGCGCGCGAGTTGCTTGCGGAACTCTTGCAAAACAGCGTCACGATGCTCCTCGCGCAGCATGTCGATGAAGTCGGCAATGATGATGCCCCCCAAATTGCGCAACCGAAGTTGGCGCGCAATCGCGCCGGCGGCCTCGAGGTTGGTCTTGAAAATGGTGTCATCGAAGTTGCGCGCGCCCACATAGGCCCCGGTGTTCACGTCGATGGTGGTCAAGGCCTCGGTCTGGTCCACGATCAGGTAGCCCCCCGACTTCAGATCGACACGCCGTCCGAGCGCGCGAATAATTTCATCATCCACACCGAACAGGTCAAAGATGGGGCGCTCACCCTTGTAGTGTTGCAACTTGCCTGCTGCAGCGGGCATGAACTCGCGCCCAAAGACCATCAATTTTTCAAACTGTTCGCGCGAGTCCAGGCGAATGCTCTGGGTGACCTCGCTGACCAAGTCACGCAGCACCCGTTGCAACAAGTTCAGGTCTTGGTGCAACAAAGACATGGGCGGCAAGCGGCTGGCCGCATCGCGAATGCGCGCCCATGTCTTGCGCAGGTAAGCGATGTCTTCACACAATTCAGCGTCGCTGGCATCTTCGCCATTGGTGCGCAAAATGAAGCCACCCGCCTGCCCCTCAGGCACGCCTTGCTCCACCAACGACTGCAAGCGCAGGCGCAGGGCCTCGCGTTGTGCCAGAGGAATTTTTTGCGAGACCCCCACATGCTGATCCTGGGGCAAGAACACCAGCAAGCGGCCCGCAATGCTGATTTGGGTGGACAAACGTGCACCCTTGGTGCCAATCGGGTCCTTGATCACTTGCACCATCAAGGCTTGCCCTTCAAATACCTGCTTTTCAATGGGGACAGCAGGCACTGCAGTGCGCGCCTCGGGCTCGGCATGCCGTGCATTGACGCTGGACATCAGGTCTGCCACATGCAAAAAGGCGGCGCGCTCCAGGCCAATGTCAATGAATGCCGACTGCATGCCCGGCAACACGCGCACCACGCGGCCCAGGTAGACATTGCCCACCAAGCCGCGCTCCAGTGTGCGCTCGATGTGCAACTCCTGAACAGCGTTGTTCTCCACCACTGCCACGCGGGTTTCCTGGGGTGACCAATTGATTAGGATGTCTTGTTGCATCGGGAGGTCAAAGTTTGAAGCCGAACGAGCGCAGCAGTTGCGCCGTCTCGTACAGAGGAAGCCCCATGATGCCAGAATAACTGCCACTGATCGACGACACCATCATGGCAGCGCGCCCCTGAATGGCATAGGCGCCCGCCTTGCCTTGCGGCTCACCGCTGGCCACATAAGCGTTGATCCAGGCCGAGGTCAACGACGCAAAGCGCACCCGAGACTGGCTGAGCATCGACACAGTGCGACGCCCCTGCCCCATGGTCACCGCGGTCAGCACGCGATGATCGCGCCCCGACAAATCTTGCAGCATGGCACGTGCCTCGGCATCCGATGCGGGCTTACCCAAAATCTTGCGCCCCAAGGCCACGGTGGTATCGGCGCACAAAATCGGGGCTAGCGGCCACTGGCGGCGCTGCAGCCTGGCCAAGGATGCCTGCAGCTTCAGGGCCGTGACACGCTGCACATAGCGCGCAGGCGCCTCGCCTGGCAGCACGGCTTCGAGCGCCTCTGCATCCTCATCGTCATCGGGCAATAGCAACTCGTAGCGCACGCCGAGTTGTTCCAGCAGTTGGCGTCGACGCGGGCTTTGCGAGGCCAAGTAAATGAAAGCGGGCTTCATTCGCGGTGGTAAGGGTGGTTGGCCTGAATCGACCAGGCACGGTAGAGCTGCTCGATCAACAGCACACGCACCATGGCATGTGGCAGGGTCAAGTCAGACAAACGAATACGCTCGCGCGCTTGCTGGCGAAATTCGGGGTCCAGCCCATCGGGTCCCCCAATGACCAGCGCCACGTCGTCACCCTCCGCTTGCCATGCTTGGAGGCGCGCGGACAAAGCCTGAGTGGTCAGCGAGGTGCCCCGCTCATCCAGCACCACCACGCGACAGTCGCGCGGCAAAGCGGCTTCAATGCGCTCGCGTTCCAGGGCCATCAGGGTGGCTGTGGTTTTGGAGCCCCGTGGCTCGGTTTTGACGGCTTTGAGGCTGACCTTCAGCTCGGGAGGGAAGCGTTTAGCGTAATCGTCCCAGGCTGTTTGCGCCCATTCGGGCACGCGCTGACCAACGGCAACCACCCATAACTTCATGAGTTGCGAGTGGCTGCAGGCTTGGCTGACTTGCGGGCAGGGGTCTTTTTGGCAGGCGCGGATGCGGTCGTGCCACGTGCCGTGCGAGCGGCTGTTTTGGCAGCTGTTTTGGCAGAAGCTTTCTTGGCCGCAGGCTTTTTGGCCGGGGCTTTTTTCGCCACCGGCTCTGGGGAAGCTTTGACCGGCGCCGCAGGCTTGGCAGCGCCAAACTTCAGGCGCACCGGCTTGTCGCCCCAAATCTCTTCGAGGTTGTAGTACTGGCGAATGGCAGGTTGCATGACATGCACCACAGCTTGGCCGCAGTCAACGATGATCCATTCACCGTTTTCTTCGCCTTCAATGCGCGGTTTGGGAAAGCCCGCTTCCCGAACTTTGTCGCGCACGCTGGCGGCCAGGGCTTTGGTTTGGCGGTTGGAGGTGCCGCTGGCAATGATGACCCGCTCGAACAAGGCCGACAGGTGCTCGGTGTTATAGACCTGAACGTCTTGTGCCTTCACATCTTCAAGGCCGTCGACAATGGCGCGTTGCAGTTTCTGGACGTCTTTTTTGGCGATGGTTTCAGTCATGGGTGATGGGCGTAAAGGTCGTGTTGTTCAATATAACGGAGGACGGCTTGGGGAACCAGGGGGGTCACCGGCAGTTTCTGACGAAGCCGATCACGAATGTCTGTCGCACTGATGGGCAGCACGGGCATGTGCAGATGGAGAGCCTGCGCAAGCTCTGGATTGTGCCACTGACCTGCCTCGGGGTTGCGATCGGCCACCACCAGGGTTGCCAATCGCAAGATCTCTGACCAGGCCCTCCAGCGCTTGAAGTCTCGCGCCTGATCCGCACCAATCAACAAAAACCATTGGTTTTCGGGATGCTTGGCTTGTAATTCGTGCAAGGTCTGCACGGTGTAAGTTGGCCCTGCTCGGCTCAGCTCCAAGGGGTTGACAACCACCCCTGGCAAGGCGTCAAAGGCCAAGTGGCACATCGCCAACCGATGCTCTGACGCTGTCAGACCACGGTCCTTGTGCCAGGCATTCCCAGTGGGGAGGATATGCAGCGCGTCGAGTTTCAGCTGCGAACAGGCCGCCTGCGCCAATGCCACATGGGCCTGGTGGGGCGGATCGAACGCCCCGCCGAAAACACCCACGCGCTGGCCCATGGCGAAACTCAGGCCCAATCCCTGGGGACCAGGAAATCGGTGTACAGGCGCGCCTCGGCAGAGCCGGGTTCGGGTTGTTTTTGGTAGGACCAGCTGACCAAGGGGGGCATGGACAACAAGATGGACTCGGTGCGTCCGCCCGATTGCAGGCCGAAGTGCGTGCCACGGTCCCACACCAAGTTGAACTCCACGTAGCGGCCCCGGCGGTAAAGCTGGTGTTCACGCTCTCGCTCACCGTAGGGTGTGTCCTTGCGGCGCTTCACGATGGGCAGATAGGCTTCCAGCAGGCCATCACCCACGGAACGCAAAAGCTGAAAATCTTTGTCGAAGCCGAGCTCCGAAAAGTCGTCAAAGAAAATGCCACCTACACCGCGCGGCTCCTGGCGGTGCTTGAGGTAGAAATAGGTGTCGCACCAGGCCTTGAAGCGTGGATACAAGTCCTCGCCAAAAGGCGCTACCGCATTGCGGCAGGTCTGGTGAAAATGAGCGGCGTCCTCTTCAAACCCGTAGTAAGGCGTCAGGTCCATGCCACCCCCAAACCAGGCCACAGTGGCACCTGCCGCGTTGACCACAGAGATCATGCGCACGTTCATGTGCACCGTGGGCACGTAGGGATTGCGCGGATGAAAGACCAGGGACACGCCCATGGCCTCGAACGGCAGGCCGCTCAGTTCAGGGCGGTGCTGCGTCGCCGAAGGGGGTAATTTGGCGCCCCGCACATGCGAGAAGCCGCAGCCCGCCCGTTCGAAAACGCTGCCGTTTTCCAAAATTTGAGTGACTCCCTGGCCTTGCAAGGGCTCATCGGCGCTCTTCTGCCAGGCGTCAGACAAAAAAGGAGTGCCATCCAATTCGGTCAGGGCCGAGGTGATGCGCGATTGCAGTCCTCGCAAATAACTGCTGACGCGTTCGACTGATTGGCTCATGAAGACTCCCGGGAAGCATTCGAAATGGGCACAGGACGGATGGGGGCCGCTTGCTCGGGGCGACACCCCACGACGCCCTCGAATTGGCGCACCAACCGAGCGTAGTCGGCGGTGACATCACCTGTCAAACGGATGAAGCTGTCCACGCGCACTTCTTTGCGGCCGTAGTCCAGGCGAATCAGCGCCAGCGGCACATCCGCTTGATGGGCCACTTGGTAAAAGCCGCTGCGCCAGCCTGGCGTGTGCTTGCGAGTGCCTTCAGGTGACAGGCCCAGCCAGAAATACTGGCTTTCTTTTTTGCAATTGACAAGCTTGTCCACCATGCTGCCCACCATGCCGCGGGAAGAACTTCTGTCGACCGGGACGCCGCCAAGAAAACGCAACCAGGGACCGAACACAGGCACACGGAACAGGCTGTCCTTGGCCCAAAAGCGCGCCGGAACGCCGAGCGCCCATTTGGCCAAAATCATGTACAAAAAATCCCAATTGCTGGTGTGCGGGTACACAATGGCCACGCCCTGCAATGCGGGAAAGCCTTGAAAATGCACCTGCCAGCCCAAGCGCGCCAACAGCCAGCGGGCCATGAGGCTGCCGCGAAACTGGACAGCATGGGGCAACGGGAAATCGTTCTCTGTCATACCTCAGGGCTTCACAGCGCGAAAGCCGATGTCATGCCTGTACTGCATGCCTTCAAAACGGATCGTTCGCAAGGTTTCGTAGGCCAGGTTTTGGGCAGCGCGCACCGAGTCGCCCAGAGCGGTGACGCACAGCACGCGACCACCACTGGTCAGCACCCTGCCCTCTTGCACTTGGGTGCCGGCATGAAACACCATGGCGTCGGCTCGATCGGCCGGCAGACCCGTGATTTCATCGCCTTTGCGAGGCTGAAGCGGGTAGCCTGCAGCGGCCATGACCACGCCCAGCGCGGCGCGTCGGTCCCAGGCCATCTCGAATTGCTCGAGTTGCCCATCGCCTTCGGTTGCCGCCCACAAAACGTCCAGCAAGTCACTCTTGAGGCGCATCAGGATGGGCTGGGTTTCCGGGTCGCCCATGCGGCAATTGAATTCCAGCGTTTTGGGTTGTCCGTGAGCGTCAATCATCAGGCCAGCATAAAGAAAGCCTGTGTAGGGAATGCCGTCTTTGGCCATGCCCTGGAGAGTGGGCAAAACGATTTCACGCATGGCGCGGGCATGGATCTGGGGCGTGACCACCGGTGCGGGCGAATAGGCGCCCATGCCGCCTGTGTTGGGCCCTTGGTCGCCATCGGACAGGCGCTTGTGGTCTTGCGAGGTCGCCAGGGGAATGGCTTGCAAGCCGTCACACACCACGATGAAGCTGGCCTCCTCGCCTTGCAAGAATTCCTCGATCACCACGCGCGCGCCACCCTCGTTGTGCGTCACCCCCAGCTTGTTGTCGAGCAGCATGAAGTCGATGGCTTCATGGGCTTCGTCTTCGGTCATGGCCACCACCACGCCTTTGCCGGCGGCCAAGCCGTCGGCCTTCACCACGATGGGCGCCCCCTGGGCACGCACGTAGTCGTGCGCAGCCTGCGGGTCTGAAAATGTTTCATAGGCGGCCGTGGGAATGCCATGCCGCTTCATGAAGGCCTTGGAAAAGGCTTTGGAACTCTCGAGCTGCGCGGCCGCACGGGTGGGTCCGAAGATGCGCAAGCCGTGGGCGCGGAACTCATCCACCACGCCAGCGGCCAGGGGAGCTTCAGGGCCGACCACCGTCAGGCCGATGCGCTCGGCCTGCGCCCATTCGCGCAGGGCAATCACGTCAGTGATGGCGATGTTTTGTAAATCCTTGTCACGCGCGGTGCCGCCGTTTCCAGGCGCCACATAGACGGCTTGCACCTTGGGCGATTGCGACAGCTTCCACGCCAAGGCATGCTCGCGGCCGCCGCCGCCGATGACCAAAACTTTCATAAGGCAGCGTTGTGATAGACCTCTTGAACATCGTCCAAGTCTTCCAGCACGTCCAGAATTTTTTGCATCTTGGCGGCATCGTCGCCGCTGAGCTCGATGGTGTTCTCTGGGCGCAAGGTGACTTCAGCCACCTCAGGAGTCAGGCCGGCCTGGGTCAGCGCATTTTTGACCGCCTCGAAATCGCCAGGTGAAGTCAGCACCTCGATGGCGCCCTCCTCGTCGGTGATCACATCGTCGGCGCCAGCTTCCAGCGCGATCTCCATCACTTTGTCTTCGGAGGTGCCGGGTGCAAAAATCATCTGGCCGCAATGCTTGAACTGAAAAGACACCGAACCTTCGGTGCCCAGATTGCCGCCGTGCTTGCTGAAGGCATGGCGCACTTCTGCCACCGTGCGAACTTTGTTGTCGGTCATGGTGTCGACGATGATGGCCGCACCCCCGATGCCATAGCCCTCGTAGCGAATCTCCTCGTAGTTGACGCCTTCGAGGTTGCCGGTGGCCTTGTCAATGTTGCGCTTGATGGTGTCGGCCGGCATGTTGGCTGCCTTGGCCTTGTCGACGGCCAAGCGCAGTCGGGGGTTGGCATTCAAGTCGCCGCCGCCGGCGCGCGCGGCCACCATGATCTCGCGGATCACACGGGTCCAGACTTTGCCCCGCTTTTCATCCTGGCGACCCTTGCGGTGCTGAATGTTCGCCCATTTACTGTGTCCAGCCACGAAAAATCCTTGTTGTGAATGTGTGCCTCAAAACAAGGATTTTAGTCGCTATGAGGCTTCGGTTTCTTGCGGCTCGGCGGGCTCGGATTTGGAAGCGCGCGACTCTTTTTTGGCCACCGGTTGAATGTCCAGCAAGACTTCGTCCTTGTCGTCCAGGTCGACACTGAGGCGGCCACCATCGGTCAGGCGGCCAAACAGCAACTCGTCGGCCAAGGCACGGCGAATGGTGTCCTGAATAAGGCGTTGCATGGGACGCGCGCCCATCAGGGGGTCGAAGCCCTTCTTGGCCAAGTGCTTGCGCAGCTTGTCGCTGAAAGTGACGTCGACCTTCTTCTCGGCCAATTGCGTCTCGAGTTGCAGCAAGAACTTGTCGACCACGCGCAGGATGATCTGCTCGTCCAGGGCCTTGAAGCTGACGATGGCGTCCAGGCGATTGCGGAATTCGGGTGTGAACAAGCGCTTGATGTCGGCCATTTCATCGCCCGCTTCGCGCGGGTTGGTAAAGCCGATGGTGGCCTTGTTCATGGTTTCGGCGCCCGCATTGGTGGTCATGATGATGATCACGTTGCGGAAGTCAGCCTTGCGCCCATTGTTGTCGGTCAGCGTGCCGTGGTCCATGACCTGCAACAGCACGTTGAAAATGTCGGGATGGGCCTTCTCGATTTCATCGAGCAGCAGCACGCTGTGGGGTTTCTTGGTGACCGCCTCGGTGAGCAAGCCGCCCTGGTCAAAGCCCACATAGCCGGGTGGCGCGCCAATCATGCGGCTGACCGCATGGCGCTCCATGTACTCGGACATGTCAAAGCGAATCAGGTCAATGCCCATGATGTAGGCCAACTGTTTGGCGGCCTCGGTCTTGCCCACACCCGTGGGGCCGCTGAACAGGAAAGCGCCAATCGGCTTGTCGGCCTTGCCCAGGCCCGAGCGCGCCATCTTGACCGAAGCGGCCAGCACTTCCAGCGCCTTGTCCTGGCCAAACACCACGTTCTTGAGGTCACGTTCCAGGGTTTGCAGCTTGCCGCGGTCGTCGTTGGACACATTGGCGGGCGGAATGCGCGCAATCTTGGCCACGATGTCTTCGATCTCGGTTTTGCTGATGGTTTTCTTGCGCTTGGAAGCCGGCAAAATGCGTTGCGCAGCGCCCGCTTCGTCGATCACATCGATGGCCTTGTCGGGCAGGTGACGGTCGTTGATGTACTTGGCGCTCAATTCGGCCGCAGCCTGCAAAGCGGCCACGGCATACTTCACATTGTGGTGCTCCTCAAAGCGCGACTTCAGGCCTTTGAGGATGTCCACCGTCTGCTCGATCGAAGGCTCGACCACATCGACTTTCTGGAAACGGCGTGAGAGCGCGGCATCTTTTTCGAAAATGCCGCGGTACTCGGTGAAGGTGGTGGCGCCAATGCATTTCAACTGGCCGGAGCTCAGTGCGGGCTTGAGCAAATTGGAGGCATCCAGCGTGCCGCCCGAAGCGGCACCCGCGCCAATCAACGTGTGAATTTCATCGATGAACAAAATGGCATTGGGACGCTCGCGCAGGGTTTTCAGCACGCCCTTGAGGCGTTGCTCGAAATCGCCACGGTATTTGGTCCCGGCCAGCAAGGCGCCCATGTCCAAGGAGTAAACCTGCGACTCTGCCAGGATTTCAGGTACATCTTTTTGGGTAATGCGCCAGGCCAGGCCTTCGGCAATGGCGGTTTTGCCCACACCAGCCTCGCCAACCAGCAAGGGGTTGTTCTTGCGGCGACGGCACAAAATTTGGATGACCCGCTCAACCTCATACTCGCGCCCGATGAGCGGATCGATCTTGCCTTCTTTGGCTTGCTGGTTGAGGTTCTGGGTAAACTGCTCGAGCGGCGAGGCTTTTTCATTTTTCTCGCTGCCCTCTTCACTTTCTTGCGAAGAAGCCTCTGGGCCTTTGACTGGCTCGGGCGGGTCGCTCTTCTTGATGCCGTGGGCGATGAAGTTCACCACATCCAGGCGCGTCACACCTTGCTGGTGCAGGTAGTACACCGCATGCGAGTCTTTCTCACCAAAGATGGCCACCAGCACATTGGCGCCCGTGACCTCTTTTTTGCCATTGCCGGTGGACTGCACATGCATGATGGCGCGTTGAATCACCCGCTGGAACCCCAACGTGGGCTGCGTGTCCACCTCTTCGGTGCCGGCTACCTGGGGCGTGTTGTCCTTGATGAAGTTGGACAGTGACTTGCGCAAATCTTCGATGTTGGCCGAACAGGCACGCAACACTTCGGCTGCGCTGGGGTTGTCCAGCAGGGCCAGCAACAGGTGCTCGACCGTGATGAATTCATGGCGTTGCTGGCGTGCCTCGACAAAGGCCATGTGCAAGCTGACTTCTAGTTCCTGGGCAATCATGTGCAAATCCTTCGTGCTTGCGGCTATGGGTTAACTGTATATGGAAACAAAGCCCATTTATTCAACGGGCTCACTCAGACATTGCAGGGGGTGGCCCGCTTTGTGGGCTGCATCCAACACCTGGTCGACCTTGGTGGCCGCCACATCCTTGGTGTAGACGCCGCACACCCCTTTGCCATCCAAATGGATCTTGAGCATGATTTGGGTGGCCGTTTCCCGGTCCTTGCTGAAAAATTCCTGCAACACCATGACCACGAACTCCATGGGCGTGAAGTCATCGTTCAACATGACCACTTGGTACATCTGCGGGGGCTTGGTGCGCTGGGTGCGGCGCTCCATGACGACGGAATCGCCGCCGTCGCGCTCCGGGAGAACTATTTTCGGGGTCGGTTTCTGGGTTGCCATCGTTCCATTCTATCGGGGTCAGAACAATCTGGCAGGCCGTCGGGCTGTCACATCTGGTCGATCATGACCTGGCCGAAACGCGAACAACTGACCTGCTGCGCGCCTTCCATCAGCCGGGCGAAGTCGTAAGTGACTTTCTTGGTGTCGATGGCTTTTTCCATGGCCTCAATGATCAAGTCAGCGGCTTCGGTCCACCCCAGGTGGCGCAGCATCATTTCTGCGGACAGGATGGAAGAGCCAGGGTTGACGTAATCTTTTCCGGCGTATTTGGGCGAGGTGCCGTGGGTGGCCTCGAAACAGGCCACGGCATCCGACATATTAGCCCCTGGCGCAATACCAATGCCGCCCACTTGGGCAGCCAAGGCGTCAGACAGGTAGTCCCCATTGAGGTTCAAAGTGGCGATCACGCTGTATTCGGCTGGGCGCATCAGAATTTGCTGCATGAAAGCGTCAGTGATACTGTCCTTGATGAGGATGTTTCGACCCGTGCGCGGGTTTTTCAGCTGACACCAGGGGCCGCCATCAATCTGCTGGGCACCGAACTCTTTTTGGGCCAGGGCATAGGCCCAGTCCCGAAAACTCCCCTCGGTGAATTTCATGATGTTGCCCTTGTGGACGATGGTCACGCTGGGCTTGTCATGATCGATGGCGTACTGGATGGCTTTGCGAACCAAGCGCTCGGTGCCCTCGCGAGATACCGGCTTGACGCCAATACCGGAGCTGTCGGGGAAACGAATGGTATTGACACCCATCTCTTTCACCAGGAATTGAATCAGCTTCTTGGCTGCGGCGCTCTCGGCCTCGTATTCGATGCCAGCGTAAATGTCTTCCGAGTTTTCTCGGAAGATCACCATGTTGGTTTTTTCAGGATGCTTCAGAGGGGAAGGTACGCCGCTGAAATAGCGCACGGGGCGCAGGCACACATAGAGGTCCAGGGCTTGCCGAAGGGCCACATTCAAGGATCGGATGCCTCCTCCCACCGGGGTGGTCAGCGGCCCTTTGATGGACACCACGTGGTCGCGCAAAGCCTCAACCGTCTCATCGGGCAGGGAGACGTCTGCGCCATAGACCCGGGCCGCCTTGTCGCCTGCATAGACCTCCATCCATTGAATTTGGCGCTGACCGTTGTAAGCCTTGGCCACGGCGGCATCCACCACTTTGATCATCACGGGCGTGACATCGACCCCGGTGCCATCGCCTTCGATGAAGGGAATGATGGGCTGGTCGGGCACGTTCAAGGAATGATCCGCATGGACGGTGATTCTTTGTCCCAGTGCAGGGACCTGGATGTGCTGGTACATGAAAGGCTCTCAAAAATCGGGGTGCCGAATGACAGGACAGCCCCATAACCGATGAACGATTCTAGCGAGCCCATGGGTTGCAGATCACTTGTCCACAGGCTGCTGCAAAAGGCAAGACCTGACCCCATAATAGGAGGATGAAAATTTGGATTCGATTTTGGGTTTGGGCGTGTTTGGGGCTGGCTTCGGCGCAGGCGCAGGAGGGGCCGCAACTGGATTTGATGCGGGTCAAATTGCAGGCGGGGATGTATCAGATCGATGCACAGGTCGCACAGACGCCGCAGCAGCGGGCCATTGGGCTGATGAACCGGCGCGAGATGCCCGCCCACGAGGGCATGCTGTTCATTTTCGAGCAGCCCAGCATTCAATGCTTTTGGATGAAAAACACTTTGCTGCCGCTGACGGCGGCCTTTGTGGCTGACGATGGAACGATTGTCAATTTGGCCGACATGGCACCGCAGAGCACGCAAAGCCATTGCGCCACCAAGCCAGTGCGCTTTGTTCTGGAAATGCACCAGGGCTGGTTTGCCAAGAAAAACATGACGGCAGGCTTCAAGCTGAGCGGCCCGCCTTTCACCCCCGGTAAATGACAAAAAAGCCGATGCATGCATCGGCTTTTTTGTGGGGAGAACCAGAACGCGATCAGGCGAAATTGGCTTGCGCGAAATCCCAGTTCACCAGCTTGTCCAGGAAGGTTTCGACAAACTTGGGACGCAGGTTGCGGTAGTCGATGTAGTAGGCGTGTTCCCACACGTCCACCGTCAGCAGCGCTTTGTCAGCGGTGGTCAGCGGCGTGCCGGCAGCGCCGGTGTTGACGATGTCCACCGAGCCATCGGCCTTCTTGACCAGCCAGGTCCAGCCAGAGCCGAAATTGCCCACGGCCGACTTCACGAAAGCTTCTTTGAAAGCCGCATAGCTGCCCCACTTGGCGTTGATGGCCGCGGCCAGCGCGCCGCTGGGCTCGCCACCGCCGTTGGGCTTCATGCAATGCCAGAAGAAGGTGTGGTTCCAAATCTGGGCGGCGTTGTTGTAGACACCACCGCTGGACTTCTTGACGATGTCTTCCAGAGACATGCTTTCGAATTCCGTACCTTTTTGCAGATTGTTCAAGTTCACCACGTAAGCGTTGTGGTGCTTGCCATGGTGGAACTCCAGCGTTTCTTTGGAGTAATGCGGTGCCAGGGCATCAATGGCGTAAGGCAGTGCGGGAAGGGTGTGTTCCATGAGATCCTCTGCAAATGGGTTGGAGAAAGCGTGCGATTGTAGAAAACTAATCCAGTCGATGCTGAAGAACGGTCAAATCAACCTCGCCATCGGCAAGGATAGCCGTCACGGATTGGCCTGGTTCGGCCTCGGCTGCCAAGGTCAGTGGCCGGCCTTGCTCTGCCTGGAGCCAGGCATAACCTCTGCGCAGCACCAGCTTGGGGTCGAGCAATCCCAAGCGCAGTTGTGCCTGTTCCATACGGTGCTGCGCAGCCCGCGTGAATTGGGTGACCGCCGGCTGCCAACGCGCCTGGCATTGTGCCAGTTGGTGCGTCTCGCGTTGCAGAGACTGACGCGCCGCCGCACGCAAACGCTGGGCCCACATCCGCAAATCGGACCCCTGCTGGCCCATTCTCTGGGAGGGACGACCCAATCGTTGCTGCACTTCGTCCAGGCGCTGAGCGCGCTCATCCAGTGCGTCCCACGCGGCTTGCGAAAGTCGCTCGCCCAGGAGTGACAAGGCCCCCATCACCACTGAGTGCTCGGTGGCACACAACTCAGCCGCGGCTGTGGGCGTAGGGGCACGCAAGTCTGCGCAAAAATCTGCCAGGGTGAAATCTGTTTCATGGCCGACGCCAGAAATCAAGGGCACAGGACTTTGCGCCACAGTTCGGGCCAATTGCTCATCGTTGAAGCACCAAAGGTCTTCCATGGCACCACCACCGCGCACCAGCAAAATGACATCCACCGCGGCTTGCTGGTAAAGGCTTTGCAAAGCCTTGACCAAGGTGGGCGCAGCCTCCGCCCCTTGCACCTGGGCCGGCGCCAACACAACGGGGATGTGCGGCACGCGGCGTTGCAGGGCCGTCATCACGTCGTGCAAAGCGGCCGCAGAAAGCGAGGTGACCACGCCAATGGCACGCGGCATGGGTGCAATGGGCCGCTTGCGCGCGGCATCGAACAAGCCCTCGGCCTCGAGTTTTTGCTTCAAGCGCAAAAACTCCTCGAACAAGGCACCCTGCCCGACCGGTCGCAAACTCTCCACGACCAATTGCAATTCTCCACGTGCCTCGTACACCCCCAAGCGGCCCAGCGCCTCCACCTGATCTCCATCCCGAGGCAAGCGTGAAAGCAAACCGGCAGCACGGCGAAACATGGCGCAACGGATCTGGCCACTCTCATCTTTCAGTGTGAAATAACAATGCCCACTGGACGCGCGCGTGAAGCCCGAAATCTCGCCCCGCACCGCAACAGGATTGAAACGTGCGTCCAGGGCATCAGCAATGGCGCGGCACAGCGCGCCAACTGGCCAAATTTTCGGCGTCATTGCTTGTTTTTCTCCATGCTGGACAAGTCCCGCAAGGCCCGCGGCATGAAATGAAACCCAAACGCTCCACAGCGCATACCCAAGGGGGTATCTAAAGCGAATTTGGATTCAAAGCACGTAGTTTTCACGCAAGTCCTTGTTTTAAATAGTTTTTTTTCTGCCCAAAATCTAATCGATTTAAGGCAAGCCTGATTTCATGCGGTTTCGGCCAGTTCCAGGCAAAGTTATCCACAAAGTTGTCCACTAAAAATGTGAGCACTGCACTGGGTCATAATGGACAGCACTGTGCGACCGACCTGCACTGGAGATTTCCTTGTTTTCCATCATACAAGCCGCAGGCTGGCCCGTCTGGCCCCTCTTGTTTTGCTCCGTCATGGCACTGGCGCTGATTCTGGAGCGTTTGTACAGTTTGCGTGCCCGGCATGTCGCACCGCCGCAACTGCTCGAGGAGGTCTTGACAGCCTGCAAAACGCAGTTGCCCTCCGCCGAGACCATTGAAAAAATTGCGCAGCACTCGGTTTTGGGCGAGTTGCTGGCCAGCGGCTTGCAGTTGAAGCGGCTGGAGCCACATTGCAGCGAAGAGGCATTGCGCTTTCAACTGGAGTCGACGGGCCGTACCCTGGCGCATCGGCTGGAGCGCTTTTTGCCGGCACTGGCCACCATTGCCTCTGCTGCGCCCTTGCTCGGTCTGCTGGGCACGGTGATTGGCATGATTGAAATTTTCGGCGCCCAAACGCCCGGCAGCAACCAGCCCGCGCAACTCGCACATGGCATTTCGGTCGCGCTTTACAACACGGCCCTCGGCTTGTTGATCGCCATCCCCACTTTGATCGCCTGGCGCTATTTGCGAACCTGCGTGGATGGCTATGTCCTGGCCCTGGAACTGGCCGGCGAGCGTCTGGCGCAACATCTTTTGCGTTTGCCTGCCAAACCCTGACCATGAAGTTCCAACGCCACAGCACCCCTGAGCCGGAGATCAACCTGATCCCGTTCATTGATGTTTTGCTGGTGGTTCTGATTTTTTTGATGCTCACCACGACTTACAGCAAGTTCACCGAGCTTCAAATCAATTTGCCTGTGGCCGATGCCCAGAATCCTCCGCTGCGCGCCAAGGAAATTTGGGTCAGCCTGAGCGCACAAGGACAGGTCAGTGTGCAGCGCAACGCCCTGGGCCGGGTGGATGCCTCGACATTGGCCAATGCCCTGGGGCAAGCGGCGCAAGGCCTGGACGACCCCGTGCTGGTGATCAGCGCCGATGCGCGCACGCCGCACCAGTACGTGGTCAATGTGATGGAAGCCGCACGCCAAAACAACCTGGGGCGCATGACGTTTGTCACGCAAACGGGCGCCTCGGCACGAAAATAAACGGATGCTGGCCTGACCATGACCGCGCGTGCAGCATTTCTTCGGCAAGCCTGGCAGGCTCGCACGCTGCTGACCTGGCTGCTCTGGCCGTTGTCCTTGCTGTTGCGCCTCGCCGTGGCGTGCCGGCGAACACTTTATGCCTGCGGCTTGTTGGCCAGCCATCGCCTGCCTGTACCCGTCGTGGTTGTGGGCAACGTATTGCTTGGAGGGGTCGGCAAGACCCCGGTGGTGATGGCCCTGACCGAGCATCTCCAAGCCCGTGGCTGGCGAGTGGGCGTGATCTCTCGCGGGTATGGTCGCCGTGGCCACGAGGTTCACGAAGTCACCGTCGACAGCACCCCGCAAGACGCGGGCGATGAAGCTTTGCTGATCGCGCGCCGTTGTCAGGTCCCGGTGGTGGTGGGCGCAGATCGGCCAGCCGCAGCCCGCTGGCTGCTGCAGCGTCACCCTGAAACCGACGTGATTCTGAGTGACGATGGCCTGCAGCACCTGGCCCTGGCGCACGATCTGGCATTGTGCGTGTTTGATGAGCGCGGCCTGGGCAACGGCTGGCTGTTTCCAGCAGGCCCGTTGCGCGAGCCTTGGCCTCGACCCCGTCAGGTGCCGCAATGGTTGCTTTATTCCGTGCCAGAGGCGACGCTTGCCGTTCGTCGGCCCGAAGGCCAGGCCTTTGTGCTCGAGCGCCGGCTGGCTGAATTCGCCTACAACGCATCGGGCGATCAACGGTCCTTGTCACACTGGCAAACGCACCCCTGTCATGCGCTGGCAGCGATTGCCAAGCCAGAGGCTTTTTTCAACATGCTAAAGCAGCAAGGCGTGCAACTGTGTGACACACTGGCTTTGCCCGATCACGACCCACTGACCAGCGTGCCTGCATGCCTGGACGATGGCAGCGATTGGTTGTGCACCGAAAAAGATGCCAGCAAGCTCTGGCAGGCGCATCCCCAGGCTTGGGCAGTCCCTCTGGAAGTGACGCTGCCGGCGGAATTGCTGGCCGAGTTAGAGACTGCGCTTGAGGCAAAGCTATCATCCAGTCATGGACACAAAACTGCTTGAATTGCTGGTCTGCCCTGTCACCAAGGGCCCGCTTGAATACCATCCTGAGCGCCAGGAGCTGGTCTCCCGCAGCGCGCGACTGGCCTACGCCATTCGCGACGGCATTCCGGTGCTCCTGGAAAACGAAGCTCGCCCCCTGCGTGACGACGAACTGGAGCGTTGAATGACGGCCTCGGCGTTCACCGTACTGATTCCGGCACGGATGGCCTCGACGCGTTTGCCCGACAAGCCCTTGGCCGACCTGGAGGGCTTGCCCATGGTGGTGCGGGTGGCGCAACGTGCTCTTTTGTCCCGTGCACAACGCGCTGTGGTGGCGGCCGACGATGTGCGTATCGTGCAAGCATGCCAAGCACATGGCATTGAAGCAGTTCTGACGCGCACCGACCACGCCTCCGGCAGCGACCGCCTGGCTGAAACCTGTGAGATCTTGGGACTGGATGGCGACGATATTGTGGTCAATGTGCAAGGGGATGAGCCTTTGCTGGATCCGCAGATGATCGAATCGGTGGCGCAACTGCTGACCGAGCGACCCGACTGCAGCATGAGCACTGTCGCGCACGCCTTGGACAACCTGGCCGAATTCACCAATCCCAATGTGGTCAAAGTGGTGCTCGACCGGCAGAACACCGCCCTCTACTTCAGCCGCGCACCCATCGCCTGGTGGCGCGACGGCTTTGCCCAAGCCAAACCCGAATTGCCCCACCCGGCCCCACTGCGCCATGTGGGTTTGTATGGCTACCGCGCAGGTTTTTTACGACAGTTCCCGTTGCTTGAAGTGGCGCCCCTCGAACGCACCGAATCACTTGAACAACTGCGCGCCATGTGGCATGGCCATCGGATTGCTGTTCACATCAGTGACCACGCCCCCGGCCCCGGCGTGGACACCCCCGAAGACCTGGAGCGGGTTCGGGCATGGCTTCGCCAGTCGATGTAAGCCAGGGCAAGGCGATGCGTGCTATCCTTTGAAAAAAAATGATGTCAGGCAAGAACAGCCCTTTGTTGGCGCCTTCTCAAATTCATTCCAAGGACAAGCATGAGACTGATTCTGTTGGGCGCCCCCGGCGCTGGCAAAGGCACCCAGGCCACCTTCATTTGCCAAAAATACGGCATCCCGCAAATTTCCACGGGCGACATGCTTCGTGCGGCCGTCAAGGCCGGCACCCCCTTGGGCCTGGAAGCCAAGAAAGTCATGGACTCGGGTGGCTTGGTCAGTGATGACATCATCATTGGCCTGGTCAAAGAGCGCATCACCCAGGCCGATTGCGCCAATGGATTCTTGTTCGATGGTTTTCCTCGCACCCTCCCCCAAGCCGATGCGATGAAGGCCGCCGGCGTCAAGCTGGACTATGTGCTGGAAATTGATGTGCCCTTTGACGCCATCATCGAGCGCATGAGCGGACGCCGTGCTCACGTTGCCAGCGGCCGCACCTACCATGTCAAATTCAATCCGCCGAAAGTTGCAGGCAAAGACGACGTGACCGGCGAGCCCCTGATTCAGCGTGACGACGACAAAGAAGAAACCGTGCGCAAGCGCCTGGAGGTTTACGCCTCCCAGACCCGTCCTTTGGTCGATTACTACTCGCAGTGGGCTCGTTCAGAGCCCCAAGCTGCGCCGGCTTACCGCGCCATCAGTGGCATGGGGAGCGTGGAAGAAATTCGTGAGCGCGCTTTTCAGGCCTTGAGTGCCTGACCGGGTGCCTTTGAAAACACCAAGGACCTTCGGGTCCTTTTTTTTCACCTTTTTTCGGCTGATTGGGGATTTTTCGCCACACCGGTGTGCAAAAACTTGCAGATTTTCAAAAACTGGTTAAAAATACAGTCACTGGATGAAAAAACAGTGACTCATTCAAACCAACACCGCGTAGGAGGCCTTTGTGATTGAACAACCCAAGCTCACCGCCCGCCAGCAACAAATTCTGGATTTGATCCAGAGCGCCATTGCAAGAACCGGTGCGCCGCCCACGCGTGCTGAAATAGCCTCAGAGCTTGGCTTCAAATCGGCCAACGCAGCCGAAGAACACCTTCAAGCCCTGGCCCGCAAAGGCGTCATCGAATTGGTCAGTGGTACCTCGCGCGGCATTCGCCTGAAAACCGAAACCTTGCGTTCCCTGAATGAGTCCCGCATCAAGCAATACACCTTGCCCCTGCAGAGTCTGGCGCAACTGGCACTGCCTTTGGTCGGCCGCGTGGCCGCCGGTTCGCCCATCCTCGCGCAAGAGCACGTCGACCAAACCTATTACCTGGAAAGCAGCCTGTTTCAGCGCAAGCCCGACTACCTGCTCAAGGTGCGAGGTATGTCCATGCGCGACGCCGGCATCATGGACGGCGACCTGTTGGCGGTACAAGCCACGCGCGACGCCAAGAATGGGCAAATCGTGGTCGCACGATTGGGCGAAGAAGTCACCGTGAAACGTTTTCGCCGCAACAAAGAAGTCATCGAGTTGCACGCCGAAAACCCCGATTACCAAACGATTGTGGTCGAACCGGGCGAGCCTTTCGAAATCGAAGGCCTTGCCGTTGGCCTGATCCGTAACACCATGCTGATGTAAGGAGACACACCATGAGCCTCGCCGTTTTGGGTCTATTCCGCCTTTTCTCTCCGGTATTCAAGCCAACGCGTCACTTTTTGCCACCGCAAGCCCTGCGCGCCATTGAGCCAGGTCTGACCGCTGAAGTCGCCGCACCCGTTGCCCCCAAACCCTTGCGCATCACCCGAATTGTCGATGACACAACACCCCGCAATGCAGCAGGCCGAATGGTCATTTCCGGCAACATGAGGGAAGTTTGCGCAGAGTTGGACCGCCTGGTGGCCCTGGAATCAGCGGCAATGCACAAAAAACCCTGAACACAACAGGGCACAATCGGGGTCATGAACATTGTGATCCTCGACGACTACCAAGACGCCGTTCGCAAACTGAACTGCGCCAGCAAACTCGAAGCCTATCCCGCCAAAGTCTTTACCAACACCATCAAGGGAACCGGCCAACTGGCTGTTCGCTTGAAGGATGTTGAAATATTGGTGTTGATTCGAGAACGCACCCACATCACGCGATCCCTGATCGAAAAACTTCCGCGTTTGAGAATGATTTCTCAAACAGGCAAAGTGGGTTCGCACATTGACATGGCGGCCTGTACCGAAAGAGGTATTGCGGTTGCCGAAGGCGCCGGATCTCCCGTGGCGCCTGCCGAGCTCACCTGGGCCCTGATCATGGCGGCCATGCGACGCGTCCCCCAATACGTCAGCCATCTGAAGCATGGGGCATGGCAACAGTCCGGCTTGAAGTCGGCCTCCATGCCTGCCAATTTTGGTTTAGGGAATGTCTTGCGAGGCAAAACATTGGGTATCTGGGGTTACGGCAAGATTGGCCAGTTGATTGCGGGCTATGGCAAAGCCTTTGGCATGCGTGTCTTGCTCTGGGGCAGCGAGGCATCACGGCAACGGGCCACCAACGATGGCTTGAATGTGGCGGAGTCCCGCGAAAGCTTCTTTGAACAATCGGATGTGCTTTCCTTGCACTTGCGGCTGAACGATGAAACGCGCGGCATTGTCACCTCACAAGACCTGAACCGGATGAAGCCAACCGCGTTGCTGGTCAACACTTCCCGCGCCGAGTTGATCGAGCCAGACGCCCTGATTGCGGGCTTGAACCGAGGGCGCCCGGGCATGGCTGCCATCGACGTCTTCGAAAGCGAGCCCATTCTTCAAGGACATGCTTTGCTGCGGCTGGAAAATTGCGTCTGCACGCCCCACATTGGATATGTCGAGCAAGACAGCTATGAGCTCTATTTCGGGACGGCTTTTGACAACGTGGTCAATTACATCAAGGGGACGCCGACCAATATCGTGAACCCCGGCGCACTTCAGATGCGCCGGTGATTCTTCTCGCAGTTACTTTTTAGCGCGCAAGGCTGCCATTTCCTCAGCATTGACCTTGCGGTCTGCGTTGACGCGCTGCATGGTGGGGCGCTCCTCAATGCGCTTCACATACTCTTTGACAGGCAGACCTGCCAGCATATCCTCGCCCAACACCCGCTTGGTGGCGCTGGAGACCAAGGGCAAATGAATCACAGCGGCGCAATCGGCAAGGGTGAATTCAGAGCCTGCGACATAGGGGGTAAATTTCGCCAACTTGGAGAAAGCTGCGATGCCTTTGGTCAACTGTTTGCGAACACGCTCCTTGGTCTCATCCGAAACAGTTCCCCCAAAGAAGGCTTGCGCATACAACTCACGCGCCACCAATTCCAGGTGAAGCTCCAGGTACACAATCAACTCACGAACCTTGCCCGCTTGAAAAGGATCCGCTGGCAACAAGGCGTGCTGCGGATATTTTTGCTCGATGTACTCCGCGCAGGCCATAGACTCTGAGATACATCCATCTGGCGTCTCAATAAACGGTACCTTCCCCATAGGCGACCGCTCCATCAAACGCGGATGCGTGTTCCCCACCCACACCAGTTCCTCCTCAAAGGGAACGTTTTTTTCAAGCAACTGAAGCTTCAGCTTGCTGTAATAGTTGCTAACGGAAAAGCCACAAAGCTTGAGTGTCATCAATGTCTCCAAAGTGAGGTCGTTGTTACATGGGGTCAGGTCTTGAGTTTTGCCTTTTTTCTGTGGATAACTGTCCATGGGCGATCAACATTTGAGTTATCCACAGAAAAAAGGCAAAACTCAAGACCTGACCCCATGACCGCAATTATGATGCGGGTTATGAATACCATTTATTCCATCGTGGGCGTCGTTGGTGTGGGCGCAATGGGTCGAGGGATCGCCCAGATTGCCGCTCAGGCGGGGAGCACTGTTCGACTGTTTGACATGCAGCCAGAGGCCATCCGCAAGGCGCATGACGCCATCGCGGCGCAATGGGACAAGCTGGCTGAAAAGGGGCGCATCAGTCCCGAGCAGTTATCGGCTTACAAGGCGCGCCTGCAACCTGCCAATTCGTTGAAAGACTTGTCTGACTGCGACATGGTGGTGGAAGCGATTGTGGAGCGACTGGATGTGAAGAAGTCCTTCTTCACAGAGCTGGAGGGCATTGTTTCGGAGTCGGCTGTGCTGGCCACCAACACCTCTTCGCTGTCGGTGACCGCCATTGCTGCGCCTCTGAAGCGTCCCCAACGCTTTGCCGGCTACCACTTTTTCAACCCCGTGCCGCTGATGAAGGTGGTGGAGGTGATCCCCGGCCTGAAAACAGACCCCAAGGTATGCGAAGGCCTGACGGCCTATGCCAAACAAATGGGTCACACGCCCGTCACCGCGCAAGACACGCCTGGCTTCATCGTGAACCACGCAGGCCGTGGCTACGGCACCGAGGCTTTGCGCGTGGTGGGCGAAGGTGTGGCAGATTTCGCCACCATCGACCGCATTCTGAAAGACCAGGTCGGCTTCAAGCTCGGCCCCTTTGAATTGATGGACTTGACCGCCTTGGATGTGTCGCACCCCGTCATGGAGTCCATCTACCACCAATATTACGAAGAGCCCCGTTACCGCCCCAGCGTGATCACGGCTCAAAGGCTGGCCGGTGGCGTCTTTGGCAAGAAGGTAGGCGATGGTTTCTATGCCTACGTGGACGGCTTGGCTCAGGTGCCGCCGGAACAAACCGTGCCGCAAGTGCAAGACATGCCGCCGGTGTGGGTCTCCTCACGTGCCGCACGCCGTGCCGACCTGCTGCAGTTGTTGAAAGACTTGGGCGCCAAAATCGAAACCGGCGCATCGCCCTCCCCGCAAGCCCTCTCGATAGTGGCCCCATTGGGATTTGATGTCACCACCGTGGCGGTGGTGGAGCGACTGGACCCGGCGCGCACGGTAGGCATTGACATGCTGTTTGAAGACCGGGGCACACGCCGCCGTGTGCTGGCCACCAACCCCGCCACCCGCCAAGACATGCGCGATGCCGCCCATGCCCTGTTTGCGCGTGATGGCAAAGCCGTGAGCGTGATCCGCGACAGCGGCGGCTTTGTGACCCAGCGGGTGGTCGCCACCATCGTGAACATTGCCTGCGACATTTGCCAGCAACAAATTTGCAGCCCGCAAGACCTGGAAACCGCCGTGACTTTGGGCCTGGGCTACCCCATGGGCCCTTTGGCCATGGGCGACAAACTGGGGCCTGACAATGTGCTGGAGACCCTGTTCAACCTGCAAACGGTCTATGGCGACCCCCGTTACCGTCCCAGCGCCTGGCTGCGTCGTCGCGGCGCCATTGGCCTGAGCCTCATGCACCAAGAAGCCTGACACCCACGGAGGGAACCGAAGCATGCCGTCACAACTCAAAAGCGCAAGCCAGGGACAAACGCTGATTCTGACCCTCTCCAACCCCGAATACCGCAACGCGCTGGGGCCCGAGATTTATGCCGCCGGCATTGAGGCCTTGAGCGTGGCAGAGTCGAACCCGGAAATTCACAGCGTCATCCTCACGGGTGAAGGGGAACACTTCTGTGCGGGCGGCAACCTGAATCGCCTGCTGGCGAACCGCGACAAACCGCCCGAGCATCAAGCCCAGAGCATTGAAGGCTTGCACAGCTGGATGGAGGCGATTCGCACCTTCCCCAAGCCCGTCATCGCCGCGGTCGAAGGTGCAGCCGCTGGCGCAGGTTTCTCTGTGGTCTTGATGTGCGATATGGTCGTCGCAGCCCGCAACAGCGTGTTCGTCATGGCCTACAGCAGCGTGGGCCTGTCGCCCGACGGCGGCGCCACCTGGAGCCTGGGCCGCAACCTGCCGCGCGCCATCAGTTCGGAAATTTTGCTGCTGGGTGAGCGCATCGGCGCCGAACGCATGCACGCGCTGGGCTGTGTCAACCGCGTCACCGAGCCTGGGCACGCATTGACCGAAGCCTTGGCCATGGCCGAGCGCATCAATGCGCGTGCCAGCAACGCCATGAGCAGCATCAAAGAATTGCTCGACGCCTCCGTGGACAACGACATGAACACCCACCTGGCCGCCGAGCGTGACCACTTTGTTCGCAACCTGCACCACCCCAATGGAGGCATTGGGATCAACGCTTTTCTGAACAAGCAAAAGCCTCACTACAAATCCTGAATCCTTGCGTGAACCTGAGCGCCATCCCCGAGGATGAGCCATTCAGACACGCAGGTGACAACCCTAGGATACGCGCTTGGTCTCCGGCGCGACAATGAATCTTCAATTGGTCACACACAAGACAGCCCATGGACGACCCTATTCTTACGATCGAGGAAAGAGAAGCCATCAACGCAGGTCGTTGGTTTTCTTCCCTGTCCCCTTCACTCCGACATGACATTCTTCGATGCGCTTACGTCAAACGTTGCAAAGATGGCGACCTGATCGCCGCACGCGGCGACCCACCCGAGGAATGGATGGCGTGCGCCAAAGGCGCCGTGCGTGTCAGCTCGACCTCGCTGTCGGGCAAACAAATCACCTTCACCTATGTCGAGCCCGGCATCTGGTTTGGCGATGTGGCCATACTGGACGGCGACCGTCGCACACACGATGTGTATGCGCATGGCGAAACCACCATTCTGTGTGTGGCCAAGGCAGACTTCCAAAAAATTCTCTCCCAGCACGTCGAGTTCTACGAAGCCATGTTGCGCTTGCAAGCGCGTCGCATCCGGCAGCTGTTTGGCTTGGTGGAAGACCTCAACACCTTGCCCTTGCGATCGCGTCTGGCCAAGCAACTGTTGCACCTGGCGCGCAGCTACGGGGTGCCCTCGCTGGCCAATGGCCAGGAAATCCGGATTGGTTTGCATCTGGCGCAAGAAGAGCTGGCCCAATTGTTGGGCGCGTCGCGTCAGCGTGTGAACCAGGAACTCAAAGCCATGGAACGCGAGGAAGCCATTCGCATCGAAGCGGGCGGCTTGGTGATCCGCGACCGACAAGGCCTGATGCGCATCAGCGAAGCGGATATCTGACATGAGCGCCAACGACAACTTTGTGGGCACCCGCCCGGTCAGCGAAGCACATCAGTTCGATGTGGGCGCATTGGAAGCCTGGCTGAAACAACACATGCCTGGCTTTGCCGGCCCCTTGAGCGTGGAAATGTTCAAGGGCGGTCAGTCCAACCCCACTTTCAAGCTCATCACACCTGGCGCCAGCTATGTGATGCGTGCCAAGCCCGGCCCCGTGGCCAAACTGTTGCCCTCGGCCCATGCCGTGGAGCGCGAGTTTGCCGTGATGCGGGGCCTTTACGGCACGGCCGTCCCGGTGGCGCAGATGCATGTGCTGTGTGAAGACGAGTCGGTGATCGGCCGCGCGTTTTATGTCATGGAGTTTGTGCAAGGCCGCGTGCTTTGGGACCAGTCGCTGCCCGACATGAGCAAGCAACAACGGCGTGACATCTACAATGAGATGAACCGTGTCATTGCCGCCTTGCACAGCGTGCCCTATGCCGAGCGTGGCCTGGAAAACTTTGGCAAGCCAGGCAATTACTTCGAGCGCCAGATTGGCCGCTGGAGCAAGCAATACATCGCCTCCATCACCCAGCCCATTCCAGAAATGGACAAGCTCATGGAATGGCTGCCGGCCAACATGCCTGACAGCGCACGCGATGGCCGCACCAGCATTGTTCACGGCGACTACCGCCTGGACAACATGATGTTCCACCCGACCGAACCGCGGGTGCTGGCGGTGCTCGACTGGGAGCTGTCCACTCTGGGCCATCCACTGGCCGACTTCAGTTACCACTGCATGGCCTGGCACATCCCGCCGGGCACTTTCCGTGGCATTGGCGGCGTGGATGTGGCGAGCCTGGGCATCCCAACGGAAGAAGAGTACATCCGCATGTATTGCGACCGCACCGGTTTCACAACACCACAAGCCTTGCAGGCCGAGTGGAATTTCTACCTGGCCTACAACATGTTCCGTTTGGCTGCGATTTTGCAAGGCATTGCCAAACGCGTGGAAATGGGCACCGCGTCCAGTGCCCAGGCCAAAGCCTCGGGCGCTGGCGCCAAACCCATGGCCGAGCTGGCCTGGAAAGCCGCTCAGCAAGCCTGATTTTTTTAATCTGACCCTCAACTCTGGAGAGAACCATGAATTTCGACTACACCGACAAAGTCAAGGAGCTGCAAGGCCGGCTCCTGGCCTTCATGGACAAACATATTTACCCCAACGAAAAGCGTTTCTTTGCCGAAATCGAAGCCAACCGCGCCAAGGGCAACCCCTGGGTTCCCACCGCCATCGTGGAAGAGCTCAAACCCAAGGCGCGCGCCGAAGGTTTGTGGAATCTGTTCATTCCGCACAGCAAGCGTGCCCCCGAGGGTTTGTCCAACCTGGAGTACGCGCCCCTGTGCGAAATCATGGGTCGTGTGCCCTTCGCGGCCGAGGTGTTCAATTGCTCGGCGCCCGACACCGGCAACATGGAAACCCTCGAGCGCTACGCCAGCGAGCACATCAAGGACGAATGGCTCGAGCCCCTGCTGCGAGGTGAAATCCGCTCTGCCTTTCTGATGACAGAGCCTGATGTGGCCTCATCGGATGCCACCAACATCCAGTGCCGCATCGAGCGCGATGGCGACCACTATGTGATCAACGGCCGCAAGTGGTGGAGCTCCGGCGCTGGTGACCCACGGTGTGCCGTCTACATCGTCATGGGCAAGACCGACCCGGAAGCCCCCCGCCACTCGCAGCAGAGCATGATTGTGGTGCCAGCCAACAGCCCGGGCGTCACCGTGGTGCGTCCGCTGTCGGTGTTCGGCTACGACGATGCCCCGCACGGCCACATGGAAGTGATCCTGAAAAACGTGCGCGTGCCTGCGGGCAATTTGTTGCTGGGCGAAGGCCGTGGCTTCGAGATCGCCCAAGGCCGCCTTGGCCCGGGCCGCATTCACCATTGCATGCGCTCGATTGGCGTGGCCGAGCGTGCGCTGGAATTGATGTGCAAGCGACTGAACAGCCGCGTGGCGTTTGGCAAGCCGGTATCGGCCCAGGGCGTTTGGCACGAGCGCATTGCCGAGTCGCGCATCATGATCGAGCAAGCGCGCTTGCTGACCTTGAAAGCAGCCTACATGATGGACACGGTGGGCAACAAGATTGCACGCACCGAAATCGCCATGATCAAGGTGATCGCGCCCAACATGGCGACCCAGATCATCGACTGGGCCATTCAGGCCCACGGTGCGGGGGGCGTCAGTGGCGACTTCCCCCTGGCCTACGCTTATGCGCATCAGCGCACCTTGCGCCTGGCCGATGGTCCGGACGAAGTGCACCGCAATGCAATCGCCAAGCTGGAACTGGCGCGCCACATTGCGACCGCGCCTCAAGACGTCGAAATGCCCATCACCCGCGGTAGCTGAAGGACCACCCCATGATCGATGTTTACTCCTGGGCGACGCCCAACGGCCATAAAGTCCACATCATGCTGGAGGAATGTGGCCTGCGCTTGAACCGCGACTGGCGCGCCATTCCTGTGAACATCGGTCAAGGGGACCAATTCGACACCGACTTCCTGCGAATCAGTCCGAACAACAAAATTCCCGCGCTGGTCGACCCCAAGGGGCCGGATGGCAAACCCATCAGCCTGTTCGAGTCGGGCGCCATCCTGTTGTACCTCGCCGGCAAGACGGGAAAGTTCCTGCCCAAGAGCGATCGCGCCAAGTACGAGGTCCTGCAATGGCTGATGTTTCAAATGGGGGGCGTGGGGCCGATGCTGGGTCAAAACCACCATTTCCGCATCTACGCGCCGGAAAAAATCGAGTACGCCATCAATCGCTACACCAACGAAACCAAGCGGCTTTATGGGGTGATGAACAAACGCCTGGAATCCAGCCGCTTCCTGGCTGGCAAGCAATATTCGATTGCAGACATGGCAGTCTTCCCTTGGCTGCGCAATTGGCAGAACCAAGGCATCGACTGGGCCGATTACCCCCATCTCAAAGCCTGGTTTGACGGCATTGCCGCGCGACCCGCCGTGCAACGCGGCGTACAAGTCCTGACCGATTTGCGCAAGCCCATCACGGACGACAAAGCCCGCGAAGTCTTGTTTGGCAACACCCAGTACAAAGCCCGCTGAGCCCGAAAGAAAACCTCGTGAGCGCACACGATTGGCAGGGTGTGACGTTGCCGCGCATCCGCATGGAAGCCTGGCATGGCGATCGTCTGGTCAGGACCTTTGCAGAGCGGCCCTTGTCCTTGGCGCACATGCTGGCCGATGCGGTGGCGCGGTCGCCCGAGCGGCCGGCATTGATCGACGGCGCTCGCCGTTGGAATTACAAGCAACTGGCCCTGGATGTCCAGGGCATGGCCCAGCAATTTTCAAGTCAAGGCTTGCAAGCCGGTGACCGGGTCCTGCTGTTCATTCGCAACCGCGCTGAGTTTTTGTTTGCATTCTTTGCGCTTCAGTCGCTGGGCGCCATTGCCGTGCCGGTCGGCGTGCGCGAGCAACGCCCAGGCTTGCAATTCATTCTGAACCAATGCCAAGCCCGTGGCGTGGTCTTCGATGGCGACTTGTGGGACCGCATACCCGACGACAGCGAATGCCCCCAAGTCCAGTGGCGATGGTCACTGGACCCGATCCCCGCACCCCAAGCCTTGCACCTGTCGCGGCAACCCGGTGCAACGCATCTCTCGCTGGTGCCTTCCATCAATCTGGACCCTGCGGATGTGTCGGTCATCCTTTACACCTCTGGCACGACAGGCCGCCCCAAAGGCGCCATGCTGACACACCGCAACATCAGCCACTCGGTGCTGCATTATCAAGTGTGCATGGGCTTGAATGAAACCGATTGCAGCGCACTGGCCGTGCCGGCCAGCCATGTGACGGGGCTGATTGCCATGATCGCCACCTTCGTTCACATCCGAGGCTGCCTGGTCATCGTGCCCGAATTCAAAGCCGGCAGTTTTTTGGATTTGTTGGAACGTGAAAAGGTGACCCATACCTTGCTGGTGCCGGCGATGTACAACCTGTGCCTGCTGGACCCCAGTTTCGCCGCGCGTCAACTCGGCGCCTGGCGAATCGGCGGCTATGGGGGGGCGCCCATGCCCGTCAGCGTGATCGATGGTCTTGCGCAAAAAGTCCCAGGCCTGACCTTGCTCAACGCCTACGGCGCGACCGAAACCACCTCCCCTACCACCATGATGCCTGCCGGCGAAACCCGGACCCATGCCGACACCGTGGGCGTGCCCTTGCCCTGCGCCGATGTGCGCATCATGGACGATGAAGGCCATGAAGTGGCACGCGGCGAGACCGGCGAATTATGGATCGGCGGCCCCATGGTGGTGCCTGGCTATTGGGACAACCCGCAGGCCACGGCCGAGTCCTTCACAGCCGGTTACTGGCGCTCGGGCGACCTCGGCTCCATGGACGAGCAAGGCTATGTTCGCCTGTATGACCGCAAGAAGGACATGCTCAACCGCGGCGGCTTCAAGATTTATTCGGTGGAAGTTGAAAATTGCCTGATGGGCATTCCTGGGGTGCTGGAGGCGGCCATTGTGGGGCGGCCTTGTCCGGTGCTGGGCGAACGTGTTCACGCCTTTCTTTATGCACCAGGCCACCCTGCGGATGATCACGCGGTGATGTCACATGCCAAAGCCAACTTGGCAGATTACAAAGTGCCCGAAACGCTGACCTGGCTGGACCAGCCCTTGCCCAGAAATGCCAATGGCAAGGTATTGAAGCGGGTTCTCAGGGCACAAATTCCTGACTAGGCGGCTTCTACTTGTTGAAGACAACGCCGCATCGGCTGGCGCTGCCAGCCAGTGGGCAATCGCCATCAAAAGTAACAATGCCGGAAGATGTCGGAAACAATCGCGCACTCACGCCATCGGAGGTCACCGCAGAGGTCTGTCGCGCTGCAATTTCTCCGGTGAGATTGAGGTCGACTTTGGCCAAGGTCATTTGGTTGGGGCGATCGCTTCGAAATAAATTCAGGTAGTACACCCCGCCGTCTATGAAAACGTCGGTTGCGATCCAGGGCGCAGAGATGTCTGACCCCACAGGAAAGGCCTTGGCATAGGCATCCTGAAAATAAAAAAACGTTCCGGGGCTTGCGGTCCCAACCGATGTGTCGGCAGATCCTGTGATTCTCCAAGTGGGAAAGCCATTGGAACTGTTGCCCATCACGATCAGGTCAAAGCGACTGCTGGCATTGGGAATCAACTGAACACCCTGGATTCCGGTGGGCAGGGTGTGCCCGCTTGTCAATACACCATTGATCAAGCGGGTCGGCGCCAGGGTGTAAGTGGGTGCGGTGGTACTGGCCGGTGCAGTGCCTAGCAAGAACTTGAGCCCGGAGGTGGGTTCGGCAACGACCAAATCCATCACACCATCGCTGTTGATGTCAGCGGCGGCGGCTTGTGTCGCCTTGAATGTGAAGGCCGTGCCAGAGGGCGATTGAAGGGCCATCTTTTGGAAGAATTTGGTCGTCGCATTGCTGATGAACAGCCACTGGCTTTCACCCGTTCCATCTTTGCATGTCACAAAAACATCGTGGCGGCCATCCCCATTGAAATCAGCGGTGATCGCCGAGCTTGCCTGGCCACAGCCGGTCGTGGCGACCAGCACATCGGAGGTTTTATCAACCCATGAAGAACCCATACGCTTGAGGAAAAAAGGACGGGCTCCACCAGCTTGGTTCACCATGACAAAGGCCGAAAGCGCTCCGGGGCCTTCCTGGAAAAAATCGCCGAAGGTCACGACGTTGCGTGTATCGGCGTCACTCACTGTGAGGCCGGTGATCGCAGAGATCTGAACCTGTGGCGCCAGTTGCGCGATGGCAGCCTTATAGCCGTAGGACGAGGATTGCAAGTCTGAGGCCGGGCTGGCGCCCGAGGAAGACCCCGTGCTGGAACCACCCCCGCCGCCGCCGCAAGCTTGAAGGGCAAAACTCAGGGCGATGGCAACCCACAGAAAAAGATACTTCATAAAATGGCAATCGACACCTAAGCACTTTACCTGAGGATTCATCCAAACTGATAAAGTAAACGGTCAGTCTTCCGATTTTATGGATATGAACTTAAAAACATTTTTATTGGCTTCGATGATTTTAGGTGCCACGGGATTTTCATTGGCACAGGACAAGCCTGAACCGCGTTACAAACCCTACCCGGTCAAAAAGTCAGAGGGAAACACTTCCGCAGAAAAGTCAGAGTCTGAGCCCGCCAAGCAGCCCTTTGGCGTGACTCCTTCCAAAGCGCTGCAAGCCCGTCCGCCAACCTCAGGCAAAGAGCCCATGGTCACACTGGGCCCCAAAAACCTGCCCATGACAGAGCCTGTCCATGAAACGCTGAAGTTGAATTACTACGAGTGCCGAGGCGTGATTGCGCCCTGGTTCCTGGAGTTGCTCGTTGCGGAAATGAACTATTTCAACGAATTGGTGGAATTGCCCTTCGTCAATTTTCCCAACTTGGGTTGTGTGGTCAGCGTTGGCACCGAAAAAAGTCTGACACCGGGGCGCATCAGCGTCCAGTTGTTCTCCAGTGTTCGCTTGATGAACGACTGCGTGCGAGACGAGCGCTGCACGGTGTTTCGATCAGTCAACCTGGTGCAGCGCGGCAACGCCATTTATCGCTCTTACTTTTTGTCAGACATGTCGCGCAAGCTGATCGCTCAGCATTGTGTGACCGACAAAGGAAAACATTACAGCGATACCACCTGTTACACCATTGATTGAAATTCAAGCTTGCAGAGTTCAAGCCGATCCTCAGGAAAGGTCATTACTCGCCATGATTTCATTTCTGCGTTTCTTTCCCGGACTCCTGTTGAGCGTCAGCCTGTTGACGGGTTTGGCGCTGCCAGGCTCTTTGGCGTGGGCCTCCTCAGAGCCCGCCAAGTCGGACAGCCAGACAAAAGAGAGCAAGCCGCAGAAAACCTTTGAGGGCATCGAGCCACTTTTTTACCTGGACTCCAAACGCCGCCCCTTCATCGAGCCCTTTCACAAAACCGACTCGGACGAATATTTCATATGCCGTGGCACGGTGGGTGAGTGGTATCGCCAGCTGTTGGCACAAGACTTCAACAAGCTGGCAGAGCGCGACGGCATGCCCCCGGTCTCGGGCTCTACCTGCGCGCTTCACCTGATTGCCACCCATTCAGGTAAAAAACTGCCGATCGTGGCTGTCGAAATGTTCCCTGGCGCCGATGACATGCGCTCCTGCGTGCTGGCTGAAACCTGCCCGCAATTGCGAACTGTGATGCTTTACGTCAAGGACCGAACGCTTTACCGAACGTTTATCCTGGGCGACGCCAAACGCAGGGTTAAACGCCAATACTGCCTGGACAATCAGTCCAAAATACTGGCTGAAAAAAGCTGTTGGCGCCACTTCGAGGGCGACTAAACACTGGCCTGCCCGGAGGGGATCGAACCCCCGACCCACAGCTTAGAAGGCTGTTGCTCTATCCAACTGAGCTACGGGCAGATAAAAAAAGGCTCCTGCGGAGCCTTTTTTCTTTTGTTGGTCGGGGCGACATGATTCGAACATGCGACCCTCTGGTCCCAAACCAGATGCGCTACCAGACTGCGCTACGCCCCGATACTGTCATTCTAACCCCCAGATTTTTCCAGGGTAAACCCTGATGCAATATATTTCCTATTAGGGATAATAAAGCACTTTAATGCATATCGCAGCCCTTAGAGCAGGAGACAGCATGACGCACAGCCAGGTTGATTTGGAGGCCTCCCCTCCCCGCATCAGCATCCCCAAAAGCTACAACGCCGCTTTGGAACTGCTGGAACGCAATGTCGCTTGGCCAGATAAGCCTGCCTACATTGACAGCGCAACCGGACAGGCACTGACCTACGGCGAATTGAACCGCCAAGCCCATCGGTTTGCCCTGGCCTTGCGAGCCCAGGGTTTCGAGCCCGAGCAACGGGTTTTGCTTTGCATGCTGGACACGCTGGCCTGGCCCGTTGCCTTTTTGGGCAGCATTTTGGCCGGGGTGGTTCCGATCGCCGTGAACACTTTGCTGACCACGCAGGATTTTGACTACATGCTGCGCGACTCACGCGCCAAAGGCTTGCTGGTGTCAGAAGCCTTGTTGCCCAGCTTTCAGCCGCTGATTGGCCAAATTCCCACGCTGCAGTCCGTGATCGTGGCCGGTGGCGAAGCAAGCCACCCCTACTTGAACTTTGCCGATCTGATCGCACAGGCACCCGACACCGCCATTGTGCCGACCACGCAATCGGACGATGCCTGCTTTTGGCTTTACTCCAGTGGCTCCACGGGCTCGCCCAAGGGCACGGTTCACCTGCACAGCCATTTGATTCAAACCGCTGTGCTGTACGGCCAAAAAATTCTGGGCTTGAAGCATGAAGACGTGGTGTACTCCGCCGCCAAATTGTTCTTTGCCTATGGCCTGGGCAACGCGCTCACTTTTCCCATGAGCGTGGGCGCCACCACGGTTTTGCTGCCCTCGCGGCCAACCCCCAGCGATGTGTTTGCTTTGCTCAAAAAGCACCAGCCTACCGTCTTTTACGGGGTGCCCACCCTGTTTGCGTCCTTGTTGGCCGACCCCCAACGACCCACGCGTGCCGAGCTGAATTTGCGAGTTTGCACCAGCGCCGGCGAAGCCCTGCCCGCCGAAATTGGCAAGAACTGGAACGCCACCTATGGCTGCGAAATTCTGGATGGCATTGGCTCCACGGAAATGCTGCATATTTTCTTGTCCAATCGACCGGGTGAAGTGCGCTATGGCAGCACGGGCAAGCCCGTGCCGGGCTATGAGTTGCGCATCGTCGATGAAGACGGGCGAATTTGTGGCGATGGCGAATTGGGTGAATTGCAGATCAACGGCCCCAGCGCCGCCCTGTGCTACTGGAACAACCGCGAAAAAACCAAGGCCACCTTTGCCGGCGAATGGACGCGCAGTGGCGACAAATACATTCGCGATGCCGACGGCTACTACACCTACGGCGGGCGCAGCGATGACATGCTGAAAGTGGGCGGCATTTATGTCTCCCCTTTTGAAGTGGAAGCCTCCCTGATGACCCACCCTGGCGTGCTGGAAGCCGCGGTGATTGGCGCACCCGACAGCGATGACCTCATCAAGCCTAAAGCGTTTGTGGTGCTCAAACCTGGGCAGCAACTCACGCTGGAGGATTTGAAAAGCCATGTGAAGTCACAGCTGGCGCCCTACAAATACCCACGCTGGATTGAATTTGTCACCGAGCTGCCCAAGACCGCTACTGGGAAAATCCAGCGCTTCAAGCTGCGCAACGCTCAGAGATAATGAGCCCACAACATCAATCCCTAGGAGACTTTTCATGACCACTCGTCGACTCGTTCTGACCCGCAGCGCTGCCGTGATCGGTGCCGCCTCCACTGGCCTGTTGCTGCCCGAGATTGCGCGCGCGCAGAGTAACAAGGTGCGGATTGGCTTCATGCTGCCCTACACCGGCACGTTCGCCCCTCTGGGTGTGGCCATTGACAATGCCTTTCGCATGGCCTTGGATGAACAAGGCGGCAAGCTCGGCGGTCGCGAAATTGAATGGTTCAAAGTGGACGATGAGTCCGAGCCCTCCAAGGGCGTTGAAAACGCCAGCCGACTGGTGCAGCGTGACAAGGTTGACATTCTCGTGGGGACGGTGCACTCCGGCGTTCAGATGGGCATCCAAAAGGTGGCCCGTGACAGCGGCGTGCTGAGCCTGATTCCCAATGCGGGCGTGCATGCCGCCACGCGTGCCTTGTGCGCCCCCAACGTATTCCGCACCTCTTTCACCAACTCGCAACCCACCCGTGCCCTGGGCAAAGTGATGGTGGACAAAGGCCACAAAAAAGCAGTCTGGATCACCTGGAAGTACGCCGCAGGCGATGAAGCCTTTGAAGGATTCAAGGAAAGCTACACCGCAGCAGGCGGCACCATCGTCAAGGAACTGGGCCTGCCCTTCCCCAACGTCGAGTTCCAGGCTTTGCTGACCGAAATTGCCGCCCTCAAACCCGATGCTGTGGCTTGCTTCTTTGCGGGTGGCGGTGCCGCCAAGTTCATCAAGGACTACGCCGCGGCCGGGCTCAAGGGCAAGATACCGCTCTATGGCTCGGGCTTCCTGACCGAGGGGGTGCTGGATGCTGCAGGCCCTGCGGCAGACGGTATCTACACCACGCTGCATTACAGCGACTCGCTGGACACCGCACGCAACAAAGCCTTCCGTTTGGCCTATGCCAAGACCTTCAAGTTGCAACCCGATGTCTACGCCGTGCAAGGCTATGACACCGGCTTATTGATGATTCAGGGGGCCAATGCCGTCAAGGGCGACTTGTCCAACAAGAAAGCCTTGTATGCCGCCATGGAAACTGCCGTCGTCGACAGCCCGCGTGGCAAGTGGTCGATGAGCAAGCAACACAATCCGGTGCAAGACATTTACCTGCGCGTGGTCGAGAACAAGGAAAACAAGGTGGTCGGTGTGGCGGCCAAAGCCTTGGCCGATGCCGGCACCGGCTGCCGAATGGCCTGATCAGCGGTGGATCTCGCCAACTTTCTCATTCAGCTCCTGAACAGCGTTCAGTACGGTCTGCTGCTCTTCATGCTGGCAGCCGGGCTGACGCTGATCTTTGGCATCATGGGGGTCGTGAACCTGGCGCATGGCAGCTTCTACATGCTGGGCGCTTACCTGGGCTATGCCTTTTGCGCCGCTTGGGGCAGCCTGACGCTGGCCATTGCAGGCGGCGCGGCGCTGTCGGTGCTTTTTGGGTTGTTGCTGGAGCGCTTGCTGTTCCGTCACTTTTACCACCGGGACCACCTTGACCAGGTGTTGCTGACCTTTGGCTTGATCTACATCTTTGAAGAAATGCGCTCTATCCTTTGGGGTGACGATGTGCACGGCGTGCCTGTGCCCGCGGCCCTGGAATGGTCTATTCCCCTGACCGAGAACTTGTCCTACCCGGCTTACCGTCTCTTCATGTCAGGCGTCTGTTTGCTGCTGGCGGCTGGCCTGTACCTGCTGATCAGCAAAACCCGGTTGGGCATGAAAATTCGCGCGGGTGCTTTCAACCGCGACATGACCGAGTCTTTGGGCATCAACATTCAACTGATTCATGCCATTGTGTTCGCCATGGGCGTTGGCTTGGCGGCCGTGGCTGGTATCGTGGCCGCTCCGGTGTCGAGCGTCTATCCCAACATGGGCTCGCAAGTTCTGATCATGTGCTTTGTGGTGGTGGTCATTGGGGGCATCGGCTCCATCCGGGGCGCTCTCATTGCGGCCCTGCTGGTGGGCCTGGTCGACACTTTCGGCAAGGTGCTGTTGCCGCAAGTGGCCAGCATGTTGGTGTATGTGCTGATGGCCCTGGTGTTGCTCTGGAAGCCGCAAGGCTTGTTCAAACAATGAGCACCGCCCGTGCCCACCTCGAGGTCCTGCCCCGCAGCATTCAACTGGTGCTGTGGCTGGGCCTGCTCGCCTTGCTGGCCTTCCCCTGGATTGGCTCAGATTTTTATGCGCAGATGGTCTCGCGCATGATGATTCTGGCCATCTTCGCCATGAGCCTGGACCTGCTGCAAGGCGTCACTGGATTGGTGTCCCTGGGACATGCCGCCTATTTCGGCCTGGCAGGCTATCTGCTGGCCTTCATGACGCCCCCCGGAGAGCCTGTGAGCCTGTGGTGGACCTTGCCTCTGGCCGTGCTCGGCTCGGGGCTGGCGGCAGCGGTGATTGGCTTCTTTGTGGTCCGCACCCAAGGCATCTATTTCATCATGGTGACCATGGCGTTTGCGCAAATGGTGTTCTACCTTTTCTTTGATAACAAAGTGCTGGGCGGCTCGGATGGCATCTACATCAACTTCAAGCCAGACGCCGTGCTGTTCGACCTGGAGAACAAGCAGGTTTTTTACTACTTCACCCTGGCCTGTCTGGTCGGTGTGTACCTGTTCCTGCGTCGACTTTTGTGGAGCCCCTTGGGCCGCGCCCTGAATGGCATCCGCATCAATGAGCACCGCATGCGGGCCATGGGCTACGCCACCTTTGGCTACAAGCTGACAGCCTTCACCGTGGCCGGGGCCATCGCAGGTCTGGCCGGCTATTTGTGGGGCGCTCAAACCTGCTATGTCAACCCTGAGTTGATGGGCTTTCACATGAGCGCGCACGCCATCATGATGGTGATTCTGGGGGGCATGGGCAACTTTGCCGGCGCCCTGGTGGGCGCGTTCTGCTTCGAGTATTTGTTGCACCTTTTCAAGGACCTGCCCACGGTGGGCAGCTTCCAGATGGGCAAGCACTGGCAGCTTTGGATGGGCAGCTTCATTGTGCTGGTGGTGGTATGGGCGCCGCGGGGCGTGCTCGGCTTGGTACAGCGCTTGGGAGGAGACCGCGATGCATGAAATTTTGCTCTCGGCGCGCCATCTGACCAAGCGCTTTGGCGGCCTGGCCGCCGTCAACGATGTGTCGCTGGATTTGTCGCGCGATGAAATTCATGCGGTCATTGGCCCCAATGGTGCGGGCAAATCCACCCTGACCCATCTGTTGTCGGGCGACCTGCCCCCGACTTCAGGCCAAATTCAGCTGGGCACACAGGATGTGACGGGATGGTCTGCCGACCGCATCTCGCACCATGGCTTGGGTCGAAGCTTTCAGAAAACCAATATTTTCAGCCCCCTCTCGGTCTGGGAAAACATTCGCCTGGCCGCGCAGTCGCGCAGCACCCCGTCACCGGGCAACCCGCTGGGCTGGTGGCTGCGGGCCGATGCGCACGCAAGCGTCAACCAACGCGCTGAACGTGCGCTCCAATTGGCACGGCTGACCGCGCGGCGGGACACGGTCGCCGGATTGATGAGCCATGGCGAACAACGCCAACTTGAAATTGCCATGTGTCTGGCCACCGAGCCTGAAGTGCTGCTGCTAGATGAACCTTTGGCAGGCATGGGTGTGGCCGAAGCCGAACGCATGGTCGAATTGCTGCTGGCCTTGAAACAAGACCATGCGATGTTGCTGGTCGAGCATGACATGGATGCGGTGTTCACATTGGCCGACCGCCTGACTGTGATGGTCAACGGCCAGGTCATCGCCAGCGGGACCCCCGCCGAAATTCGCGCGGATGCCAATGTGCAAGCAGCTTACCTGGGCGAGGAGCACGCATGAGCACACCGCACTGGATTGAAGCCCGCCAACTGAACACCTACTACGGTGCCAGCCACATCTTGCGTGACCTGAACTTCCATTTGGGCAAGAGCGAAACTCTGGGCTTGATGGGCCGCAACGGCATGGGCAAAAGCACGCTGCTGAAAAGCTTGATGGGCCTGGTCAAACCCCGCAGCGGCGAGGTCAACATTGCCGGACACCCGATGACGGGCCGTGCCCCTTATGAAATTGCGCAGCGGGGCATTGCCTATGTGCCTGAAGGGCGTGGCATTTTTGGCAACCTGAGCGTGCGCGAAAACCTGGTGATGGCTGCGCGCGCCGGTACCCAGGGCCAGCGTGACTGGACCTACGAGCGTGTGCTGGCCACCTTTCCACGGCTGGCTGAACGTCTGGACCATGGCGGCCAACAGCTCAGCGGCGGCGAGCAGCAAATGCTGACCATTGGCCGTGCCTTGATGACCAACCCCGACGTGCTGATCCTGGATGAAGCCACCGAAGGTCTGGCGCCGCTGATTGCACGCGAAATCTGGCGAATCTGTGAAGTCATTCGCGACAGCGGCATCAGCAGCATCATCGTTGACAAGAACTGGAAGCACGTTACCCAAATCACGGACCGCAACGTCATTCTCGTCAAAGGAGAAGTGGTGTTCGATGGCCCAACCCCCGAATTGCTGGCCCAGCCCGAGCTTCTCGAAAAACACCTCGGCGTCTAAGCGTCTAAATGTGGGGGCTTGCCCGGCGTCCACCGCTGGCATCGCCAGGGCGCGTATGATTTGACAATTCTGTCATTGGGAGATTGATCATGCGCCTTTTCAAGCCTGTTTGGATCCTTGCCGCTGGCACTGCCTGGCTGCTCTCCGCGGCCTTCACCCCCGTGCTGGCTGGCAAAACCTTGGACGCCATCAAGCAACGCGATCAGGTGGTCTGCGGTGTCAACACCTCCCTGGCGGGTTTTGGCGCAGCCGACAGCCAAGGCAAATGGGCAGGGCTGGATGTGGATATGTGCCGTGCCGTGGCCTCTGCCGTGCTGGGCAGCGCAGACAAGGTGCGCTACGTTCCCTTGTCGGCGCCGCAACGCTTCACTGCATTGCAATCGGGCGAAGTGGATGTGCTGTCGCGCAACACCACCTTCACCCTCACCCGCGACGCCTCGCTGGGTTTGCACCAGACCGCTGTCACCTTCTACGATGGCCAGGGCTTCATGGTGCCGGCCAAAGCCAACATCAAAAGCGCCAAACAATTGAAAGGCGCCACGGTGTGTGTGCAATCGGGCACCACCACCGAAAAAAACCTCACGGATTTTTCGCGCGCCAACAAGCTGGACATCAAGCCTGTGGTGTTTGAAAAACTTGATGCAACCAATGCCGCTTACTTTTCAGGACGCTGCAAGGCCTACACCACCGACGCCTCGGGCTTGGCCTCGATCCGCTCACGCGAAGCCAAAAATCCCCAAGACCATGTGATCTTGCCGGAGCTGATTTCCAAAGAGCCCCTGGGCCCCATGGTGCGCCGTGGCGACGATGAGTGGCTGGCCATTGTGAAGTGGGTGGTCTACGGCCTGATCGAGTCCGAGGAAGTGGGCATCACGTCTGCCAACGTTGAAAAGCTCAAAGCCGACAGTGCGGACCCTGTGGTGCAACGCCTGCTGGGCAAAACCGAGGACACTGGCAAGCTGTTGGGCCTGGACCGCGAGTGGCTGGCCCGTGCCGTGGCCCAGGTGGGCAACTATGGCGAAATCTTCGAGCGCAATGTCGGTGAAAAAACGCCACTCGCCTTGAAACGTGGCCCCAACGCCCTGTGGACACAAGGCGGACTGCAATACGCCATTCCCATTCGCTGAGAAAGCTGGCATGCGCTGGTGGCAAAGTCGCCGTGCCCGAGGCTGGGCCTACCAGATCGTGCTGGTGCTGGCCCTGTTGGCCCTGGGCAGCTGGTTGCTGGGCAACACGCTGGCCAACATGAAGGCGCGCGGGATTCAAAGCGGCTTTGATTTTCTGGGCGACACCGCTGGCTTTGACATCGGCGAATCCTTGTTGAACTTTGACTCGGGTCAGCCCTACTGGCGTGCTTTCGCCGTGGGTCTGCTGAACACACTGCGGGTCTCATTGATCGGCATCGTGGCTTGCACAGTGTTGGGTGTCCTGGTGGGGCTTGGCAGGGTCTCGACCAACGCCTTGGCAAGAGGCTTGTGCTACGGCTACACCGAAGTGTTGCGCAATGTCCCCATCCTGTTGCAATTGCTGATGTGGTACGTGTTGCTGGTCGAGGTGATGCCAGACTCGGAAACACCCTACCATTTGCTCGACACGTTTTTCCTCAGTAAAAACGGCTTGTCCATGCCCTGGCTGGTGTCCACCGACACCGGCTGGCATTGGCAGGTGCCGGTCTGGGCCGATGCCCAGGTCACAGGGGGCGCTGCGCTGACGCCAGAGTTTTTGGCCATTACCCTGGGGCTGAGCTTGTACACCTCCGCCTTTGTGGCCGAGGTGGTGCGCTCAGGCATCCAGTCGGTGCCGCGGGGGCAAATCGAGGCGGCCCAGAGCATTGGCCTCGGCCCATGGCTGACGGTGCGCTGGGTGGTCTTGCCCCAAGCCTTGCGGGTCATCGTGCCGCCTTTGACAAATCAGTTCCTGAACCTCACCAAGAACTCGTCGCTGGCCGTCGCGGTGGGCTATCCCGATGTGGTGAACATTTCCAACACCGCCTTGAACCAGACCGGGCGGGCCGTGGAATGCATCGCCCTTTTGATGGGTATTTATTTGTTGTTGTCACTGTTGACCTCGGCAGCGATGAACGCCTACAACCGCCGTGTGGCCATTCGTGAGCGTTGACATGGCCCTGATCGCAGCCCGTCCCGCGCCGACCCCCCACAGCAGCGGGTTGACCTGGCTGCGGCGCAACCTCTTCAACTCCCGCTTGAACACGCTGGTCAGCCTCGCGCTGCTGGCGCTGTTGGCCGCCGCTGTGCCTGGCACGCTGTCGTGGGGGCTGTGGCATGCCGTTTTCCAGGCCGATGCGCAGGCTTGCCAAGCGGCACGCGAGATCGGTGCTTGCTGGGGTGTGATTGCTGAAAAGCATCGCCTGATTTTGTTCGGTCGCTACCCCTATGCAGAACAATGGCGTCCGCTGTTGGCGACCCTGTTGCTGATGGGCTTGCTGGCCATCAGCTGCATGCGTTTTTTCTGGCGACGCAGCTTGGTCATGGTCTGGGCCGTGGGTTTGCTGGCCTTTATGGGCCTGATGGGAGGCCGTCTGGGCCCCCTGCCCTTGGGTTTGACGCCTGTGCCCACCGACCAGTGGGGCGGGTTGCCGCTGACCCTGATGCTGGCCACGCTGTCGATTGCCATGGCCTTTCCTCTGGGCATCCTGGTGGCCCTGGGGCGACGCAGCGAATTACCCGCAATCCGCAGCGTTTGCATTTTGTACATCGAACTGGTGCGCGGTGTGCCGCTGATTGCGGTTTTGTTCATGGCCAGTTTCATGATCCCCTTGCTGCTGCCCACGGGCACGCAACCCGATGTGTTGTTGCGCGTGCTGCTGGGCATCACCTTGTTCGCCGGGGCCTACACTGCCGAAATCATTCGTGGCGGCTTGCAGGCCATTCCCCGTGGCCAGCATGAAGCCGCCGCCTCGCTGGGCCTGGGCTACTGGAAAACACAGCGACTGGTAATCTTGCCGCAGGCCTTGGCCCATGTCGTGCCTGGGATCATGAACAATTTCATCGCCATCTTCAAAGACACCTCATTGGTGACTATCGTCAGCCTGTATGAGCTGTCCGGTGCGCTGGGGCTGGCCATCGGCGGCGATGCCGACTGGCGCCCCTTCAAACTGGAAGGCTACCTGTTCATCACTGCCATCTATTTTGTGTTTTGCTTTGCCATGTCACGCTACAGTCTGTGGGTAGAGCGCCAAGTGAGCCACCGATGACACCCCCCATGATTCAGTTTGAAAAAGTCAACAAATGGTTTGGTGACTTCCATGTGCTGCGCGACATTGACCTGAGCATTGAACGTGGCGAACGGGTGGTGGTGTGCGGCCCTTCGGGCTCAGGCAAATCCACCCTGATTCGCTGCATCAACCGATTGGAAGCCCACCAGCAAGGACACATCCGTGTTCATGGGCTGGAGGTGGGCGACGATGTCGCCGCGATCGAGCAAGTGCGGCGTCAAGTCGGGATGGTGTTCCAACAGTTCAACCTTTTCCCCCACCTGAGCGTGCTTGAAAACCTGACCTTGTCGCCGATCTGGGTGGGCAAGGTGGCCCCCGCCGAAGCGAAAGAGCGTGCGATGCAACAACTGGAGCGGGTGCGCATCGCCGAGCAAGCCCACAAGTACCCTTTGCAGCTGTCGGGGGGTCAACAGCAACGGGTGGCCATTGCGCGTGCGCTGTGCCTGCAACCGCAAATCATGCTGTTTGACGAGCCCACATCGGCGCTGGACCCTGAAATGATCCAGGAAGTGTTGGACGTCATGACCGATTTGGCCCAGCAAGGCATCACCATGGTCTGCGTGACGCATGAAATGGGCTTTGCGCGCGAGGTGGCTGACCGGGTCATTTTCATGGACCAGGGACAAATTCTGGAGCAAGCCGCGCCAGACACTTTCTTTCACCATCCCCAACATCCAAGAACACGGGATTTTTTGGCCAAAATCATTGGCCACTGACTTGACCAGGAGCTTTCATTGAAAACGCAAGTTGCCATCATTGGCGCCGGCCCCTCCGGGCTCTTGCTGGGCGCACTGTTGCACCGCGCCGGCATTGACAACATCATTTTGGAACGCCAAAGCGGCGAATATGTTCTGGGGCGCATTCGCGCCGGCATCCTGGAACAAGTCACCGTGGATTTGTTGCACGAAGCAGGCGTGGGCGACGGCGTCAGCCAGGAAGGGACGGTACACCATGCGATTGAACTGGTGTTCAAAAACCAACGGCACCCGATCGACGTGACCCACCTCACCGGCGGCAAGGTGGTGACCGCCTACGGCCAAACCGAGGTCACCCGCGACCTGATGAGCCACCGTGCGGCCCAAGGCTTGCCCACGGTGTATGAAGCCAAAGACGTTGCCTTGCATGGCTTTGACGGCGCCTCACCCTACGTCACGTATGAAAAAGACGGCCAAAGCCACCGTGTGGATTGCCGCTTCATTGCTGGCTGTGATGGCTTCCATGGCGTGAGCCGCGCCAGCGTGCCCGAAGGCGCCATCACAGAGTATGAAAAGGTTTACCCCTTTGGTTGGCTGGGCGTGCTGGCCGATGTGCCGCCGGTGTCGCCCCACGCCATCGTCTACGCCAACAGCGAGCGCGGCTTTGCGCTGTGCTCCATGCGCAGCATGACGCGCAGCCGCTACTATGTGCAATGCCCTTTGTCAGACACGGTGGACGCCTGGTCCGACCAACGCTTCTGGGATGAGTTGCGTCTGCGCCTGGACCCCGATTTGTCCAGCCGCATCGTCACCGGCCCCTCGATCGAGAAAAGCATTGCGCCACTGCGCAGTTTTGTGGCGGAGCCCATGCGCTTTGGCAGCCTGTTCCTGGCGGGCGACGCTTCCCACATCGTGCCGCCCACAGGGGCCAAGGGCCTGAACCTGGCAGCGACCGACGTGAAGTACCTGAGCCAGTCTTTCATTGAATATTTCAATGACAAAACCGACGCCGGCATTGACACCTACTCGGAGCGTTGCCTGCGCCGCATTTGGCGCGCAGAGCGTTTCTCCTGGTGGCTGACCAGCTTGATGCACCGCTTCCCCGACACCCAGGGTTTTGGCCAGAAAATTCAGGAGGCCGAGTTGGACTACCTGGTGAACAGCGAGGCCCTGTCTCGCTCGCTGGCTGAAAACTATGTCGGCCTCCCTTTGAACTTTGCCGAATGATCCCTGATGAAAAATCTTCCGATGAGCACCCGCACCGACACTTTCCTCAACGTGATTCCCAACGCTCTCAAAGGAGTGCGTGTATTGACCCTGGCGCTCAATTTGCCGGGGCCGGCGGCTGTCATGCGCCTGAAAGCCATGGGCGCGCATTGCACCAAGCTGGAACCGCTGGCGCCTGCAGGCAGTCCGGCAGGGATGCCGACCGACCCGATGGGCCAATACAAACCCGCCGCTTACGCCACCTTGCACAACGGCGTGAAAGTCGTTCAAGCCGATTTGAAATCAGCCGCAGGCCAAAAAAAGCTGCATCAAATCCTGGCACGCACCGATGTGCTGGTCACATCGTTTCGGCCGTCGGCGCTGCGCAAACTTGGCGTGGATGGCGCAAGCCTGTTGAAACAATACCCGGGCTTGGTGATGGTGGCCATCGTCGGGGCACCGGGCGCCCGTGCCGAAGAGCCCGGCCACGACCTGACCTACATGGCTGACCAGGGCCTGGTCTCGGGCCTGGCCTTGCCGCCCAGCCTGTTTGCAGACATGGGCGGCTCGCTGTTGACCAGTGAGGCCGTGCTGCAAGCCTTGCTGCTGCGCCAGCGGCCGGGGCGTGCTGCTGGCAAAGGCCATTACCTTGAGATTGCACTGAGCGATGCTGCGGGCTACCTCGGTTTGCCGCACCGCTGGGGCTTGACCACAGCCGAAGGCTCGGTCGGTGGCGCCCATGCGGGCTACCAGGTCTACCGTTGCAAAGACGGGCGCGTCGCAGTGGCGGCGCTGGAGCCGCATTTTGCGGCCCGCTTGTGTGAAGCCGCAGGCGTCAAAGGCGAGGCCACACGCAAGCTGATGCACGCGCCCAAAACGCATGAAGCCATCGCCAGCTTCTTTGCCCAGCACACCCGGCGCCAGCTGGACAAGCTGGCAGCAGACAAAGACCTGCCCTTCCACACCCTGAAGTGAGCACACCATGATTGACCACCTGGACCACCTTGTTCTGACCACGTGCGATGAAGCCGCCTGTGTGGATTTCTACACCCGCGTCATGGGCATGCAACTGGAAAGTTTCATCGGCGGCACACCCCCCGTCGAGCGCAAGGCGTTTCGCTACGGAAATCAAAAAATCAACTTGCATGTGCGCGGCAAAGAGCACGAGCCCAAAGCCCATTTGCCAGTGCCTGGGGCGCTGGACCTGTGCTTCATCGCCTCGGTGCCCCTGGCGCAGGTGATCGACAACTTGCAGCGCGCCCAGTGGCCTGTTTTGGAAGGCCCTGTGATGCGCACCGGCGCCACTCAAAAAATTCGCTCGGTCTATGTGCGCGACCCGGACCTGAACCTGATCGAAATTTCCGAGCTGGCCTGAGGCCCCTCAGCCGCGCGGCTTGCTGCCCTTCGCGCGCGGGGGCAAGCCGGTGTGCTGCGTCAGGACACGCCCTGGCCCAGGTTGCTTGGCCGACGACTTCACGGGCGTGCTGTTTTTGCGTCGTGCGCTGGTGTAGGCCCCATCGGTCAGGGGTTGGTAGGTGGGAATCAGATGCTGCTTGCCATTGCCAATCAAATCGGCGCGACCCATGGCCTTCAAAGCTTCGCGCAACACAGGCCAATTGTTCGGGTCGTGGTAGCGCAGAAAAGCCTTGTGCAAACGGCGGCGACGCTCACCGCGTACGATGTCCACTGTCTCACTGTCACGGCTGATTTTTCGCAACGGGTTCTTGCTGCTGTGGTACATCGCAGTGGCCGTCGCCATGGGGCTGGGGTAAAAGGTTTGCACCTGATCCGCCCGAAAGCCATTGCGCTTGAGCCACAGCGCCAGGTTCATCATGTCTTCGTCACGCGTGCCCGGGTGGGCGGCAATGAAGTAAGGTACCAGAAACTGCTTTTTGCCCGCCTCGGCACTGAAGCGATCGAACATCTGCTTGAAGCGATCGTAAGTGCCCATGCCAGGCTTCATCATCTTGGACAGAGGCCCGGTTTCAGTGTGCTCGGGCGCAATTTTCAGATAACCGCCCACGTGGTGGGTGACCAACTCTTTGACGTATTCGGGTGACTTGACGGCCAGGTCATAGCGCAGGCCGGAGCCAATCAAAATTTTCTTCACGCCGCGCAAGGCCCGCGCCTTGCGGTATAGCCCAATCAGCGCGCTGTGGTCGGTGTTGAGGTTGCTGCAAATGCCGGGGTAAACACAGCTGGGCTTGCGGCAAGCCGCCTCGATTTCGGGGCTCTTGCAGCCAATGCGGTACATGTTGGCGGTGGGGCCGCCCAGGTCGGAGATCACGCCGGTGAAGCCCGTGACCTTGTCGCGAATGTCCTCGATTTCCCGCAAGATGGAGCCCTCGCTGCGGCTTTGAATGATGCGCCCTTCGTGCTCGGTGATGGAGCAAAAGGTGCAGCCGCCAAAACAGCCACGCATGATGTTCACCGAAAAGCGAATCATTTCCCAGGCGGGAATTTTGGTCTCGCCGTCGTGGCTGCCGTTGGCGTCGGCATAGGCCGGATGCGGGCTGCGTGCATAAGGCAAATCGAACACGGCGTCCATTTCGGCCGTGGTCAGGGGAATCGGCGGCGGGTTGATCCACACATCGCGCGCCGTGGTGCCCTCGCCATGCGCTTGCACCAGCGCGCGCGCATTGCCAGGGTTGGTTTCCAGGTGCAACACCCGGTTGGCATGGGCATACAGCACCGGGTCCGACTTGACCTGCTCGTAGCTGGGCAAGCGAATCACTGAGCGATCGCGCGGAGGCACTTTGAAGTTGCCCTTGCCACGCCACGCCGGGTTGGGCACAAAGTTCAGCGGCTGAGCGGCAGCGGCCGCCTGGTCGCGTGCCGCCACTTGCTGCGCCTCGTCTTCGCGGGCACAGCTTTGGCCCTGGGCCTTGGCTTGCTCGGAGACCATCAGGTACGGATTGACATGGGCTTCGACACGGCCAGGCTCATCCACCGAGGTCGAGTCAATTTCGAACCAGTCTTCGGGGGTGTCCCTGCGCACGAAGGCGGTGCCGCGCACGTCGGTGATGTGTTGCACCGGCTCCTTGGCAGCCATGCGGTGGGCAATCTCGACAATGGCACGCTCGGCGTTGCCGTACAGCAGCAAGTCACATTTGCTGTCGACCACGATAGAACGACGCACTTTGTCAGACCAGTAGTCGTAGTGGGCAATGCGTCGCAGCGAGCCTTCGATGCCGCCCAGCACAATGGGCACGTCGGGAAAGGCTTCGCGACAGCGCTGGCTGTACACAATGGCTGCGCGGTCGGGTCGCTTGCCGCCGACATCGCCCGGCGTGTAGGCATCGTCAGAGCGAATTTTGCGATCCGCCGTGTAACGGTTGATCATGGAATCCATGTTGCCGGCAGTCACGCCCCAAAACAAATTGGGCTTGCCCAGCACCCGGAACGGGTCGGCGCTTTGCCAATCAGGCTGGGCAATGATGCCAACCCGAAAACCCTGGGCTTCCAGCATCCGGCCAATCACCGCCATGCCAAAGCTGGGGTGGTCCACGTAGGCATCGCCTGTGACCAGCACGATGTCGCAACTGTCCCAGCCGAGTTGCGTCATTTCTTCCCGACTCATGGGCAGAAAAGGCGCCGTGCCAAAACGGGCAGCCCAGTACTTTCGGTAACTGGTCAGCGGCTTGGCGTCGCGCGGAAAAAGGGAGACGTCGGTCAGGGCGTTCATGGCTTGTCCCGAGTGTACGGCGAGCGCCCTGACCTTTGCCGGCGGCAGGTTGTTCTGCGCCGGTGTGCTGAAGGCGGGTCAGCGCCCGCCCAAGCCCATGCTGCGGGTGATCACCTCTTTCATGATCTCGTTGGTGCCACCGTAGATACGCTGAACGCGGGCATCGGCGTAAGCCCGGGTGATGGGGTACTCCAGCATGTAGCCATAGCCACCATGCAACTGCACACACTCGTCCATCACCTTGCATTGCAAATCACTGCACCAGTACTTGGCCATGCTGGCGGTGGCGGTGTCGAGCTTGTCGGCCATCAACAGCTCCAGGCATTTGTCGACAAACACCCGCGCAACCTGCACTTCGGTTTGCAACTCGGCCAGGGTAAAGCGGGTGTTCTGGTAGGACGCGACCGGCTGGCCGAACACCTTGCGCTCTTTCACATAGGCCACGGTCCAGTCGATGGCAGCTTGCGCCGCAGACACTGCACCGATGGCGATTTGAATGCGCTCCCAGGGCAATTGCTCCATCAGACAGATGAAGCCGCGGTTCAACTGGGCCTCGCCGCCCAGCAAGTTATCGGCGGGCACGCGCACATTGTTGAAAAAAAGCTCGGAGGTATCCTGGGCCTTGAGGCCCAATTTTTTCAAACGCTTGCCCTTGTCAAAGCCGGGCATGCCGCGCTCCACCAACAACAGGCTGGTGCCTTTGGCGCCCGCTGCCGGATCGGTTTTGGCCACCACGATCACCACGTCGGCATGCCAGCCATTGGTGATGAAAGTCTTGCTGCCGTTGAGCAGAAAACTGCCGTCAGGCTGGCGAATCGCCGTGGTCTTGACCCCTTGCAGGTCGCTGCCCGCCCCCGGCTCGCTCATGGCGATGGCGCCAATCCACTCGCCCGAGGCCATGCGAGGCAAAAAGCGCTGTTTTTGCGCTTCGGTGCCGTAATGCAGGATGTAGGGCGCCACGATCTCGGTGTGCAAGCCATACCCAATGCCGCTGAATCCGCCTCGCGCCAGCTCTTCCATTTGCACCACCGAGTACAGCTTGTCGGCATTCGCGCCGCCATAGGCCTCGGGTTGGGTCATGCAAAGAAAACCGTTGTCGCCGGCCTTGTTCCAGACTTCGCGGTCCACATAGCCCTGCTCTTCCCAAGCTTCGTGGTAAGGGGCAATTTCTTTGTCCATGAAGCGACGGAAGCTGTCGCGAAAGGCCTCATGGTCGGCGTTGAAAAGGGTGCGTTCAATCATCGGTCACTTTCGTTCAATTTTTGCCAATCAATTGCTTGGTGAAAAGACTATACTGTTTTTTCAGAGGAGAACAACATGACCGAAGCCTATGTGTTTGACGCCATTCGCACGCCCCGTGGCAAGGGCAAAAAAGACGGAAGCCTGCATGAGGTGAAACCCGTCAACCTGCTGGCCGGCGTGCTGCAAGAGCTGCAGCGCCGCAACGATTTCGACACCGCTCAGGTGGACGATGTGGTCATGGGTGTGGTCTCGCCGATTGGCGAGCAAGGCTCGGTGATTGCCAAGGTGGCCGCTTTGAAAGCGGGTTGGGACTGGCGTTGTTCCGGCGTGCAACTCAACCGCTTCTGCGCCTCCGGCCTGGAGGCCGTGAACATGGCCGCGCAAAAAGTGCGTTCCGGCTGGGAAGACCTGGTGGTGGCCGGTGGCGTGGAGAGCATGAGCCGCGTGCCCATTGGTTCCGATGGCGGCGCCTGGGCGCAAGACCCGGAAACCAATGCGCAAACACTGTTTGTACCGCAAGGCATTGGTGCCGACCTGATCGCCACCATGGAAGGCTTCAGTCGCGACGACGTCGATGCCTTTGCGCTTGAATCGCAGCGCCGTGCCGCCCAAGCGCGCGAAGGCGGCTTCTTTGCAGGCTCGGTGGTTCCGGTGAAGGATTTCCTCGACCAAACCCTGCTCGACCAGGACGAGTTCATCAAGCCACGCACCACCATGGAAGGTCTGGCCTCGCTCAAGCCAGCCTTTGAATCTCTGGGCGCCATGGGCTTTGACCAGGTGGCCCTGTCCCGCTATCCCCATGTGGAGCGCATTCACCATGTGCACCATGCCGGTAATTCGTCGGGCATTGTGGATGGTGCGGCCGCCATCCTGATTGGCTCGGAAGCCGCCGGCAAAACCCATGGCTTCACGCCGCGAGCGCGCATCGTGGCCGCTGCGCTCAGCGGCGATGACCCGACCATCATGCTGACCGGCCCCATGCCTGCGGCCCGCAAAGCCTTGGCCAAGGCGGGCTTGCGCATCGACCAGATCGACCTCTTTGAAGTCAACGAGGCGTTCGCTGCCGTGCCCATGAAATTCATGAAAGAAATGGGCGTCCCACATGAAAAGGTCAACGTCAATGGCGGCGCCATTGCCATGGGACATCCCCTGGGCGCCACCGGCGCCATGATCCTCAACACCTTGATCGACGAGTTGCACCGTCGCCAGCTGCGCTATGGCCTGGCCACGCTGTGCGTGGGCGGCGGCATGGGCATTGCCACCATCGTGGAACGCATTTGAAAGACGCCTGAGCACAGCATGAAAACCATTCATTATTCTTTGCAAGACGGCATCGCCACCCTGCTCTTTGATGAGCCAAATTCTGCCGTCAACACCATGTGCCAACAATGGAAAGACGACCTGACGGCCGTGGTGCAACAGGTCCTGGCGGATCGCGCGCAGCTCAAAGGCGTGGTGCTGGCATCTGCCAAGTCGACTTTCTTTGCCGGTGCCGACTTGAAAGGCACGATGCGCCTGCAAGCCAGCGACGCGCCCCAGGTGTTCAAGGACATCGAGCAAGTCAAAAAGAACTTTCGCACCCTGGAAACGCTGGGCATCCCGGTGGTCACCTGCTTGAATGGCACGGCGCTGGGTGGCGGCTGGGAGCTGGCCCTGGTGGGGCATTACCGCATTGCCGTGGACAGCCCGAAAATTCAGCTGGGCTTGCCAGAAATCACCCTGGGCCTGATCCCCGGCGCCAGCGGCATCACCAAGATGACGCGCTTGCTGGGCCTGATGGGGGCGCAACCTTATGTGCTCGAATCCAAGCTGTTCACGCCCAGCGAAGGCCATGCACTGGGCCTGGTGCATGAGTTGGTCGCCGATGCAGGCGCCCTGCGCGAGCGCGCCCTGGCCTTCATTGCGGCCCATCCCGCTTCCATGCAACCCTGGGACGACAAAGCCTACAAAATCCCTGGTGGCACGCCCAGCAACCCGAAAATTCTGGCGGGCCTCGCGGTGGCCCCCGCCATGATGAAAAAGAAAACCCGTGGCCTCTACCCGGCCCCGGAATATGCGCTCAACGCCATGGTCGAAGGGGCCCAGGTAGATTTCGACACCGCCTTGCGCATCGAAAGCCGCTACCTGGCCAAGCTCATTGTGAGCCCGGTGGCGAAGAACATGATCAACACCTTCTTCTTCAACATGGGCGCGATTCGCTCGGGGGCCTCGCGGCCCAAAGACGTGCCCCGTTACAAACCCGGCAAAGTGGGCATTCTGGGCGCCGGCATGATGGGCGCAGGCATTGCTTACGCACAGGCCAGTCGCGGCATTGCCACGGTGCTGAAAGATGTCAGCCTGGAAAAGGCCGAACATGGCAAAGCGTACAGCGCGCGCCTCACGCAACCCAAGGTTGAAAAAGGCCGCATGTTGCCCATGGCCCAAGAGGCCTTGCTGGGTCGCATCCAAACCACCGACCAAGCCAGCGACCTGAAGGGCTGTGACCTGATCATTGAGGCCGTGTTTGAAAACCGTGCCCTGAAGGCGCAGGTGACCCAAGAGGCCGAGCCGCAGTTGGCCGTGGGTGGTTTCTTTGCCAGCAACACCTCGACCTTGCCCATCAGCGGGCTGGCACAAGCCAGCACCAAGCCCAGCAAATTTGTAGGTATCCATTTCTTCAGCCCGGTCGACAAGATGAAGTTGGTGGAAATCATTCGGGGCCGCGACACCGATGATGAAACCGTGGCACGCGCCTTCGACTATGTGCAGTCCCTGGGCAAGATCCCGATCGTGGTGAACGATGCGCGCGGCTTCTACACCAGCCGCACCTTTGGCACCTTCGTCATGGAAGGCGCCGCCATGCTGGGCGAAGGCATTCCCGCGCCGGTGATCGAAAACGCCAGCATGCAAGCCGGCATGCCTGTGGGGCCGTTGGCCGTCCTGGACGAAACCGCCCTCTCGCTGTCGGTGCACGTGCTGGACCAAACCCGGGCCGATTTCCAGGCCGAGGGCAAAACTTATGCTGCCACCCCCGGCGAGTTGCTGGTGGAACGCATGGTCAAAGAACTGAAGCGTCCCGGCCGCGCGGCGGGCGGCGGCTTCTACGACTACCCGGCGGGCCAGAAAAAAGTGCTGTGGTCGCAACTCAAGCCCTTGTTTGAAAAAAGCGTGGCCTGGGACCTGCAGGAGATCAAAGACCGTCTGCTGTACCGCCAGGCCGTGGAAACCGCGCGCTGCCTGCAAGAGAATGTGCTCACCACGGTGCACGACGGCAACATTGGCTCGATTTTTGGCATTGGCTTTCCGGCCTGGACCGGTGGTGCCCTGCAATTCATCTATGGTCAGGGCATCGAGGCCTTTGCGGCGCGTTGTGCCGCGCTGGCCCAGCGACACGGCGCCGGCTTTGCGCTCACGCCCGAGGTGCTGGCCACCCTGAAAAAGCACCAGCCGGTGTACTGAGCGCGACTGAGGCAAACCGCTAAACTTGGCGGTTTGTCTTTCAGGGATTTTTCGCATGAGCAGCTCACAACGACTGGCCGGCAAGGTCAGCATCATCACGGGTGGCGCCCAAGGCATTGGTCTGGCCACCGCCCTCAAGTTCTCGCGCGAAGGCGCCACCGTGGTGGTCTGCGACATTCGCCAGGCTGCGGTGGACGCCGCTGTTGAGCAATGCCAACAAACCGGTGCCACGGCCTTGGGCCGGGTCGTGGATGTGACCCAGCGCGAGATGGTGGACGCCATGGTGCAGCAGGTGCTGTCTCAATTTGGACGCATCGATGTGCTGGTGAACAACGCCGGCATCACCCAAGACGCTCGCTTGCAAAAAATGACGATCGAGCAGTTTGACCGCGTGATTGACGTCAACCTGCGTGGCGTGTTTCACTGCTCCCAGGCCGTATCCGATGCCATGGTCAAGCAAGGCAGCGGCGTGATTCTGAACGCGTCTTCGGTGGTGGGTATCTACGGCAATTTCGGCCAGACCAACTATGCCGCCACCAAGTTCGGCGTGATTGGTTTTACCAAAACCTGGAGCCGCGAGCTCGGCCCCAAAGGCGTGCGTGTGAACGCTGTGGCGCCAGGCTTTGTTGCCACGCCAATTCTGTCGACCATTCCCGACAAAGTGCTGCAGGAAATGGTCGACCGCGTGCCACTCAAGCGCTTGGGCCAACCCGAGGACATCGCCAATGTCTACGCTTTTCTGGCCAGTGACGATGCGGCCTACATCAACGGCGCTGTGCTGGAAGTCTCGGGCGGCATGACGGTATGAGCTCTACAGAGGATCGCCCTCGCCCGCGATCCCGAACGGATCTTTTCGTGTCCTTCACCTTGCTGGCCTTGCAAGGCTTTGGGGGCGTGCTCGCCGTGGTGCAGCGAGAGATCGTGGAACGCAAGCAATGGCTCACCCGTGAGGAATTTTTGGAAGACTGGGCGGTCGCGCAAGTGCTGCCCGGTCCCAACGTCGTGAACCTCTCTTTGATGATCGGTGGACGGCACTTTGGCTTGACCGGCGCTTTGTCGGCCCTCGCTGGCTTGCTGCTGGCCCCCAGCGCTGTGGCCTTGCTGCTGGCCATGGCCTACGCTGGCGTGGCGGACCACCCCACCGCGCAAGCGGCCTTGCGCGGCATGGGCGCCGTGGTGGCGGGCCTGATCATTGCCACTGGCCTGAAGTTGATACCGGCCTTGCGCACCAACCCTTTGGGCTACTTACCCGGCCTGGCCTGGGCCCTGCTGTGCTTTGTGGCAGTGGCGCTGTTGCGCCTGCCATTGGCGGCCGTGCTGCTGGGCATGGGCGGGCTCTCCAGCGTGTGGGCTTGGCGACAGTTGGCCCAGCTTGAAAAGCACTCCGGACCGCCAACATGATCATCGAATGGCACTCTGACAACTGGACGGCCCTGGCGCTTCATTTTGCAAGCCTCTCGATGCTGGGCGTGGGCGGTGCCGTCACCACCTTGCCCGAAATGCACCGCTACCTGGTGGATCAGCAAAAGTGGCTGGACGATGCCACCTTTGCCTCCTCCGTCGCCTTGGCACAGGCGGCCCCGGGGCCCAATGTCCTGTTCGTGGCCTTGATGGGCTGGAACGTGGGCCTGAATGCCAGTGGCGGCTTGCAGGCCGGTCCTTGGGCCTGGTGGGTCGGCGTGCTGACCGGGTTGCTGGCGCTGTTCAGCATCTTGCTGCCGTCCAGCGCTTTCACGTTTTGGATCACCCAATGGGCGCACCATCACCGGGAGTTGCGCAGCGTGCGCGCCTTCAAAGCGGGCATGTCACCGATGGTGATCGGCCTGATGGTGGCCACTGGCTGGTTATTGCAAAGCGCGCACGACGACTTCGCACACCACTGGTCCCTGTGGGCCGTGACCCTGGTGACGGCCGGAATCGTCTGGAAAACACGCACCCACCTGCTGTGGTTGCTGGCAGCGGGCGCCTTGCTGGGTGTCCTGGGCTGGGTTTAACCGCGCTGACGCAAGGCCTCGTACAGGCAAACGCCACTGGCCACGGACACGTTCAGGCTTTCTACAGCACCGCGCATGGGCAAGCTGACCAGCTCGTCGCAGGTCTTGCGGGTCAATTGCCGCATGCCAGCGCCTTCGGCCCCGAGCACCAAGGCTACAGGGCCCCTCAAGTCCACTTGGTACAGCGTTTTGGGCGCATCGTCGCTGGTGCCAATGACCCAGATGTTGCGCTCTTTGAGTTCGTTCAAGGTGCGCGCCAGGTTGGTCACCATGAAGTAAGGCATGGTTTCAGCCGCACCGCTGGCCACCTTGGCCACCGTGGCATTCACGCCCACCGCATGGTCTTTGGGCGCAATCACGGCATGCGCACCGGCCCCATCGGCCACCCGCAGGCAAGCCCCCAGGTTGTGCGGGTCGGTGATGCCATCAAGCACCAACAGCAAAGGCGGTTGCTCCCTGGGCAAGCTGTCCAGCAAGTCGTCCAGCGAAGTCACCTGGGCCAGTGGCTCGACCCGCGCAACCACGCCTTGGTGGCCATGGTTGCCACACAGCTTGGACAGGCGCAAGCCGTCGGCCTCGATCAGGCGCACATGGGCCTCTTTGGCGCGCTCGATGAACTGGCGCATGCGCGCATCGCGGCGGGTGGCCTCGAAATAAATTTCGATGACAGACTGGGGCGCCGTCTTCAGGCGCACGCCGACGGCATGAAAACCGTACAGCACTTTGGGGGAAGAGGACATGCAGCGATTATCGCCGCACCAAACGCCCAGCTTCGAGCGTCAGGCAGCGACCACATCGCGCTGCCAAGGCCGGGTCATGGGTGACCAGGATCAAGGTGGTGCCCAACTCCTGGTTGAGGGACAGCATCAAGTTCATGATGCGCTCGCCAGTTGCTGGGTCCAGGCTGCCAGTGGGCTCATCGGCCAGCAGCAAGGCGGGTTGCACCACGAAGGCACGGGCCAGCGCCACCCTTTGCTGCTCGCCCCCGCTGAGCACTTTGGGGTAATGGTTGAGGCGTTCGGCCAAACCCACGCGGGCCAGCATCTCGCGGGCCAGCACACGCGGCTGCGCAACTTGCGCCAGCTCCAGCGGCAACATGACATTTTCCAGCGCCGTGAGGTGCCCCAGCAGCTGAAAACTTTGAAACACAAAGCCCATCTGGCGTGCCCGCAATACGGCGCGTTGATCCTCGTCCAGGGCAAAAATATCTTGCCCTGCAACCGTCACTGTCCCCTGAGTCGGCGTATCCAAGCCCGCCATGATGGACAACAGGGTGCTTTTGCCAGAGCCCGAGCTGCCCACAATGGCGGCCGTTTCCTGGGCGCCCAGCGAGAAGTCAATATCGCAGAGAATGTCGAGTGTGCCGCTGGCATCGCGAACCGATTTGGACAGATGCGAAACGGCAATCAAGGCTTGGGACATGAGGATCGATGTGTGGTGAATCGACGTGACTTTAACGTGCGAATGCTGGCCGTGGGCGCAGTAGGTCTTTCCGCGACGCGCACGGTGCTGGTGGTCGGCGATTCGCTCAGCGCCGAGTATGGTCTGCCACGGGGCACTGGCTGGGTGGCCTTGCTCAGCCAGAAACTGGAAAAAGAACTGCCCGCGTGGCGCGTGGTCAATGCCAGCATCAGCGGCGACACCACCGCCGGGGGGCGCTCCAGGTTGCCGGTGTTGCTCACGCAGCACCAGCCCGCCGTGGTGGTGATCGAACTCGGCGGCAACGATGCCCTGCGTGGCTTGCCTCTGGAGATGACGCGCAGTCACCTTCAGGCCATGGTTCAAAGCTGCCAGAGCGCAGGCGCCAAGGTGCTGCTGCTGGGTATGCAAGTGCCCCCCAATTACGGGCCCGACTACAGCGCGCGCTTTGCCGACACTTTCACGCAGGTGGCGCAGCAACACAAAGCGGGTCTGGTACCCTTCTTTCTCAAAGGCATTGCCGACGTGCCCGATGCGCCACGCTGGTTTCAAGCCGACCGCATTCATCCCAACGCCCAGGCGCATCCAAAAATGCTGTCCAATGTCTGGCCCGAATTGAAAAAACTGTTGTGAGTTCCCTGTGAGTGTTCAAATTCTTCCGGCCGTCGAGGCCCTGGCACGCTTGGCGATTCCGCTGGGGCAATCCGGTGGCTTCAGCACGGTGATTGACGCGCGAAGCGAGGACGAGTTCGCCCACGACCACTTGCCAGGCGCCGTCAATTGGCCCTCGCTGGACAATGCCCAACGCATTGTGGTGGGCACGATGTACAAACAGGTGAGCCCGTTCGAAGCCCAAAAAAGAGGCGCTGCCATGGTGGCGGCCAATATTGCCCAACACATCGAGCGCCATGTCGTGGACTTGCCCAAGTCTTGGCAGCCTTTGATTTATTGCTGGCGCGGCGGCAAGCGCAGTGGCTCACTGGCTTTGGTCCTGGGACAAATTGGCTTCAAAGTGACGCTGATCGAGGGCGGCTACAAGGCCTACCGGCAAGCCATGCTGCTGGACTTGCCACAAAGGGTGGCACCGCTGCAATGGCGCGTGATTTGCGGCCCCACAGGCTCTGGCAAAACGCGTCTGCTGCAAGCCTTGCGCGCCGAAGGCGCTCAGGTGCTGGACCTGGAAGAACTGGCCTCGCACCGCAGCTCCGTACTGGGCTTGATTCCCGGCCAGCCACAACCCAGCCAGAAACACTTCGACACACTGGTGTGGGATGCCTTGCGCCAGTTCGATCCCCGTCGTCCGGTCTATGTGGAATCGGAAAGCCGCAAGGTGGGCAACCTCTCGGTGCCCGAGCCTTTGATGCTGGCCATTCGCGCCAGCCCCTGCTACGCATTGGAGCTGAGCGAAGACGAGCGCGTGGGACTGCTGCTGGAGGACTACGACTTCTTCGTCAAAGACCGTGATTTTTTCAGCCAGCGCCTGCAAGCCCTGACGGAGTTGCGTGGCAAGGCGGTGGTGGAAAAGTGGCAATCCCAAATCGCTGCCGGCCAGATGGATGTGGTGGTGCGCGACCTGCTTCTGACCCACTACGACCCAACCTATGCGTCGTCACTCAAGCGCAATTTCACCCAGTCCGGCCAAGCCACCCCCTTGCGCGCAGACAACCGCAGTCCTCAGGCCATGCAGGCCCTCGCCCGCCAATTGGTCAGCCTCTGACGCGCCGTCGCGCGCGTGGCGGGGCAATCGCTGCGCGCAGCGAAAAGGCCGAGACCCCTTCAGGGGCCTCGCCTTGCAGGGGGTCAGGAGAAGGCCAATGCCATGGCTTGCGCAAGGTCCGCTTGCAAGTCAGGCACGTCTTCCAGCCCGATGCACAGGCGCACCACGATGCCGGGTTTCAACTGCGGCGACGGCAGGCGCCGTGCCCCCTTCAGGTTGTAGGGCATGACCAGGCTCATCGGACCGCCCCAGCTGTAGCCCAACTTGAAGCAACGCAGCCGCTCGCAAAACAGGTCCACCTGCGCCGCGTTGTAGCGCGCATCGATGACCACGCTGAAAATACCCGCTGCCCGTCCCTCTCCGTCAGAGCCACCGCACACTTGGCGCCAATGCGCATGGCCGGGTGCCCCCGGCAAGGCAGGGTGCAAGACCTGCGCCACCGGGGCCTGCTGTGCGCACCAGGCGGCCAAGGCCCGTGCCGCTTGGTCCTGGGCGTGGTAGCGCAAGGGGAAGCTGGCCAAAGACCGCAGCACCATCTCGGCATCATTGGCGCCCACGCCGGTGCCCAAGCGCATGTGCGTCAATTTCAAGGCCTGTGCCAGCGCATCGCTGCGCGTGGTGAGGCTGCCCATCAGCACGTCGCCACCGCCGCTGGGATACTTGGTCAAGGCGTGCACCGTCAAGTCCACGCCCAAGGGCTCGGCAGCGCCCGGCTGCAAATCAAAGGCGTTGAACGCCAGCCCTGCGCCCCAGGTGTTGTCCAGCACGCTCCACACGCCCTTGTCTCGGCACGCTTGGACCTGCGCGACCAGATCGGGAAACTCCATGGTGACCGAGCCTGGCGCTTCCAGCCACACCAGGCGGGTCTGCGGGCCGATGCGCTGGCGCAGGTCGTCCACATTCAACGGGTCATACAGCTGGTAGCGAATGCCCCAGCGGGTGAGCTCATGCTCGGCCAGCGCTTTGTTCGGGGCATAGGCGTTGTCAGGGATCAGCACCTCATCGCCGTGCTGCAGTAACGCCAAATTGGCATGGGCGATGGCCGACAAGCCACTGGGCACCAGCAGGGTGTGGACGCCGCCCTCGAGCGAGGCCAGACGCTCTTCCAGCGTGAAGGTGGTGGGGGTGCCGTGCAGGCCATACGTGTAGCCTGTCTTGCGCATCCAATCGCGGCTGCGCACGGCAGCCATGTCTGGAAAGATGACGGTGGACGCCTTGAAGACGCCCCCTTGGGGGGCATCAAAGTCAGTGGGCGCCCGGTACGGGTGGTGAATCAGGTCGGTGCTGCGTTTCATGGCGCCATGGTAGCGCCGAATCGCTGCTCAGACCTTCCACTTTTCCAGCAACTGCGCCGGGCGCAGGCTGTCGTAGCCTTCGAACGGCTGGTGAATCCAGGGGTTGGTGGGCAGGAAATCCACAGAATAGTCGGGCATGAAACTGGACACACCCTTGGTCCAGATGACGGCGCTGCGCATCTCGGTGATGGGCGCGTAGTTGTTCTTGAGCATCTGCACCACGGCCTTCAGCGTATGGCCAGAGTCGGCCAAGTCGTCGACCAACAACACCTTGCCGGCAATTTCGCCTTTGGGCGTGGTGATGTAACGGGCAATGTCCAGATGACCCTGCACCGTGCCGGCTTCGGCGCGGTAGGAGCTGGTGGACATGATGGCCAGGGGCTTGTCGAAAATGCGCGACAGGATGTCGCCAGGGCGCATGCCACCGCGCGCCAGGCACAGGATGGTGTCGAACTCCCAGCCCGACTGGTGAATTTTCAGCGCCAGCTTCTCGATCAGGTTGTGGTACTCGTCGTACGACACATACAGGTGTTTGCCATCTTCAGTCAGCATCTGGGGTTTCCTTTGAAAGACAAGGGTCGAAAAAAATCAGGCCACGTAGGGATGGCGCAACAAAATTGTGTGGTCTCGGTCCGGACTGGTGGAGACCATGTGAATAGGCACGCCGGTGACATCTTCAATGCGCTGCAGGTAACGCCGCGCCGCATCGGGCAGCTTGGCATAGTCGGTCACGCCCACGGTGCTGTCGGACCAGCCCGGCAGGGTTTCGTAGACGGGCTCACAACGGGCAATTTCATCTGCGCCCATCGGCAAGATGTCAATCAGCTCGCCGTCCAGCTTGTAGCCGGTGCACAGTTGCAACTCCGCCAGGCCATCGAGCACGTCGAGCTTGGTGATGCACAGACCGCTCAGACCGTTGACCTGTGCGCTGCGCTTGAGCAAGGCAGCGTCGAACCAGCCGCAACGGCGGGAACGGCCGGTGGTCACGCCCTTCTCTGCGCCCACCGTGCTCAGGTGATAGCCCACGGTGCCCGGGGTTTCCCAGTCGAGCTCGGTGGGGAACGGACCGCCGCCCACGCGTGTGCAGTAGGCCTTGGTGATGCCCAGGATGTAGTGCAGCATGCCGGGCCCGACGCCAGCGCCAGCAGCGGCATTGCCGGCCACGCAGTTGCTGGAGGTCACGAAGGGATAGGTGCCGTGGTCCACATCCAGCAAGGTGCCTTGGGCGCCTTCAAACAGGAGGTTGGCCCCTTGGCGATGGGCTTCGTTGAGTTCGCGCGAAACATCGGCCACCATGGGCAGGATGTCGCGGGCATAGGCCATGGCTTCGTTGTAAACCGTGTCGTAATCGACCGCTGGTGCACCCAGAATGTCTGTCAGCACATGGTTGTGCAGGGCCAGGTTTTCGCGCAGCTTGGTGGCAAAGCGCTCGGGGTGCTTGAGGTCTTGCACGCGAATGGCTCGGCGCGCGATTTTGTCTTCGTAGGCGGGGCCAATGCCACGGCCGGTGGTGCCGATCTTGGCGCTGCCAGCTTTTTCCTTGGCAGCCTCACGGGCCACGTCCAAGGCGGCGTGGTACGGCAGGATCAGCGGGCAAGCCTCACTGATGCGAAGGCGCGAGCGCACTTCGACGCCAGCCTTTTCCAGGCCTGCAATTTCTTCCAGCAACTTGGTGGCAGAAAGCACCACCCCATTGCCGATGTAGCACTTCACGCCGGGGCGCATGATGCCACTGGGAATCAGATGCAAGGCGGTCTTGACGCCATTGATCACCAGGGTGTGGCCTGCATTGTGGCCCCCTTGAAAACGCACCACGCCTTGCGCGGTTTCGGTGAGCCAATCGACCAGCTTGCCTTTGCCTTCGTCACCCCACTGGGTGCCGACCACGACGACATTGCGTCCACGGGTAATGTTCATGATGCTTCGCTTGAAAATGAATAAGGTGCGTTAAAGGGCCTGCACGACCCACTGGCCAGCCGCCTCGACGAGCACACGGTCGCAGTCGAACTCGTCGACTTCGCTCTCATGGCCAGGCAACACGCAAACCACGGTTTCACCCAGGCCGCGCAACCGGGCAATGGCCGCTCGGCAAGACGCCGACTCGCTCCAGGGCGCCCGAATGGCGGCGCGCAAGGCAGGCTTCGGGGTGGCGCCAACCAGGGCTTTCAGGTCGAGGCTGAAGCCCACAGCCGGACGCTTGCGCCCGAACACGGCTCCCACCTCGTCATAGCGACCACCGCGCACCAGGGCGTCACCGCAACCGGCAGCGTATATGGCAAAACGCGGGCCGCTGTAGTAGGCATAGCCGCGCAGGTCTGCCAAATCGAAGCTGACCGTGGCTTCCAAATGAGAGGACAGCCAGGCCAACTGGTCCAGGGCAAGCAGCGCCTCGGGCCAGGCGGCCAGGGTTTTGCGCGCCTGGGTCAGCACCTCTGCGCCGCCGTAGGCTTGCAACAGGGCCAGCAAGGCGTCACGTGTGGCGGGCGGGAAATCGGCTGTCAGCTGTTGCAGCGCACTGGCGTCTTTGGTCGCCAGGGCTTGCACCAGGTGGGCCTGTTGCGCGGCAGGCAGATTCAGCGGGTTCAGCAGGGCGGGCAGAATGCGGGCATCGCCCAGATCCACCACACAATCGGCCATGCCCGCGGCCTTGAGGCCTTCCAGGGCAAGTTGCAAGGCTTCAAGGTCGGCTTCCAGACCATCATGACCATAAATTTCTGCGCCAAACTGCAAAGGCTCGCGGGATGCATAAGGGCTGTCCGGACGGGTGTGCAGCACCGGGCCGCAATAGCACAAGCGGGTCATGCCCACGCGGTTGAGCAAATGGGCATCAATGCGCGCGACCTGGGGCGTGGTGTCGGCACGCAAGCCCAAGGTGCGGCCCGACAACTGGTCGACCAGCTTGAAAGTTTGCAGGTCCAGGGCGCTGCCCGTGCCCGTCAGCAAAGATTCCAGGTGCTCCAGCAAGGGGGGCATGACCAGCTCGTAGCCATAGCCACGCGCCGTATCCAACCAGAGGCGGCGAAGTTCTTCGATGCGGCGTGCCTCGGAAGGCAAGACATCGGCAATGTGATCCGGCAGGACCCAGGCAGACATGTGATTTGTGGGGGACGGTTAAAACGGAGATTTTACCGGGCTTCTCGAGGCTTACACCTCAGCCGAGAAACCAGAGCAGGCCCAAGCCCATCAAAATGGCGCAGAGTCCAAAAAAGCGGATCTGACCATCTTCCAGTTGCAGCACTTGCATGAACATGCGCCGCCAGCCTGCCGGCGACGCAAAGGGCATCAGCCCTTCGATCACCAGCACCAGGCCCAACGCTGTCCAGAGCGTGTCAGAGTCCAGCACGCCGCCAACTCAGTTCTTGGCGGGCGCTGGCGCGGTGGCACCGCCGCTGCTGCGCATGCTCTTGAAGAAGTCGCTGGAGGGGTCGACCAGCATCACATCGCTCTTCTTGTTGAAGGTGGCCTTGTAGGCTTCCAGGCTTCGGTAGAACTGGGCAAACTGCGGGTCTTTGCCAAACGACTCGGCATAAATGCGCGCAGCCTCTGCGTCGCCCTGCCCCTTGATCTTCTGGGCGTCGCGGTAAGCATTGGCCACCGTCACCTCGCGCTGTCGGTCGGCGTCGGCGCGAATTTTTTCGCCTTCGGCGGCACCCATGGAGCGCAGCTCGTTGGCCACGCGCTTGCGCTCGGCTTCCATGCGGCGGTAGACCGACTCAGTAATGGTGTCCACATAGTCGGCACGGGTGATGCGCACATCCACCACATCGACCCCCCAGGGCTTGCTGCCTCGCACGCGCTCTTGCACTTCCGCCTTGACATCCTGCATCAGGGCTTCGCGCTTGAGTGACAACAACTCTTTCACGGTGCGCTTGTTGATTTCTTCCTGCAAGGCGTTGCGCACCACGCGGCTGAGTTGCTGCGCACCAGCGCGCTCGTCCAAGCCCACATTGCGGATGTACTGCGAGGGCTCGGTGATGCGCCAGCGCACATACCAGTCGATCACCATGCGCTGCTTTTCAGCGGTGAGCATGGGCTCGGTGTCGGCGTTGTCGAGGGTAAGCAGGCGCTTGTCGATGTAGGACACATTCTGGAAGGGCGGTGGCAGCTTGAAATTCAAGCCAGGCTGGGTGATGACTTCCTTGATTTGACCCAAGGCGTAGACGACGCCAAACTGGCGCTGGTCCACCACAAAGATGGTGGAGCTCAGCAAGGCCAGGGCAACCAGCGCAGAGGAAATGTAAAAACCGATTCTGTTCATGCTCAGGGCTCCTGCTCAACGACCATCACGGTCACGTTGGCGGCCATCACGCCCGCGGATGTCCGCGCCCGCCGCCGTGCTGGCGGGTGCGGTGGGATTGCTGCTGTCGGTGGCACTGGCAGGCGCAGCCGCACCCTGCTGGGCCGTCATCTGAATGATCTTGTCCAGCGGCAAGTACAGCAGGTTGGAGCCCTGCTTGGACTCCACCATCACCTTGGTGACGTTGCTGTACATCTGCTGCATGGCATCGATGTACATGCGGTCGCGCGTCACCTGCGGTGCCTTTTGGTACTCGGCCAGCAAAGACTTGAAGCGTTGCGCGTCACCCTGGGCCTGCGCCACGATGCGCGACTTGTAGCCCTCGGCCTCTTCCTTCAGCCGCGACGCCGTGCCCACGGCACGCGGGATCACGTCGTTGGCATAGGCTTCAGCTTCATTCTTGGCACGCTCGCGCTCCTGGCCGGCCTTGAGCACATCGTCAAACGCCGCTTGTACTTGCTCGGGCGGGCGCACCCCACCCTGTTGCAGGTTGATGCCCACCACTTCGATGCCCACTTTGTAGCGATCGAGAATGGTTTGCATGATGGCCCGCACACGTGGCCCGATCTGGTCGCGCTCTTCAGACAGCGCGGAATCCATGCGCATTTTGCCCACCACCTCACGCACTGCGGTTTCAGCCGCCTGCACAACGGCATCGGTGGGATTCTTGCTCTCGAACAAGTAAGCCCGTGCATCGGTCAAGCGGTACTGCACCGCAAACTTCATTTCCAGGATGTTCTCGTCTTCAGTCAGCATGGCCGACTCGCGCAGACCGGTGGCCTTGATGACGGCATCGCGACCAATGTCGATCGAGCGAATTTGCGTGACGAACACCAACTCGTGACGCTGGATCGGGTAAGGCATGCGCCAGTTGAAACCGGCCCCGACCGTGCTGTGGTAACGACCGAACTGCGTGATCACCGCTTGCTGGCCTTCTTGGACAATGAAAAATCCAGTGCCCAGCCAAATGAGTGCCGCCACGGCGGCTATCACGCCCAAGCCCAGCTTGGCGCCCTTCATGCTCGGCTGAAAGCCACCGCCGCCGCCCGATCCGGGGGGACTCCCGTTGCCTGAGCCGCCTCGCCCACCGAGCAGCTTGCCCAGTTTCTGGTTCAGGTCGCGCCAGAGTTCGTCCAGGTCTGGCGGGCCCGCTTGGGGCGAGCGGCCAGGCCGCTGTGGCTCACGCGGCGGTTCTTGCGGCGCTTGGCCGGAGGGCGGTGGGGTGCCGGAGGCGCCATCATCGCCACGACCCCAGCGGCCATCGTTCAAATTGAACATGCCGCGGATTCGGGCGAGCCCCCAGGATGTTGGAAACCGAAGTTTGTCGTTCATCTGAAGCAACTTTTTCATTTAATCAGCCATTGTGCCTAAATGTGGGGCCGGAATCGGCACTGTCCACGGGTTCCATGACATTTTGTGGGTCTTCTTCCAGGTCATAGGCTGCCACGCCCGCCAAAGCCCGTTGTGACAGGGCCTCACGCAAGGCCGAGAGGCCCGCGCCGTTGGCAGCGCTGACGAAAATACGGGGGACGGGACGGCCATCGATTTCGTAGTCATCCTGCAAGCGCTGTGGCAGGCGATCTGCCGGCAAGGCGTCCATTTTGTTGAAGACCAGCAATTGCGGCACGTCAGCAGCCCCGATGTCGGCCAGTACCGCTTGCACCTGCGCCATTTGCTCCGGAAAGTCCGGGTTGGCGGCGTCCACCACATGCAGCAACAAATCGGCCTGGGCGGCCTCCTGCAGGGTGGCCTCAAACGCATCCACCAGGGTATGCGGCAGGTCGCGGATAAAACCCACGGTATCGGACAAAGACACCGAGCGGCCACGCCCCTCTTTGTCGCCCAGATAGAGCTGACGGGTGGTGGTGTCCAGGGTGGCAAACAACTGGTCGGCTGCGTAGGTGCGCGCTTTCACCAGGGCATTGAACAACGTGGACTTGCCCGCATTGGTGTACCCCACCAGGGAGATACCAAAATTGTCACGCCGGTGGCGTTGACGTCGTTGGGTGGAACGCTGACGCTTGACCTTTTCCAGCCGCTCACGGGTGCGTTTGATGGCCTCGCCAATCATGCGACGGTCCAACTCGATCTGGGTTTCACCGGGCCCACCGCGCGTGCCAATGCCACCGCGCTGTCGCTCCAGGTGCGACCAACGGCGGACCAGGCGGGTACTGAGGTATTGCAAACGCGCCAATTCCACTTGCAGCTTGCCCTCGTGGCTGCGGGCGCGCTGGGCAAAAATTTCCAGGATCAGCAAAGTGCGATCGTTCACCGGCAAACCCAGATGACGCTCCAGGTTGCGCTGCTGGGCCGGGCTCAGGGACTGGTCAAACAGCACCTCGGTCGCCTGGACCTCGGCCGCCTTGGCCTTGATTTCGTCAGCCTTGCCGCTGCCCACAAAGAGCGCAGGGTCAGGGGCCTGGCGTTTGCAGGTGAGCCGCGCCACTGGCGTCAGGCCTGCCGTGCTGGCCAACTGCGCCAACTCTTCGAGTTCGGCATCGAAATGAGGCAAGCCCAGGTCGACCCCAACCAGCAAGGCGTTGGCGGTGGCGGGAGGCGTGGAATCGATCAAGACTCGGTGGGCTCAGCGCCTTCAGCGGCACTGAAATTCACCGCACGCCCCGGCACGATGGTCGAAATGGCGTGCTTGTAAACCATTTGTGTCACCGTGTTGCGCAGCAGCACGACGTACTGGTCAAACGACTCGATCTGGCCTTGCAGCTTGATGCCATTGACCAGGTAAATGGACACCGGCACATGCTCTCGGCGCAGCAGGTTCAGAAAGGGGTCCTGCAGGAGTTGACCTTTGTTGCTCACGATATTCTCCGTGTTCAAAAATGTGTGTAGAAGCCCTCACCTTACCACAGGCCAGGTGCCAGGGTTGGCTCAGTCGTCTTTGTAGGGGTTATGCGAGGTTTTCATTTCGATGCGCAAGGGCGTGCCTTCGAGCTTGAACTCCTTGCGAAAGCGCCCCTCGAGGAAACGCTTGTAGGCGTCGGTCACATGTTCCAGCGAGTTGCCATGCACCACAATCACCGGCGGGTTCATGCCCCCTTGGTGGGCGTATCGCAGCTTGGGGCGGAACATACCTGCACGTTTGGGTGACTGAAACTGAACAGCCTCGAGCAGCAAGCGCGTCAGCACCGGCGTGGACATTTTGCACATGGCCGAGCGGTAAGCCAGATTCATGGACTCCCACAAGGGGCCCAGGCCCTGGCGCTTGCGTGCCGAGATGAAATGCATCTTGGCAAACTTCAGGAACGACAGTCGGGTTTCAATGGAGCGTTGCAGCAGCTCGCGCTGGTAATCGTCCACCGCATCCCATTTGTTGACGGCCAGCACCACGGCGCGTCCACTTTCCAGGATGTAACCCGCAATGTGCGCATCTTGGTCGGTCACGCCTTGCGTGGCGTCCAGCAACAGCAAGACCACATGGGCTGACTCGATGGCCTGCAAGGTTTTGACCACCGAAAATTTCTCGATGGCTTCAAAGACCTTGCCCTTGCGGCGCAAGCCGGCGGTGTCGATCAGGTCGTAGCGCTGGCCATTGCGCTCCAGGGGCACATGGATGGCATCGCGCGTGGTGCCCGGCATGTCAAAGGCCACCAGGCGCTCCTCTCCCAACCAAGTGTTGATAAGGGTAGATTTGCCCACGTTGGGGCGACCGGCCACAGCCAGCCGAATGACGCCATCTTCGGCCTCGGCCTCGTCCTCCTGATCGTCCAGGTGCAAAGGCTCGAGGGCCATCTCGACCATGCTGCGAATGCCTTGCCCATGGGCAGCCGAAACGGGCAACACTTCGCCCAGGCCGAGCTCATAAAACTCGGCCAGTTGTGCGCCTTCGCGCATGCCTTCGGCCTTGTTCGCCACCAGCAGGCAGGGCTTGCCAAGGCGGCGCAGGTAATTGGCAATGTCGTGGTCCTGGGCTGACAAGCCGTCGCGCGCATCCACCACGAACACCACGATATCGGCCTCGGCCACCGCTTGTTGGGTTTGGCGCGCCATTTCCTTGTAGATGCCAGAGCTGGCATCGGGCTCGAAGCCGCCGGTGTCAATCACGATGAATTCGTGCTTGCCCAGCCTTGCGTTGCCGTAGTGACGGTCACGGGTCAGACCCGCGAAATCTGCAACGATGGCGTCACGCGATTTGGTCAGCCGATTGAACAGCGTCGATTTGCCCACATTGGGGCGACCCACCAGAGCCAGAACAGGTTTCACAAATCAGGCCTTGGATGCATTAAGGAAAGCGCATGGACTGCACCAGCCCCTTGCGAGAAACCATCAGGAAACCAGCCCCCATGGCTTGAGGGGCGCTGATCAGCGCATCGCCATCGAGCGTGATGCGGTTCAGCAAGGCCCCGTCCGTCAACGACAACAGGTAGATGAAGCCCGCCTCGTCAGCTACCAGGACGCCTTTTTCCGTGACCAAGGGCGCGCTCAATCGGCGGTAGCGCAAGCGATCGGTTTCCCAGACACGCTCGCCTGTGCTGCGCTGCCAGGTGGTCACCACGCCGTTGGACTCCGTGCCCACCAGCAAATTCGAATTGCCTGAAAGGCCTTGGTCACTGACGGCAGAGCGCGTCCATTGAACGCCGCCGCGGGCTGCATTCACGCAACCCACTTGGGCCAAAAAGGCTCTAGCACACACGCTGTCACCCACCCGGCTGACGGGGGCGACGATGTCGACCAGTCGCTCCAGATCGTTGGTGCCGCGCGGTGTGGCCAGCGGCGCATCCCAGCGCAAGGCGCCGGTGGTGGGATTCAAGCCCACCAAACGTCCCGACAAGCCAGCGACCAAGGTGTCGTTGACCGGTAACAGCACACCCGATTGACGCAGCACCAAAGGTTCTCCTGGGCGTTGCTGGGTCCACAAAATGCGGCCAGTGGCGCCATCCAGGCCCATGACCGAGCGGTCTGCCATCAGCACAAACACACGTTGACCGGCTACCAGGGGCGGCGTGAAGGACTGTGCCGGCAATTTCTGACGCCACAACACCTTGCCTGCTTGCAGGGTGACCAATTCATTGCTGCGGGTCACCACAGCGAAACGCTCGCCGTCCGAGCCCACGCCTGCGCTCAGGGGAGCGCCAACTTGGGCACGCCAGGATTCTTGCCCGTTGCGCGCATCCAGAACATGAAGTGTCCCCTGGCTGGAGGCCACGCCAATCAGGTTGGGCGTGACCGCAGGGGTCATGGGAAAGTCGAGCGCGCCCAGGGCAAAAGACCAGGTTTTTTGCAGGTCTTGCTGAACCGTCACACTGCCGAGTTCGGCAGGCTTGGGGCGTGGCGAGGAGCCACAGGCCGCCAGCAGGCCTGCCAGGGCCAAGGCCACCCAGCCGTTCAACCCCAGGGCAGAACGCCTGCTCACTGTTTTTTCTCCTCGGCCGCCGGATTCACGCCCAGCGCAGCCAATTTCACTTCAATCAAGGCACGGTAATCGCCGCGGGCATCCATGCCCTTCCAGGCTTTGAGGTACAGGTCTCGCGCCTCGCTGCGCTTGTCTTGAAGCAGAGCGATATCGCCCAGGCGGTCGGCCACCAGGGGCTCGAAGGCAGGCGCAAAAGAGCCACTCAGCGCCTGACGTGCCTGATCCAATGATTTGGCTTCGATGGCCAGCGCGGCCAATCGCAAGCGCGCCAGAGCGACCAGGCCAGGGTCGGAGGCTTTGTCCACCACCCAGTTCAGTGCCGTGCGCGCCTTGTCGGTTTGTGCCTTGTCCTGGAAAGTGCGCGCCGCCATCAAGGCCGCCTGGTGGGCGAACGTGGTCCGGCCAAACTTGTCCTGAATGTCAGCCAGCGAGCGCTCCAACAGCGGCAGGTCGGCCGCCAGGGCCGCACGCTCTACGGTGTCGTAAAGCACGGCAGATTGCGAAGCTTGCTGTCGCTGCCAGTAATGCCAGCCATTCCAGGCGGCATAGGCGCCCAGCACCACAATCAGCGCCCATGAAATCAGGTTGCCCCAGCGCTTCCAGAAGTGCTTGAGTTGGTCGAGTTGTTCTTGTTCTTCGAGGTCGAGGTGGGTGGCCATGGTGTGAAAAGGAAGGGTCAACCGGTCAATGCTGTCGTACGAGGACGGTTCAGCGCACAGGGGATTGTAGGCTTGGCGCCCATTGCGCCAACGCCGACAGGGCTTCGCAACGTTGCGCACCCTGTCCGTCGCGCAAGGCTTTCACAGTGACTTCGCCACGGGCCAGCTCTTCTTCTCCAAATATCAGGGCAAAGCTGGCGCCACTGGCGTCGGCCTTTTTGAATTGCGACTTCATGCTGCCCATGCCCTCGCCCGTGCCCGCGTGCATTTGCACGGCAACGCCGCTGGCTCGCAGCGCTTGCAGGGTCTGAAATACCTGGGGCAAGGCGGCCGCATCGGGCACGATGGCATAGGCGTCGAGGGAGGGCGCCGCCAGCGCCACCTGTTGCTCCTTGAGCAACTCCAGCACCCGCTCCACACCCAGGGCCCATCCCACCGCGGGGGCGGGCTTGCCGCCCACCTGCTCGATCAGGTAGTCGTAGCGGCCACCGCCGCAAAGGGTGCCCTGGGAGCCCAGGTGCTCGGTGATGAACTCGAACACGGTCAGGTTGTAGTAGTCCATGCCGCGCACCAGGCGCGGGTTGACGCGGTAGCCGACGCCATTGGCATCCAGAATCTGACGCACGGACTCAAAGTGCCTCAAGGAGGCTTCGCCCAGGAAGTCGATCAACTTGGGAGCGCCCTCGACAATGGCTTGCATGGCCGGGTTCTTGGTGTCCAGAATGCGCAGCGGGTTGCTGTGCAGACGGCGCTTGGCGTCTTCGTCCAGGCTTTCAGCGTGTTGCTCGAAATAAGCAATCAGGGCGGCGCGGTGCTGTGCGCGCTCCGGCGGTTGTCCGAGGCTGTTCAGTTCCAGACGGACATCCTTAAGGCCCAAGGCTTGCCACAGGCTCGTGGCCAGCAAAATCAGCTCGGCATCGACCTCGGCGCCGGCAAAGCCCAGCGCCTCGGCGCCAATTTGATGAAACTGGCGGTAGCGCCCGCGCTGGGGACGCTCATGGCGGAACATGGGCCCCATGTAGTAAAGGCGCTTGCCACCGTCGTACAGCAGGTTGTGCTCCACCACGGCGCGCACCACGCCGGCGGTAGCCTCGGGTCGCAGGGTCAGTTGTTCGCCGTTCAAGCGGTCCTCGAAAGAGTACATCTCTTTCTCGACAATGTCGGTGACCTCGCCCAGGCCGCGCACAAACAAGGCGGTGGGCTCCACGATCGGGGTGCGAATGTTGCGGTAGGCGTGGCGGCGCATCAACTGCCGCACAGTCTCTTCCAAAGCTTCCCAACGGCCAGAGTCCGTCGGCAAGAGGTCGTTCATGCCTTTGACGGCGGTGATTTTTTCAGCCATGTTGATTGGGTTGCCCGCTGCCGAAGCGTTTCTCGATGTAATTCTCGACAATTTGA
>VERE01000044.1 GCA_018882835.1 Limnohabitans sp.
GCTATGCAGTGGCACTGCGCAACGCAAATGACGGTTTGTCAATGGCTCAAACGGCTGAAGGCGCCCTGGGTCAAATTACCAACATGCTGCAGCGCATGCGTGAATTGGCGGTCCAGGCTTCCAACGGCGCCATGAGCGGTGACGATCGAAACAACCTGCAGTTTGAAGTCGATCAACTGAAGGCTGAAATTAACAGCATTGCCCTCAAAACCAACCACAACAACATCAAGTTGCTGGATGGCAGCGCCACGGCTGTACGCCTGCAGACAGGCACCAATGCATCGGATTCGATGACAGTTGGATTTTTGTCAGTTCAGACCAAGGACATTGGCCAAGGTGCTCTGCCGGCTTTGAGTTCCTCCGCGGTGTCGACCTCAGCGTTAGCTTCTGGGGATTTGCTGATCAATGGTGTGGAAGTCGGGGCATCCTTGGCCGTAGATGATTCAAGGTCCAGTGCATCACCCGCCAGCAGCGCCATTGCAAAAGCGGCGGCAATTAATCGAGTTTCTGAATTTTCTGGCGTTACCGCCACAGTGGCAGAAACTGTCAGTTACGGCCAAAAAATGACGCCGCAAACGTCGGGTACCGACGGAACAATTACCATTAATGGTGTTACGACAAGTACCATTTACACAACCAAAGATACCGAAGATTCCCGCAATGCCGTCATTGCAGCTATCAACGCCATTTCCACCCAGACTGGAGTCGTTGCAGTCAACACACACGATGATGCACAGGGTGTCGTGTTGGTTGCCAAGGACGGCCGTAACATCGTGGTGGGCGCGTTTGGTGGCAACAACCTGACTGCTGCCAGTACTGGTATTACCGCAAGTACAACCACGGTTGGCGATTTCACCCTGACGTCCAAAAATGGCTCCCCCATCGTCATCGGTTCAAAAATTGGCGGATCGATTGCTAACGCCGGCCTTTCTGTAGGGACCTTCAGCCCAAACATTGCTCAAATTTCTTCGAAGCAACGCGCTGTGGCTGCTGCAGGAACGCCCGCAGCTACTGCAACGAGCAGCACAACCCCCGGTTTGTTGAACGGCAACACCATGATCATCAATGATGTTCAGATTGATGCTGCTATTGCGGGGGATGACAATGCATCTGACACCAGTGCAGAGTCTTCAACCAAGGCCTCCAGTGCTATCGCCATCGCTGCTGCGATCAACAAAAAGACAGCCATTACTGGGGTCAAAGCAAAGGCGGAGGCCAACGTCTTGTATGGTGGTGCTTTTACCGCTTCTACCGGTGTTTCCAGTTTCCGTATCAACGGTGAAACATTCACCACCAGCGGTGGAACCTTCAACCGCGAACAACTGGTGGCCATCATCAATGCCAAGTCTGGCGTCACAGGTGTCGTGGCATCTCTTTATTCTGATGGTCTCAAACTTGAGGCTGCAGACGGACGTAACATTTCATTGGGTGTGAACGGTGGCACTGCTGCCAACATTGGTTTATCCGGTGTAGATGTCGGAGCTGATGTCACGAACAGTACCGTGGTTACGCATTTTGCCCGTGTCACCATGTCATCGGACAAGGCGTTCACTGTCAAGAGCGGTTCGGAGTCGAATGCCAACTTTGATGCTCTGGGGTTCCGCCGAGGCACTTTTGGTGGTTCAGCAAGTGGTGTGAAAGTTGCCGACATCGATGTATCGTCTCAGTCGGGAGCCAATGTTGCGATCACCGCACTGGATGCAGCCATCGACGGTGTCATCAGCATTCAGGCTCGGGCAGGTGCGGTACAGAACCGTCTGGAGGCCGTGGTCAGCAACCTGACCGAATCGACGCAGAACATGTCTGCTTCCCGCAGCCGTATTCTGGATGCCGATTACGCGACGGAAACGACCAACCTGGCGCGTGCGCAAATCATCTCGCAGGCGGCGACCGCGATGTTGGCACAAGCTAACCAATCGGCTCAGACCGTGTTGGCTCTGTTGAAGTAATTCAAAAGTTCTTCATTCAAGCCCAGCCCTATGGCTGGGCTTTTTTTTGCCGCTATTTTCGTTGGCGCGAAACTTGCAGCATAGGTTCACGCCGCCGTCTTTCTGACAGAAGACGGAGGAAACTCTCCGGGGTAGGCCACCTTGGGGTTAGACAAAAAAGTGATCACTATGCGCGCGAAAAAGAATATTTCATCCGATGCAAAGCCTGCCCAGGCAGGGGTGCAATCCATGCCCTTAGCCCAGCTGCTGGGGCAAGCACAGGCATGCCAAGCCGCGGGGCAACTGGAAGCCGCCGCCTCTTTGTACGAAGAATGGTTGCAAAAAAAGGGCCAAACCCTGACGCATGTGGCCTGGTTCAACCTGGGGGTCATTCGCGGCGAACAAGGTTCGAGAGATGCGGCCATTCGTGCTTACCAAAACGCGATCGCCGCTGAGCCCAATTTCTTGGAAGCGCGACTTAATTTGGGAAGTCAGTTCGAGGCCTCTGGACAAAACGAGCAGGCTTTGCTTGCATGGCGCGAAGTGACGCAAATTGCACAGCCCGAGGTCGAGGCACAACGCCCGCTGCTGATCATGGCCTACAACAACTTGGGTCGTTTTCAAGAAAAGCTTCGCCACTACGAGCAGGCAGAATTGGCATTGAAGCAAAGCCTGGCGTTGAAACCCCAGCAGCCTGATGCTTTGCAGCACTGGCTTCATTTGAGACAACGGCAATGCAAGTGGCCTGTTTTGCAACCCTTGCCAGGCCTGAGCCAACACGATATGTTGATGTCGTTTTCCCCCTTGGGCATGTTGGCTCATACCGATGAGCCTGCGATGCAACTGCTGGCATCCCGGAATTTTGTGGGGCGCAAGCTGACACAGAATCCGTCTCCTCTGGCCCTCCCAGCCCTACGTCGACCTGGGCGGATCCGATTGGGTTATCTGTCGGGCGATTTGTGCATGCACGCAGTCGGTTTGCTGCTGGCCGAGGTGATTGAATCGCATGACCGCGAGCGCTTTGAAACTTTCGCATTCGACTACAGCCCAGAGGACGGTTCAGCCTACAGGGCCCGACTGCTGGCGGGTTTTGAACATGTCGAGAAGGTTCACGCCCTGAGTGACGAGGCCGTGGCGCAAAGAATTGCGACTTTAGGGATTGATATTCTGATCGATTTGCAAGGCCTGAGCAGTGGCCTGCGTCATGGCATTTTGGCCATGCGCCCTGCACCCTTGCAGGTGACCTATTTGGGGTTCATTGGACCCACAGCCATGCCCTGGATTGACCATGTGTTGACCGATGCCTATTCATTGCCGCACGAGCTGCAACCCTATTTCAGTGAGGCCCCGCTGTATCTGCAGAGTTCATTTTTGCCTGCTGATCGTCAAAGAGTTGTGGCTGCGCCCACCACGCGTGCAGCACAAGGCCTGCCTGCCCAGGGCTTTATTTTTGCCTCTTTCAACAACGCCTACAAAATCACCGATTCAGTTTTTGCCAGCTGGATGAGAATCCTGCGCCGGTGCCCCGAGTCTTGCCTGTGGCTCGTTGACGATAACCCTTGGGCCACAGCCAACATGAAAGCTGCGGCCGTCCAGCATGGCGTATCGCCCGAGCGTCTGGTTTTCAGTGGTCGAGTCAGCAAGGAACAGTACCTGGCCAACCTTCAATTGGCAGATCTGTTTTTGGACGGGTTTCCCTACAACGCCGGCTCAACAGCCCGGGATGCGCTCTCTGTCGGCTTGCCTATTCTGACTTTGAGCGGCAAAACATTTGTGTCGCGCATGGCTGGCAGCTTGCTTAAAAGCATGGCGTTGGACAGTTTGATCACACACGACCTCCAATCTTATGAGGACAGGGCGGTTCAATTGGCGCACGACAGTCATGCATACCGCTCGTTGCGCGAAAAATTATGGCATCTGATTGCGACGGGCGACATTTTCGATCCGAAAGCATTTACTCGCGACATGGAAGGCTTGCTGGTGGGGGCCTGGGAAAATCGCACGGGGGAGGTCGAAGCGCGTGTGGCAGTTCCCACCGTCGCCATGACCCCCCGATCTTTTTCTGAGAGGAAGGTGCAGCCAGTCAGTGCTGCCATCGATCCAGGCCAAGTTCATCTGATGCACATTGCTTACTCGGACGAAACGTTTCAATTGGCTTCTGCAGGTATGCAGGTGCTGGACAACCGAGCCAACACAAGGCCCGATTGGCAAGAATATTGGCCTATTCGCAATTATTTGATGGCCCATCATTTGGCTGAAGATGCCTACTACGGTTTTTTCTCTCCTCGTTTGCTTGAAAAAACCGGTCTGAATGGCCATGCCATTCGGCAATTCATGTCAAATTTGACAAATGATCACGATCTGGTCACATTCAGTCCTCAGCCTGATTTTGGCGCTTGCTTTCTCAATGTTTTCGAGCAAAACGATTTTCTCGATCCAGGATTTCGTGACGTGTCCCAGGAGTTTGTCAACCTCATGGGCTGGGGACTCGATCTCAACCAATTGATCATGGATTCTCGGCAAATTGTGTTCAGTAACTTTTTTGTGGCAAAACCTGCTTTTTGGCGGGCCTGGCTCCAATGGACTGAAAAACTGTTTGCATTTTGCGAGGCAGGCCCTGACTCATCCCTGAAACAAAGCTTGCTGGCGCCCACGCATTACAAAAATGGTGTACCCCGCAAAGTTTTCCTGATGGAGCGAATTGCCAGCTTGATATTGTGTGTTCAAGCGGATTGGAAGCTGAAAAGTTACGACACATTCCAGTGCGCATGGTCTGGCTTGACGCTGAGCAAATACCCACACGAAGTGGTGCTGAGCGACGCCCTCAAACTGGCTGCGCGCGAGCAGGGGTTTCCTGAATACCTTCAGGCATATGCCAAAGTGCGAGACACTTTCCGAAATGGATGATGAATTTAATAGATCTCATAAAAATTTAAAAATGAACACTAATTCATCCATATTTAATCATTTGCTGCAATCGCACGAGTTCTTGAAAAAAAATACTCAAGAATTTTTATTTCGTGCCGATTGTGAGAAGCCGGTATTGCGTTCAAGGTCTGGACGCGGTCGCGGCTATGCGAAAGCGAGAACGAAATGACGGTTGACTACAGAACACTTACCACCTCGGCCATCCGAGCCCTGACGACGGCTCAAATGGCTGGCATCAGCACGTCTGACCTCGCGCAATGGACGCCGGCACAAATTTCGGTCTTGACCGCTTCACTGATTGGTGCGTTGGACACCAGTCAGGTGGTGGCCCTGAGCGATGTCGGGGTGCAAGCGTTCACAGCGACGCAAATCAAAGCCCTGAGAACAGACCAGCTCAGCGCTTTGGAGACTGACAACGTCGCGGCCTGGACCACCGCGCAAATTGCCAGCTTGACGTCAAACCAGATTTCCAGCTTGACCACCGCCCAACTTCAAGCCCTTAGCGACGCCGATTTGCAGGCCCTGAGTGCCACCCAGTTCAAAGCACTGACAACCGAGCAATTTGCTTCCCTGACGCCCAGTGATGTGGCCACGTTTGCCACCAAGCAGCTGACAGGGATCAGCTCGGATCAGCTGGCCAGCTTGTCAACGGCCCAGCTGGCGGCATTGAGTACGGATCAGATTGCCGCATTGGCAGGGCAGCTCGGTAACCTGTCCGGCGCACAGGCGACGGGCTTGACGACTGCCCAGGTGGGAAGTCTAAGCGTTCTGAACCTGAAAAAGCTTTCGACAAGCGTTATTTCTTCGTTGTCTGACGCCCAGTTGCAAGCCATCAACTCCACGGGCTTGCGCGCACTGTCGTCGGAGCAATTCGTCGCATTCACTGCGGGGCAAATTCAGGCGCTTTCAACGCTGAACCTGCGGGCCTTGCAGTCTTCCCAGTGGACGGCACTGACGACCTCGCAAATCACATCGCTCAGCACGGGCCAGTTGGCATCATTGAACTCTAGCCAATTGCGCACGCTCAGCCTGACCCAAGTGGCTGCTTTGACCACCGCCCAGGTGGAGTTGATGAGCACGGCTCAGGCAAGCGCGCTGACTTCAGAGCAAATTTCTTCGCTGCGCACCGATCAAATTGTCGCCCTGAGCACCGTGCAGGCGGCTGCCTTGAACTCCTCGCAATTGCAGGCGCTGACCACCCAGCAAGTCAAGGCCCTGGAGACGGCAGATCTGGTGGCTGTTCGTTCATCGCAATTGACGGGGCTGACGGCCGCTCAAATGGCGAGCTTGACCACAAGCCAAGTGATTGCACTGACCACAGGCCAAGTGAGTGCATTGAATTCGCAGCAATTAAACAGTTTGACGACGGCTGTGCTCCAGAGCATGGAGACTGCGGACATTCAGGCTTTGTCCACCACACAAATCAGCAACCTGGACTCGCGCCAGTTGCTGGCGCTTCAAACCAGCCAGATACAGGCTTTGAATACACAGCAGGTCGCTGCATTGCCAACGGCCAGCATCAAAACGCTGAGCACGGCGCAAGTGCAAGCCTTGACCACCACCCAAGTGGCAGGCTTAAATTCTGCACAACTGGCCGCCTTGACGACCGCGCAAGTTTCTTCCTTGCAAACAGATCAGGTCATTGCTTTGGAAACGGCAGACTTGGTCGGGTTGTCCTCTGCCCAGTTGCAAGCTCTGTCCACTGACAAGATTTCTCTGTGGAATGCCGCTCAAATTGGGGGATTGAGTTCCGCCCAAATCAGAACCTTGTTGACACAGCAAGTGACGGCTCTGACGACCGCACAAGTGTTGGCGCTGAATTCTTCACAAGTCCTCGCATTGACCACGGCACAACTGGCCGCAATGCGCACGGATCAAATTTCCAGCCTTGAAACTCGGGACATCGTTGCACTGTCTGCAACGCAAATGGCCAATTTGCGCACCGACCAATTGGTGTCCTTGGCAACTCAGCAAGTGGCCGCTCTGACGTCGGGTCAGATACGCGCCTTGACTACTTTGCAAGTCCAGTCGCTGGAAGAGAATGATTTGGCTGTCCTGAATACAGCCCAACTTGCCGGTTTGTCCTCTGTGCAGGTCGCTGCGCTGCAAACGGCGCAGGTGGTTGCGCTTACAACATCGCAGATTGCGCAACTCAGGGCAGACCAATTGAACAGTCTGAGTCAAGAGGCGGTTGCCCAACTGGGAACCCATGACATTCGCGCGCTGACCTCCAAGCAGGTTCAAAGTTTGAGCACCGCTCAACTGGCCTTGTTGTCAACGACGCAGATTCAATCCCTGAAAACCGATCAAATCGCGGCATTCGGTTCCGCGAGTTTGCGCGCGCTGAAAACAGACCAGATTCAAGCTTTGACCACGGCGCAGATTGTGGGCTTGAACTCAGTACAGGTCAGTGCATTGGCCACAGGGCAAATTGCTGCCTTGCAGACCCACCAGGTAGCTGCTTTGGAAACGGCAGACATGAAGGGGCTGTCGTCGCAACAAATCCAGGCGCTGTCCACGGACAAGGTGGCGCTGTGGGGTGACGGCCAGGTAGGGGTACTCAACTCCGATCAAGTCAAGGGCCTGTTGACTTCACACATTGCTGGCCTGACAACAGCCCAAGTCGTTGCACTCAATTCAACGCAGGTGTCCTCCATGAGCACGGCGCAGATTGCGTCGATGCGCACCGATCAAATCAATGTCTTGCAAACTGCCGACTGGATCGCCCTGACCGATAGGCAGGTTGCGGCTATGCGCACCGATCAATTGGCTGCGATCAACACTGCACAAGCCCTGGCATTGACCTCGGGTCAAATTCGATCGTTGAGTACGCTGCAGGTGGCCGCCATGGAGACCACCGATCTGGCGACACTTCAATCCGCGCAATGGTCAAGCTTCGCTTCTGCCCAGATGCGTGCCTTGACCACGGCACAGGTGGTCGGCTTGAGCACCTCGCAATATGCCGGACTGGCGTCGACGCAGGTGGTGGGTTTCAGTGGCGAACAAATCAGTGCCATCGAAGTGGCCGATTTGAGGAGCATGAATTCTGCTTTGATACGTGCTTTGACCACGACCCAAGTTGCGGCTCTCACCACGGAACAGCTGGGTAACTTGCTGACAGCCCAGGTTGCCGCTCTTTCTTCCAATGGGTTGGCCAGTCTGGGAACAGCGCAGCTGAATGCTTTGAGCACAGATCAAATCGTGGCGCTCGGCTCCGGCCAGGTGCTGGCGCTGACCACTGGGCAACTTGCCAATTTGACGACCAGCCGGTTGGCTGCGATCGATTCGGCTGACATCAAGGCCTTGGGAAGCATGCAGCTGCAAAGTCTGAGCACTGGGCAAGTGGCCAGTTTCACCACCGCGCAAGTGGCAGCGTTAGGGTCGCATCAGTTGGCCGTTCTGACCACAGAAGATGTACGCGCCTGGAGTACCGCGCAAGTGGCAGCGCTGAGCTGGTCGCAAGTCAGCGGACTGAGTACGAGCCAGTTGGCTGCCCTCAAGACAGAACAAATAGCGGCATTGCAAACGGATACGCTCAAGGTGCTTGCAGCAGCCAAGTTGGCAGTCCTCGACACCTCGCAGCTGCAGGCATTGACCGTCGATCAATTCAAGGCCATGACGCCAACCCAGATCGCCGCTGTGTCCACCACGGCGCTTTCTGCCATTGAAACCCGTGATCTGGTCGTTCTGAGCGCAGACCAATTCAAGGCACTCTCCACGGCACAACTGGCAGTCCTGGACACTGCCCAGATTTCTCAACTGACCACCTTGCAAGTCGCCGCTCTGTCGGCCTCTAAGCTGGCATCGCTTGGCACGCAGCAAATTCAGTCTCTCAAGACCTCCCAGGTCAGCGCTTTGTCGGCCAACCAACTGGCCAACTTGACCACGGCACAGATTGCTTCGTTGGATGGGGAAGACTTGTCCAGTTTGTCAGCCACCCAAGTGGGTGCCCTGACAGCTGATCAGATGAAAGCCCTGGGTACGGCGCAGCTGCAGGCTCTCGCCACATTGCAAGCATCGGCCCTGAAGTCGTCGCAAGTCGTGGCTTTGAGCACTGCTCAACTGAAAGCCCTTGAAACCAGCGACTTGGTCGCCTTGAATGTGAGCAACATCGCGGCGTTGACGACCGCGCAAATTCAAGCGCTCTCGACGGACCAATTCCGCGCCTTGAGCACGACCCAATTTGCAGCCTTGAATTCTGTGCAATTGGGCGCTCTGACGACCGCGCAGATGCTCAGCATGAACACGGCGCAGGTTTCCGCCTTCAAGCTGGGCGCCACCCAACTCGCAGCACTGCGGGCAGACCAACTCAGCGTTTTGAGCACCGATCAGGTACAAGCCCTTTCTTCCGCACAAATTGGCGGACTCAGCACAGCTCAAATTGCCGGTTTGACGACAACCCAACTGGCTGCCATGACCACCGCCAACTTGGCAGGCTTGACGTCGACCCAAATCCAAGCGTTGGCCACAGACCGACTGGACGCATTGACCACTGCGCAGTTCTCTGCACTCAAATCGTCGCAGCTGATCGGCATTGACCCCAGCAAGTTGGCCGCGCTGGACGTGGAGTATGTGAACAACCTGAGCACCGCGCAATTGGCAGCGTTGCTTCCCTCTCAAATCACGGCCCTGACCACGGCAGCGGTTCAGGCGCTGGGAACGTTGCAGTATGCAAGCCTGCGGTCTAATCAGCTTGCCGCATTGAGGACGGATCAGATAGCTGCCCTGGAAACGGCAGATCTGGCGGTCTTTAGCTCAGCCCAGCTGCTGTCCTTGACAACGGCGCAGGTGCGCGCATTGTCGACGCAACAATTGCAACAGTTGAGCACGACCCAAGTCGCCAGCCTCAGCGCGGCGCAGTTAGCAGCCTTGAAAACCGACCAACTGGCTGGTTTGGAAACATCCGACATCGCAGCACTGGGATCTGCCCAGGTAGTTGCGCTGACCACAGCGCAAATCAACCGATTGAGTGAAGGCCAGGTCAAGGCATTGGAAACCCAAGACCTTGCAGTTTTGAGCAGTTTGCAATTGCGCGCCTTGAGCACGCAACAAATGACCCAATTGACTGACAGTCAATTCACCTCTCTGTCCTCCAACCAGGTCGGTCAGTTATTGCCAGCGCAGTTGAATGCCTTGACGACGGCACAAATTACCTTGCTCAAGCCAGCGCAAGCCGGGGCCCTGACCACTGCGCAAATTGCAGGGTTGGATGACGATCGGGTTGCTGTCCTGACAACCGGTGCATTGGCCATTTTGAACATGGGCCAAATTAGAGCGCTGGCCACTGACCAAGTTGCAGCGCTGAGTACGACACAAGTTGCCGCCTTGAGCGCGCTGCAACTGTCCTACATGACCACAGGTCAAATTCAAGCGATTGAAATTGACGATCTGTCTGTCTTGACTGGCTTGCAACTGAAGTCTTTGTCCGGCGCCCAGTTCAAAGCCTTGACGACCGCCCAGGTGGATCAGTTGAGCACATCGCAGATCGCAGCGATGAGCTCGGATCAGGTCTACGCCCTGAACACGGCACAAGTGGCTGTATTGGATACGCGGCAAATTGCAGCCATGAACTCCGACCAGGTTGGCGCTTTGACAACCACGCAAGTTCGTGCACTGGACACGGCGCAATTTGCTGCTATTACCTCTCAGGCGCTGCCTGGTGTGGATGCTGTGACTTTGAGCGCTTTGGCTACCGACAAACTGAATTTGTTGAGCACGGCGCAAGTGGCGGGTTTTGTTCCAGCACAGGTCAACGCGCTGAGTACGGCTCAGTTTGCCTTGCTTCAGACCGGACAAGTGGCCGCTTTGGGAACCGCGCAATGGGCCGCATTGTCCAGTAACTTGCTGGCCGCCTTGACCACGACACAAGTGGGCTCCCTGGATACCCAAGATGTTGCCGCTTTGCGTTCCTCAATCATTTCGTCGTTGGGTACGGATCGAATTCAGGCGCTCAGTACCGCTCAAGCAATGGCGCTGACCTCAGCCCAGCTGAGCGGTATGAGCACGGCACAACTGGTCGCCGTCGAAACATCGGACATGGCGGCGTTGAGTACGGCTGCCCTCAAAGGCTTGAGCTCACAGCAAATGACGCTGCTGACCACAGCGCAAGTCATGGCGTTGGAAACGAAACAATTCGCAGCGTTGAACTCGTCCCAAGTCATGGCGCTACAAACCAGTCAGTTGGCCGTGGTGGATCCTGCAGATCTCAATGCCATGTCATCGTCCCTCATGGGCGCATTGACCACGGCGCAGGTGCGTGCACTGACCACACTCCAATGGGATTCCCTCGCAACCACGCAAATGGCAGCCCTGGAGTCTGATCAAGTTTTCGCGATCGAAACAGCCGATTTGTCGGTTCTTGACGCCGATCAAGTGACTGCCCTCTCTGCGGTGGCATGGGCGAGTTTGACAACGGACCAGGTCAAAGTCCTGGAAACCAGTCAACTTGCTGGATTGACCACTGCGCAGCTGGCGCTGATGACCGCAGCTCAAGTCAAAGTGCTGGCCACCGATCGGATTGCCGCGCTGTCGACACTGCAAGTTGCCAGCTTGGGTTCTACCCAACTTGCTGCCTTGCTGACGGGGCAGGTTCAGGCACTGGAAACACGTGATTTGGCGACCCTCAACAGTGCGCAGCTACGGGCCTTCACGACATCACAAATTGGCAGTTTGACCACCGACCAACTGCGGAATCTGTCTACATCACAAGTGCAGGCTTTGACGGCGGCGCAGATGGGGGCGTTGTCGGGCTCGCAAATTCAGGGCTTGCCAGAAGATCACGTGAATGTGCTGAGTTCAGCGCAAATTGTCGCCCTGTCTACTCAGGCGGTTGCGCAACTGAGCACAGCGCAAATCGGTTGGATGGATACCCTGCAGGTCAAGGCGTTGTCATCGCTTCAGATGGCAGCATTGAGCACTGCGCAATTGCCAGTGCTCTCCACGGATGAGCTTTCTGTGATTCCTAGCGCAGCGTTTGGCGCGATTGGTACGGCGCAACTGCAAGCGCTGGACACCGCACAATTCAGTGCGCTGACGTCGCAGCAACTAGGGGGCTTGACGACTGCGCAAATTGTTGCGATTCAGACAGCCGACTTGGCTGTTTTGACCACAAACAGTTTGCGGGCCCTGAATTCTTGGCAGTTGGCGGCACTGGGCACAGCACAGGTCAGTGCCTTGACGACAGCACAACTGGATGCCATGGGCAGCAGCCAAGTGGTCATGTTGACCACACAGCAAGTGGCGGCCTTGACAACCGATCAGATCAGTTCTCTCGATTCGGTGCAACTTGGCAACCTGACGACATCGCAAATCAAGGCGATGACCACAGCGCAGTGGCCTGCGCTTCAGACAACCGCCGTCCAGGCCTTGAGCCCCACACAGCTGGCCGCCATCGAGACCTTCGATTTGCAGTCGCTCAAGACAGACCAGTTGGTGGTCCTCAAATCCAGTGCGGTGTCTGGCTTGACAACGGCACAGATGCAAGCCTTGACCACAGCGCAAGTTCAGGCGCTGACCACGGGTCAAATTCAGTCCTTGAGCTCGCATCAACTTCGAGCCCTGGATACGGCGCAGGTGGTCCTGCTGACCACGGGTCAAATGGCTGGCTTGAAAGCGGATCAACTCAATGCCTTGAAGACTGAGCAGATCGCGGCCTTTGAAACCAGGGATATCGCCAGCCTCAGCGACAGCCAATTCACCACCCTGTCTTCGGCTCAGATTCAGGCGCTCACCACGCTGCAATTTGCGAACTTGACCACCGCACATGTGGCCGCACTGACCATTGCGCAGGTTGCCAAGATCCAAACCGAGGATTTGCGTTCGCTGACGGATGATCAAGTCGGTGTTCTGAACTACACGCAAATTCGAACTCTCAGCACGGAGCAATTCCAGGCCTTCAGTACATCGCAATTTGCAGCCATCGATCCGGTCAACATTGGAAAACTGACCTATCCACAGGTTGCTTCTCTGAGTACCCAGCAATTGGTGGCTTTGACCACCGAGCAGGCAGCATCTTTCTCGGCATCGCAAGTTCCCTATCTGTCGACGGCCCAGTTGGTTGCTCTGGAGACGGCAGACCTCAATGCATTGCCGACGGGTGTTATCACTGCATTGAATGCAGATCAAATCGCCGCATTGACGACAGCGCAAGTCCTTGCTCTGGGGTCCAATCAGGTTTATGTGCTTTCAAGTGCCCAATTGTCAATGCTGGAGTCCCGTGATATTTCCAGCCTGACAACGGCCAACATGGCTGTTTTACGAGCAGTTCAAACAATTGGACTGACGACCGATCAAATCCGCTCCTTGACCACTGCCCAGGTGGAAGCCATGACGTCTGCTGCGCTCTCAGCTTTGAGCACAGCGCAACTGCAAGCCTTGCGGACGGACCAAGTGGTGGCATTGACCACAGCGCAAATGGCCGACCTCGATGCCAGTCAGGTGGCATCGCTCAAGACCAGCCAAGTGGCAGTTTTGCAAAGCCGTGATTTGGGAGCAATCCAATCGAGCGTCATCAGTGCATTGACTACAGCCCAGGTTAACGTCCTGTCTACCCAGCAGGTGGTTGGCTGGACGACGGCACAAGTCAGGGCTTTGACCTCTGTGCAGGTCAGTGCGCTGACTACCCAGTCGCTGGCAACTCTGAAGACCGACCAAGCGGCATCGCTGAATTCAGCTCAATTGAATGCTCTGACCGCAGCGCAGTTTGCTGCCATGACCACGGCACAAGCCGAGGCCATTCCTGTGGCAACACTCAAGAATGTGGCCACTTCGACCTTGGCTGGTTTGACCACAGCCCAGGTGCAAGCGCTGACAACCGCCCAGATCCAAGGCCTGTCCGCCAGCCAAGTTGGCAGCTTGAGCACTTTGCAATTCGGCGCGTTGGAATTGGTGGATGCCGCCAGCCTGACCACCCAACAATCTGCTGCATTCACGACAGACCAAATCACCGCTTTGTCCACGGCCCAAGTCGAGGTACTGACCAGCAATGTGGTGGCTTCCTTGTCGAGCCAGCAGTTGCGGTCTTTGCAGACGCACCAAGTGGTGGCTTTGACCACACAACAATCGCAGGCCCTTTCGTCCGCACAAATTGCTGGTTTGCGCACCGAACAGGTCGCAGCGCTCGAAACGCGTGATTTGGCCGCCATGTCCACGCTGCAGTTGGCAGGACTCACGACCGCGCAGGCCGCAGCTTTGACAACGGCCCAGGTCTTTGCCTTGTCCACTGCCCAATGGTCGTCATTGACAGCAACGCAAGTGCCTGCCGTTTCTACCCAAGCTGTTCAGGCTTTGGGTACGGCGCAGGTGGCCACCTTGACAGCCGTGCAAGCGGCAGCCTTGACCACGGCACAGTTGCAAGCTTTGCGCACTGACGGCATTCAGGCCATGCTGACCAGCGACTTGAATGCCCTGGATTCAAGGCAGATTCAGGCTTTCCAAACGGCGCAGGTGGTCGCACTGACCACCCAACAAGCCAGCACTCTCTCAACCCTGCTGTTATCCAGCCTGACAACCCAGCAAGTGGCTGCAGTAGAAGTGCAAGATTTGTTGGTGTTGGGGACGGATCAGGTGCAAGCCTTGACCACCGCGCAGGTGGTCGGTTTGACCACGTTGCAAGTTTCCAATCTGAGCACAGCGCAGGTGACAGCCTTGACGTCTGCGCAAATGAGCGCCATGGAAACGGCGGATGTCGCCGCGCTCACCACCGATCAAACCGCGGTTCTGAGCGTGTCGCAGATAGGTGCCTATTCCATTGACCAACTGGCGGCCTTGAAGCCCCAGGCCCTGGAAAAGCTGACTCCCACCCAGTTTGGAGCGCTGAACTCCGCCTATGTCCTGGCGATGACCACGAGCCAGGTCGCTAGCCTGACCACGGCACAAATCCGTGCGCTTTCCACCAGCCAGGTGGCGGCGCTGTCTTCCAACAACGTGGCTGCGCTTCAGACCGCCCAAGTGGCTGTTCTTTACAGCGGCCAGGCCGTTGCCGTGACCACCGAGCAAATTCCGGCATTCTCGACGCAAAGCCTGGTGGCATTGTCACCCGACATGCTGCCGCTGTTGGGAACCGCCCAAATTGCCGCCCTGAGCACGACACAAACCGCTGCTTTGCTGACCTCGCAACTGCAGGCATTGCGGACAGGCCAAATCTTGGCTTTCGGTACACAAGATATTGAAGCGTTGACAGAAAACCAGGCAGTTGCATTGCTGGCAGACCAAGTGGCAGCCATGAGCACGGCGCAGATCGTGGCATTGGAAACACGCGATTTGGTCAAGTTCACTACAGACCAGATTGACTCGCTGACAACCCAGCAAATTCAAGCTCTGACCACAGCGCAGGCTGCCAGCTTGACCACTTCCCAAATTCAAGCCCTCACCGATGCCCAAATCCAGTCCTTGACCACGTCACAAGTATCGAACTTGGTGACATCGCAAGTCGCGGCTCTTTTGGATGCTCAGGTGGCCGTCCTTGAAACAGCGGATTTGGTCAAATTGACAACCCAGCAAATCCAAGCGCTGACCACAGCACAAGTCGTGGCGTTGACGACGGATCACGTGCCGGCCCTGCTGACAAGCCAGGTGGCTGCATTAAAGGATATTCAGGTTGCCGCGCTCGAGACGGCGGATCTGGTCAGACTCACCACTGCACAAGTACAGTCGCTGACGACAGCGCAAGTGGTGGCGTTGACGACGGACCAAGTTCCGAACTTGTTGACCAGCCAAGTGGCAGCGCTGAAGACAGACCAAGTGGCTGCTTTGCAGACGGCGGATTTGGTCATGCTGACCGATGATCAGGTCAAGACACTCAGCACGACCCAAGTTCAAGCCCTGACCACTGGTCAGGTGCCGAACCTGCTGACGAGTCAAGTGGCTGCGCTGAAAGACATTCAGATTGCAGCACTGGAGACGGCGGACCTGACCAAGTTGACGACGGACCAAGTCCAGGCTTTGACGACCGCGCAAGTGGTGGCTTTGACGACGGATCAAGTTCCGAACCTGCTGACCAGTCAAGTGGCGGCGTTGAAGGACACGCAGGTCGCTGCGCTGGAGACGGCGGACCTGGCGAAGTTGACGACGGACCAAGTCCAGGCTTTGACGACCGCGCAGGTGGTGGCACTGACGACGGCTCAGATGCCGAACCTGCTGACGAGCCAACTGGCGGCACTGAAAGACGCACAGGTTGCAGTGCTGGAGACGGCAGACCTGACGAAGTTGACGACGGACCAAGTCCAGGCGTTGACGACGGCGCAAGTGGTGGCTTTGACGACGGCGCAGATGCCCAACCTGCTGACCAGCCAAGTGGCTGCACTGAAGGTAGACCAGGTGGCGGCGCTGGAGACGGCTGATCTGGCGAAGCTGACGACAGACCAAGTCCAGGCGTTGACGACAGCACAGGTGGCGGCCCTGACGACAGACCAAGTGTCGAACCTGCTGACCAGTCAAGTGGCAGCGCTGAAAGCCATTCAGGTTGCAGCGCTGGAGACGGCTGACCTGGCGAAATTGACGACGGACCAAGTCCAGGCGTTGACGACGGCGCAAGTTGTTGCGTTGACGACGGACCAAGTACCGAACCTGCTGACGAGCCAAGTGGCGGCACTGAAAGACGCGCAGGTTGCCGCGCTGGAGACGGCGGATCTGGCGAAGTTGACGACGGACCAAGTCCAGGCGTTGACGACCGCGCAGGTGGTGGCACTGACGACGGCTCAGATGCCTAACCTGCTGACCAGTCAAGTGGCGGCGTTGAAGGACGTTCAGGTTGCAGTGCTGGAGACGGCGGACCTGGCGAAACTCACGACTGACCAGGTCCAGTCGCTGACGACGGCGCAAGTTGTTGCACTGACGACGGCGCAGATGCCGAACCTGTTGACGAGCCAGGTGGCGGCATTGAAGGACACGCAGGTTGCAGCGCTGGAGACGGCGGACTTGGTGAAGCTGACGACCACACAAGTGGTGGCGTTGACGACGGCGCAAGTGGTGGCGTTGACGACAGACCAAGTCCCGAACCTGTTGACGAGCCAGGTGGCTGCACTGAAAGACATTCAGGTTGCCGCGCTGGAGACGGCGGATCTGGCGAAGTTGACGACAGACCAAGTCCAGGCGTTGACGACTGCGCAGGTGGTGGCGTTGACGACAGGTCAGATGCCGAACCTGCTGACGAGTCAAGTGGCTGCGCTGAAAGACATTCAGGTTGCAGCACTGGAGACGGCGGACCTGACCAAGTTGACGACGGACCAAGTCCAGGCGTTGACGACCGCGCAAGTGGTGGCGTTGACGACGGCTCAGATGCCGAACTTGCTGACCAGTCAAGTTGCGGCTTTGAAAGTGGAGCAAGTAGCAGCGCTGGAGACAACGGATCTGACGAAGCTGATGACCGCGCAAGTGCAGTCGTTGACGACTGCGCAGGTGGTGGCGTTGACGACGGCTCAGATGCCGAACCTGTTGACGAGCCAGATTGCGGCGATGAAAGCGGAGCAAGTGTCTGTGCTGGAAACAGCTGACTTGGTGAAGCTGACGACGGATCAAGTCCAGGCTTTGACGACGGCGCAAGTGGTGGCTTTGACGACGGATCAAGTTCCGAACCTGCTGACCAGTCAAGTGGCGGCATTGAAGGACACGCAGGTCGCTGCGCTGGAGACGGCGGACCTGGCGAAGTTGACGACGGACCAAGTCCAGGCGTTGACGACCGCGCAGGTGGTGGCACTGACGACGGCTCAGATGCCGAACCTGCTGACGAGCCAACTGACGGCACTGAAAGACGCACAGGTTGCCGCGCTGGAGACGGCGGACCTGGCGAAGCTGACGACGGACCAAGTCCAGGCGTTGACAACCGCGCAAGTGGTGGCTTTGACGACGGCTCAGATGCCGAACCTGCTGACCAGCCAAGTGGCTGCACTGAAAGACATTCAAATCGCCGCCCTGGAGACAGCTGATCTTGTCAAACTGACGACGGACCAAGTCCAGGCGTTGACCACTGCGCAAGTGGTGGCCCTGACGGGCGACCACATCAAGGCATTGCTGGCTACCCAGCTGGGTGCATTCAGCACCTCGCAAATTGCTGCGGTCAATACCCAGTCGCTGGCCTCTTTGAGCACCCAGCAGTTGCGTGGCTTTGGAGCCGATCAGATCATTGCTTTCAGCACGGCACAGATCGCCAACTTGACCACCGCCCAATTTGTGTCTTTGAGCACAGCGCAGGTGGCGGCCATGGAAACCCGCGACCTGGCTGCGCTGACCACGACCCAAATTCGCCTGATGACCAATGAGCAAATGCTGGCGTTGACCACTCAGCAGTTGCCCAATTTGACCACCGACAAAATTGCCGCATTGACGACTTCTCAGGTGTCATCATTGGACTTGAGTGCCCTTGCGCAATTGACCACGGCACAACTGGCGTCGTTTAGCACGGATGCTGTGGTTTCCTTGACCACGGCGCAAGTGGCCAGTCTGACAACCACCCAAGTTCAGTCACTGGCTTCGGAGCAAGTGGCGGTTCTGGAGACGCGTGATCTGGTGGCCCTGGCCACAGACCGCATCCGCGCGCTGACCACCAGCCAATTGGTAAACATGACAACGCAGCAGTTTGCGGCGGTCACCTCGAACCAATTGGCCGCGCTGACGACGCTGCAGTTGCAGACGCTGGAATCGCGCGACGTTTCAGCGCTGTCCACCGCGAGCCTGGCAGGCCTGGACACAGCGCAGGTGGTGGCACTGACCAGCGAACAGGTGTTCAGCCTGACCACCCAACAGGTGGCTGCCCTGAACACTTTGCAGGTTACAGCCCTTCAGACCGTTGATCTGGCGGGCATGGCTTCCAACCAAGTTCGTGCCTTCCAAACCCAGCAAGTGGCAGCGTTCACCACTGCTCAACTGCCCAGCTTGTCGGCAGATTGGACCGGCTATCTGACCACGCAGCAAGTGGCTGCTATTGACAATGCCACGCTGACCAAGCTGACCTCGGCCCAAGTGGCGGGTTTGACGACGGCTCAAGTGGCGGCCTTGGGAACCGGCCAAGTTGCCAGTCTGACCACCCAACAGCTGGCGGCTATCGGAAACGACAAGATCAAAGCACTTGACACGGTGGACATTGCGGCCCTGACCACGGACCAAATCCGCTCGTTGTCCCGCGATTTGATCGAGGGCATGACCACTGCACAAATGGCCGCCCTGACCATGGCGCATGTCGCCACGCTTTCTGCCACGCAAGTGGACTATGTGTCTGTGGCGCAAATCGCAGCGGTTCAAACGGCAAGCTTGGGCGCTTTGGTCACCAGCAGTGTTGCCTCCTTGAACAATGAGCAACTTGGTGCGCTGCAGACTTCGCAGGTTGCCGCCCTGGGTACTGCCCAGGTTGTGGCGGTTGACGCCATGGCTATCGATGGTTTGACAACGGCCCAGGTGATCGCGCTGACCACAGCCCAGGTCTCGGTGTTGACCACCAGCCAGTTGTCTCGTTTCAGTGACAAGCAATTGCAGGCGATGGAAACCGTTGATGTGATCAGTCTCACGACGGCACAAATTCGTTCGCTGAGCAACGACCAAGTGGGGCAGTTGACGACAGCCCAATACGCCGCATTGGCCACTTCGCAGTTGAGCGGACTCAGTACCGCGCAAGTTGCCGCTTTGGAAAATGCCGACGTGGTGGCTTTGGGAACTGCTCGGATCGCTGCGCTGAGTACGGCGCAGACAAGGGCATTGACAGCCTCGCAAGTGCCTGTCTTGACTACGGCGCAAATCGCGTCGATGCGGACCGATCAAGTCGCAGCGCTTGATTCTGCGGTGATCGAAACCTTGACAACCGCCCAGGTGGTGTCTTTGGGCACGGCTCAGGTGGCTGCATTGACCACGCAACAGCTGACCCGCATCACGGATAACCAAATCAAGTCCATGGAGACATCGGATTTGGCGGCATTGACCACGGATCAGATTCGCGCGTTGAGCAATGACCAGGTGATTGGCTTGACTACAGCCCAAGTACCCTCTTTGTTGCCAGCCCAAGTTGCAGCGATGAGCACAACGCAAATTGCCAATCTGGAAAACGTGGACACAGCGGTGTTGACCACGGCTCAAGTTGCCAACCTGACCACTGCCCAGGCGAAGGCCCTGACGGCAGACCAGGTAGGTGTCTTGACAACGGCGCAAGTCGCAGCATTGCGGACCGATCAATTGGTTGCCCTGGACTCCAGTGATGTCGAATCGCTGACCACGCAAAACGTGGTGGCTTTGAGTTCTGTACAAGTCAGCGTGCTGACCACGGCCCAAATTTCCAGGCTGGCACAAAAGCATGTGCAAGCCCTGGAAACCGTCGATCTGGCAGCCCTCACTACCACCCAAATTCAAAGCTTGAGTGATGAACAGGTGGGCTGGCTGACCACTGCACAATTTGCTGCGCTGAAGTCAACCCAGTTGGCATCCTTCACTACGGCGCAGGTGGCTGCGATCGAACGCGTGGATCTGCCGGTCTTGAATTCGACCCAGTTGGTAGGTCTGAACACGGCCCACATGCAGGCACTGACGGCAGAGCAAGTGGCCGTCTTCACAACCGAGCAAATCACGGCATTGCGCAGTGACCAGCTGGCGGCATTGGACTCCAGTGACATTGAGTCCTTGACCACGGCTCAGGTGGTGGCTTTGAACTCCGTTCAAATTGGCGCCTTGACCACGGCACAGTTGTCTCGCTTCTCCGAGAAACAGTTGCAAGCCATCGAGACCACCGATTTGGCAGGACTGACCACCCAGCAAATGCAAGCCTTGACCAACGACCAGGTCACTTGGCTGCAAACGGGACAGGTGATTGCGCTGAAAGTGGCCCAAGTGGCCGCGCTGCTGACCTCGCAAATTGCCAACATGCAGAAAGTGGATGTGGCTGCCATGACCTCGGCTCAGGTTTACGGCTTGAGCACTGCGCAGGTCAATGCGTTGGTTGGCGATCAGGTCGGCGCCTTGACCACCGATCAAGTGGTGGCAATGCGCAGTGACCAGGTCAATGCGCTGGCCTCGGGCAATATTTCATCCTTGACCACGGCACAGATGGTGGCCTTGAGTTCCCTGCAACTCAGCGCCCTGTCGACGGCTCAGTTGTCTCAACTGTCAGATCGGCAAATTCAAGCCATTGAAGCCGCTGATGTGGTGGGCCTGACGACACAGCAGCTGGTCAGCCTCAGCAATGACCAGGTGATTGCCTTGACCACGGCCCAGGTGTCTGCACTCAAGGTGGCCCAGGTGTCGGCCCTGTTGACCTCGCAAATCGAGTCGATGGAAAAAGTGGACATGGCGGTGATGTCTTCGGCGCAAATCATGGCGCTGACCACGGCCCAGATCAAGGCAATGGTGGCTGACCAGGTGGATGCATTGCGAACCGATCAGGTCGCAGCCATGAAGAGCGATCAACTTCCCGCACTGGACGCCAGTGACGTGGAGTCCTTCACCACGGCTCACATGGTGGCCTTGAGCTCGGCGCAACTGAGCGCGCTGACCACCGCACAACTGGCGCGTCTCTCCGACCGCCAGGTTCAAGCGATTGAATCGGCGGATATCCCTGGCCTGACGACCAGCCAGGTAGTGGCCTTGACCAACGATTGGATTGCGGCCATGACCACCGCTCAGGTCAGCAGCCTGAAACCGGTACAAGTGCCTGCCTTCACCACACAGCAGTTCACGGCGATCGAGCCGCGCGATCTGGCGGTCATGGACAGCGCCCAACTGCGTGCCCTGACCACGGCCCAGATTGCGGTGATGACCGGTGATCAAGAAGCCAATTTGTCCACAGCCCAGTGGGTGGCGCTGAGCTCTGACCAGGTTAAAGCCCTGACCACCGACCAGGTGATCGCGCTGTCAACCGCCCAGATGAATGCGCTGACATCGCTGCAGGTGGCCTCTTTGCTGACGCAGCAAATTGCAGCCATTGAAGCCGACGACCTGGCGGCCATGAATTCAGGGCAGCTGTACGCCTTGACCACCGACCAGATCCAGGCCGTCAAGACCAGCCAATGGCCCAGCCTGACCACGGCCCAGATACCGAGTTTCAGTGCCAAGCAAGTCGCGGCTCTGACCACGGCACAGTTGCGGTCACTGGAAGAGCGCCAGGTTCAGGTGCTGACCTCCACCCAAACCCGTGCACTGGAAACCTCGCAATGGGTTTCCTTGAAGGTGGAACAAGTGGCCAGTTTGTCAACCGATGGGTTGTCTGGCATCACATCTACTCAGTTGTCTTCGTTGACCACTGCGCAGGTGGTAGCGTTGACGACGCGTCAAGTTGCTTCCTTGCAGGTGGTTCAGCTCAAGGGCTTGACCACTGACCAAGTGGTTGCCATCGAAATTGACGATGTGAAAGCATTGACCACGGTCCAGCTGGCGTCTTTGAGTTCGGATCAAATTCGAGCTTTGAGCACAGACCAGATTCAGGGCTTGACAACCCAGCAAGTGGCTGCGTTGACCAATGCCCAGGTGACAGGCTTGCAAGTGACGCAGGTTCAGACCTTGGATGTCCCCAACCTGACCACGCTCAGCTCTGATCAGATCCGCGCCTTGACCACCGAACAAGTGGCAGGCATGCGCTCGGCACAGTTTGAGGTGTTGACCACGGCTCAGGTTGCCGCCTTCAAGACCCTGCAGATTCAGGCCATTGAGACCTCCGATATCCAGGCGTTGACAACCCGTAATTTGGCGGCCATGGACTCAGGGCAGATCCGTGCCTTGACGACGGCCCAAATTGAGGCCCTGACCAACGATCAGGTTCCCAACTTGATCACTGACCATATTGTGGCCTTGTCTTCTGTGCAAGTAGCTGCCTTGGAAACCCGTGACATTGCCGTTCTGACGACCCGCCAAGTGGTGACACTCAGCGCTGTTCAACTCAAGGCTTTGACCACGGCACAGGTGGCGGCTCTGGAGGACACACGTGTTCAGGCTCTGACAACCGATCAATTGCCGGTGATGACCTTGCCACAAATCCAGGCCATGACGACGACCCAGGTTGTTGCCCTGCAAACCGATCAGGTCGCGGTCATGACTTCTGCGCAGGTGGGTGCCTTGAGTACCGCACAGATTCAGTCGCTTGAAACCCGTGATGTGGTGGCCCTGAATTCGCAACAACTGCGGGGCATGACCACCGACCAGGTGGCCGCCTTGCAGCCTGCACAAATTGCGGCGCTTGAAACGGCAGATTTGGCCGGTTGGTTGCCTGCACAGGTCCAGGCACTGACCACCAGTCAGGTGGTAGCTTTCACCACGGCACAGGCCTTGGCTTTGAGCTCTGTGCAGGTTGCGGCACTGGTCACCAGTCAAGTGGCGGCGCTTGAAACCGCTGACCTTGCGGCCTTGGAATTGACCCGTGTTACAGCGTTGACGGCGGACCAGGTCAAAGCGTTGACCACCGATCAGATTGTGGCTTTGAGCACTGAACATGTGGCAGGCCTGAAGGTTCTGCAGGTTCAGGCCTTGAGTCTGACCCAGGTTCCTGCGCTTGAAACCCGTGACGTTGCTGTCTTGACCAGCCAACAAATCCGATCCCTCGCGACGGACCAGTTTGCGGCGTTGACCACGGCTCAAATCAAGGCGCTGACCACCGAGCAAATGGTGGCCAGCCTGAGCGAGCAAGTGGGTGGCTTGACCACGGCCCAGGTGGCCGCGTTGGAGACGGGCCAGATCGCGGTGCTGACTTCCAAGCAACTGAGTGCCATGACCACAAACCAGGTGTCCGTGATCACCACAGCACAAATACCGGCACTGAGCAGCGAGAGCTTCAAGGGCTGGGCGGCAGGCCAGGTGAATGCGTTGACCACGGCCAACATTGCAGCATTGGTGACCAGCCAAATCGAGGGGTTGACCCTGGTGCAAGTGGCTGCATTGACCACCGATCGTGTGCAAGCCCTTGAAACTGCAGATTTGGCAGCGTTCTCTTCCAGCCAGATTCGTTCCCTGAACGTTGACCAAGTGGTGGCGTTGACCACTGCTCAGGTGGCCTCGCTGTCGACCACTTTGATTGGCAGCCTCACGGTGACCCAATTTGGCGCAATGGAAACTGCCGATTTGAGGGCATTGAGTGCCACACAGTTGCCGAGCGTGACTTCGGCGCAGTTAAGGGCATTGTCAACCAGTCAATTGGTCAGTTTGACCACAGCACAACTGCAGAGCCTGACCGCCGAGGCGGTTGCGAAAGTGACCGTAGACCAGGTGGCGGCATTGACTACGGCGCAAGT
>VERE01000045.1 GCA_018882835.1 Limnohabitans sp.
TGTCAAGGCTACAACCCATTGCAGCGATGTTTGATATGCAAACCATGCCATCCAATGCTGCAACTGTCACACCCGCTTTCAAGCGTGAAATGGCCTGGGCCGGTTCATGGGAGAACCTCATGGGTGGTCTGCGTCAAATGACGCAACAGCTTCCCAGTTTGTGGCTGGGCCGCGTGGCTTTGTCACCGCAGCCGGGCGCTGGCATCGAGGCGCGCGTGCAGTGGGAATCCAGCATGCCTCCAACGGTGTGGCCTGTGCGGAGCGACTCATCGGCGCTCCCCCATCATGGCAACCCCTTTGACGAACAAGGCCTGGCCAGGCGCTTGTGGCGCCAATCTGCGCTGGGACCGCATGCCCCTGGTCCCCCGCCCAGCCCTTGGCAAGAAACCGACCCGCAAGCGTTCCGACTGCTGGGTATCGGCGGGCATGCGCAGCAGCGGTGGGCCGTTCTGGGGCATCAGACGCAGGTCTTCACGGTTCAGGTGGGTGACAAGGTGGGGTGGCATCGTGGCTGGGTCAAGGCGGTTCATGCCGATCACCTTGAAATTGAAGAGCATGTGCTGGGTCCGGAGGACGCCTGGCAAAAACGTTTGCGCTTCGTCAGTTTCACGGGCCAGAGCCTTCAGCCATGATCTTGTCATGGCTTCGCGTTGTGGCGCTTGCCAGTGCCTGCTGCCCATGGGGTGTGCAGGCCCAAGCCCTGCCAGAAGACCCCTTGCAGCCCTCGGCACCTTTACTGTCGATGCAGTTTCAAAACATCGACTTGCGCTCCGCTTTTCAGGTCATTGCCGACTTCAGTGGCCTGAACATCGTGACCTCGGACAACGTCACCGGAACCGCGTCGGTGCACCTCAAAGAGGTACCTTGGGAGCAGGTGCTGGAAACCCTGTTACAAGCAAAGGGCCTGGCCCAGCGCCGACAGGGCAATGTGATCTGGATCGCGCCGCGTGCCGACATTGCAGCCCGGGAAAAATTCGAGGTGGAGCACCGTGCTGCGCTGCAAAACCTGGAGCTGTTGCAAATGCGCACGTTTCGTTTGAACTATGCCAAGGCTGCTGACATGCTTCAGCACTTGTTGGGGACGTCATCGGGGTGGTCGGTTGGGGGTGGGGCTCCTGCGCCTTCGGGGGCGGGACCTTTGGCGCCAATCAACGCCGCGCGCCTGCTGACAGCGCGCGGCAGTGCCATCGCCGATGCGCGTACCAATCAATTGTTTGTGACCGATGTGTCTGCGCGCCTGGAGCAAGTGCAGCGGATGGTCGATTTGATCGATGTCCCGTTGCGCCAGGTGATGATTGAGGCGCGCATCGTCGAGGCAAGTGACAGCTTTGGCAAGACCCTGGGGGCCAAGCTGGCAGTGGGAGATCGCCCCGTGTCCGTGGGCGAGCGGTTGCAAGCCTCGGGCGCTGTCCTGAGCTTGCCGGCGGCAGGTCTGCAGGGTGTTGATCCTGCAGCGGTGGCCATGACCCTCTACAACGCCGCTAAAACTTCGCTGATTGCCGTGGAGTTGTCTGCCCTGGAAGCCAATGGTCAAGGCAAGATTGTGGCCAGCCCACGCATCGTCACCGGCGATCAGGCCAAGGCCGTGATTGAGCAGGGCACCGAGCTGCCCTACCAGGTGTCCTCGAGCAGCAGCAATGCGCACTCCATCGCGTTTCGCAAAGCCAACCTGAGACTTGAAGTCACGCCGCAAATCACCCCCGAGGGCAGCATCGTGCTGGACCTGGACATCAACAAAGACAGCGTCGGCCAGGTGACTCCTGCGGGGTTTGCCATTGACACCAAACACATCAGCACCCAGGTGCGTGTGGAAGATGGCGGGACGGTGGTGATTGGCGGTATTTTTGAGCTCAATGAGATCGACAACCAGGCCAAAGTGCCGGGCTGGGGCGACATTCCCTGGCTGGGTCGCTTGTTCGGACAGCAGATGCGCAAGCACCTCAAACAGGAGTTGATGGTGTTCATAACGCCTAAAATGCTTCCTCAGCGTGTATCAGCACCTTAGGAAAGCATATTTTGTTGGTTTTGGTCGGGTTGCCGGGCAGCGGCAAGTCCACCGTCGGGCGTCAATTGGCGCGACGGTTGAGTCTCCCCTTTGTGGATTCGGATCATGCGATCGAGCAGCGACTGGGCTGCTCGATTCGCGAGTATTTCGAACGCGAAGGGGAGGACCGCTTTCGTGACATCGAGTCCGAGGTGCTGGACGATTTGTCGCAGCGCGCCCATGGTGTGCTGTCGACCGGCGGCGGTTCGGTCTTGCGGCCTTTGAACCGGGAGCGGTTGAAGTCGCGCGGGCAGGTTTTTTATTTGCGCTCCTCGCCAGAAGAAGTGTTTCGCCGTCTGCGCCATGACCAGAACCGCCCCTTGCTGCAAGTGGCCGACCCTTTGCGGCGCTTGCGTGAGCTGTTCGACATTCGCGACCCGCTGTACCGGGAAACGGCCCACCATGTGATTGAAACCGGTCGCCCCACGGTGGCTGCGCTGGTCAACATGATTTTGGACAAACTGGACGCCAAGCGTTCAGGCTCGGCTGACGCACCCGTCACCTCTTCTTCGTCTTTCGCATCGGACAAACCGCATGTCAGCCCTTGATCACACCGCCCCGATCGAAGTTCAAATTGCGTTGGGCGAGCGCAGCTACCCCATTCTGATTGGCGCCGGCTTGTTGTCTCAAGCCAGCGCGTGGCAAGGCTTGCCCAAGGCCAGCACCGCCTTGATCGTGACCAACGATACTGTGGGGCCGCTGTATGCACCCGCGCTGCAATTGGCTTTGAAGCCACACTACGCACAGATTCACCAGGTCACTTTGCCCGATGGCGAGACCCACAAAACATGGCAGACCCTGAACCAGGTGTTCGACGTTCTGCTGTCGCAAGGCTGTGACCGCAAGACTGTGCTGTTTGCCCTGGGCGGCGGCGTGGTAGGTGACATGACCGGTTTTGCGGCCGCTTGCTACATGCGCGGTGTGCCTTTTGTTCAAGTGCCCACCACCTTGCTGGCGCAAGTGGATTCGTCGGTTGGCGGCAAGACCGCCGTCAACCATCCCCTGGGCAAAAACATGATCGGCGCGTTTTACCAACCGGCGCGCGTGATTTGTGACTTGAGCAGTTTGCAAACACTGCCTGCGCGCGAGATGAGTGCGGGTTTGGCTGAAATCATCAAATACGGCCCGATTGCCGACATGGTGTTTTTGGACTGGATTGAGGCCCACATCGATGCCTTGATGGCGCGCGACCCGCAAACCCTGGCCCACGCTGTGCAACGCAGTTGCGAAATCAAGGCCTGGGTGGTGGGGCAGGACGAGCGCGAGTCTGGGTTGCGGGCGATTTTGAATTTTGGCCACACCTTTGGGCATGCCATCGAGGCCGGACTGGGCTTTGGCGAATGGCTGCATGGGGAGGCCGTGGGCTGTGGCATGGTCATGGCGGCACACTTGTCGCATCGTTTGGGCTACATCGACCTGGCCTTGGTGGAGCGCCTGACGGCGCTGATGGTACGCGCCGGGTTGCCCGTGGTCGGACCGAATTTGGGCGTGGAAACCTACTTGCACCACATGCGCGTCGACAAGAAAGCCGAAGCGGGTGACATTCGCTTCGTGCTGATCGACTCACCCGGCCACGCCAAAGTTCAGGGAGCGCCGGATGCGCTGGTGGGCGAGGTGATTCGCCAATGCTGCCAGGCATGAAGGGTGGGCCGCTCGCCCCATATGCCTGCGATCCTGCGCGCAGCCGGGGGCGCCGTTATCCGGAAGCCGACGCGCCGACGCGCAATGCCTTTCAGCGCGACCGCGACCGCATCGTGCACTCCACCGCCTTTCGCCGGCTGGTTTACAAAACGCAGGTGTTCCTCAACCACGAAGGAGACCTGTACCGCACGCGTTTGACGCATTCGCTGGAGGTGGCGCAGTTGGGGCGCTCCATGGCGCGCTCCTTGCGCTTGAACGAAGACTTGGTGGAAGCCATTGCCCTGGCGCACGATTTGGGACACACCCCTTTTGGTCACGCCGGGCAGGATGCCTTGCAAGATTGCATGGCCGCGCATGGTGGGTTCGAGCACAACCTGCAAAGCCTGCGGGTGGTCGACGAGTTGGAGGAGCGTTACCCCCAATTCAACGGGCTGAACCTGAGCTTTGAAACGCGCGAAGGCATCTTGAAGCACTGCGCCTTGCGCCATGCGCGTGAGATCGAAGCGCGAGAGCCCGGCGGCGTGGCCGCCCGGTTTTTGAGACGCACGCAGCCCAGCCTGGAAGCACAGTTGTGCAATTTGGCAGACGAAATTGCCTACAACGCCCACGACATTGACGATGGCATTCGCTCGGGCCTGCTGAGCGTGGCGCAGATGCAGCAAGTGCCTTTGTTTGCCCATTACAGCGAGCAGACCCTTGCAGAGCATCCTGCCCTGCAGGGGCGGCGCCATGTGTACGAGGTGATTCGGCGCATGCTGAGCGACCAGGTGTATGACGTGATCAACGCCACCAGCGCGGCTTTGCAGGCCTTGGGTGAGCCCGACCTGACGGCGGTGCGCGCGGCACCTGCGCTGGTGCAGTTCAGTGCCACGATGCGTGCGCAATCGAGCGCGCTCAAATCTTTTTTGTTCGCCAACCTTTACCGGCACCCGCAAGTCATGCTCACCACCGAGCAGGCGCGCACGGTGGTGGCCGAGCTGTTTGCGGCCTATCTGAGCGCGCCGCATGAAATGCCCTCGGATTTCGCGGCCCGCGCCGACCGGCCACGTGCGGTGGCCGATTACATCGCTGGCATGACCGATCGCTTTGCCGGGCGCGAGCATGCGCGATTGACGGGGCGTCAACTGTTGGGCGCTGAATGAAGGCTACGCGCCTGCACCCGGCCTGGGTCGTGATCGTGGCGGGCGTCAGTGTGGCCATGCACATTGGCAAATTGCCACCCGCCTTGCCGGTGCTGCGTGAGGCGTTGGACATTTCTTTGCTGCAAGCAGGCTTTTTGTTGTCGCTGGTGCAGCTGGCCGGCATGGCCCTGGGTTTGGCGATTGGGCTGGGCACCGACGCCTTGGGGCTGCGTCGCAGCATGCTGCTGGGCATGGGCATCCTGTGTGGGGCCAGCGCGCTGGGCGGCTTCGCGCAAGACGCGCACAGCTTGCTGGTTTTGCGCGCCGTTGAAGGCGTGGGCTTTTTGCTGGGTTCCATGCCCGCTCCTAGCCTGCTTCGGCAGTTGGTGGCGCCACAAGACTTGAGCCGAATGATGGGGTGGTGGGGCGCCTACATGCCCTTGGGCACAGCCTTGGCTTTGTTGTGCGCCCCTTGGGTGATGGGTGCGCTGGGGTGGCCGGGCTGGTGGTGGTCGCTCTCTGCCTTGTCGCTGTTGGCCATGGCTTGGCTGGCGCAGGCGGTGCCGAGCGATGCGGTGTTGCGGCAGTCACCGACAGGGTCGAACGCAGTGGCCGAGCGCTGGACCTCGCGTTTGCGCCTGACCTTGCAATCTGGCGGTCCTTGGTGGGTCTCGCTCAGCTTTGCCATGTACTCTTGCCAGTGGTTGGCGGTGATCGGTTTTTTACCAACCGTGAATGCCCAACTGGGCATGTCCAGCACGCTCAATGGCTTGCTGACCGCCACGGTGGCAGCGGCCAACATGCTGGGCAATGTGATGTCGGGGCGCTTTCTGAGCCAGGGTGTGCCGGCGCGGCGCTTGCTGCGCCTCGGCTTTGGCGTCATGGGCCTGGGGACCGTGTTGGCGTTTGGCGAATGGCAGGGCTGGGCCTTGCCCGCCGCGCTGCGCTTTGTCTGCGTGGTGCTGTTCTCTGCAGTGGGTGGCATGATTCCCGGCACATTGTTTTCCATGGCGGTGCGCCTGGCGCCCACGCCTTCAACCGTGTCCACCACGGTGGGATGGATGCAGCAGTGGTCGGCTGCCGGACAGTTTTTGGGGCCGCCAGCCGTGGCCTGGGTGGCTGTGCAAGCGGGGGGCTGGCAGTGGACCTGGCTGGTGACAGTGGCTTGTTGTGTCGTGGGCATGGGCTTGTCAGGCCTGATTGCCCGTGCTTTGCGTCACCCCCAGGAGATGCCGAATGGATGAAGCAAAAACTGTGGTGGAAGACATGGCGCATTGGCTGAACGCAGCTGTGGTCGGCTTGAACTTGTGCCCGTTTGCCAAGGCGGTACAGGTGAAGGGGCAGGTGCGTTACGCGGTCTGCTTGTCATCCGACCCGCAAGATTGGTTGGCGCAGTTGCGAGAGGAGTTGCTTTTGCTGGCGCAAGCCGACCCCGAGGTGACCGACACCACCTTGCTGATGGCGCCGCATGCCTTGCCCGATTTTTTGGCGTTCAATGATTTTCTGGCGGATTGTGATGCTGTGTTGGGCGAGCTAGCCTTGGAAGGCGAGATTCAGATTGCCGATTTTCATCCCCGCTACCAATTCGCCGGCACGCAGCCCGGTGACCCGGAGAACTTGACCAACCGCGCGCCTTATCCGACCCTGCATTTGCTGCGCGAGGCCAGCATCGATCGCGCCGTCGAGGCCTATCCCGAGGCGGAAATGATTTACGAGCGCAACGTGGCCTTGCTCAATCACATGGGGCATGCCGGCTGGCAGGCCCTGGGTGTGCAGGCGCGCTGTCCGGTGCGATCAAACGATCCGAAGAGGTCCTCATGAAAGCCAAACCTACTGCGTCTCTAAAGACGGCGGCCGTGCCTGATGTGCCACCCGAAGTTCGGCCCGGTCAATCGATCGAGTTGTTGAAAGCGTTGCACATCCTCACACGCGAGGGCAAGCTCAACCAGGACTCCCGCCGCAAACTCAAGCAGGTTTACCACCTGTGCCAATTTATCGAGGGTCCGTTGAAAAGTGTGCTCGACTCAAAGAAGGCTCCGGGTGCACGCCTTACCCTGGCTGATCATGGGGCGGGCAAGTCGTATCTGGGTTTTATTTTGTACGACTTGTATTTCAAGGCTGTGCTCGACAGCGCAGCAAGTCCGGTGCAGGGCCACATCTATGGCATTGAAACCCGTGCCGAGTTGGTGGCGTCTTCCCGGGCGTTGGCCCAGCGCCTGGGTTTTTACGGCATGTCCTTTTTAAACCTGAGTGTGGCCGATTCTGCGGCTTCGGCCGAGTTGCCCGAGCAGATCGACATCGTCACCGCCTTGCATGCCTGCGACACCGCCACCGACGACGCCATTGACTTTGCGCTGCAGAAAAAAGCCCAAGCCCTGGTGCTGGTGCCTTGCTGCCAGGCCGAGGTCGCGGCCTGCTTGCGCCAGACCAAGGCCCTGACCTTGTCCCGCACCCCCTTGGCCGAACTGTGGCGCCATCCACTGCACACCCGCGAGTTCGGCAGCCAGATCACCAACGTCCTGCGCTGCCTCTACCTCGAAGCCCGCGGCTACCAAGTCACCGTCACCGAACTCGTTGGCTGGGAACACTCCCTCAAAAACGAACTCATCCTCGCCCGCTACACCGGCCAGCCCAAACACAGCGCCGCCACCCGCCTCCAAGCCCTCCTCACCCAATTCGGTCTCGAATCATTAATCGGGGTCAGATTCAAATTATCATGATCCGAAATTGAGGAGTCGTCATGGCCCGTCTGCCCCGTTTGAGCGTTCCTGGATACCCACACCACGTCATTTTGCGGGGCAACAACCGGCAGGCGATTTTCACTGGACGGGGTGATTACGAGCGAATGCTGGCGCTGTTGACAGAGCACAGCCGCACCCAGGGAGTGGATATTCACGCTTATGTGTTGATGACCAACCATGTGCATTTATTGGCCACGCCTCAAAAGGACAAAGCCCTCTCTCTGATGATGCAATCGGTGGGACGCTCCTATGTGTTGGCATTCAATAAATTGCATGGCCGCACGGGTACCTTATGGGAGGGACGTTACCGCTCCACGCTGATTCAGTCCGACCGCTATTTGCTCACTTGCATGGCCTACATCGACCTCAACCCTGTTCGAGCCAACATGGTGGCGCAGCCAGAAGATTACTTTTGGTCCAGCCATTTGCACTATGTAGGTCGGAAAACCGACCCCTTGATCACTCCCCATCCTTTGTATTGGACGCTGGGCAATACCCCCTTTGCACGGGAAGCGGCTTACGCCGAAATGGTGCATGCAGGCATCACGATGGCGCAGCAAGATGCTTTGACGCGCGCCACGCTCAGTGGTTGGGCATTGGGGGAGGCGGGTTTCGTGGCAGATTTACAAAAGAAAACCGAACGGCGCATCGCGCAAAGCAAGGCAGGTCGGCCGGTTTCGGTGAGCAAAACGCCTTTAGATTGATCGAATCCGTAAAGGGAAAGGCGTGGTGCGCGAACAAAAGAGCTAAAAACAACTCATTTCAATCTGTCCCCAATTAATTCCTCAATAAAAAACTAGACAAATAATCGGTATCTGACCCCAATTATTTTTCTTGGCATTCATGTTGCAGTGCACTATGCTTCGTGTCCCATTGAAATTGAAGAGGAGTGCGCCATGACCACGGCTGCCGAGAAAGAACAACTTCAGGTGCAGGGTTTGTATGACCCGGCGAACGAGCATGACGCCTGCGGCGTGGGTTTTGTGGCGCACATCAAAGGACAGAAGACGCATGCCATCGTGGGCCAGGCGTTGAAGATTCTGGAAAACCTGGACCATCGCGGTGCCGTGGGCGCCGACAAATTGATGGGCGACGGGGCTGGCATCTTGATTCAGTTGCCCGATGCCTTGTACCGCGAAGAGATGGCCAAACAGGGCGTGACCCTGCCGGCACCGGGCGAGTACGGCGTCGGCATGATTTTCCTGCCCAAAGAGCACGCCTCCCGTTTGGCCTGCGAGCAGGAAATGGAGCGCGCCATTTTGGCGGAGGGCCAGGTCGTGCTGGGCTGGCGCGATGTGCCGGTCAACCTGGACATGCCGATGTCGCCCACCGTGCGCGAAAAAGAACCCATCATCCGTCAGGTGTTCATTGGTCGCGGCAATGACGTCATCGTTCAAGACGCGCTAGAGCGCAAGCTGTACGTGATTCGCAAGACCGCCAGCGCAGCCATCCAGAACCTGCGCCTCAAGCACAGCAAAGAATACTACGTGCCCAGCATGTCCAGCCGCACGGTCATCTACAAAGGCCTGCTGCTGGCTGATCAAGTTGGCACCTACTTCCTGGACCTGCAAGACGCACGATGCGTCTCGGCCCTGGGCTTGGTGCACCAGCGTTTCTCGACCAACACCTTCCCCGAGTGGCCGCTGGCCCATCCCTACCGTTATGTCGCCCACAACGGCGAGATCAACACCGTCAAGGGCAACTACAACTGGATGAAGGCGCGCGAAGGCGTGATGTCGTCCCCGGTGCTGGGCGAAGACCTGAAAAAGCTCTACCCCATCAGCTTTGCCGACCAGTCCGATACGGCCACTTTCGACAACTGCCTGGAGTTGCTGACCATGGCGGGCTATCCCATCAGCCAGGCTGTGATGATGATGATTCCCGAGCCCTGGGAACAGCACACCACCATGGACGAGCGCCGCAAGGCCTTCTATGAATACCACGCCGCCATGATGGAGCCCTGGGACGGCCCGGCCTCCATCGTGTTCACCGATGGCCGCCAGATCGGCGCCACCCTGGACCGCAACGGCCTGCGCCCCTCACGCTATTGCATCACCGACGATGACATGGTCATCATGGGCTCCGAGTCGGGCGTGCTGCCCGTGCCGGAAAGCAAGATCGTGCGCAAGTGGCGCCTTCAGCCCGGCAAGATGTTCCTGATCGACCTGGAACAAGGCCGCATGATCAACGACGAAGAGTTGAAGGCGGGCCTGGCCAACTCCAAGCCCTACAAGCAGTGGATTGAAAACCTGCGCATCCGACTCGACGATGTCAAAGCCATCGAGAACAGCGGCCAGCCGCAAGCCCCCGAGGCTTCTTTGCTGGACCGCCAGCAAGCCTTTGGCTACTCGCAAGAAGACATCAAGTTCCTGATGGCCCCCATGGCCATCAATGGCGAGGAAGGCATTGGCTCGATGGGCAACGACAGCCCCTTGGCGGTGCTGTCCAGCAAGAACAAGCCGCTTTACAACTACTTCAAGCAGTTGTTTGCGCAAGTGACCAACCCGCCGATCGACCCGATCCGCGAAGCCATCGTGATGTCGCTGGTGTCCTTCATCGGCCCCAAGCCCAACCTGCTGGACATCAACCAGGTCAACCCGCCGATGCGCCTCGAGGTCAGCCAGCCGGTGCTGGACTTCGCCGACATGGCCAAGCTGCGCAACATTGCTGCCCACACCCATGGCAAGTTCAAGAGCGCCACCCTGGACATCACCTACCCCTACAGCTGGGGTCAGGAAGGCGTCGAGGCCAAGCTGGCCTCGCTGTGCGCTGCCAGTGTGGATGCCATCAAGAGCGGCCACAACATCCTGATCATCAGTGACCGCAACGTGAGCGCGGCACAAGTCGCCATTCCTGCGGTGCTGGCGCTGTCGGCCATTCACCAGCATCTGGTGCGCGAAGGTTTGCGCACCAGCGCCGGCCTGGTGGTGGAAACCGGCTCGGCCCGCGAAGTGCACCACTTCGCCGTGCTGGCGGGCTTCGGGGCGGAAGCCGTTCACCCCTACCTGGCCATGGAAACCCTGGCCAACCTGCACCAGGACTTGCCGGCCGACCTGTCAACCGAGAAGGCCATCTACAACTACATCAAGGCCATTGGCAAGGGCCTGTCCAAGATCATGTCCAAGATGGGCGTGTCCACCTACATGAGCTACTGCGGCGCGCAGCTGTTCGAGGCCATCGGCATCAACACCGCCACCATCGAACAGTACTTCACCGGCACGCCCAGCCGCGTGGAAGGCATTGGCGTGTTCGAGATTGCCGAGGAAGCGCTGCGTCAGCACAAGGCCGCTTTTGGCGACGACCCTGTGTTGGCCAATATGCTGGATGCGGGCGGTGAATACGCCTGGCGTGCCCGCGGTGAAGAGCACATGTGGACGCCCGACGCGATTGCCAAGTTGCAGCACAGCACCCGTGCCAACAACTTCAACACCTACAAGGAATACGCGCAGCTGATCAACGACCAAAGCCGTCGCCACATGACGCTTCGCGGCTTGTTCCAGTTCAAGATCGACCCCGCCAAAGCCATTCCGGTGGAAGCCGTGGAGCCTGCCAGCGAAATCGTCAAGCGTTTCGCTACCGGCGCCATGTCGCTGGGCTCGATTTCGACCGAAGCCCACGCCACCCTGGCAGTGGCGATGAACCGCATCGGCGGCAAGAGCAACACCGGCGAGGGCGGGGAAGACCCGGCGCGTTACCGCCAAGAGCTCAAGGGCATCCCGATCAAGAAGGGCGAAACCCTGAAGAGCGTCATCGGTACCGAGCAAGTGGAAGTGGATCTGCCTTTGAACGACGGCGATTCGCTGCGCTCGCGCATCAAGCAGGTGGCTTCTGGCCGCTTTGGTGTGACGGCGGAGTACCTCAGCAGCTCGGATCAAATTCAGATCAAGATGGCGCAAGGTGCCAAGCCCGGAGAGGGCGGCCAGTTGCCCGGTGGCAAGGTGTCGGAGTACATCGGCAAGCTGCGTTACAGCGTGCCGGGCGTGGGCCTGATTTCGCCCCCACCGCACCACGACATTTACTCCATCGAAGATTTGGCCCAGCTGATTCACGACCTGAAAAACGTGGCGCCCCATGCCTCCATCAGCGTCAAGCTGGTCTCGGAAGTGGGTGTGGGCACGATCGCGGCGGGCGTGGCCAAGTGCAAGAGCGATCACGTGGTGATTGCCGGTCATGACGGCGGCACCGGCGCTTCGCCCTGGTCGTCCATCAAGCACGCGGGCAGCCCGTGGGAAATCGGCTTGGCCGAAACCCAGCAAACCCTGGTGCTGAACCGTTTGCGCAGCCGCATTCGCGTGCAAGCCGATGGCCAGATGAAAACCGGCCGCGACGTCGCCATCGGCGCCTTGCTGGGCGCCGACGAATTCGGCTTCGCCACCGCACCGCTGGTGGTCGAGGGCTGCATCATGATGCGCAAATGCCACCTGAACACCTGTCCGGTGGGCGTGGCCACGCAAGACCCCGAGCTGCGCAAGAAGTTCTCCGGCAAGCCTGAGCATGTGGTGAACTACTTCTTCTTCATCGCCGAGGAAGTGCGCCAGATCATGGCCCAGCTGGGCATCGCCAAGTTCGACGACATGGTGGGCCGCAGCGATTTGCTGGACATGAAAGAAGGCATTGAGCACTGGAAGGCCCGCGGGCTGGACTTCGCGCGCCTGCTGGCTTCGCCTCAGGTGCCGGCCGATGTGGCCCGCCGCCATGTGGAAGACCAGGACCACGGCCTGGAGAAGGCCCTGGACCAGCGCCTGATCGAAAAATCCAAGGCGGCCATTGAGCGTGGCGAGAAAGTGCAGTTCATGGAAGTGGCGCGCAACGTCAACCGTTCGGTGGGTGCCATGCTCTCCGGCGCGCTGACCCGCGTGCGCCCCGAAGGCCTGCCCGACGACACGCTGCGCATTCAGCTCGAAGGCACCGGCGGCCAGTCATTCGGCGCGTTCCTGGCCAACGGCATCACGCTGTACCTGATTGGCGACGCCAACGACTACACCGGCAAAGGTTTGTCGGGTGGCCGTGTGGTGGTTCGCCCAAGCCTTGATTTCCGGGGCGTGGCCACCGAGAACATCATTGTCGGCAACACCGTCATGTACGGCGCCACCAGTGGCGAGGCTTATTTCAGCGGCGTGGCCGGTGAGCGCTTTGCCGTACGTTTGTCCGGCGCCACCGCCGTGGTGGAAGGCACGGGCGACCATGGCTGTGAATACATGACCGGTGGTACCGTGGCCGTGCTCGGCAAGACCGGCCGCAACTTTGCCGCCGGCATGAGCGGCGGCATTGCCTATGTGTACGACGAAGACGGCCAGTTCGCCACGCGCTGCAACACCGCCATGGTCTCCATGGACAAAGTGCTGACGGAAAAAGAGCAGGAAGCCTCACTGTCCAAGGACATCTGGCACCGTGGTCAGTCCGACGAAGCCCAGTTGCGCAAGCTGCTGGAAGACCATCACCGCTGGACCGGCTCCAAGCGCGCGCGCGACCTCTTGGACAACTGGGCCGAGGCCCGCGCCAAGTTTGTCAAAGTGTTCCCCAATGAATACAAGCGCGCCTTGGGCGAGTTGGCCGCCAAGGCCAAAGCAGCGGACGCCAAGCCCGCCAAGTCTGCAGCCAAAAAAGCCGCGACAGCGGCTGCCAAGTAAGGAATCAAATCATGGGAAAAGTCACCGGCTTTATGGAGTTTGAGCGTTTGGAAGAGGGCTACAAGCCCGTGACCGAGCGCCTCAAGCATTACAAGGAATTTGTGATCGGCCTCGACGAGGGCCAGGCCAAACAGCAAGGCGCACGCTGCATGGACTGCGGCACGCCGTTTTGCAACAGCGGCTGCCCGGTCAACAACATCATTCCGGATTTCAACGACTTGGTCTACAAGGGCGATTGGCACAATGCCATCGAGGTGCTGCATTCCACCAACAACTTTCCCGAGTTCACCGGCCGCATTTGCCCCGCACCCTGCGAGGCCGCTTGCACCTTGAATGTGAACGACGATGCGGTGGGCATCAAGTCGATCGAGCACGCCATCATCGACCGCGCCTGGGCCGAAGGCTGGGTCACCCCCCGACCGGCCAAGCACAAGACCGGCAAGAAAGTGGCCATCGTCGGGGCCGGCCCCGCAGGCCTGGCTGCAGCACAACAATTGGCCCGTGTCGGCCATGACGTGACCGTTTTTGAAAAGAACGACCGCGTGGGCGGCCTGCTGCGCTATGGCATCCCCGACTTCAAGATGGAGAAGTCGCATATCGATCGCCGCGTCGAGCAAATGAAAGCCGAAGGCGTGGTGTTCCGCACCGGCGTGCTGGTAGGCGAATGGCCCAAGGATTCCAAGGTGACCAACTGGGCCAAGGAAACCGTGTCGGCCGATCAGCTGAAAAAAGATTTCGATGCCGTCTTGCTGACTGGCGGTTCCGAGCAATCGCGTGACCTGCCGGTGCCCGGCCGTGACCTGGAAGGCATCCATTTCGCCATGGAATTCCTGCCCCAGCAAAACAAGGTCAATGCGGGCGACAAGCTGGCCCACCAGCTGCGTGCCGATGGCAAGAAAGTCATCGTCATTGGCGGCGGCGACACCGGCAGTGATTGCGTGGGCACCAGCAACCGCCATGGCGCGGTCAGCGTCACCCAGTTTGAAGTGATGCCCCAGCCCCCCGTGGAAGAGAACCGCCCGCTGACCTGGCCTTACTGGCCCATGAAACTGCGCACCAGCTCCAGCCACGACGAGGGCTGCGTCCGCGAGTTCGCCATATCCACCAAGGAATTCATCGGCGAAAAAGGCAAGGTCAAGGGCCTGAAAACCGTGCATGTCGAGTTCAAGGACGGCAAGCTGGTGGACGTTCCCGGAACCGAAAAGACCTACGAAGCCGACCTGGTCTTGTTGGCCATGGGCTTTGTGAACCCGGTCGCCACCGTGCTGGACGCCTTTGGCATCGAGAAAGACGCCCGCGGCAACGCCAAGGCCAGCACCGAGTTCAGCGGTGGCTATGCCACCAACGTGCCCAAAGTGTTTGCGGCCGGTGACGTGCGCCGTGGCCAATCGCTGGTGGTCTGGGCCATTCGCGAAGGCCGCCAGGCGGCCCGCTCGGTCGATGAATTCCTGATGGGGTTCAGCGATTTGCCGCGTTAAAGGGTTCAGCCGTCATCGTGAAGCTGGGTTCCAACGTTGTGAGAACCATGGTTCTCAGCTTTACAATCGGCCCTGATGCTGCAAAAGCCGGTGAACCCGGCTTTTGTCTTTCATGAACACCACCCCGTCCCCCCTTGTCGAATTGCGTGACCTGCGCTTTGGCTATGGCGAGCGAGTCATCCTCGATGGCATCACGCTCACCGTACCGAAGGGCAAAGTCACGGCCCTGATGGGGGCTTCCGGGGGCGGCAAAACCACGGTGTTGCGGCTGATTGGCGGGCAGTACCGCGCCCAATCGGGTGCCTTGCTGTTCGATGGCCAGGAAGTGGGCGGCTTGAGCCCCGAGGGCTTGTATGCCGCGCGCCGTCGCATGGGCATGCTCTACCAGTTCGGTGCCTTGTTCACCGATCTGAGCGTGTTTGATAACGTGGCTTTTCCCTTGCGCGAGCACACCAGCCTGGCGCCCGACCTGATTCGAGACATTGTGTTGATGAAACTCGAGGCGGTGGGCCTGCGCGGTGCGCGCGACCTCATGCCCAGCGAAATCTCCGGGGGCATGGCGCGCCGCGTGGCATTGGCGCGGGCCATTGCCTTGGACCCCGAATTGGTAATGTACGACGAGCCTTTTGCCGGCCTCGACCCTATTTCCTTGGGCACGGCTGCCCGACTGATTCGCCAGCTCAACGATGCCTTGGGCCTGACCAGCATCATCGTCTCGCACGATCTGGACGAAACCTTTCACATCGCCGACCAGGTCATCATTCTGGCCAATGGGCGCATTGCCGCGCAGGGCACGCCCGCCGAGGTGCGTGGCAGCACCGATCCTTTGGTGCATCAATTTGTCACGGCGGCGCCGGAGGGTCCGGTGCGGTTCCACCATCCGGCGCCCGACCTGGTGCAAGATTTCGGCTTGTCGCCACAGGCGCCGGGGCGCGCGCCATGAACTTCCTGGCAAACCTTGGTTTTGGCGTGCGCCAAAAATTGGCCGATATCGGGCAGGGCACCCGCTTGTTTCTGCGCCTGCTTGGCTTGCTCGGCGCGTGTTTGCGCCGCTTTGGCCTGGTGCGCGACCAAATTCATTTTTTGGGCAACTATTCGCTGGCCATCATCACGGTGTCGGGCTTGTTCGTCGGCTTTGTGCTGGGCTTGCAAGGCTATTACACCCTGCAACGCTATGGCTCTTCTTCTGCCTTAGGCTTGTTGGTGGCCTTGAGCCTGGTGCGCGAGCTCGGGCCGGTGGTCACGGCCTTGTTGTTTGCCGGCCGCGCCGGCACCTCGCTGACAGCGGAAATCGGCCTGATGAAAGCTGGCGAGCAACTCAGTGCCATGGACATGATGGCGGTCGATCCGGTGCGTCGCATTCTGGCGCCGCGTTTCTGGGCTGGCATCATCACCTTGCCCATTTTGTCAGCGGTGTTCAGCGCCGTGGGCATTTTGGGCGGCTGGGTGGTCGGCGTGGTCATGATTGGTGTCGATCCCGGCTCGTTCTGGGGCCAAATGCAAGGCGGTGTCGATGTTTGGAAAGACGTGGGCAACGGCGTGCTCAAGAGTTTGGTGTTTGGAGTGACGGTCACCTTTGTGGCCTTGCTCCAGGGTTACGAGGCGCAAGCCACGCCCGAGGGGGTGTCGCGCGCGACCACCCGCACGGTAGTGGTGGCCTCGCTGTCGGTGTTGGGTCTGGACTTCATCCTGACCGCGCTGATGTTCAGTTTGTGAAAAGGACACGCAATATGCAACGATCCAAAAATGATGTGTGGGTGGGCCTGCTGGTGCTGATCGGCGCAGTGGCCATTCTGTTTTTGGCGCTGCAGTCGGCCAATTTGCTCAGTCTGAGCTTTCAGTCCACCTACCGAGTGACAGCCAAGTTCGACAACATAGGCGGCTTGAAGCCGCAAGCGGCGGTCAAAAGTGCCGGTGTGGTGGTGGGTCGCGTCGCCGCCATTCAGTTCGATGACAAAAGCTACCAGGCCACGGTCACCCTGGCTTTGGAGCAGCGCTATGCGTTCCCCAAGGACAGCTCGCTGAAAATTCTCACCAGCGGCCTGTTGGGCGAGCAGTACATTGGCGTGGAGGCTGGCTCCGACGACAAGAACTTGGCAGCAGGGGACCGGGTGCAATCGACCCAATCGGCCATGGTGTTGGAAAATCTGATCAGCCAGTTTCTCTTCAACAAAGCGGCTGATGCGCCAGCAACCGGTAGCAAGCCATGAGAATTTTTCTGAGTTTGGTTCTCTTGACCTGTGCAACGGGTTGTGCCACGGCCCCTGCCACGGCGTCGCGGGATCCCTTTGAAGGCTTCAACCGCAGCGTTTTTCAATTCAATGAAAAACTGGATCAAGCAGTGGTCAGGCCCGTCGCTGAGACGTATCAACAAATCACCCCACAACCGGTGCGTACCGGCGTGAAGAATTTTTTTGGCAATCTTTCGGATGTGTGGTCTACCGTCAATAACGCCCTGCAACTTAAGCCCGTCCCCGCAGTCGAGAGCTTCATGCGTGTTTTAGTCAACAGCACAGTGGGCTTGTATGGCGTGCTGGACATCGCGACCGAGTTAAAGCTGGAAAGACATTCTGAAGACTTTGGCCAAACACTGGGCTTTTGGGGCGTTTCGTCGGGGCCTTATTTGGTGTTGCCCTTGCTGGGGCCCTCCACCTTGCGCGATACAGCCTCACTTTCAGTAGACACCAAGGGCAACCTGGCACGGCGTGTCGAGCACGTGCCAACCCGCAACACCTTGCTGGCAACCAGTGCAGTAGAAAAACGTGCACGTTATCTGGGTGCAGGCGAGCGCCTCGACGAATTGGCGCTGGACAAGTACATCTTTATGCGTGATGTTTTCTTGCAAAAACGGCTTTCCGAAGTTTGGGACGGTGAGCCACCCGAAGCGGCGCAGAGCCAAGACGATCCCCCCCAATGAGTGCTGGAGTGACCCAATGACATCATGGATTCATCGCTATCAATCTTTGCTACGCCTGCTGGTGTGCTGCTGCTGGGCAGTTTCTGGCTTGACTTATGCTGCCGATGAGGCAGCGGATGCTTTCATCAAGCGCTTGTCCACCGAAATGCTGGACCTGGTGAAAAACGACCCAGCCTTGAAGAATGGGGACATTCTGCGCATCAACAGCATGGTTGACGCCCGGGTGATGCCGCACCTCAATTTTCAGCGCATGACAGCGGCTGCGGTCGGCCCGGGCTGGCGTCAGGCTACGCCTGAACAAAAGGCCCGACTCCAGGAAGAATTCAAATTGTTGCTGGTCCGCACTTATTCCGGCGCGCTGACGCAAATCAAGGAACACACCATTGCGGTCAAGGCCCTGCGCGCTGCCGAGGGGGATGTTGAAGTGCTGGTGCGCTCTGAAATTCGGGGCGGCGCGGAACCCATTCAACTGGACTACCGGCTTGAAAAAACGCCAGGCCAGGGTGCCGGTTGGAAAATTTTCAACCTCAACGTCATGGGCGTGTGGTTGGTCGACACTTACCGCAGTCAGTTCGCCCAGGAAATCAATGCCAAGGGCGTGGATGGTCTGATTGTCACCCTGGCCGAGCGCAACAAGTCCAACGCCCGCAAATAACAGCCCCAACCATGGCCACTTTGCATTTGCCCGAGCGCTTGACCCACCCAGAGGCAAGTGCCTGCCTGGCGCAATTGACGCGCGACCTGCCCGCCGAAGGTGTTGTCACGCTGGATGCCAGTGCCTTGACGCAATTTGACTCTTCGGCCCTGGCCGTGTTGCTGGCTTGCCAGCGTGCCGCCCAGGCCAGGGGATGTGCCCTGCAAGTGGTAGGGCTGCCGCCCAAGGCACAGCAATTGGCCAAGGTTTATGGGGTATCCCCATGGCTGCAGTGTGCCGCCCAGGCGTGAGGGCGTAAAATCAAGCCCTTCATGCCCGCCATTTCCTTCCAATCCGTCTCCAAAACCTACTCAACCGCCCGAGGCCCGTTCCAGGCCCTCGATGGCGTGCGCTTTGACATCGAAGACGGTGAGTTTTTTGGTCTGCTCGGCCCCAACGGGGCGGGCAAAACCACCTTGATCAGCATCCTTGCCGGCTTGAGCCGCGCCACTGCCGGCCGCATCGAAGTGCATGGTCATGATGTGCAAGCCCATGCCGCACAGGCCCGCCGTCAATTGGGGGTGGTGCCACAAGAGCTGGTGTTCGACCCGTTTTTCAATGTGCGCGAAGCCTTGCGTTTTCAGTCTGGCTATTTCGGCGTGCGTCACAACGATGACTGGATTGACGAGTTGCTGGCCAGTCTGGGCCTGAGCGACAAGGCCAACAGCAACATGCGGCAGCTCTCGGGTGGCATGAAACGGCGCGTGCTGGTGGCGCAGGCTTTGGTCCACAAGCCCCCCGTCATCGTGCTGGACGAGCCCACCGCGGGCGTCGACGTCGAGCTGCGCCAAACCCTGTGGCAGTTCATTGCCAAGTTGAACCGCCAAGGGCATACCGTGTTGCTCACCACCCATTACCTGGAAGAGGCAGAAGCCCTGTGTGGGCGCATTGCCATGCTCAAACAGGGCCGGGTGGTGGCCCTGGACCGCACTAGCGACCTCTTGAGAGCCGCCTCCAGCAATGTGTTGCGCTTCAAGCTCGATGCCGAGTTGCCGCCGGTGCTGGCCCGTCAGGCCCGCATCACGGGGCGCATTGTGCAGTTTCCCGCCAACGACGCCTTGGAGATCGAACGCTATCTGGCAGCCGTGCGCGAGGCGGGCTTGCACGCCGAAGACGTCGAAATTCGCAAGGCCGACCTCGAAGACGTGTTTCTCGATGTCATGGGCCAAGACACACCGGCCGCAGGAGTCACGCCATGAGCGGTTGGCAAGCGCTGTTTTACAAAGAAATCCTGCGATTTTGGAAGGTCAGCTTCCAGACAGTGGCCGCACCTGTGCTGACCGCCTGCCTGTACATGCTGATCTTTGGCCATGTGCTGGAAGACCGTGTGAAGGTATACGACCAGGTCAGTTACACCGCCTTTTTGGTGCCCGGCCTGGTGATGATGAGCGTGTTGCAAAACGCATTTGCCAACAGCTCCTCGTCCATCATTCAAAGCAAGATCATGGGCAATCTGGTGTTCATCTTGCTGACGCCCTTGAGTCACCGCAGCTGGTTTGTGGCCTATGTGGGGTCTTCCATTGTGCGTGGCCTGGCCGTTGGCTTGGGCGTGTTGCTGGTGACTTCGCTGGTGACGACGCCTTCGTATGTGGCGCCCTTGTGGATTTTGGCGTTTGGTCTGCTCGGCGCTGGCATGTTGGGCACCCTGGGCTTGATTGCCGGCTTGTGGGCTGAGAAGTTCGACCAGATGGCGGCCTTTCAGAACTTCATCATCATGCCCATGACGTTTCTGAGCGGCGTGTTTTATTCCATCCACTCGCTGCCCGCGTTCTGGCAGGGGGTGAGCCACCTCAACCCGTTCTTCTACATGATTGACGGCTTCCGCTACGGCTTCTTTGGCGTCAGCGATGTGTCGCCCTGGATCAGCCTGGGGCTGGTCAGCGCCACCTTTGCGGTGGTGGCGGGCATTGCGCTGCATTTGCTGCGCATCGGTTACAAAATCAGAGGCTGAGGCCATGACAGCACAAGAGTTGCAAGACATCATTGCGGCGGGCCTGCCCTGCCAACACCTGAGCGTGGAGGGCGACGGCCGCCATTGGTATGCCACTCTGGTGTCGGCCGAATTTGAAGGCTTGCGGCTCATCAAGCGGCACCAGCGCGTCTACGCCACCCTGGGCCAGAAAATGCATACCGACGAGGTGCATGCCCTGTCCATGAAAACCTACACGCCCGCCGAGTGGGCCCAGCAGGGAGGCCCGGCCTGACATGGACAAATTGTTGATCCGTGGCGGCCGCATGCTGCAGGGTGAGGTGCAGGTGTCGGGCGCCAAGAATGCCGCTTTGCCCGAGTTGTGCGCCGCCTTGCTGACCGATCAGCCTGTTACCTTGACCAATGTGCCGCGCCTGCAAGACGTGGCCACCATGCTCAAGCTGATTCGCAACATGGGCGTGACGGTCGAGCGCCATGACGATGGCATGGTGCGGTTGAATGCCGGCACGCTGACGCTGCCCGAAGCGCCCTACGAGTTGGTGAAAACCATGCGCGCCTCCGTCCTGGCCCTGGGCCCTTTGCTGGCGCGTTTTGGCCATGCCAAAGTGTCGTTGCCGGGCGGCTGCGCCATTGGCTCACGTCCGGTGGACCAGCACATCAAGGGTTTGCAAGCCATGGGCGCGGAGATTGCGGTCGAGCACGGCTACATGGTGGCCAAATTGCCTGCGGGTCGCACCCGCTTGCGCGGCGCCCGCATCGCCACCGACATGGTCACCGTCACCGGCACGGAAAATTTTTTGATGGCGGCGGCGCTGGCCGAAGGCGAAACCGTGCTGGAAAATGCGGCGCAAGAACCCGAAATTCCCGATTTGGCGGAAATGCTCATTCAAATGGGCGCCAAGATCCAGGGCCATGGCACCAGCCGTATCCACATCCAGGGCGTTGAGCGCTTGCACAGCGCCACCCATGCGGTGGTGGTCGACCGCATAGAGGCGGGCACCTTCTTGTGTGCGGTGGCTGCCACGGGTGGCGATGTGCTGTTGCGCAACGCCCGCGCGGATCACCTCGACGCGGTCATTGACAAGCTGCGCGATGCTGGCGCCAAGGTGACGGCTGTGCCCGAAGGCATTCGCATCCAAAGCGCTGCGCCCGCTTATGCGCACCTGAAGGCGCAAACTTTCCGCACCACCGAGTACCCGGGCTTTCCGACCGACATGCAAGCCCAGTTCATGGCCTTGAATGCGGTGTCCCGCGGGACCTCGAAGGTGACCGAAACGATTTTTGAAAACCGCTTCATGCACGTCAACGAAATGGTGCGCTTGGGTGCACACATTCAAATCGATGGCAAAGTGGCGGTGGTCGAGGGCGTTGAAAAATTGTCGGGCGCCACCGTCATGGCGACCGATTTGAGGGCTTCTGCCAGCCTGGTCATTGCCGGCCTGGTGGCCGAAGGCGACACCGTGGTCGATCGGATTTACCATTTGGACCGGGGCTACGACCGCATGGAAGCCAAGCTGCGCGCGATTGGCGCGGACATTGAAAGAATCTCATGATCACCCTCGCTCTTTCCAAGGGACGCATTTTTGAAGAAACCCTGCCGCTGCTGAAGGCGGCCGGTATCGAGGTGCTGGAAGACCCGGAAACCTCGCGCAAGCTGATCCTGCCCACCAACCAGCCTGAGGTCCGGGTGGTACTGGTGCGTGCCACCGATGTGCCCACCTATGTGCAACACGGCGGCGCCGACCTGGGCGTCACTGGCCTGGACACCTTGATCGAGCACGGCGGGGCCGGCCTGTACCAACCCCTGGATTTGAAAATTGCCCGTTGCCGCATGAGCGTGGCCGTGCCTGCGGGCTTCGATTACGCAGGGGCCGTGCGCCAGGGCTCACGCCTGAAGGTGGCCAGCAAGTACGTGACCATCGCGCGCGACTTTTTCGCCACCAAGGGCGTCCATGTGGACCTGGTGAAGTTGTACGGCAGCATGGAGTTGGCCCCGCTGACCGGCCTGGCCGATGCGATTGTGGACCTGGTGTCCACCGGCAGCACCCTCAAGGCCAACCAATTGGTCGAGGTTGAGCGCATCATGGACATCAGCTCGCGCCTGGTGGTGAACCAGGCTGCGCTCAAGCTCAAGCAAGCCCCCATTCGCCGCATCATCGACGCTTTTGCGGCTGCCACCGCAGCCCGTGCCACCGCCTGACCACCATGGCCCAACCGCTTCGCCTTTCCACCCAAAGCCCGTCCTTCGAAGCCGAGTTTCAGGCGCGGCTGCATTGGTCGGACGACACCGACCAGGCGATCGAACAGCGGGTGGCCGACATCCTGGCCGATGTGAAACAGCGCGGCGATGACGCCGTGATCGAATACACCCGCCGCTTCGATGGCTTACAAGCCACCACCATGGCAGACTTGACCTTGCAGCCCAGCGAGCTGAAAGCCGCGTTTGATGGCTTGCCTGAAGCCCAGCGCCAGGCCTTGCAAGCAGCCGCACAACGGGTGCGCCACTACCACGAAGCGCAAAAGAAAGCCTCTGGCGAAAGCTGGTGCTACCGCGATGCCGACGGCACCTTGTTAGGGCAAAAGGTCACGCCACTGGACCGCGTGGGCATTTACGTGCCCGGCGGCAAAGCCGCCTACCCCTCCAGCGTCCTGATGAACGCGCTGCCAGCCCATGTGGCGGGGGTGGCCGACATCGTGATGGTGGTGCCCACGCCACGTGGTGAAAAAAATGCTCTGGTACTGGCCGCAGCTTATGTGGCGGGGGTCACCCGGGTGTTCACCTTGGGCGGAGCGCAGGCGGTGGCCGCCTTGGCCTATGGCACCGCGACAGTGCCACGGGTAGACAAAATCACGGGACCCGGCAATGCCTATGTGGCGGCTGCCAAGCGCCGGGTGTTTGGCGTCGTTGGCATCGACATGATTGCCGGCCCCAGCGAAATCCTGGTGCTGGCCGATGGCAGTACGCCCCCCGATTGGGTGGCCATGGACCTGTTCTCGCAGGCTGAGCACGACGAATTGGCGCAAAGCATCTTGCTGTGCCCGGACGCGAAGTACATCGATGCGGTGCAGGCGGCCATCGACCGTTTGTTGCCCGGCATGCCCCGGCGCGACATCATTGAAAAATCCCTCAACGGCCGTGGCGCCTTGATTCAGACCCGCAGCATGGAAGAGGCCTGCGACATCAGCAACCGCATTGCGCCCGAACACCTGGAAGTGTCCAGCCGCGATCCGCACCGTTGGGAGCCATTGCTGCGCCACGCCGGGGCCATCTTTTTGGGCGCCTACACCAGCGAGTCGCTGGGCGATTACTGCGCCGGCCCCAACCATGTGCTGCCCACTTCGGGCACGGCCCGTTTCAGCTCGCCCTTGGGCGTGTATGACTTTCAAAAGCGCAGCAGCCTGATCGAGGTCAGCGAAGCCGGCGCCCAAACGCTGGGGCAGATAGCCTCGGTGCTGGCGCACGGCGAGGGCTTGCAGGCGCACGCTCAGGCCGCGGAAATGCGCC
>VERE01000046.1 GCA_018882835.1 Limnohabitans sp.
CAGTTTCTGCAACTGGTGATCAGCGGCATCTCCCAAGGGTGCATCTACGGGCTGATCGCGCTGGGCTTTGTGCTGATTTACAAAGCCACCGAAACCGTCAGTTTTGCCCAAGGCGAGTTGATGATGCTGGGCGCGTTTTGCGGCCTGGGCGTCATGACGTTTCTTGAATACCCTTTCTGGGTCGCGGTGCTGGCCAGCATTGCGGCCATGGCCTTGTTCGGCATCATTCTGGAGCGTGCGGTGATTCGACCAATTTTGGGTCAGCCCGCGTTTTCCATCGTCATGCTGACCATTGGCATTGGCTATGTGCTGCGCGGCCTGGTGACCACCATTCCAGGCATTGGCACCGAAACACACGCATTGCCCGTCCCTTACAAAGACATGGCCTTCAACCTGGGTGCGCTGACCCTGAATGCCGAGCAATTGGTGGTCATTGGCACCACCGCCGTGTTGTGCGGGGCCTTGTTTGCCTTGTTCAAGTACAGCAAGCTGGGCATTGCCATGCAGGCCTCTTCGCAGAATCAGCTGGCGGCTTACTACATGGGCATTCCGGTCAAGCCGCTGAATGGCCTGGTCTGGGGCCTGGCCTCGGCCGTGGCCGCGGTGGCGGGCTTGCTGCTGGCGCCCATCACCTTTGTCCACGCCAACATGGGCTTCATTGGCCTGAAAGCCTTTCCTGCGGCCGTGGTGGGTGGCTTTGGCAGCTTGCCGGGCGCCATCGTGGGGGGCCTGATCATTGGCGTGGTGGAGTCGCTGTCCGGCTTTTACCTGCCCGATGGCTTCAAGGACACCGCCGCTTACATCGTGGTTTTGGTCATGCTGATGGTGCAACCCAACGGCCTGTTTGGCGAGCGCCTGCGTAAAAAGGTCTGACCATGCGCTTTATCTTCAAGACCGATTACGCCCAAGACATCCGACTGGCCAAGCACGGCGGCCATGTGTTCTGGTACAGCCTGCTGGTACTGTGCCTGCTCGCTGCGCCCTGGCTGATCGACGAATACTGGCTGGCACAACTGACCTTTGTGCTGATATACGGCATTGTGGGCCTGGGCCTGATGCTGCTTGCGGGCTTCACCGGGCTGTTTTCCATCGGCCATGCGGCCTTCCTGGGGGTTGGCGCCTATACCCAAGCCGTGCTGACGAACATCGGCCTTCCGTTCCCGATCGCGTTGGCCCTGTCAGCCCTGCTGTCGGCCGCCGTCGGCTTGGTGGTGGGCTTGCCGGCGTTGCGTGTGAAAGGCATCTACCTGGGCATTGCCACGCTGTCGTTTGGCTTCATCGTGGAAGAAGTTTTTGCCCGCTGGGAAAAGGTCACAGGCGGCAATGCGGGCATCCACATCAAGGCACCGGACCTGTTTGGCCTGAAGGTGGACACGGCGGATGGTTTTTACTTCCTGTGCCTGGCGCTGGCCGTGCTGGCCACCTTGTCCATTCTGAATTTGCTGCGCTCGCCCACGGGTCGCGCGTTTGTGGCCATTCGCGACTCGGAAATTTCTGCGCAAAGCATGGGCATTCAACTGGCCTATTACAAAACCCTGTCGTTTGCCTTGTCGGCCGCGCTGGCCGGTATTGGCGGCGCTTTGTATGCGCACAAGCTGCAGTTCATTTCACCCGACCAGTTCAACATCGTTCAATCGATCGACCTGCTGCTGATGATCGTGGTGGGTGGGCTGGGCTCGGTGCATGGCGCCTTCCTGGGGGCCATCTTCCTGATTGTGATGCCGCAGCTGATTTCACTCAGCAAAGACTTTCTGCCCGAGACCATTGGCCAAGCGCCGGGACTGCAATCGGTGGTGTACGGCTTGGTGCTGATTGCCTTTGTGCTGTTTGAGCCCTTGGGGCTGTATGGCCGTTGGCTCAAGGTGCGCACCTATCTGCAAATTTTCCCCTTCTATCGGCGCGGCATGTTCAAGCGACAGAAGTCTTTCCAGAAATCCGATCGGCTGAAATAACACCATGGACAGCTTGCTTTCAGCCCAGAACTTGAGCGTGCGCTTTGGCGGCGTGCTGGCGGTCAATAACGTCAGCTTCGAGGTGAAGCGCGGCGAAGTGTTCACCCTGATTGGCCCCAACGGCGCAGGCAAGACCACGGTCTTCAACCTGATCAGCCGCATCTACACCCCAACCACGGGCAGCATCGACTACCAGTCGTCCCAGGGCGTGTTGCGCCTGACCGATCAGCCTGCCCACAAAATCGCGGGCCTGGGCATTGCTCGCACCTTTCAAAACATTGAACTTTTCGAGCACGCCACCGTGCTGCACAACCTGCTGATTGGCCGGCACACCCACCGCCAAACTTCGCTGTGGCAAGACATGCTGTTCACCGGCACCGCCCGTGCGGCCGAACTCAAGGCCCGCGAAAAAGCCGAAGAGGTGATCGACTTTCTCGACCTGCAACACCACCGCGATTCTTTGGTAGCGGGCCTGCCCTACGGTGTGCGCAAAGTGGTTGAATTGGGCCGCGCGCTGTGCACCGAGCCACAGTTGTTGCTGCTCGACGAGCCCTCTTCCGGCCTCAACGTGGAAGAAACAGAGGACATGGCCTTCTGGATTCAGGACATCCAGCAAGAGCTGGGCATCACGGTGCTCATGGTGGAGCACGACATGACCCTGGTGTCCAAAGTGTCGAACCGGGTGCTGGCCATGAACCAGGGTGAAGTGCTGGCGCTGGGCTCCCCGCGCGAGGTGCAAACTCACCCTGGCGTGATCGAGGCTTATCTGGGCACCATCGACGATGTATCCAACCTGCGCAGGGAGGCGGCATGACTTCGCCCGTGTCCGATCAGCCGGTGCTGAAACTGCTCAACGTGGAAAGCACCTATGGCCCTATCAAGGCCATCCGTGGCGTCAGCCTGCAAGTGCGCCGGGGCGAAATTGCCACCGTGCTGGGCTCCAACGGGGCGGGTAAAACCACCATCCTGAAAACCATCTCCGGCATCATCGACCCGCGCAAAGGGTCGATTGAATTTCAAGGCGACAACATCACTGCGCGCGATCCTGCCTGGATCGTGCAGCGCGGCTTGTCTCACGTGCCCGAAGGGCGTGAGGTGTTTCCGCTGCTGAGCGTACGCGACAACCTGTTGATGGGCGCCTACACCCGAAGCGACCGCGATGGCATTGCGCGAGACATGGAGCGCGTGTTCGATTACTTTCCCATTCTCAAGGAGCGCTCCGACCAGGACGCGGGTTTGCTCTCGGGCGGTCAACAGCAAATGCTGTCCATCTCGCGCGCCCTGATGGCCAACCCCGACCTGATTCTTCTGGACGAGCCCAGCCTGGGCTTGAGCCCCAAGCTGACCAAGGAAATTTTTGAAATTGTGGTGCGCATCAACCGTGAGCGCGGCACCACCATCTTGCTGGTCGAGCAAAACGCGAACATGGCGCTGAATGCGTCCGACTATGGCTATGTGCTGGAAAACGGCCGCATCGTCATGGAAGACACCTGCGCCCGGCTGCGCGAGAAAGAAGACATCAAAGAGTTTTACCTCGGCATGAAAGACGCCGGCGTGCGCGGTGAGCGGCGCTGGAAGAAAAAGAAAAACTGGCGCTGAGCCTCCCCTGTTTCTGGAACACCTCCACACCATGAGCAACCTTTGGGACCTCGAACACCTGCAACCGGATCACCGCATTGCTATGCCCGGCGACACGCTTGCGAGCATGTTCTGGAATGCCGCGCAAGCGCGCAAGGACAAGGTGTGGATGCGCCAAAAAGAGCTGGGCCTGTGGCGCAGCTGGACCTGGGCACAGACCGCAGAAGCGGTGCGCGAGATTGCCAACGGCATGATGAGCCTGGGCTTTGCGCCCCACGAGCGCGCATCCATTTTGTCCAACACCGTGATCGAATGGGTGTTGGCCGATTTGGCGATTTTGTCTTGCCAGGGCGTGTCCAATGGCATCTACCCCACCGATGCGGCCGAGCAAGTGTCCTACCTTTGCGAAGACTCCGAATCGGTCATTTTGTTCGTGGAAGATGACGAGCAATTGGACAAAGCGCTCGAGGTGCGCGATCACTTGCCCAAGCTGCGCCACATCGTGGTGTTCGACATGGAAGGGTTGCGCGACATGCACGACCCGCGTGTCATGAGCCTGGACGCCCTGCGGGAAATGGGTCGCGCCTGGGGTGCGCAGCATCCAGCCGAACTCGACCAAAGGGTTCAGGCTTGCCGCCCCGAAGAGTTGGCCATTCTGGTCTACACCTCGGGCACCACGGGCAAACCCAAAGGCGCCATGCACAGCCATGCGGGCTTGGTTTATTCGGTGCGCGGTTACAACACCGTGATTGCCCAGCACGAGGGCGACGAGCGCATGTGCTTCTTGCCCTTGTGCCACATTGCCGAGCGCCTTGGCGGGGAGTACCACGCGCTGTATACCGGCGCGGTGCTGAACTTTGTGGAGAACCCGGAAACCATCCCAGAGAACGTGCGCGAAATTGCGCCCACGGTATTTCTCGCTGTGCCGCGGGTCTGGGAAAAATTTTATTCAGGCGTAATGATTGCCCTGAAGGAAGCCAGTGCGCTGCAACAAGCGGTGTATGGCTGGGGCATCCAGGTGGGCCACCAGATTTCAGACCGCGTTCTGCAAGGCCAGCCCATCAGTGCTTGGCTGAAAATTCAGTTCACCTTGGCGCGCTGGCTGGCCCTGAACAATGTGCGCAAGATGATTGGCATACACCGCTCCCGCTTGCTGGTGACGGGGGCGGCACCGATCTCGCCCGATCTCATCAAATGGTATCTGGCACTGGGCGTGCCCATGCTGGAAGTATGGGGCATGACCGAAACCTGCGGTGCCTCCACTGCCATGACTGCCAAGCACATCAAACCCGGATCGATCGGCCCTGCCACCTCCTACAACGAAGTACGCCTGGACCCCGAAACGCAGGAAATTTTGGTGCGTGGCCCCAATGTGTTCATGGGTTACCTGAATCTGCCTGACAAAACCGCCGAAACCATTGACGCCGAGGGCTGGCTGCACACCGGTGACGTGGGCACGGTGGACGAGGATGGCTTTTTCCGCATCACAGACCGGATGAAGGACATCATCATCACGGCCGGCGGCAAGAACATCACCCCCAGCGAGTTTGAAAACGAGCTCAAGTTCTCGCCCTACATCACGGACGCGGTTGTGATTGGTGACAAGCGTTCCTACCTGACCGTGATCATCATGATCGACCAGGAAAACGTCGAGAAGTTCGCCCAAGACAACGATGTGCCCTTTTCCAACTACGCCAGCCTGACGCGCACAGCAGAGGTTCAACAGTTGATTCAGGACATCATTGATGGGGTCAACAAAAAATTTGCCCGGGTCGAGCAAGTCAAAAAGTTTTGGCTGCTCGACACCCAGCTGAGCGCCGAAGACGAAGAACTCACCCCCACCATGAAACTCAAGCGCAAGCTGGTGCAAACCAAGTATGCCGAGCAAATTGAGGCCATGTACCGATGACTTTCAGGAGACCTGCCATGCGACACGCACTGTCCACTTTGTTGTTGGCTGCCGCCAGCTTCGCCTTGCCCACCGCCACATTGGCCCAGCAAGGCGTGACCAAAGACCAAATTCTCATTGGCAGTATTCAAGACTTGTCGGGCCCGCTGGCAGGTTATGGCAAGCAGGCCCGTGCCGGCATGCAGTTGCGCATTGACGAAGTCAATGAGCAAGGCGGCGTGCATGGCCGCAAGCTCAAGCTGGTGGTGGAAGACTCGGGCTATGACCCCAAGAAGGCGGTGTTGGCGGCGCAAAAGCTGGTCAACCAGGACAAAATATTCATCATGGCGGCGCACCTGGGCACCGCGCACAACAACGCCGCCATGCCGATCCAGTTTGAAAAGCATGTGGTGAACTTCATGCCGCTGACGGCCGCGCGTGAAATGTACGAGCCGACCCACCGTTACAAGTACGCGCTGCTCAGCGCCTATTACGACCAGATGCGCATCGCGCTGCCCAAAATGGTGACGGACAAAAGCGTGAAAAAAGTTTGCATCATTTACCAAGACGATGAGTTTGGCCTGGAGGTGATGCGCGGCGCCGAAGCGGGCCTGAAAACCCTCAACATGGAATTGCTGGAGAAAACCAGCTTCAAGCGCGGCGCCACCGATTTTTCTTCGCAGGTGGCACGGATGAAGTCCGGCGGCTGCGAGTTGGTGGTGCTGGGCACCATCATCCGCGAAACCATTGGCACCATTGCCGAGGCTCGTAAAACTGGCTTCAATCCCATCTTCCTCGGCTCGGTAGCCGCTTACACCGACCTGATTCACCGCCTCGGTGGCAAAGCCATGGATGGCATGTATGCCACCAACTCTGTGCAGAACCCCTACCTGGACGAAGCCTCGCAACCCTTGCGCTTTTGGGCCAACAAGTACAAGACCAAGTTCAACGAAGACCCCACGGTGTTCTCTGCTTACGGCTACATCATCATCGACATGTTCATTCGCGGCGCACAAAAGGCGGGGCCCACGCTGAACACCGACACGTTTGTCAAAGCCATGGACACCTTGAGCGTCGAGTCCGATATTTTTGGCAGCCCACCTGTGACCTTCAGCGCCACCAAACGCTTGGGCAGCAACTGGTCGCGCCTGTCCCAAATTCAGGATGGCAAATGGAAGCCCGTCTCTGAATACATCAAGCACTGACATTTTTCTTTCACACCCCCGCAACACTCCAAGGAGCTCACCATGAAATACCGTTTACTAGCGCTGGCCGCCTTTCTGGCCGCTGGCACCTCGGCGGCACTGGCGCAATCCCAGGGCGTCAGCAAAACTGAAATCACGCTGGGCTCGATCCAGGATTTGTCAGGCCCGATTGCTGGCTTTGGCAAACAAGTTCGCCTGGGCATGATGCTGCGGGTGGACGAAGCCAACGAGCAAGGCGGCATCAACGGCCGCAAGCTTGTGTTGAAGGTTGAAGACTCGGCTTACGACCCGAAAAAAGCCGTGTTGGCAGCGCAAAAGCTGGTCAACCAAGACAAGATTTTTGCCATGGTGGCGCACATCGGAACGGCCCAAAACCTGGCGGCCATGCCGGTGCAATTTGAAAAGAACGTGATCAACTTTTTCCCGGTGACCGCTGCGCGCGAAATGTATGAGCCCTTCCACAAGCTGAAGTACGCCTTTGCCGCCACCTATTTCGATCAAATCCGCTTGGCCGCACCTCAATTGGTGAAAGAAAAAAATGCCAAGAAGGTTTGCACCATGTACCAGGACGATGAGTTCGGACTCGAGGTGATGCGCGGCGCTGAGGCGGGCTTGAAAACCATCAATGTGGAATTGGCAGAAAAAACCTCCTACAAGCGCGGCGCTACCGACTTCTCTTCACAAACTGCCAAGATGAAAGCTGCAGGTTGCGACTTTGTCATTTTGGGCACCATCATTCGTGAAACCATTGGCGCCATTGGGGAAGCCCGCAAAACCGGGTTCAATCCCACCTTCTTGGGCTCGAGTGCGGCTTACACCGACCTGATCCACAAGCTCGGCGGCAAAGCCATGGACGGTCTGTATGCCACCATGACCTCGCAGCACCCCTACCTGGACGAAGCTTCGCAGCCGATTCGTTTCTGGGCCAACAAGTACAAAACCAAATTCAATGATGACCCCACTGTGTTCTCGGTGTATGGCTACAACGCCGTGGACATCTTCATTCGCGCTGCCCAGATGGCCGGCCCCAACCTGAACACGGACAGCTTCATCAAGGCCATGGACTCCATGACCGTGGCGCCCGACATGTTTGGCAGCCCGGCGTTGACCTTCACCGCGCAAAAGCGCCTGGGCAACGACGCCTCTCGCCTGTCGCAAATTCAAGAGGGCAAGTGGAAAGTGGTGTCTGAGTACATCAAGCCCTGAGGCTGCGTTCGCCGGTCGCCTACCTCATGAGACGATGTAGGCACCGGCGCCGGTGGACATCAGTTTGCCATCCGGGCCGCGAAACTCCATGCGCGTGGAGCCTACGCGCGAGCCCAGCCGCATGACCTCGGCGGTCAGCTCGAAAAACGCGCCAATGCCCGGGCGCAAATAATCGATGCGCAAGTCAATGGTCCCAAGCTTGGCAAAGCGCTCGAGCCGTTTGGCGGGCAATTCGTCCATGTGCCGCGCGCCAATGGCAGCCATGCATGCCAAGCCCCCCATGGCATCCAAGCTTGCACTGATCACGCCGCCATGAATGCGGTTGTAACTGTAGTGCCCAATCAACTCTGGCCGCATCTCGATGCGGCCTTTCACATGGGTGGGCTTGAGCTCGGTGATTTTCAGGCCCAGCACTTGGTTGAAAACAATTTTTTCTTCAAAGATGCTTTTCAGGCCCTGCAAAAATTCGGGCTCAAATTCAGTGGGAAGCGTGTGTTTGGAAATCATGGTGTTCGCAAAAAAAGAGACAAGGCCTGATCGGTCAAGGTCGAGAGGCTCGCGGGTCCTTGGGGGTTGAACCATTGAACGGACCAGTTCAAGGCACCCAAAATCATGAGTCGGGCCAGGTCAGGGTCAGCCGACAAGGCGCCTTCTTTGGCCAGGGTTTGCAGTACGGGCACCCATGGTGCCTCGTAAGTTTTGCGCAGTTCGGTGATGGCTGCTTGCTGCTCAGCACTTAAGGAGCGGCCCTCGTAGAGCATCACCGGAATGAAGTCGCTGTCGGGCCCCAACAAAACTTCGTAGTGGTGCCTCACCAGGGCCCGCAAGGTATTCACGGCCGAGGAGGGCGCCGTTCGAACAATGGCTTCCTGACTGGCAATGGCTGCTTGCATGCCCGCTTGAATGATGGCGAACAGCAGCACACCCTTGGTTTCGAAATGATAGAACGGCGATCCACTGTGCATGCCAGCCGCAGCGGCTATGTCACGCGTGGTCACGGCCTCAAAGCCTTTTTGTCGAAACAGACGGGCAGCCACCCGCATCAGCTCTTGCCGACGGTTGCCTTCGGCTTCGGTGCCTGGTAATTTGCGGGGCCGTCCACGTGGGCGCTTGGCCAGCTCTGGCGGCACTGAAAATCTTGGCATGGGGGAAGGCACAGAAAAATGGGGCATGGCATCGACAACGCAAGCCCCATTTATACCAAGCAAATGCTTGATTTTGCGCCTGGCCAGGTTTTAAAGCTTGGAGAAGTCCGGTTTGCGCTTTTCCATGAAGGCGCCAAAAGCTTCGCGCGCTGCAGGCTCACGCAGCATGCGCCCAAACACAGCGCCTTCCTCATCCATGCGCTGCAACACGGCCGCTTGCTGACCGCCCTTGAGCAAGCGTTTGGTCTCGATCAGCGAGCTCAAAGGTTTCGCAGCCAATTTGCGCGCCTGCTGCTGTGCCACGCCGTTGGCTTCAGTCGGCGGCACCACACGGTTGACCAGGCCCACTTCCAGGGCCGCCTCGGCCATGAAGGGCTCGCCCATCAGCAAGGCCTCGGCAGCGCGGTGGTAGCCCATCATTTGAGGCACCAGCAAGCTCGAGGCTGCTTCTGGGCACAAACCCAAATTCACGAAGGGCATGGAGAAAGCCGCGTTGTCGCCCGCAATCACCAAATCGCAGTGAAACAGCATCGTGGTGCCAATGCCTACGGCTGGGCCGCTCACCGCCGCCAGAATGGGCTTGGGAAAGCTGGCAATGTTGCGCAAGAAGCGGTAAACCGGCGACTCTTTGCCAGAGGGCGGCTGGTTCAAAAAATCACCAATGTCATTGCCCGCACTGAAAATGGTTTCATGCCCTTGAAACACCACCACGCGAACGTTCGCATCGTCCACCGCTTGCGCCAGCGCATCGGCCAAAGTGGCGTACATGGCTGCCGTGATGGAGTTTTTCTTGTCGACCCGATTGAAGGTCAACGTCATCACGCCGTTGTCAACGTGGCGCAGGATATCGGACATGGTCATTCCTTGTAATAAACAATTTGGTGGGTGGTCACGAGCAAATGGCCTGCACGGCTCCAGATCTGGCCTTGTTGGTCGAAGAAACCATCGTGGAAAGCCTGTGCCTGGGCCTGGCCCAGAACATAGTCAGACCCTGCGGCCGACAACTCTGCTGGGCCGACATGGAAATAAACCGTCATTGACACGGTGCCCACGGGCACACGGTTGGCACGTCGCACCCAGACCCGCGGAATGAACAAATCCGCGAAAGAGGTCAGGGACAAAAAATCCAGCGCACGCGCAGGAGTGTCGCGCATCCACAGCAGGCTGCGACTGTGTTCTCCGCTGCCGTCCCAGACCGCGGGCAGGCCGCCATCGATACCCCGCATTTCATAACGATCCAACCAGGCCACACCCTTGGCACGACGCGCCACCTCGACTTGCTCGGGCGGTGGCACCGTGGGCATGGGGTGGTCGATCTGTCGCCAGGTGCTGCGCCGCGCGGCCGTCACGGCCGTGGCCGTCAGCACCACGCTGGGTTGACCCTGGTCGTCGTGCTGCGTCATCTCCATCGTCCAGTGCTGGGTGGAGCGGTTGGTGCGCGCAGGGCGTGCGGTCAGTGTGAAGGGCTTCAAGCTCAATGCCGCAGCGTAATTGACCGTCAAGGCGATGGGCTCACCCAGTCGTTGTGGGTGCTGCATCAAGGCTTTCACCACGGTGGCGGCCGTGATGCCGCCATAGGGCCCCACCATGTTCCAGTAGTACTCGCTGGGCAGGCCTTCAAATCGGCCTTCGGCGGGGTCGCCCACGACGCCAAGCGTCATGGCTTGGTCGAAAGGATGGTCCATCATGCAGGCTTTCGACTTTTCAGACACCAAAAACGGCCTCGGTCTCCATCAGGCTGGCAGCACCCGCGCGGGCGCTTTGGACAAGAGACGCTGTCTCCGGCAGCAAGCGCGCGAAATAAAAACGCGCGGTCTGCAACTTGGCCGTATAAAAAGGGTCGCGCTCGCCGGCAGCGATTTTTGCCAGCGCGGCCTGCGCCATTCGGGCCCAGAAGTAGCCCAGCACCAAATGCCCGATCACGCGCAGGTAGTCCACCGCAGCCGCCCCGACTTCGTCGGCGTTTTGCAAGGCCTTGTAGCCCAGCTCGCCCGTCAGCTGCGTGACCTGCTGGCCCAGTTGCGACAGCGGGCGCACAAACTCTGCCAAATCTTCGTTGTCTTGCGCAGCCATGACCCACTGAGTGATTTGCTGGCCGAATTTTTTCAGCGAGGCGCCCTGGTTGCCCAAGACCTTGCGTCCCAGCAAGTCCAGGCTTTGAATGGTGTTGGTGCCTTCGTAAATCATGTTGATGCGCGCGTCGCGCACGAACTGCTCCATGCCCCATTCGCGAATGTAGCCATGGCCGCCCAAAACCTGCAAACAGTTGGACGTGGCCTGCCAGGCGTTGTCGGTGATGAAAGCCTTGACGATGGGCGTGAGCAAGGCCACCAGCTCGGCGCAATCGGCCCGCACCGCAGCATCCGGATGATTCAGCTCTTGGTCGATCAGCAAAGCGCTGTAAAGGCTGAGCGCACGGCCGCCTTCCGCATAGGCTTTGGCGGTCAGCAGCATGCGCCGCACATCGGGATGGACCAGGATGCTGTCGGCCGGTTTGGCCGGCTCTTTGACGCCTGTGAGGCTGCGCGACTGGATGCGCTCTCGCGCATAGGCCAGGGCGTTTTGATAAGCCACTTCGGTCAGCCCCAGGGATTGCATGCCGACGCCGATGCGGGCGGCGTTCATCATCACAAACATCGCGGCCAAGCCTTTGTTCGGCTGCCCGACCATCGTGCCGACGGCACCATCCAGCATCATCTGGCAGGTGGCGCTGCCGTTGATGCCCATTTTGTGCTCGAGGCCGCTGCAAAAAATGGCATTTCGCTCACCCAGAGAGCCATCGCTGTTCACCAAGAACTTGGGCACCACAAACAGGCTGATGCCTTTGCTGCCAGCCGGGGCATCGGGCAAGCGCGCCAGCACCAGGTGCACGATGTTGCTGACCATGTCGTGCTCGCCTGCGCTGATGAAGATTTTTTGCCCGCTCAGCCGGTAACTGCCATCGGGCTGCGGCTCGGCCTTGGTACGCAACAGCCCCAGGTCGGTGCCGCAATGGGGCTCGGTGAGGCACATGGTGCCGGTCCATTCGCCGCGCGTCATTTTGGGCAAATAGGTTTGCTTTTGTACCTCTGTGCCGTGAGCATGCAAACACTCATAGGCGCCGTGGGTCAGGCCCGGGTACATGGTCCAGGCCTGGTTGGCGCTGTTGAGCATTTCATAAAAGCACTGGTTCACCACAATGGGCAAGCCTTGGCCGCCATACACAGGGTCACAGCTGAGTGCTGGCCAGCCCCCGGCAACAAAGGCCTCGTAGGCCGCCTTGAAGCCCTCGGGGGTTTTGACCTCATGGGTGTCGCGGTTGAGGTGGCAGCCTTGCGCGTCGCCCACAGCGTTGAGCGGCGTCAGAATGTCGGCGGCAAATTTTCCACCCTCTTCCAGCACGGCGGCCATCGTCTCTGCATCGAGCTCTGCATGGGCAGGCAAGTCTTTGAGCACGTCCATGACGCCCAACACATCATGTAAAACAAAGTGCATGTCCCGCAATGGGGGGTGGTAGCTTGGCATAAAGTCTCCAAAAAATCAGCAGGTGGCTTATCGGGCACCGTAGCGCTGCAAGATGTTTTCAAACCCTTGCTGTGTGCGCGCCAATGCATGGGGCGATTTCAAAAAACGGGCCTCGTAATGCAAGGCCAGAATGAGGCCGTGAATCTCGAATGCCATTTGCTGCGCGTCGGTTTGGGGGGCCAGATGTCCCCCCTCACAGGCTTGCACCACGGCGCGATGCAAGGCCGCCAGCCAGGTGTTCACAGAGTGCGCAAGTGCATCGCGCACAGGACCCGGCCGGTCGTCAAACTCGGCGGCACCACTGACATACAAACAGCCCGAATCGATCTCGGCCGACGTGCGGCTCATCCAATTGCCAAACAAGGCGCGCAAACGCGGCAATCCGCGGGGCGCGTTCATGGCGGGGAAGAAGACTTCGTCTTCAAAGCGATGGTGGTACTCCCGAATCACCGAGATTTGCAGTTCTTCGCGCGAACCGAAATGGGCAAACACGCCCGACTTGCTCATGCGCATGACTTCGGCAATGGCGCCAATGCTCAGGCCTTCCATGCCGATTTGGGTGGCCAGACCCAACGCTGCATCCACAATGGCCGCCTTGGTTTGCTGCCCCTTGAGCATGGCGCGCCCCTCCCGGCTGCCAACGGCAGCATCGGTCAGACCCACAGGGCTGATGTGACGGGAAACGGGCGGCGTCGCCATGCGACCTCCAAAAAAGTACGACCGTGCTATTTTGACTCAAATTGGGGCTTGCGAGGCAATCCCTGACGGCGCGTCGGGTTTGTCTGCGCCAAGTCGCCTAAACTTTCGCCATGGAAACCACCCGCATCATCGCCATCCGCCATGGCGAAACCGCCTGGAATGTCGACACCCGCATCCAGGGACAAACCGACATCGGCCTCAACGACAAAGGCCATTGGCAAGCGCAGCAGGCCGCCGCCGCTTTGGCCGATGAGCCCATTGCCGCCATCTACACCAGCGATTTGACCCGGGCGCACGACACCGCACGGGCCATCGCCCAGGTGCAGGGACTGACGCCGCAAACCGAGGTTGGCCTGCGCGAACGCGCCTTTGGCATTTTTGAAAAGCGTACCTGGGCTGAAATTGAAAGCCTCTGGCCAGACGATGCGCGGCAATGGCGCGAACGTGTGCCTGAATGGGCGCCCGCAAACGGCGAAAGCCTGCTGGCTTTGCGTGAACGCATCCAAAACCTCACCCATGCACTGGCCGCGCGCCATGTGGGCGAACAAATTGTGCTGGTGGCGCATGGTGGCGTGATGGACATCTTGTACCGCCTGGCCACTCAGCAAACGTTGCAGGCCCCCCGTACATGGGCCTTGGGCAATGCCAACATCAACCGCTTGCTGTGGTCACCCCAAGGCTTGTCCCTGGTCGGCTGGGGCGACGCCCGCCATTTGGAAACCGACACCCTGGACGAATCTACTGCCTAAAGTCAGAGAGGTGCCGCAGGAGCCGTCGTCAATCCTCAATCGGTGAACAGACCGTTGTCGTTTTGCGGCGGCGTCACGCCCAGGTGCCGGTAGGCGGCCAAGGTGGCGATGCGCCCGCGCGGCGTGCGCTGCAGGTAGCCTTGCTGAATCAGATAGGGCTCGATCACATCTTCAATGGTGTCGCGCTCTTCGCCAATGCTGGCGGCAATGTTGTCCAAGCCCACCGGGCCGCCATCGAAGCGGTGAATGACAGCCTCCAGCAGTTTGCGGTCCATCAGGTCAAAGCCTTGCGGGTCGACATCGAGCATGGCCAACGCCTTGTACGCCATGTCCTGGGTGATGCGCCCATTTCCTTTGACCTCGGCATAGTCGCGCACCCGGCGCAACAAGCGGTTGGCAATGCGGGGCGTGCCGCGCGAGCGGCGCGCAATTTCAAAGCCGCCTTCCACATCGATGGGCGTGGTCAGCAAGCCGGCGCTGCGCATGACGATGCGCTGCAGCTCTTCGGCGGTGTAAAACTCCAGGCGCGACACAATGCCGAAACGGTCGCGCAAAGGGTTGGTCAGCATGCCGGCGCGGGTGGTGGCGCCGACCAGGGTGAAAGGTTGCAGGTCAAGCTTGATGCTGCGCGCCGCCGGGCCCTCGCCAATCATGATGTCGATCTGGTAGTCCTCCAAGGCCGGGTAGAGAATTTCTTCTACCACCGGCGACAGTCGGTGAATTTCATCGATGAACAGAACATCGTTTTTTTCCAACCCGGTGAGCAAGGCCGCCAGGTCTTTGGGCTTCTCCAGCACTGGCCCGCTGGTCTGACGCAAGTTCACGCCCAACTCATGGGCGATGATGTGGCTCAAGGTGGTCTTGCCCAAACCGGGTGGTCCAAACAACAGCACATGGTCCAGGGCTTCGCCGCGCTTGCGGGCCGCGCCAATGAAAATCTCGAGCTGCTCGCGCACCTTCATCTGCCCCACATACTCATCCAGCAACTTGGGGCGCAAGGCGCGCTCGATGGCCTCTTCGTTGGACGATACCGGCGCCGCAGACACCACGCGGGGCGAGGGAGCGAAATCGTCAGTTTGAATGCTCATGTCGGTCGAAGGAAAATTTATTTGGCCAGGGCTTTCAGCGCCAGCTTGATGCCATCGCTCACGCCCACATCGGTTGGCAAGGCTTTGAGGGCCACAGCCGCCTCGCGCTCACTGTAGCCCAAGGCCATCAAGGCTTGCAGGATGTCCGTTTGGTGATCGTGCGTGGGGGCCACTGCCGGGCCCAGGTCGGCGCCCAGCTTGCCCTTGAGTTCGAGCAGCAAACGTTCGGCGGTTTTTTTGCCAATGCCCGGAATTTTCACCAAGCGTCCCGCTTCTTGCTCACGGATGGCACGCGTCAACTCGGCCACGCTCATGCCACTGAGCACGCCCAACGCCGTGCGCGGCCCGACTCCGGAGATTTTGATCAGCTGGCGAAAGACCTCACGCTCGCTGGCCGAGGCAAATCCGTACAAAATCTGGGCATCTTCACGCACCACAAAATGTGTCAGCAACGACACTTTCTCGCCCAACGCCGGCAGGTTGTAGAACGTGCTCATGGGCACATCCACCTCGTACCCCACGCCATGACAATCCAGTAAAACCTGGGGCGGATTCTTTTCGCTGAGGATGCCGGTCAACTTGCCTATCATTGGAACACCTTTATCCGGATTATCGACTTGATTCTCAAACACGCCTTCACCCCGCTGAACAATACCCGCCTGTCCAACCTGTGTGGCCCGATGGACGCGCACTTGCGCACCCTGGAGTTGGCGCTGCAGGTCAAAATTGTCCATCGCCATGAACAGTTCAAGGTCGATGGCCCCAAAGCCAAAGCCGAACAAGCGCTGGAGGTGCTGCAAGCCTTGTATGAACGGGCTGCGCGCCCGGTCTCGGCCGACCAGGTTCAGCTGATGCTGAGCACGGACGCCTCCATGGTGGAAGGCGAGGATGGCAGCATGCAGCTGCACACCCGCCGCGCCGACTTGCGTGCCCGCACGCCCAACCAGAGCGTGTACCTGGAAAATATTGCCCAGCACGACATCACCTTCGGCATTGGCCCGGCCGGGACCGGCAAGACCTATCTGGCGGTGGCCTGTGCTGTGGACGCGCTGGAGCGCAGTGCCGTGCAACGCATCGTGCTGACGCGCCCTGCGGTAGAGGCTGGAGAAAAACTGGGCTTCCTGCCCGGCGACTTGGGTCAAAAAGTCGACCCTTACCTGCGCCCTTTGTATGACGCACTGTACGACCTGATGGGGTTTGAGCGGGTGCAAAAAGCCTTTGAACGCAACGCCCTGGAAATCGCGCCCTTGGCCTTCATGCGCGGGCGAACCTTGAACAATGCCTTTGTGATTCTGGATGAAGCCCAGAACACCACCCCCGAGCAAATGAAGATGTTCCTCACACGCATCGGCTTTGGCGCCAAGGCCGTGGTCACCGGCGATGTCAGCCAAATCGACCTGCCCAAAGGCCAACTCAGCGGCCTGATCGATGCCGAGCGCGTCTTGCGTCGCGTCAAGGGCATTTCCATGTGCCACTTCACCAGCGCCGACGTGGTACGCCATCCCCTGGTGGCCCGCATCGTGGACGCTTACGATGCCCAGCGCAGCACGCGTACGGCTGTGCGGAGTTAAGGCATGGCCGCACGTTTGCCAGCGCTGCAACTGTCGCTTCAATTCAGCCGCCTGAGCGATGCCGCAGCGCACCGGGCCGCGTTGCCGCGCGCGCAGGTCATGCGCTGGATTCGACATGCCTTGGAACGGCCGGCTGAAATCACGGTGCGCATAGTGGACGCCGAAGAGGGTCTGGCCCTGAACCGAGACTACCGGCACAAAGCCTATGCCACCAATGTGCTCACCTTCGATTACGCCCAAAGCCCGGTGGTCATGGCCGATCTGGTGTTGTGTGCGCCGGTGGTTGCCCAGGAAGCCCGCGAGCAAGGCAAGTCATTGCGGGACCACTACGCGCATTTGTTGGTGCACGGCAGCTTGCATGCCCAGGGATGGGACCATGAAACCAGCACCGCCGATGCCGAAGTCATGGAGGCCCGAGAAATTGCCATCCTGGCAGGCCTGGGCATTCGCAACCCTTATCAGGGCTGAGGTGGCGACACCCGCAAGGGAATCGTCACCGGCCCGTCGTTCACCAAGGCAACCGCCATGTGGGCCGCAAACTGCCCGGTGGCGACCTGGGGATGGGCGGCACGGGCTTTGGCGACAAACGCATGGTACAAACGGCGCCCTTCGGCAGGCGGGGCGGCTTGGGTGAAACTGGGGCGGGTGCCGCCAGAGGTGTCGGCGGCGAGCGTGAACTGGCTGACGATCAACAGACCGCCCGCTGTGCCTTGCCCATCCAGGTCCTGAACAGAGCGGTTCATCTTGCCGGCTTCGTCGTTGAAAATGCGCAGCTTCAAAAGCTTGCCAAGCAACTTGTCTGCCTGCGCCTCGGTATCGCCATGCTCGGCACACAGCAGCACCAGCAAGCCGGCCCCAATCTCGCCAATCACTTCCCCTTCGACGCTGACGCTGGCCTGGCTGACACGTTGAATCAAGCTGATCATGGCGCCTCCGCTGGATCGTCTGAATGCGCCTCGACATCGCTGGGCAGCAACTGAATGGTGGCCCGCAAGCCGGGCACCGCCTGCATCAGGGCTTGCTCGACATGAGTGCGCAGGGCCGCCGCCTCGCCCAGTGTCCATGTGGCGGGCATGTGCAAATGCAGGTCCACAAACTGACGTTGACCCGCCTTGCGGGTAGTTACATGATCAAAACGAAGGGTATCGCCACCCGCGCTGCGCGCCACAAAGTCATCGAGCACAGCTTGAATGGCAAGGCGCACAGCGGGCTCCACGGCTTGGTCCATCAAGCCTTGGGAAGAGCGCCAAATCAAGTGCGCGCCTTCTCTCAGAATATTCAAGGCCACGCCAATGGCTACCACCGCGTCCAGCCACAACCAACCGGTGACAGACACCAGCACAATGCCAATCACCACGCCCACCGATGTCCAGACATCGGTGACCAAATGTCGGGCATCGGCATCCAGGGCCATGGAGCGGTGCAACTTGGCAGAATAAAACATCACCCAAGCCAGCACGCCATTCAGCGCCGAACTGGCCACCGACAGCGCCAGCCCCAAGCCGACCTGTTCCAGGGGTTGCGGGTCAACCAAACGATGGGCTGCGGCCCAAACAATGCCCAAGCCGGCAACGATGATGAGAATGCCCTCGAAACCAGAGGAAAAATACTCTGCCTTGTGATGGCCATAGGGGTGGTCTTCGTCGGCCGGCCGTTCGGCGACCGTGACCATCAACAGGCCAAACATGGCGCTGGCCAAATTGACCAGCGACTCCATCGCGTCCGACAACAAACCGACCGAGTCGGTCAGCCACCACGCCAGGGTTTTCAGGGCAATGGTGATGACAGCCACCCCCACCGAAGCGCCCAGCAGCGCTTTGGGAGTGAGGAGCTTGGAGTCAGGCGACAAGGTCATGGGGCAATGCTAAGCCCATGAAGTGTCAAGCCAGCGTCACGCGGGCAAATTTACGTTTGCCCACCTGCAGCACGAAGGTGCCAGCGTTCAGCTTGAGGCCTTTGTCACTGACCACCTGGCTGTCAATGCGCACCCCACCACCCTCGATCAGGCGGTTGGCCTCGCTGGTGGAAGGCGCCAGCATTGCGGCTTTGAGCAAGGCGCCAATACCCATGGGCGCCCCTTGCAACTGCACTTCGGGAATTTCGTCGGGCACGCCGCCCTGGCTGCGTCGAATGAAATCTTGCTCTGCCACCTCGGCGGCGGCCGCACTGTGAAAGCGCGCGGTGATTTCCTTGGCCAGCATCACTTTGGCGTCTTTGGGGTTGCGCCCGCCCTCGACTTCTTTCTTCAGCACCGCGATTTCCGCCAGTGACTTGAAGCTCAGCAAGGTATACCAGCGCCACATCAAGTCGTCGCTGATGGACAGCACCTTGGCAAACATGGTGTTGGGCTCTTCGGTGATGCCGATGTAATTGTTCTTGCTCTTGGACATTTTGTCCGCGCCATCCAGGCCTTCCAGCAGCGGCATGGTCAAAATGCACTGAGGCTCCTGGCCATATTCCTGCTGCAGGTGACGCCCCACCAGCAAGTTGAACTTTTGATCGGTGCCGCCCAACTCCAGGTCGCTGCGCAAGGCCACGCTGTCATAGCCCTGCATCAGGGGGTACAAAAATTCATGCACGCTGATGGACTGGCCGCCCTTGAAGCGCTTGCTGAAATCGTCACGCTCCATCATGCGGGCCACGGTGTACTTGGCAGCCAGCTGGATCATGCCGCGCGAGCCCAGGGGGTCACACCATTCGGAGTTGTAGCGGATTTCGGTGCGGGCGGGGTCCAGCACCAGGCTGGCCTGCTTGTAATAGGTCTGGGCGTTGGCTTCGATTTGCTCACGCGTCAGGGGCGGGCGTGTGCTGTTGCGCCCGGAGGGGTCGCCAATCATGGTGGTGAAGTCGCCGATCAGAAAGATCACCTGGTGCCCCAGGTCCTGCAATTGGCGCATCTTGTTCAGCACCACAGTGTGCCCAATGTGGATGTCGGGGGCTGTCGGGTCCAGCCCCAGCTTGATGCGCAAAGGCTGCCCGGTGGCCTCGGAACGGGCGAGTTTGCGTACCCATTCGTCCTCGGGGATCAACTCCTCGCAGCCACGCAAGGACACTTCAAGGGCATTCCGGACCGAATCGGTCACCGGATGACTGGGAACAGAGGCTTGATTCATAAGGATTTTTTGGGCTTGGCGCCTGCGCGACACCGGGCTATACTAGCGCTTTCGTCGCTGATTTTAATTGGCGTTGGTTGATCCTTGCCGCCCTTTTGACGCCAAGGCCCAGGAGTATTTTTTGCAGCATCGCCTGATTGCCCAATGCGCCCACTGGTTGGCGCGCCTTGAAAAGCTTCACCAGCAGCATCCGAAACGGATTCTGGCCGGTGTGGCGGCATTGCTCATGGTAGGCGCAGGCGGCTCCTATGCGGTGGCCACCCTGGGGCCCGATGCAGCGGCCCTGCCCACACGTCAAGTCATTGAAACCGTGCAGCCGCTGCCGTTTGCAGTTGCGGACATGGCACCGCAGGCTTTGCGCCTGTACCGCAGCGAAATCACCCGCTCCAATGACACCGCTGAATCTTTGCTGCGACGTTTGGGTGTATCGGACTCCGTTGCCGCCGCCTTTATCCGCAATAACCCGCAAGCCCGCCAGGCTTTGCTGGGCAAAGCGGGCCGGCTGGTCTCGGCTGAAGCCGACGAGCAGCACCAATTGCTGAGCCTCAGTGCCCGCTGGGCCCGCGACGATGCCTCGGAGTTCCAACGCCTGGTGGTGGCCAGGGCCGACACCGGCTTCAGCGCTCGACTGGAAAGCGGCAAGCTCACGGCGAGTTCGCGCATGGCGGGTGGCGTGATTCAAAGCTCGCTCTTTGCCGCGACAGATGACGCCAAAATTCCAGATTCGGTGGCCACCCAATTGGCGGACATCTTCGCCGGCGACATCGATTTCCACCGTGCCTTGCGCAAAGGCGACCGCTTCTCCGTGGTTTATGAAACCCTGGAAGCCGATGGCGAGCCCATGCGCGCCGGTCGGGTGCTGTCGGCCGAGTTTGTGAACAATGGCAAAGCCTTCCAGGCCGTCTGGTTTCAAGAGCCTGGCGCGCCGCGTGGCGACTACTACAGCATGAGCGGTCAAAGTTTGCGCCGCGCCTACCTGGCGTCGCCCCTGGCCTTCTCGCGCGTGACCAGTGGCTTCAAAATGCGCTTCCACCCGATTCTGCAAACCTGGCGCGCCCACCTGGGCGTGGACTACGCCGCACCGACGGGCACCCCTGTGCGCAGCGTGGGGGATGGCGTGGTAGAGAGTGCCGGCTTCCAGAATGGCTTTGGCAACGTGGTGATTCTGAAGCACCGCAACGGCCACAGCACGGTCTATGCCCATCTGAGCCGCATCGATGTGCGCAAAGGCCAGTCGGTCACCCAAGGCCAAACACTGGGTGGCGTGGGTGCCACGGGCTGGGCCACCGGTCCGCACCTGCATTTCGAGTTCCGCGTGAACGGCCAGCACCAAGATCCCATGGTCATGGCTCGTCAAAGCGAGTCCATCCCGGTGTCTGCCGCTGCCCGTCCGCAATTCCTGCGGGAAGCAGGCAACGCCCGAATGGAACTGGCTGCGGCCGCCACGCTGCAACCTGCCAACAGCCAATAAGCCCATGTCAGGGCTGTTCATCGGCTTGATGTCCGGCACTTCGCTGGACGGCGTCGATGGTGTGGTGGCTGATTTCTCTTCGAATTTCCAAGTGCTTGCCCATGCCAGTCGGCCATTCGCTGCGGCTTTACGCAGTGAGTTGTGGGCGCTGAACACGCCAGGTGACAATGAACTCCACCGGGCGGCGCTGGCAGCCAATGGACTGGCGAGAACCTATGCCCAGGTGGTGCAAGACCTTTTGCAGCGCCTCCAGATCAGCCCCAAAGACATTGCTGCTGTGGGAGCCCATGGGCAAACCGTTCGGCATCAACCGGGCATGCACGACGGCACTGGCTACACCCTGCAACTCAACAATCCTGCCTTGCTGGCAGAGTTGACCCAGATCGACGTGGTGGCAGATTTTCGCAGCCGCGATGTGGCTGCGGGCGGACAAGGCGCCCCCTTGGTCCCGGCCTTTCACCAAGAGGTTTTCGGGCGCCAAAATGCCTGCGTTGCAGTCTTGAACTTGGGGGGCATTGCCAATCTGAGCGTGCTGCGGCCCGGCGAGGCTGCACGAGGCTTTGATTGCGGCCCAGGCAATGCCTTGCTGGACCATTGGTGCCACCTTCACTGCGGGCAGGCCTTTGATCACCAAGGGCAATGGGCCGCCTCCGGGCGGGTGCAGATCGATTGGCTGGCCTGCTTGCTGAGCGAGCCTTTTTTTCAGACACCCCCGCCCAAGAGCACGGGGCGTGATTTGTTCAATCCTGCGTGGCTGCAAACCCAGCTACAGGGTTTTGAAGCGGTCACGCCACAGGACGTTCAGGCAACTTTGTCAGCGCTCACCGCCAGCACCAGCGCCACTGCACTTCAACAGCAAGCGCCAGATTGCCGCGAATTGATTGTGTGTGGCGGGGGCGCCTTCAACTTGCACTTGATGCACCAGATTCAAGAAGCCTTGCCCGGGGTGAGAGTGGTCTCATCTTCTGAACATGGCTTGCCGCCTCTGGAGGTGGAGGCCAGCGCATTTGCCTGGCTGGCCCGGCAGACCGTGTTGCGCCAAGCCGGCAACTTGCCAAGCGCAACGGGCGCCCGAGGCGCCCGTGTGCTGGGTGCGGTGTATCCCGCCGGTTCGGTGCTCAGTTAAACCGAGAAAGAAGAGCCGCAGCCACAGGTGGTGGTGGCGTTGGGGTTCTTGATGACGAACTGTGCGCCCTGCAAATCTTCTTTGTAGTCGATTTCGGCGCCCACCAGGTATTGGTAGCTCATGGCATCGATGAGCAGCGACACGCCATTCTTGCTCATGGTGGTGTCGTCTTCGTTGGTGACCTCGTCGAAGGTGAAACCATACTGAAAGCCAGAACATCCGCCACCTTGCACAAAAACACGAAGCTTCAGGTCGGGATTGCCCTCTTCGGCAATCAGATCTGCCACCTTGGCAGCGGCGCTGTCGGTGAACAGGATTGGGGCAGGCATTTCGGTTTGAACGTTTTCAGCAACTGCACTCATGGCGAACTCCAGACGTAAAAATCAATTGGAACGAATAGTAACGTATTTTGCTCAACAATACCCGCAACAGGGGTATGGGCAAAACCAAGGCCCCCAAAACAAAAGCCGCTGACGGCGAACCGCAGCGGCTTTGGCTGAGAACAGCGGCAGGTCAGCGCTTGCTGAACTGCTTGCGGCGGCGTGCAGAGTGCAAACCGACCTTTTTACGTTCCACTTCGCGGGCGTCACGGGTGACATAACCGGCTGCGGACAGAACGGGCTTGAGGCTCGCGTCGTAGTCGATCAGGGCACGGGTGATGCCATGGCGCACGGCGCCGGCTTGGCCGGATTCACCGCCACCGTGGACATTGACCTGCACGTCGAAAGCTTCGGCGTTTTGGGTCAGCACCAGGGGTTGCTTGGAAATCATGATCGAGGTTTGACGGCCAAAGTATTCGGCGATGTCTTTGCCATTGATCGTGATCTTGCCAGAGCCTTTTTTCAGAAACACGCGGGCGACGCTGGATTTGCGACGGCCGGTGCCATTGTTCCATTCACCAATCATTGTGGGGCTCCTTAGATGTCCAGCACTTT
>VERE01000047.1 GCA_018882835.1 Limnohabitans sp.
GGTTTGGGCTTTGCCACGGCCAAGATGATGGCCGAACAAGGGGCCCGCGTGGTGATCCTGGATTTGGCGGGCGCCAACCCTCAAGCTGCGGCCAATCGCCTGGGACCGCAACACATGGGCTTGGTGGCAGATGTGACCGACAAGGCATCCTGCCTGGCAGCGGTGGCTGAGATTCAAAAAGCCGCTGGGCGGATTGACATCCTGGTAAACAATGCAGGCATCACCCAACCGCGCAAAACGCTCGACATCACGGGCGATGATTACGATGCCGTCTTGGATGTCAGCCTGCGTGGCACGCTCTACGCTTCGCAGGCGGTGCTGCCCTTGATGCTGGCGCAAAAGAGTGGCGCCATCGTTTGCGTGTCATCGGTTTCGGCACAGCGCGGCGGCGGCATTCTGGGCGGCCCGCACTACTCGGCGGCAAAAGGCGGCGTCCTCGGATTGGCCAAAGCCATGGCCCGCGAGTATGGCGGCGACAACATTCGTGTGAATTGCGTGACCCCCGGATTGATTGCCACCGACATCAACAAAGGCAAGATTCCAGAGGACAAGCGCCAAGCCATCTTGGATGGCATTCCCCTGGGTCGAATTGGCGAGCCAAGCGATGTAGCGGGCTGCATCGTCTTTCTGGCAAGCGATTTGTCCAAGTACTGCACTGGCATTGTGGTCGATGTCAACGGTGGCATGCTGATTCACTGACTTCGACCGGCGCATGGCTTCTCACCCCCTGCAGGAACTGGCGAACGCCATTCGTTTTCTTTCCGTGGATGCCATCGTGCAGGCCACGGAAGGGCATCAAGGCGTCCCCTTGGGCATGGCCGAGATTGCCACAAGCTTGTACGCGCAGCATCTCAAATTCAACCCGGCTGACCCCACCTGGTGGGACCGCGACCGGGTCGTCTTGTCCAACGGGCATGGCTCGATGCTCCTGTATGCCTTGCTTTATCTGACGGGCTATGAAGCCATCACCCTTGAGCAGATCAAAAAGTTTCGGGAGTTTGGCTCGCACTGTGAGGGCCACCCCGAGTTCAACCCAGCGCATGGCGTTGAAGTCACAACGGGTCCGCTGGGCCAAGGCATTGCGAATGCGTTCGGCATGGCCATCGCAGAAGCCTATTTGAGCGCAAGATTTGGCAATGAACTGGTCAACCACCGGACATACGCTTTCGTGGGCGATGGCTGCCTGCAAGAAGGCATTGGCCAGGAAATGATTTCGCTGGCGGGCCATCTGCGTCTGAACAAATTGACGCTCCTATGGGATGACAACCGCATCACCGATGACGGCAGCACCGACTTGTCCATCAGTGAAGACGTGGCCGCACGGTTTCGCGCCGCAGACTGGGATGTGCAGGAAGTCGATGGCCATGACCTTGACGCCTTGCACCAGGCGCTAGAGCGCGCGCACGCATCCGATCGACCCACCTTGATTGCCTGCCGAACCATCATCGCCAAGGGATTGGAGCGGTTGCAGGGTCAGCGTGGGGGACACAGTGCCCGGCTGTACCCAGAGGATGCACAGGGTATGCGCCAACTGCTCCAATGGCCGCATGAAGCGTTTCATGTTCCGGCACCGGTCTTGTCCGCATGGCGCGCCATCGGACAAAAAAACCTGAATGTCTACAAGTCATGGCATGAAAAGCTCAACGCTCTGCCCGCAGCAGACCGCGCTGAATTTGAGCGCACCCTGCGCGGCGATTTGCCCGCGGGCTGGCAAGACGTTTTATCCGGTTACAAGCGCCAGGCGACGGCACAACAAGAGCCCATCGGTGGCATCAACATCTCCGCGGAGATCAACGACTTGTTGACCAATGTGTTGCCTGAGCGCATGGTTGGATGCGCTGACCTGGAGGCACCGACAGGGCACAAACGCCGTTTGAAGGCCTTCACGGCCCTTGACCGATCTGGCGCCTATGTTCATTGCGGGGTGCGCGAGCATCTGATGGGCGCCATGGCCAATGGCATGGCAGCACACGGCGGCATCCTTCCCTTGAGTGTCACCTATTTGGCATTTTCAGATTACGAGCGCCCTGCCATGCGCATGGCTGCCTTGATGGGCTTGCCGGTGAAGTTTGTATTCAGCCATGACTCTATTGGCATTGGCAAAAACGGGCCCACCCACCAACCCGTCGAAATTCTGGCCTCCCTTCGCGCCATGCCCAACATGTGGGTGATGCGACCCGCCGATGCGGTCGAGGCCGCGGAGTGCTGGCACTTGGCTTTGGCACATCGCACAGGGCCGGTTTCACTGGTCTTTGCGCGACAGGCATTGCCCTTGGTGCGAACCCGTTACACCGAAGAAAATTTGTCACGCCGCGGCGCCTATGTGTTGGATGAAGCGGCTTGCGGGCCCCGCCAAGTCACCTTGCTTGCCACAGGCTCTGAAGTGGCCTTGGCGGTTGCCGCGCGACACCTTCTGGAACACCAGGGCATTGCCACCGCTGTGGTCTCTATGCCATGCTGGGAGCTGTTTGAAGCTCAGGATGTCGATTACCGTCGCAGCGTGCTTCGCCCCGGCACGGTCCGCGTGGGCATTGAAGCGGCCACACGTTTCGGTTGGGATCGCTATCTTGGCGAAGAGGGCCGCTTCGTCGGCATGGCAGGTTTTGGCGCCTCAGGGCCCGCAGACACGCTGTATCAGCACTTTGGCATCACAGTGGATGCCCTGGTGAAGAGCGCCCAACAAGGCATTGCAGATGCTTAAGCCACCTCGAAAAACCGCATCACCACCTGGTCAGGATGACGAGCGCCTGTTCCGATGAACAAGCGCTCTGTGATCCATGACAAGGCCGGACTGGCCGTTTCAAAACTCGGCGAGCAGCGGAAATACACGGTGGAGGGGTCGACAGGCTCGCCCCTCACAATTTTGGCCATCACCTCTGGCGACGCCGTGCGCACCGCGCGATTCGTGACAAAAATCAAGTCGCCACCCTCCGATTCAATGACGTAGCGGGCATCCAGTTCTGCCATGGAAGGGCCCAGCAACAACTGAAAATCGGCGCCTCCTGACAACACGCGACCTTGCCAACCCTGCCCTTGCACGCTGCCGCCTAAAATGGGAATCACACGTCGTACCCCGTGGTGGGTTTTGCCTACCTCTTGCGGCTTGTCAACTTGAACGGACAGGTCGGCAAAAAACTTTAATTCGGGCGTTGGCAATGCATGCATGAGGATTGTCTTTCTTCAACGATCAGTGGATATTACCTTGACAACGCTTACCTCGCTTCCGTTGCTGTGTGTTCCCGGTCTGATGTGCAATGCAGACGTCTGGTCACCGGTTTTGAAACACCTTCCTCCCACCAGGGCGTGCCAGGTGATCGAGCAAGGTGATGCAGACTCCCTGCCAGGACTGGCGCAGCAATTGCTTGATCAGGCGCCTCCACACATGCTGCTCGCCGGTCACTCCATGGGCGCGCGCATCGTGCTGGAGGCAGTGCGCCTGGCACCGGATCGGATTCACGGGATGGCGTTGGTAGACACCGGATTTTTACCGCGCTTGCAAGGGCCAGCCGGCCAGCAGGAAGCCCAGAAGCGCTTGGACTTGCTGAGGACAGCAAGGCAACAAGGCGTTCGCGCCATGGCAGAAATTTGGGTGCAAGGCATGGTGCATCCAGACCGCATGAAGGATGGACCGCTATTGGCGTCCATCTTGCAAATGTTCGAACAGAAAACAGCCGATGATTTTGAGCGGCAAATTCATGCCTTGCTGAACCGACCCGATGCGACCAGTGTGTTGCAAGGCTTGAAAATACCCACCGCTTTGGTATGCGGTGAACAAGATGCCTGGTCGCCCCCTGCCCAACACAGGGCCATGCAACAACATGTGCCTCACAGCAGCCTTCACTTGATTCCCCATGCCGGTCACATGGCGCCGATGGAACAACCCGCAGCCCTTGCGCAAGCGCTACTGGACGGGTTGTTGAACACCCCTCTTGTCAGCCAACCCAACTTCATCCTCTGAGGAAAACGCTATGACAACACAGCCTGCGCATTGGGAGCGAAGCGATACCAGCCGCATTCCCTTCGCGGTGTACACCCAAGACGACACACACAAAAAGGAACTCGAACGTTTCTTTTACAAAAATCACTGGTCTTATGTTGGCTTGGAAGCTGAAATTCCCTTGCCAGGGGATTTCAAACGAACCGTCATTGGGGAACGCTCGGTCATCCTGACACGCGACCAGGATGGCCAGATCCACGTGGTCGAAAATGTGTGCGCCCATCGGGGGATGGCTTTTTGCCGGGAGCGCCATGGCAACAAAAAAGAACTGGTTTGCCCCTACCACCAATGGAGTTATGCCTTGGATGGCCAACTGCAAGGCGTTCCTTTTCGCCGTGGCGTTCGACAAGACGGCAAAGTGAACGGTGGCATGCCCGCCGACTTCGATCCCAAAGAGCATGGGCTGACCCAATTGAAGGTCGCCACACGAGGCGGTGTCATCTTTGCATCGTTTGATCACGCGGTTGAATCGCTTGAAGACTTCATGGGCCCGACCATCCTTCCGTATTTCGACCGACTCTTCAATGGGCGCAAGCTCACCCTGCTGGGCTATAACCGGCAACGCATCCCAGGCAACTGGAAGTTGATGCAAGAAAATATCAAAGACCCATACCACCCCGGTCTGTTACACACCTGGTTTGTCACCTTCGGACTCTGGCGAGCCGACAACAAGTCGGCGTTGCGCATGGACGCCCATCATCGGCATGCAGCGATGATTTCCACGCGGGGCACGGCAGGCGAAGCCCAAGGTGACAAGGCCCAAGTCACGCAAGTCAGCAGTTTCAAAGCCAACATGGCCCTCCATGACCCCAGTTTTCTGGACATCGTGCCAGAGCCCTGGTGGAACGGCCCCACTGCCGTCATGATGACGCTGTTTCCAAGCGTCATTTTTCAACAACAGGTGAACAGTGTTTCAACACGCCACATTCAGCCTGACGGGCATGGCGCCTTTGACTTTGTCTGGACCCATTTCGGGTTTGAAGACGACACCCCGGAGATGCATGCGAGGCGACTGCGTCAGGCCAACCTGTTTGGCCCCGCAGGCTTTGTTTCCGCCGATGACGGCGAAGTGATCGAATTTTCCCAACAAGCGTTCGAAAGCAAGCAGCAACACCGCACACTTGCAGAATTGGGCGGGCGTGATGTGGCTGAAACCGATCACATGGTGACCGAAACCCTCATTCGAGGCATGTACGCCTACTGGCGCAAAGTGATGGAGAACTGACCATGGTGGACATGCAAACTTGGTTCAATATTCAGCAGTTGTATGCCGATTACGCCGCCGTCGTTGACAGTGGCCAATGGAACCTCTGGCCCGATTTTTTTACCGACGAATGCGTCTATAAATTACAGCCCAGAGAAAACCACGAGCGGGGGTTTCCTCTGGCCACACTATCACTGACCAGCAAAGGCATGCTCAAAGACCGCGTCTACGGCATCACGGAAACCCTTTACCACGACCCCTACTACCAGCGACATGTGGTGGGAACACCCTTGGTGCGCAAGGTTGACAACGGGAAAATTTACAGCGAAGCCAATTACGCGGTGTTCAGGACCAAGTACGACAAAGAAAGCACCGTTTTCAACGTTGGTCGGTACCTCGACATCCTTGTCTGCACTTCTGCTGGTCTCAAGTTTGCAGAGCGACTGTGTGTGTACGATAGCGAAATGATTCCCAACTCCATCATTTACCCCATCTGATATGAGCAATTGGATTGACGTGGCCGCAGAGGCCGACCTTTTTGAAGGCGTGGGCATGGCGGTCACCCCGCAAGGGCATGACATCGCCGTGTTCAAGGTGGATGACGGCGTGTTCGCCGTAGACAACCAGTGCAGCCATGGCAATGCCAAGTTATGCGATGGCTTTGTGGAAGGTCATTATGTCGAGTGCCCCTTCCACCAGGCAATGTTCAACTTGCACGACGGGACCGTTGCTTGCGGCCCCGCGACGCAAGCCGTGAAAACCTGGCCCGTGAAGATTGAACAGGGCCGAGTGTTCCTGGATCTGGCGTCTTGAGCGGTTTTCCGCTATGAGAACCGAGGCAGGTTATGGTTGGTTTTTAGGGGCAGACCATGTTTGAACGATTTACTGAAAAGCGCTCGCTCGAGATCGTCCGCCAGTCAGCCAAGCGCCTGATGGGTGCGCAAGGAGAATCCAACGCGCAAAGCATGGCAGCCAAATTGATCGAGCACTGGGAGAACCTCAGTGGGCCCTTGCGTCTGGCCTTTTTTGATTTTTTAGCCGAAGACTTCAACCCAGACCCCAAACGTGTCAAAGCGGCCGCCGAGGCTTACCATGAAAAGCCCACGGCGCACCACCTGATCCAATTGTTCAATGTGGTCGAGCCTGCCAGACAAGAGCTTTTGCGGCGAATCAATCGCGCCCCTCAAGGTACATCGGCCATCGTCAAGATGCGCGAAAGCCTGTTACTCAACCTGAGTGCGCATCCTCAATGGGCGGCCATTGACGCTGACATGCACCACTTGCTGAGCTCTTGGTTCAATCCGGGCTTTCTGGAACTTCATCAAATCACCTGGGATTCGCCTGCCCAATTGCTGGAGAAAATCATCCAGCATGAGGCGGTTCATGCCATCGATGGCTGGGATGACTTGCGCCGCAGGCTGCAACCAGACCGACGCTGCTACGCCTTTTTTCACCGACAACTGCCGGGTGAGCCGCTGATTTTTGTGGAAGTGGCGTTGTTGCCGGGCATTGCTACAGACGTCGGCCTTCTGATCGACAAGAAGTCCGAGGTGGCCTCTTCCAAAACTTTCAAAACGGCCATTTTTTATTCCATCAGCAACTGCCAGCCCGGACTCAAGGGCGTCTCGCTGGGGAACTTCTTGATCAAGCGGGTGGCGCAAAAATTGATCGAAGACATGCCCTCGCTCAAGCAGTTCTCCACACTCTCCCCCATTCCAGGCTTCACGCAATGGCTGGAGCAAGGCGCTCAATTGCCTAGCTTCAATGCGACGCCCGCGCAACTCAAACGTTTCGATGCCGCCATCGCAGCCGTTGGATTGGGCGGAAAAAAATGGTCAGAACGGCTGAAGGAGGGCTGGCACCCTGCCAACTGCTCGGCAGAGCAAAAGCAAGCCCTGATGCGTTTGGGCGCCACTTACCTGACGCATTACAGCCTTGAAAAAAGAGGCGATGCCGTGGCCAAGTTTCACCTCGCCAATGGTGCCACCCTGTTTCAGTTGAATTGGGCTGGCGATGTCTCTAAAAAAGGCTTGCAACAGTCTGCAGGTTTGATGGTGAATTATCTCTACGAGCTGGACAAAGTCGAAGCGCAGCACGAGTCTTTCAGCAAAGGCCAGATTGTGACCGGGCGATCTGTCAACGCCCTCCTCCAATAAACTCACCTCTTCCTTTCAATCTGTATGTCAATGCATTCAACATTCAGCCGTGTTGCAGTGGTCACAGGGGGCGCCAAGGGGATTGGCGCCGAAGTCTGTCGCAGATTAGCCCTTCGAGGCGACAAGGTCTGGATTGCAGACCTGGATCTGTCACAAGCACAGTCTTTGGCCGAAGAACTTGTGCAACATGGCGGCCGCGCCAAGGCCATCGAACTCGATGTCGGCAAGCCTGAATCTGTCGCGCTCGCCTTCGCGGCCATTGATGCCGAGGACCATCGCTGCGATGTGCTGGTGAACTCTGCAGGCATCGCAAAAGTTTTTCCCTTCCTGGATTTCCCTCTGGCGAATTTTGTTGACACATTGAACATCAATGTCACCGGAACCCTTTTGTGCGCTCAGCATGCCGCACGTCTGATGGTGCGGCATCGCTGGGGCCGCATCGTGAACATCGCTTCCGTCGCAGGCTTTCGTGCAGTGGGTACAGGCCGCACAGCGTACGGCACATCCAAAGGCGCAGTGGTTGCCCTGACAAGGCAAATGGCCGTTGAGTTAGCCGAGCACGGCATCACTGCCAATGCGGTCTGCCCAGGCCCTGTGGATACGCCGATGACACAGGCGCTTCATACAGCGCAATTTCGCCAAGAATATGCCAAGGCGATACCGATGGAAAGGTATGGCACTCCGCAGGAAATAGCCGCTGCTGTGCTTTACCTGGCCTCTGAGGAGGCCACCTACACCACGGGCATTGCCCTGCCTGTGGATGGCGGGTTCTTGGCCTCTGGCGCACGCGGCTTGTGAGGCAGGCATGAGCATCCTCACCTCTTTGCGCGAGCATGTCGGCACTGCCCATGTGCTGACCGAACCATCCGATGTCGCCCCCTATGTAGAAGACTGGCGAGGCCGTTACCGCGGTGAGGTGATGGCTGTGGTGCAACCTGCCACCACGCAGCAAGTGTCAGCGGTCGTCCAGATTTGCGCGCAAGCAGGTGTCAAGCTGATCCCGCAAGGCGGCCACACCAGCATGGTGGGCGGTGCCACACCCGTTGGCACACGACTTTCCGACGGCACCGCCCCCGTGGTGCTCAGCCTGCAACGCATGAACCGCATTCTCGATGTGGACCCTGTCGGCAACACGCTGATTGCCCAAGCGGGCTGTATTTTGCAAAACCTGCAGGCCGAAGCCGCTCGCCACGGGCGACTTTATGGTGTGACACTGGGTGCCGAGGGGTCATGCCAAATTGGCGGAAATGTTTCTACCAATGCCGGTGGCACGGGCGTTTTGAAATACGGCAACACGCGGGACCAGGTGCTGGGTCTGGAGGTGGTCCTGCCGGACGGGACCGTTTGGAATGGCTTGCGCACATTGCGAAAAGACAATACCGGCTACAACCTGAAACATCTTTTCATCGGCGGCGAAGGCACACTGGGCATCATCACCGCGGTGGCTGTGCGACTGCACCCTCTGCCAAACATCACGCGCACAGCTTGGCTCACTTTTGAAACGGTCAGCCATGCGTTGGCATGCCTGGCCTTGTTTCAAACCATGGCAGGTGACCGTATTGCAGGCTATGAGTTACTCAACCGGGCGCAACTGCTTGCGGTTTTGGCCCATTTTCCCAATGTGCGCTTGCCCACGGACCCTGACGCGCCCTATGCGGTCCTGGTTGAGCTTTCAGACACTTACGCCAAAGCCGACTTGCAAGGTTTGATGGAAGACGCCTTGTCTCAATTGGCCGAGCAAGGGTTGCTGAGAGACGCGGCCATTGCTGCCAACGAGGCGCAACGCGCTGCTTTCTGGCATATCCGCCACAACATCTCCGAGGCCAACCGCAAGGCGGGCATGGGCTTGTCCACCGATATCGCGGTTCCTGTGAAGTCTTTGGCAGAGTTCATCGAGAAGGCCAGCGAAGCGGTTCAGTCCCGGTGGCCACAACTGGAGATCGTGCTGGTTGCCCACATGGGCGATGGCAACGTGCATTTCATTCCTCGGTTCTCATTCGAGCAATGGGCACGCATCGCTGACCCGGCAGCCACGGCCGATGCGGTTCGTGGCGTTGTTCACGATGTCGCGGTATCGATGGGCGGCACCTTCAGCGCAGAGCACGGCATCGGCCATGTCTTGGTCAACGAGCTGGTGCGCTTGCGTTCGCCCCTGGAGCTGGATCTGATGCGGCGAATTCGCGGCGCCTTCGACCCTCAAACCTTGCTGAATCCCGGCAAGCTTATTTGATCAGCCCTGGCAGCCACAGTGAAAACTGCGGCACATAGGTCACCAAAAGCAAGCACATGCCCAAGGCGCCATAAAAAGGCGCAATGGTCCTCATGACTTGACCCACTGAAATCCCACCGATGGCACACCCCACAAATTGAACCGTGCCAACGGGGGGGGTGTTCAGGCCCAGTGCACAGTTGATCAGCATCAGAATGCCAAACTGCAACGGGTCCATGCCAAAGTGCATCGCAATAGGCATGAAGATGGGAGTGCAAATCAGGATGGTGGCGGCCATGTCCAAAAAAGTACCCAAGATGAACAACAAGACATTGATCATCAGGAAAATAACCCAGGGGCTGGTGCTCACCAATTGCATCAATTCGCCGGTTTTTTGGGGCACTTCATACAGCGCCATGAAATAACCAAACGCGTTGGAAATGCCAATGAGCAGCAGCACGACACCGGTGGTTTTGCAGGCCTTGGCACAGGCTTTCAAAAAATTCTGCCAAGTCATGGTGCGGTAGACAATGGTGGTGACAAACAAAGCCCAGGCCACGGCAATCGAGGCAGACTCTGTGGCGGTGAAGGCTCCTGAAAGTATCCCGCCAAGGATGATCACCACCACCAACAAACCCGGCAAGGCAGCACCGAACGCGCCAAGCACCGCGCCCCAGCCCGGAAAGTTGCCGTGAATGGGGTACCCGCGCTTGATGGCAACCCAGTAAGCGGCAGCAAGATTGCAAAGCGTCAAGATCAATGCAGGCACCAATCCCGCCAAAATCAAGCCCAGCACGCTGACCGACGCAATGCCAGACGTTGCCAAAGTGAAAATGATCATATTGTGCGAGGTCGGCATGATGGCGCCCACCAAGGCGGCATGGGTTGTCACGTTGACGGCGTAATCTGCGTCATAACCTTCCTTCTTCATCAAAGGAATCATGACCGACCCCATGGCCGAAACATCGGCCAAGGGCGAGCCTGCGACACCGCCGAAAATCGTGCACCCCAGCACGTTGCTCATGCCCAAACCTCCCCGGACATGGCCAATCAGGCTGTTGGCAAAGCGAACAATGCGGTCGGCAATGCCACCGTACAGCATGAGTTCACCGGCAAAAACAAAAAAGGGAATCGCCAGGAAGGAGAACACTTGCATGCCTCCCACCATTTTTTGGAACACGACAGCCACTGGCAAACCAGCGGCAAGAATGGTGGCCACGGAAGAAAGGCCAATGGCGAAAGCCACAGGAACACCCAGCAGCAGCAACAAGGTGAAGCTCAGCGCCAGAACCGTCAGTTCCATGCCGGCTCCACTTCTGTGCCACGCAACAAAGCAACAATGTGCTCAATCGAAAACAACACAATCAGCGCGCCCGCTATGACGAGCGGCACGTAGTCAATGCCATCGGGGACTGGCAGCATGGGTTTTTTCTCACCCCATTTAGCAGCGGCCCAAAGCCAGCCGCCCTGGGTCATCAAAAAGCCGAAAACGCCCACCAAAAAGTGAATCAGCAATTCAATTTTGCGTTGCCAGGGCTCTGGCAACAGAACCACCAACGACTCCAAGCCAATGTGGCCCGCATCGCGGACACCCACCGCCAGCCCAAAGGCCGTGACAAACAACACAATCAGCATGGCCAAAGCCTCGGCCCACGTTGGCGTGTCATTCAACACGTAACGCCCAATCACTTGCCACTGGACGCAAAGAATCACGGCAATCAGGCCCAAGACAGCCAATACCAGGCTGATCTTGGAAATGCCCGCACAAAATTTGGTGAACATGAAAACTCCAACCCCTGGCTCACGCCTGGGGAATGGTCAGGTCGGTCATTACTTCGTGTCTTGAATGGCCTTGACCATACGCTTCATGTCGGGCGTGGTCATGAACTTTTCGTACACAGGGCCCATCACCGATTGGAAAGAGCGCTTGTCAACTTCCACAATCTCAGCGCCTGCAGCCTTCACATTGGCGAGTGATTTGGCTTCTTGGTCATCCCAGGCTTTGCGCTGCACTGCCACCGACTCTTTGGCCGCCTGACGCACCATGCCCTGCTCGCTGGGAGACAACTTGTCCCAGACAACTTTGGACATCAGCAAGATCTCGGGTGCCATGGAGTGCTCGGTCCTGGAATAGACCTTCACAGCTTCGACGTGTTTGGCCGTGTCAAAAGAAGGAATGTTGTTTTCCGCGGCATCAATGAGGCCCGTCTTCAAGCCTGTGTAGACCTCACCGTAAGGCATGGGGGTAGCATTGGCACCCATGGCGCTGACCAGGGCAACCCACAAGTCAGATTGTTGAACGCGAATTTTCAGGCCTTTGGCATCGGCCACCGTTTTGATGGGCTTTTTGGCGTAGATGGAGCGCGCACCGCTGTCATAAAAAGCCAAACCAATGTAGCCAACAGACTCGCAGCTCTTGAGAATTTCCTCGCCTACCGGACCGTCCAACGACTTGCGCATGTGATCCACAGAGCGGAACAAGAAGGGCATGGTGGGGACCATGGTCATGGGGCACACACCGTTCATGGGTGCCACATTGACCCGCACCATGTCCAGCGCACCAATTTTGACCTGGTCAATGGTTTCCTTCTCAGATCCCAAAGCGCCCTTGTTGAACACCTTGATTTTGTGCTTGCCGCCCGAAAGCTTTTCCAGCACCGTGCTCATGTGCTTGACGGCCACCACGGTGGGGTAATCGTCTGCATTGTGAATGTCGGCAGAGCGAAATTCATTGGCATGCGCGGCCAGGGCAAGCGTGGCAGCAAATGCCAGCAGGGTTGACTTGAGTTTCATGGGATGTCTCCTTTGTTGTGGGTTTCAGATGGCAGAAGTTTTGCTTGTCAAAGGGGGCCGATTTTTACAAATCCGCCGCCTTGGTAAAGCACAGCGGGGTCGGTCAAATCAGGTTCAGGCGTTCTCGCATAGACCGCTTCCCGAAAGACATCCGAGCTGTCCAGGGGTCGGTATCCGATATGTTTGGCAAGGTGGTTATCGTACCAAGAAACGCTGTTATCGGACGTGCCGTAAATGATGCTGTGACCCAACACCGGGGTGGTCAAACATGCCGTGATCAAACGATGCAAATCGTCGTAGCTCAACCAGGTGGCCAGCATGCGTCGGTCCCTTGGCTCAGGAAATGAGGAGCCAATGCGGACACACGCCGTTTCTATGCCGTAGCGATCAAAATACAAGCGCGAGATGTCCTCGCCAAATGCCTTGGACAAACCATAGAACCCGTCAGGCCGGGGGGGACTTAAAGCGTCCACCACGTCACTCTGGCGGTAAAAACCCATCACGTGGTTAGAACTGGCAAAAATGACGCGTTTGACCCCGTGAAGCCGTGCTGCTTCATACAGGTTGTAGGCGCCGATGATGTTGGCCTGCAATATTGGCGCCCAGGCCTGCTCCGTCGAAACGCCCCCAAAATGGACGATGGCCTCGCAACCTGCGACCAAGGCCTTGACCGCCTCGAAATCGGAAAGGTCTGCGGGCACAACTTCTTCACCCGTTTGGGCCGCTGCCATGGGGCTGATGTCGCTTAACCTGAGAACATCGCAATTTTGTTGAAGACGTGGCCTCATGGCCTGGCCGAGTCCACCGGCCGCACCGGTCATCAGCAATTTGGAGTGAGATCGAAAGGTCATGCGCAAGAGGTCTTTGGCTGTTTTTTGAATGTCGGAGAATTCTGTGGGGTCCATGCTGTCATGTCAACCAAGAGCAGTGTAATCCCTGCCTTGACAGCGATGGCGCCTCGTTTGATCATGAGACGCATTGTTGAACTCACAAGCCCAGAGTTGATTCATGAGCATTCAATTTCATTTGAACGGTCAAGCCGTTCAAACACGTTCAGCGCCAGAAGTGAATGTACTGGCCGTTCTGACGAAAAACTTTGCCTTCAGCGGCGCCGAGTTCATCCTCAATTTCAGGAGTCACTGATGGCATTCAGCATTCAACACGCCCACGAAGGCCCCTTTCGCTACGACGGTTTGCGAAAATATTTTGAATACCGTGATCTCGGAATCTATCAAGCCACTGAAGGCAAGGCCGTGATGCACGTGATTCGGGCACGCGAAGGAACCCATGCAACCGGCGAGTGGCATCTGCACAATGTCTCACTGCAACTGGTTTATGTACTAAAGGGTTGGGCGGTGTTCGAATACGAAGGGCAAGGCCAACACCGGTTGGAGGCTGGCACTTGCGTGCATCAACCGCCTGGCATTCGGCATCGTGAAATCGCCCACTCCGACGACTTGGAAATACTTGAAATTGTTTTGCCAGGCGATTTCGAGACCGTCGCGGTGGATGGCCTCAGCTCTGAGGCAAAGTGACCTTCAAGCTGGTTTTGACTTCAATGAAGTATGGCCCTGAGGCTTGCAGGCCTCGCCTCAGTGCTGCTTCAATCTGATCTTCCCGCTCGACTTTCTCCACGGCCATGCCAAAACCTTGTGCCATGGCTGCAAAATCTGGATTGAACAAATCGGTCCCCAAATGGCGTGTCGGATAGGCGCGTTCCTGATGAATGCGGATGGAAGCATAGCTTGCGTTGTTTGCCAGGATGAAAAGTATTGGCAGTTGCCGTTGAACGGCAAGGATCATCTCGTTGCCTGTCATCATGAAGCCGCCGTCCCCCACCAGGCAAACCACGGGGTGCTGAGGCTCGCGCAAGGCTGTGGCCACGGCCGCAGGGGTGCCGTAGCCCATGGCACCCGACAAGGGCGCCATGAGGCGTTGGGGAAAATCAAAACCAAAATGGCGGTAAACAGGCGCGGCAAAAGTGCCAGCGTCCAGGCAAACACGCAAGTCAGCTGGCGCCTGGGCCTTCAGATGGCGAATCACTTCAAAAAAACGCACGCCATCATCGGCCACCCGCTGTGGCCAACTGGCCATTGCCAAATGGGTTTCTCGCAATTTGCGCGCCCATAGGGTACGAGCGTCGGGGCAAGGGGCAGTGACAGATGGCGTCAGTGCCTCGACCAAGCCTTTCGGATGACAAGCCAATCCGAGGTCTGTTGCAAAGTGCAAGCCCAGTGCGCGCGGGTCTGGGTAGCAATGCACCAGGGTTTGTGCCGGTTGCGGGTAGGCGGGAAAACTGAAGTTCTGACTGGTCACATCGTCCAATCGGGTTCCCAGCGCCAAAATCAAATCGCTGCTGTGCAGCAGCGCCAGTTGATCGGCAGGATTGGCCAAGCCCAAGTCACCCACAAACAAGGGATGGCTGTTGGGAAAAATATCATGCCTGCGGAAAGCGACACACACGGGGACCTGCCAGGCTTGCGCGAACGCTTGCAACGCCTCGCGTCCCCCCGGCACATCCCAAGCACCACCGGCAATGATCAAGGGCCTTTGCGCATGGGTCAGCAGCGAGCGCACACGGTCCAGTGCCACCAGGCTGGGCAGGAGCGGGTCATGCATCTGGGCGCGCCAATGGACCGCCGGCTGCTGTTGTTGCTGAAGGTCCTCGGGGATGGAAATCACCACGGGTCCTGGCGTGCCCTGGGTGGCCATTCGCACAGCCTTGTAAGCTGCCTCAGCCATTTGCTCAGGAGCTGTCACTTCAAATACCCATTTGGCAACGGTGCCAAACATGGCACGGTAGTCGATTTCTTGAAAGGCTTCGCGGCGCAAATCTTTGCGAGGCACCTGGCCGACCACCAAAATCAGGGGAATAGCGTCCTGTTGCGCAGTATGAAGCGCAATGCTGGCATTTGAAGCGCCAGGGCCGCGGCTGACCATCAACACGCCAGGGCGCCGCGTGAGCCGTCCATCGGCACAGGCCATGAAACCTGCACCGGCCTCATGGCGGCATGTCACCAGATCAATTTGCGGAAAGTCGGCCACAGCATCCAGCAGGCCAATGTAGCTCTCACCCGGAACTTGAAAAATTCGATCAACCCCATTGGCTGCCAGGACCGACAAGAAAGCATGCGCGGAAGTGCTCATCTTCAATCGACCTTGGCACCCGTATCGCGAACCAGTTTGCTCCAGCGCTCATTTTCAGAGCGAATGAATGCTGCAAATTCTTCGGGGCTGTTTTTCAATATTTCCGACCCCATGGCAGTCAGTTTGTTTTTAACGCCGTCATCTTCCAGCGCCAGGTTCAATTCTTGGTTCAATTTTTCGACAATGTATTTGGGAGTCCCTGCCGGCGCCAGCAAACCAAGCCAGGCGCCCACCTCGAACTGGCTCACACCGAGTTCATGCAGCGTAGGCACATCAGGCAGCAATGGTGAACGCTTCAAGGTTGAGACTGCCAGCGGTCGCAGCTTGCCTGATCTAATGTGAGGCAACATGGAGACCACAGTGTCAAAGGTCATATCGACCTGCCCGCCAATCAGGTCAGTTTGTGCTTGGGCGCTTCCCCGGTAAGGCACGTGGGTCAACTTCAGGCCGGTGCGCTGCTGAAGCAGCAAGACAATCAGATGACTGGTGGTTCCGTTGCCAATGGAGGCATAAGTCAATTTGCCTGGGTCGGCCAAGGCCGCCGCTCTTAGATCCGCATAGCTATTGAGCTTGCTTTGGGCGTTGACCACAATGGCATAGGGCAGCCAGGTGTGGATACCGACAGGCGCAAAGTCCTTCAGAGGGTCATAGGTCAACTTTGGGTAAACATACGGATTGATGCTCATGGGCGCTGTGGCAGACACCACGAAGGTGTAGCCATCGGGCTTGGCTTTGGCCACAGCGGCGGCCCCTACACTGCCGCCCTGCCCTGGCTTGTTGTCGATCACAAAAGATTGTCCCAATCGGGTGCTGAAGCGTTCTGCCAATACGCGCCCCACACTGTCGGTCGCTGTGCCTGGCGGAAACCCCACCACAAAGGTGACCGGCTTGGTGGGCCAAGAAGGATTGTCTTGAGCCTGCGAAGGTACTGCTTGGCACGCCAGAAACAGCAAAGCACGCAACAGCAAACCTGATGGGCTCATGGGGACTCCTTGCAACGGTCGATCGGGTTGAACATCTTTAGATTATTCGGCGACCGTAGGAATTCGCAATCACATAAGTGATTCGGCAGTCAACCCGCCCGAGTTCTGGTAGTTGAGCCTGCAAGCCAGCAGGTCAGTGCAGGCCGACCTGTCGCGAGGGCGATGCCTAAGCCTGGCGGCGAAGGCATCTTCCCTCGTGGATCGAACCAATCAGCCGCGGCCTCGCAGCTTGCGCGCCAGGTAGTTGTCGTGCGTCCCTTCAACGACTTGGAACCAATCCACCTGAGACTTCAGGTACTTGTTATAGGACTCGTACATCACTTTGAATTCAGGATGCTTTTCCGACCACTCTGCGTATTGGTCCTGCGCTGCGGTAAAACAGGCATCCAGAACCGAGTCCGGGAAACGACGCAGTTGAGCGCCTTTGGAAACCAAGCTCTTCAAAGCCGTAGGGTTCAAGTGATCGTATCTGGCCATGGAAACAGCATTGCTTTCGCCACAGGCAGCGATAAAGGCCGCCTGGTACTCCTTGGGCAGCGCCTCCCATGCCTTGAGGTTGACGAACATGCTGTTTTGAGAGTTGGGCTCCCACCAACCAGGGGTGTAGTAATACTTGGCCACTTTGACGAAGCCCAATTTTTCATCGTCATAGGGACCGACCCATTCGGCTGCATCGATGGTGCCCTTTTCCAGCGAGGGATAGATGTCGCCAGCCGCAATTTGCTGCGGCACAACGCCCAGTCGGGTCAAAATCACGCCAGCAACGCCACCCACCCTGAACTTCAGGTTCTTGAGGTCGGCCACTGTTTTCACCTCTTTGCGGTACCAGCCTCCCATTTGCCCTCCCGTGTTACCGGCAGGAATGCATTTGATGCCATAAGGTTTCAGAAAATCGTTATACAGGCCCTCACCACCTCCGTGGTACCACCAGGCATTTTGTTGCCGGCAATTCATGCCAAAGGGCAAGCATGAGCCAAAAGCAAAGGCGGGGTTCTTTCCAAAAAAGTAATAAGGCGCTGTATGTCCTGCCTCGACGCTTAAATTTTGAACGGCGTCCAGAATTTGCAAGCCGCCGACAATCTCGCCTGCTGCAAAGGACGAAATCATGAAGCGCCCACCGGTCAGCTCCGCAACCCGCTTGGAGACGTTCTCACACACGCCGTACAAAGTGTCCAAAGACTTGGGCCAACTGGCGCTCAAACGCCACTTCACCTCTGGTAAACCCTGAGCCATGGCTGGGGCGACGCCCGTTGCCAAAATGCCCGCCAAACCACCTTGTTGAATCAACTGTCTGCGCTTCATAAACAACTCCTCAGTCATGGATGGACACTCGTTTGCCCACTGAAATGCAGGTGAGCTTAGAGGCTGATCTGGAAGGTATCAAAAAGAGAGCGAGAAGCTTTTCACGTTTTCCCTAGATCGGGAATACACTCATCCGCCACAAAAACGGGGGTGCACGCGCAAGCGTGGATAGACGCCCAGCGTATTTTCCTCATAGATCCTTCGGCGCATGCTCTCATTGGCTGCACTTGAGGCCTCGATGTATCGACGAGTGTCATCGAAGTAGTGTCCGCTCAAGGGGTCAATCCCTTGAACCGCCCCCACCGTTTCAGATGCAAACAAGATATTCCCCTGCGGTACGACTCTCAGCAAGAGATCAATGCCCGCCTGGTGATAGACGCAGGTGTCAAAGAAGACATTGGAGAGCACCTTCTCCTCCAGGGGGGGCAAGCCCATGTCCAAAGCAATGCCACGGTAGCGGCCCCAGTGGTAGGGAACGGCACCGCCGCCATGCGGAATGATGAACTTCAGGGTTGGGAAATCCTTGAAGATGTCCGATGTCAAGAACTGTACGAAAGCCGTGGTGTCGCCGTTGATGTAATGGGTGGCCACCGCATTGAAATGTGGGTTGCAGGAGCCACTCACATGAATCATGGCGGGCACATCGAGTTCCACGAATTTTTCAAACAAGGGGTACCACCAATCCTTGTCCGATAAGGGTGGATCTGCCCAATGTCCGCCTGTGGGGTCCGGGTTAAGGTTGGCGCCAATGAAACCCAGTGTTTTGACGCAACGCTCCAACTCTTCCATCACGGCCTTGCCAGGCTTTACGCCAGGGGCCTGCGGCAACTGACAGACGCCCACAAAACGGTCCGGGTACATCTTGCAGGCCCGGTCAATCAAGTCGTTGCAATAGCGCGCCCAGACCATGTTGGTAGCTTCATTGCCTTCATGGTGATCCATGCCAATGGCGCGTGGCGAAAAAAGGGTCAGGTCAATGCCGCGCTCGTTCATGATGCGCAATTGATTGGCTTCAAGGGCTGTCCTGATTTCCGCGTCACTCACTGGCGGAGGGTCACGCAGAACCTGGCCCGAGCGCTTGAACTCGGCCACTTGTTGTTTTCTGAAGTCTGCCACCTGTGGCGGTGTGGTGGTGAAATGACCGTGGACATCGATGATCATATGGCCGCTGCTCCGTTCAAGTGGAAAAATCTATCTTGACTTTGGCCAAAAAGTCTTTCATGTAAGCAGACTCATCGCGCAAGTGTTGGGCCAGTGCCTGACGTGGAATGTTCAATGGCTCCAAGCCATTGGCCCGCAAACGGGCACTCAAGGTGGGGGTGTCCAATAACTTGCGAAGGGCGTCATGCAACTCCACCATAACGGCGCTCGGAGTGCCAGCGGGTGCGAACACCGTGTTGCCGGTCGGTACGGCCTCGCCATTGAGTACTGGTGCCAAAGCAGGCAGCCCAGGCAGACTTGCGATGGGCGTGGCAGGAACCGTGGCAATCCATTGCAGCTTGCCTGCGGCAACCATGGGGCCGCCGACCGGCAATGTGGTGAACACAGCGTCCAGGTGTCCTCCAGCGGCATCCGCCATCATGGGCGGCCCCCCTTTGTAGGGCACCAAGGTCATGTCCAAGCCGGCATGCTTTTGCAACAAAAGGGCTGTCAGGTGATGCGGCGTGCCAATCCCGGCCAAACCCAGGCGAACTTTGGGGCCCTGCTCTTTCGCCTTGGCCAGAAACTGATCCAGTGTTTTCACGCCAAACTGCGGCGAAACCGCCAACATGAGAATCATGTCTGCCAGCGCGATCACAGGCACCAGAGCGCGCATCGGGTCAACGCCCTTGAGGGAGAGCTGCGGCACATGTGGATTCATGGTCACTTGCAAATTGCCGAACATGCCCAGCAGGGAGCCATCGGGCGTGCCGCGAGAAACGGCTTCCATCGCGATATTGCCGGCGGCACCGGGGCGGTTTTCAACCACCACGGTCGCGCCAGTGCTTGCGCCCAAGCCCTCTGTGGATGCGCGGGCGATGAAATCGGCGACTCCGCCTACTGGATAACCCACCAGGAAGCGAAGCGTGCGACCCGAGAGCGCCTGGCCCGAAGCCGTTCCCAGGCACCCTGCAAGAATTCCCGCCGCCCAAGCCTGGATGTGATCACGTCGGTTCATCGCATACCTCCGCAGAATATAGGATCGTCAGATGTTAACGACCGAAGGATCTTTTGGGCTGCCTCCTGGGCGACTTGCCTCAAAGCGCATGCTTTCCCTTAGACTCTGCCTTGACAGTGTGTCCACTGGATGCGTCCATGCCCTGAAGCGCATGATCAATGATGATCTACAAAAGGATTTCAAGCGTGTCATCCGCGCCATCTTTCAAAGGTAACAAACAAAGCTTGCCCCGCAAGCTCTGTCAGGCCTGTGGCCGCGAAATGACATGGCGCAAATCATGGGCGAAAAATTGGGAACAAGTGCTTTACTGCTCCGAGGCTTGCCGCAAGAAAAAATCTAGAAAAAATACGGACTAGGCTTGCAGGGTCATGGGCTGCCCTTCACAGACATGTCCCGGCAGATGATGGGCACTGCCGACAAAAATGCCTGCACATGCATGGCAATGACTGTGGAGACTTCAACAGCTGTTTGATCTCGGTAGACATGCCGCCGGATAGCCAAATGCGAGATGTTGCCATGCAAAACCCAGCCCAGTTCTTGTAACAGGGCACGTTCTTCCGGCAACGCTACGCCAGCGTCGTGCGCAGCCTCCTCAGCGATGGCCTCCAAAAGACGACGAATGATTTCACTGATATAAGTAGGCGCATATTCAACCTCCGCCAAGGACGAATACAAGAAAAGACGCAACCACCCACGGGTCAACAATTTTTCGTAGTACTCCTCATAGAAAACTTGTAACCGCAGGGGAAGCGGCAACCGTCGATCGCGTAACTGTTCCAACCAGATAGCCTTGAAAGGTCCGGCAATGTAGGCGTTATAGACGGCATTGATCAAGCTCGCTTTGCTCGGGAACACGCTGTAGAGAAGTCGCTGGGAAACGCCACAAGCATCAGCCAGAGCGCGCGTCTGAGCGGTCAGGCCATATTCGGAAAAAAAATCAAACGCCTTGCGGAGAATTTGTTCTCGGCGCTCACCGGCAGGCATGCGTGCGGTGGCCTTGCGTTTCCTGACGGTCAATTCTGATCCGGTGGAGGCCAACCGTACCGGACTCACCAAAGAGGATTGGCGATGACGTGTCGCCAATAAATCAGATTTGGCTTTCATGTTCCAGAATGTTATGCAATGAGCGTTGACATGTTACCAACATTCAGCTTAAATATATCTTCAGCTGACGATATGAGATTATTCGGGGAAATTGCACATGCTCTACGAAATGAGAACCTACCAGGTTCAGCCTGGCAAAGCGCCGGAATTTTTAAACATGTACCAATCCGACGGATTGCCCATCATCACCCGATACGCCCGCTTGGTGGGTTGTTGGGTCAAGGAGTCGGGCGTCCTCAACTCAACGGTTTTCATCTGGGCCTACGATGATTTTGCCCATCGCACCACACAAAGAGGCTTGTTGGCCAAAGATAGCGAATGGCAACAATTTGTGCCGCGGATGTTGCCATACCTGGTTCATCAGGAAAGCGTATTCATGAACCCGACTGCTTTTTCCCCACTGAAGTAAGCTGGCAAGGCACTTTGACACATCCCTATGAGCCGCCATTTTGTCGTCACTTGACGATGACAAGAAGCAAGTCCAAAATCAAAACCTCTTCATTCAACAGGAGCCCGACCCATGACTGACCTGCTATCAGATGCTACCCGTCGTGATTTTCTCAAAATGTCTGCCGCAACCGGGTTGGCCGGAACCAGCGCACTGACATGGGATGCTCAAGCCCAATCTGCCCCGCTCAACTTCTACACATGGTCTGCTGCCGTTGACTTGGTGAAAAGTCACGTCACCGCCTTTGAGCTCAGCAGCAAACTCAAAGTCAATTACAACAACGCACCATGGGCACAGTACCGCGAAGCCATGGTGACAAAGTTCGTTGGCAAGGCACCCATCGATGTTTTATGGGTTTCGGACAGTTGGCTACCTGAATGGGCTGAAGCTGGGTGGATCGCCCCGATTGACAGCTTCAGCAACCTCACCCAGTACAACGCTGAAACCGACGAATTTTGTCTGGAGTCCATGCGCTACAAAGGCAAACAATATGGCCTGACTTATTACAGCGACTACATGGCCTTTTTCTACGACGATGCAGTACTTAAAAAAGCCGGGATAAAGGCGCCCCCGAAAAGTTGGGATGAATTGACTGCACAGTGCCTGCAAATCAAGAAGGCGGGACTGTCGGAATATCCCATGATGCTGTCGATGGCCCGTGAAAGCTGGCTGATTGAATTCCTCAGCGCCCTGGTCTTTTCCAACGGAGGTCGTTTTGTGGACGATAGCGGTGTCCCTGTCATGGCAGACCCGAAGAAAGGGGCTCAACAAGCACTCCAATGGGTCGTCGACGCTGTCACCAAGCACAAAATCATTTCACCTGCTTGCGTCGAAACAGGCGAACTCAATGGATTGAAGGCTTTCAGTTCAGGCAACCATGCCTTCGCTTTGTTGAGTCGTTACCGCATCCGAACCTTGAATGATCCCAAGCAATCCGCTATCGCAGGGCGAGTCAAACAAGCCTTGATGCCAGCGGGAAATGGCGGCTCTCACGCGACCGTGGGGTGGATGCGCTTTCATGGCATGACAGCGCAAGCAGCAGCTGACAAAACCAAAGCGGCCAATGCTGCAAAGCTCATCGAGTGGTTCGGCGGCAAAGCCGGCAGTCAATACCAATTTCAGAAAATGCTGTTTTCAGATTTGGGATCAGGCTTTGGCGTCAAGGGCCTATTCAAAGACCCAGATATCCAGGAAAGTTACAAGAAATACGCAGACATTGCCATGTTTGAAAAACAACAGTTGCTTGCACGCAAAAAAGACGTGATTGCCCGCTGGTTTGGGGAGTGGGATGAAGTCAACAGTACGGCTTGGCAATCAGCTATTCTGGGTAAGTCAAGCGTCGCTGCCGCCTTGAAAAAATCTTCTGATACGTGGAATGACCTGCGAAAGAGCTAATTCAGAAGTCGGAGATGGCACGCCTTCAAAGGCGTGCCGAAATCTGCCTTACTCGACTGACACGTCATGAGCTCACCCCAGGGAACTGCACGTATCCGCAGAGCGTTCTCTTACGGCAGCGCCTACGACCAGCGCAACGC
>VERE01000048.1 GCA_018882835.1 Limnohabitans sp.
GGTGCGCACGATGCCGTCGCCGAGCTGCTGCTGCACCTCCAGCGTCAGCGCGGAGCCGTCGAGCTTGAGCGCGTCATAGACCTTGGGCATCTGGTCGCGCGGGAACTCCACGTCCACCACGGCGCCGATACATTGAACGATTTTTCCTTGGACTTGAGCCATGTTTTGCTCCGGTAAATTGGATTCGGGTTGACGCTTCAGACCGCTGCCGCACCGGCGACGATCTCGGACAGTTCCTTGGTGATGGCCGCCTGGCGGGTCTTGTTGTAGACCAGCTTGAGCTCGGCGATCACATTGCCGGCGTTATCGGTGGCGGCCTTCATGGCCACCATGCGGGCCGACTGCTCGGACGCCATGTTTTCTGCGACCGCCTGGTAGACCAGGGCCTCGACATAGCGCACCAGCAGGTCGTCGATCACGGCCTGTGCGTCGGGCTCGTAGAGGTAATCCCAGCCATGAGCACCTTCGGCCTTGGCCTCGGCCTGCAGCCGCTCCTGGGACAGGGGCAGCAGGGGCTCGACCACCGGCTCCTGCTTCATGGTGTTGATGAAGCGCGTGTAGCACAGGTAGACGGCATTGATCTCGCCGCGGGCATAGGCATCCAGCAGCACCTTGACCGGGCCGATGAGCCGCTCGATGTGCGGCGTGTCGCCCAGCTGGGTGGCGTGGGACACCACCGGGGCGCCGATGCGATTGAGGAAGCCGAAACCCTTGTTGCCGATGGCCACCGCGCGGGCGCTGACGCCCTCGCCCTGCAGTTCACGCAGCTTGTTGGTGACCGCCCGCAGCACATTGGTGTTCATGCCGCCGCACAGCCCCTTGTCCGTGGTCACCACGATGAAGCCCGCCGCCTTGGCGGTATGGGTCTTCATGAAGGGGTGCACGTACTCGGGGTTGGCTTCACCCAGGTTGGCGGCGATGTTGCGGATGCGCGAGGCGTAAGGACGGGCCGAGCGCATGCGCTCCTGCGCCTTGCGCATCTTGGAGGCGGCCACCATTTCCATGGCTTTGGTGATCTTCTTGGTGTTTTCCACCGACTTGATCTTGCCGCGTATCTCTTTTCCTGCTGCCACGGTCAGCTCCTCAACTCAGGGACTTCAGGCAAAGGTCTTCTTGAACGCAGCGATCGCGGCGGTCAGTTCGGCTTCCGCGTCCTTGTCCATCGCACGGTCGTTTTCGAGCTTGCTCAACAAGGCCGCATGCTTGTCCTTGAGCCAGCCGTGCATGCCGCTTTCGAAGGCGAGCACCTTCTTGACATCCACATCGTCCATGAAACCCTTGTTCACCGAAAACAGCGAGGCGGCCATCAGGCTGATGGGCAGCGGGCTGTACTGCGGCTGCTTGAGCAGTTCGGTCACGCGGGCACCGCGGTCGAGCTGCTTGCGGGTGGCTTCGTCCAGGTCAGAGGCGAACTGCGCGAAAGCAGCCAGTTCACGGTACTGCGCCAAGTCGGTGCGGATACCACCAGAGAGGTTCTTAATCAGCTTGGTCTGGGCAGCACCACCGACGCGCGACACCGAAATACCGGCGTTGATGGCGGGGCGGATACCGGCGTTGAACAGGCTGGTTTCCAGGAAGATCTGGCCGTCGGTGATCGAGATCACGTTGGTTGGCACGAAGGCGGAAACGTCGCCGGCCTGGGTTTCAATAACGGGCAGCGCAGTCAGCGAGCCGGTCTGGCCTTTGACTTCGCCTTTGGTGAAAGCTTCGACGTAGTCGGCGTTCACGCGAGCGGCACGCTCGAGCAGACGGCTGTGGAGATAGAACACGTCGCCGGGGAAAGCTTCGCGGCCCGGAGGACGGCGCAGCAGCAAAGACACTTGGCGGTAAGCCACCGCCTGCTTGGACAGATCGTCATAAACGATCAGCGCGTCTTGGCCACGGTCGCGGAAGTATTCGCCCATGGTACAGCCAGAGTATGCGGAGACATACTGCATGGCAGCCGACTCGGAGGCCGAGGCGGCAACCACGATGGTGTAGTCCATGGCGCCGGCTTGCTCCAGAGAGCGCACCACGTTCTTGATCGACGATGCCTTCTGACCGATGGCAACGTAGATACAGGTCATGTTCTGACCTTTTTGGTTGATGATGGCATCGATCGCGACAGCGGTCTTACCCGTCTGGCGGTCACCAATGATCAATTCGCGCTGGCCACGTCCAATGGGTACCATCGAGTCGATGGACTTCAGACCGGTCTGCATCGGCTGGCTCACCGACTGGCGTGCGATCACGCCAGGGGCCACTTTTTCGATCACGTCGGTCATCTTGGCGTTGATCGGGCCTTTGCCGTCGATCGGCTGGCCCAGCGCGTTCACCACACGGCCAATCAGCTCGGGGCCGACGGGCACTTCCAGAATACGGCCCGTGCACTTGACGGTGTCGCCTTCGGAGATGTGCTCGTAGTCACCCAAAATCACCGCGCCCACCGAGTCACGCTCGAGGTTCAGCGCCAGGCCGAAGGTGTTGTTGGGAAACTCCAGCATCTCGCCCTGCATCACATCGGACAAGCCGTGAATGCGGCAAATACCGTCGGTCACCGAAATCACGGTGCCCTGGTTGCGAATGTCAGCGCTGCCGGACAGCCCTTGAATGCGGCTCTTGATCAGCTCAGAAATCTCTGCGGGATTGAGTTGCATGACTCTTTCCTTTTCCTTTAATTGGCCAACGTTGTAAGCACAGGGCTTACGCGGTCAGCGCGACTTTCATTTGTTCCAAGCGGGCCTTGACAGAAGTGTCGAGCACTTCGTCACCCACCACCACGCGAATACCGCCAATCAGCTCAGGCTGCAGCTGTACCGACACATTGAGTTTGCGGCCAAACCGCTTTTCCAATGTGGCCGACACCTCGGCCAAGGCCGCCGCGTCGATCGGGAAGGCGCTGCCCACAACCGCGTCCGAAGAGCCGCCCTGGGCGTTCTTCAAAGCGCGGAACTGCTGCGCCACTTCGGGCAAAGCACTGAGGCGACCGTTGTCGATCACGGTGTGCAGGAAGTTCTTGGCGACATCGCTCAAGGTGGTTTTGGCCACGGCGGCGATCACGTCAAAGACCTGCTGGTCCGAGATCTTGGGGTTGTCGGCGAGCTGTTGGAGTTGCGCATCGGCAGCAATGGCAGCCAGCTCGTCGAGCCAGGCAGCCGTTGCGCCAAGGTCTGCACCCGACGCCTTGAACAGCGCCTCAGCGTACGGACGGGCAATGGTGGCAAGTTCAGCCATGGGATCCTCTTACAGCTCGGTCTTCAGGCGCGAAAGCAAATCGGCGTGAACGCCAGCATTGACTTCCTTGCGAAGAATCTGTTCGGCGCCCTTGACAGCCAATTCGGCCACTTGCGCGCGCAGCTCTTCGCGGGCCTTGACGACCTGCTGTTCAGCTTCGACACGGGCAGCGGCCACAATCTTGTTGGCCTCTTCCGTGGCACGGGCTTTGGCCTCTTCGATGATGGACTGAGCACGGCGCTCGGCATCGGCCAGGCGGCTGGCGCTTTCGTTGCGGGTCTTGGCCAGTTCTTCTTCAACGCGCTTGTTGGCGGCGCTAAGTTCGGATTTGGCTTTGTCCGCAGCGGCGAGGCCGTCGGCGATTTTCTGGGCACGTTCGTCCAGGGCGGCAGCAATCGGGGGCCACACGAATTTCATCGTGAACCACACCAGGATCGCAAACACGATGGCCTGAACGAACAGGGTTGCGTTGATACTCACGGCAACACCTTTCTATGGGTCGTTGCGGGAATTACTTCAGAACGAAGGGGTTTGCGAACGCAAACATCATCGCGATACCAACGCCGATCAGGAAAGCGGCGTCGATCAGACCGGCCAGCAGGAACATCTTGGTTTGCAATTCGTTCATCAGCTCAGGCTGACGTGCTGCAGATTCGAGGTACTTGCTGCCCATGATGCCGATGCCGATACAGGCGCCGATGGCGCCCAGACCGATGATCAGGCCGGCGGCGAGTGCGACAAAACCGAGGACGTGTTCCATGTGATGCTCCTAAAGGTAGATATGGAAGGTTGAGAAAAAAATGATTCCAGATGCGCTCAGTGCGCGTCGTGGGCTTGTCCGATGTAGACCAGGGTCAGCATCATGAAGATGAAGGCCTGCAGGGCAACGATCAGAATGTGGAAGATGGCCCAGATCGAGCCCGCGAGGATGTGACCCACCGGCAACAGGATGCCCGTGAGCGACATGGCGGCGGTACCACCCATGAGGGCGATCAGCATGAAAATCAGTTCGCCGGCATACATGTTGCCGAACAGTCGCATGCCGTGCGAGACGGTCTTGGCCACAAATTCGATCATCTGGAAGACGAAGTTGAACGGCCACAAAATGGGATGGGCGCCAAAGGGGGCGGTGGTCAGCTCGTGGAACCAGCCACCCAGGCCCTTGATTTTGATGTTGTAGTAGATGCAAATAAGCAACACCGAGACAGACAGGCCCAGGGTGCTGGAGAGGTCAGCGGTGGGCACCACGCGGAAGTAGTGGATGCTGTGGTCCAGGCCCGTGGCGGAGAACACGCCATGGAAGAAGTCGACCGGCAAAAAGTCCATGGAGTTCATCAGGAAAATCCAGACGAACACCGTCAAGGCGAGGGGCGACACCAGCTTGCGGCTTTCGGCATTGTGGATGATGCCTTTGGCCTGGGTGTCCACCATTTCAACCAGAATTTCAACTGCGGCCTGGAAGCGGCCCGGTGCGCCAGAAGTAGCCGCCTTGGCCGCGCGCCACAAAAGGAAACAGCCCACCACGCCCAGCAACACCGACCAGAAAATGGAGTCGAGGTTGTAAACAGAGAAGTCAATGACCCCTGCCATCGGCTTGTTTTGCAGATGGGTCAGGTGGTGACCAATGTATTCACCAGCTGTTGGGGCATTCGCAGCAGACATAAGCTCAATCTTTCGATGGTCTGGTTAAACCTTGGGGTGGAACAGGTGGCGCTTTGCCAGCACCACCCAATACACCTTCATCGTCACTATCAGGCCCGCCAACATGGCCGGCCAACTCAAGTCTGGGACCACCCGCGTGGCCGCAAACAGCATGGCCACGGTCAGGGCAATCTTGACCATTTCCCACACAAAGAAACCCAGCACGGCCGCTCCCGCATTCAGCGAAGCCACTTTGCTGGTCACACCGCGCGCAAACAAGGCTGCCGGCAGCACCACCGCCAGGGCCCCATAAGCTGCCGAAATGGCGGCGGAAGCCCGACTTGTCAGTGCCCAGGTGGCCAAAGCCACCCCCAGACCCACCAGAACCTGAAATCCCACCACTCGCCACACGGAAAGGGGAGGATTTTGTTTTCGCCATGCCTGCGCCTGTTCGGCGGTCATGGGCTGAAAATCGTCCTGCGTCTCGTTTTGCTCGTCGATTTGTGCGTCGGTTTGCATTCTGGCCATGTTTGTTTACGCCCAGGTTACATCCCGACGATCTTCGGAAAGCCTCACATTGTAGCGGATAACCCGTAGGGCGCCAAAAAGGGGTTTTCAGCTTTGACCCGGTCCCCGGCGGGGATAATCTGGTCCATGACCCATGACTTTGACTTTCTTCCCGCCACGCCTTGCTATCTGAACGGCGTCATCAGTCCCTTGCGCGAGGCCCGCGTCAGCGTGCTCGATCGCGGTTTCATTTTTGGCGACGGCGTCTACGAAGTGGTGCCGGTGTACGGCGGCCAATTGTTCCGCTTTGACCAGCACATGGCGCGCCTGAGCCGCTCGTTGGCGGAGTTGCGCATCCCCAATCCGCATGACAGTGCGGGTTGGCGTCGCATCATTGAGCAGTTGGTCCACGACTTTGCCAAGCAGGCCGGCCAGACGCCCGCCGAATCCGATCAGATCATTTACATCCAAATCACCCGTGGGGTGGCGGTGCGCGACCATGTGATGCCTGCCAACATCACCCCGACCGTCTTTGTCATGACCAACGCGCTCAAGCCCGTCAGCGGCGACCTGCGCATTCATGGCGTGGCGTGCGTCAGCGCCGATGATTTCCGCTGGGAAAAAGCCCATATCAAAAGCACCAGTCTGCTTGGCGCGGTGCTGTCGCGCCAAATGAGCGCCGATGTCGGCGCCCTGGAAACGGTGATGTTCCGTGACGGCTTCCTGAGCGAAGCCGCGGCCAGCAATGTGTGGGTCGTGAAAAACGGCACGCTGATGGGGCCGCCCAAAGACAACCTGGTGCTCGAAGGCATTCGCTACGGCCTGATGGAAGAATTGTGCCGTGACCTGGGCATTGCCTTTCAGCTGCGGCGCATCACTCGCGCCGAAGTGCTGGACGCCGACGAGCTTTTGCTGAGCTCTGCCACCAAAGAAGTGCTGGCCATCGTGACCCTGGACGGCCGACCCGTCGGCCATGGCCCGCTTGCCGGCAAACCCGGCCCGGTGTACAGCCAGCTGCTGGCAGCCTATCAGCGCGCCAAGCGAGGCAGCTGACATGGACAACCCCCGTCGTGACTCGCTGATCGACTATCCCTGCGCCTTTCCCATCAAAGTGATGGGGCTCAAGGTCGAGGGCTTCGTTCATGCCATGACCGAGGTGGCCGAGCGCTTTGACCCAAGTTTTGACGCCAGCACCATCGAATTGCGACCCAGCAAAGGCGGCAACTACCTGGGCGTCACACTGACCGTGCAGGCCACCAGCCGGGCGCAACTCGACGATTTGTACCGCGCCTTGACCTCCCACCCGATGGTCAAAGTGGTGCTTTGACGCCAGAGCCCTGCGCAGCATGGACATTCGTTGGTTAGGACAGGTGCCTTACCCGCCAACCTACCAGGCGATGCAAGACTTTACGGCGCAACGCCAGGCCGACACACCCGACGAGCTTTGGGTATGCGAGCATCCGCCTGTGTTCACGCAAGGGCTGGCAGGGCAGGCCGACCATCTGCTGGCCCCTGGTGATATTCCAGTGATCGCCACCAACCGAGGCGGCCAGGTGACCTTTCACGGGCCAGGTCAGGTGGTCGCCTACCCCTTGCTGAACTTGCAACGTGCGGGTTATTTCGTCAAGGAATATGTGTACCGGCTGGAAGAAGCGGTCATCCGCACTTTGCGCCATGTGGGCGTGACCGGTCACCGCGTCGCCGGGGCACCAGGTATTTATGTGCGGCTCGACGACCCGGGAAGCCACGCGCTCTTGCCGCAAAGGCCGCAAAAAATTTCCGCCGACTCCACCCCGGGAAAATTGGGGTCAGATCCCGATTTTTCAGGGCTGGGCAAGGTGGCGGCGCTGGGGATCAAGGTGAGCCGGCACTGCACTTACCACGGGGTGGCGCTGAATGTGGCGATGGATTTATCGCCCTTTGAGCGTATCAACCCCTGTGGCTACGCCGGATTGCGCACGGTGGACCTTTCTACAATCGGGGTTTCGGTCAGCTGGCAAGAGGCGGCTGACGTTTTGAGCCACAAGCTTGTCCATTCCCTAGCGCCCTGAAAGCAGGTCCACCGCATGTCCACCCCCGAAAACAAAGTCGTTCGCGAAGCGCAGTCCGTTGAAAACTACGACGCCACGGCGAAACAAAAAGCCGCCGCCAAGCTGTCACGCATTCCCGTCAAGGTGGAAGCCGGTGAAGTGCTGAAGAAGCCGGAATGGATTCGCGTGAAAGCCGGTTCGCCCTCGACACGCTTTTACGAAATCAAGGACATTTTGCGCGCCAACAAATTGGTGACGGTGTGCGAAGAAGCCTCCTGCCCCAACATTGGCGAATGCTTTGGCAAAGGCACGGCCACCTTCATGATCATGGGTGACAAGTGCACCCGCCGTTGTCCCTTCTGCGATGTGGGCCACGGCCGGCCCGACCCGCTCGATGTGAACGAGCCCGACAACCTGGCCAAGACCATTGCCGCGCTGAAGCTGAAATACGTGGTGATCACCAGCGTGGACCGTGACGACCTGCGCGATGGCGGCAGCCAGCATTTTGTCGATTGCATCCGCCGCACCCGCGAGTTGTCACCGCACACCCAGATTGAAATCCTGGTGCCGGACTTCCGCGGCCGCGACGACCGCGCCCTGGAAATTCTCAAGGCCGCGCCACCCGATGTGATGAACCACAACCTGGAAACCGTGCCGCGCCTGTACCGCGAAGCCCGCCCGGGCAGCGATTACGCTTTCAGCCTCAACCTGCTGAAAAAATTCAAGGCCCTGTTCCCCCACGTGCCCACCAAGAGCGGCCTGATGGTCGGCTTGGGCGAAACCGACGAAGAAATTCTGGCCGTGATGCGCGACATGCGCGCCCACGATATCGACATGCTCACCATCGGCCAGTACCTGGCCCCGAGCAACAGCCACCTGCCGGTGCGCCGCTACGTGCACCCCGACACCTTCAAGATGTTCGAACGCGAAGCGCTGGCCATGGGCTTCAGCCACGCCGCCGTGGGTGCGATGGTGCGCTCGAGCTACCACGCGGACCAGCAGGCGCATGCGGCGGGGGTTGCCGCCTGAGACTTCAGCGCTGCAAACGCCGCTCCAGAAAATCCAGTCGGTCCTGGCCCCAGAAAATCTCGCCGTCCACCACATAGCTGGGCGCGCCAAAAACGCCGGCGGCTATGGCCTGCTCGGTGTAGGCCTCGTATTTTTCCTGGACAACCTGGGTTTGCGACTTGTCCATGCAGGAGGCGTCCAGGCCTTGCTCGGCCAACAACTCGGCCAGCAGCTTGGCATCGGCAATGTTGCGCTCTTGCGCCCACACCGCCGACAAAATGGCGCCGGTGATTTTCATGGCGGCTTCAGCGCCATGGTGCAAGTCGACCGCAATGATCAATCGCGAAGCGTCGTCGCCAGCCACCGGGAAGTACTTGGGCTTGAGGTTCAGCGGTGCCTTCAGATACTCACTGAAACGCTGCAACTCCACCAGACGGTAAGCCTGGCGTTGCGGCGCCCTTTGGCCCAAAGGCAAGCCCCCCGAAATGGGAAACACCTTCCCCCCCAGGTCAACGGGCATCACCCGCACCTGGGCGCCGGTTGCATGCGCCAACTGGTGCAGCCGCGCATGGCCCAGATAGACCCAAGGGCTTTGGGGTGCGAGGTAATAGTCAATTGTGTGATCCAAGAAAGTCTCCTGTCGTGCTATCTTGTGGTTTCAGAAAGCTGGTTGTAACGGCTTCCACCCATTTTTGCAGGAGACATGCATGAAACCCGTATTGCTTGTGACAGGCGGCAGCCGCGGCATTGGTGCGGCCACGGCGCGTCTGGCGGCCCAGGCCGGCTGGGCGGTGGCTGTCAACTACACCCAAAACTCGCAAGCGGCCGACGAGGTGGTGCGGGCCATTCGCGCCGATGGCGGCCAAGCCATCAGCGTGCAAGCCGATGTCGGCGATGAAGCCCAGATCATGGCCATGTTCGCGCAAGTCGATGCCAAGCTGGGGCGCCTGAGCGGCCTGGTGAACAACGCGGGCATTGTGGATTTGCCGTCCCGGGTCGACGAAATGAGCTGGGCGCGGCTGGAGCGCATGATGCGCATCAATGTGCTGGGCAGCATGGTGTGCGCGCGCGAAGCCGTGCGGCGCATGAGCACCCGCCATGGCGGGCAGGGCGGTGCCATCGTCAACCTGAGCAGCGCAGCCGCCAAATTGGGCGCCCCCAACCAGTACGTGGATTACGCCGCCAGCAAGGGCGCCATCGACTCGATGACCGTGGGCTTGGCCAAAGAGGTCGCCGCGGAAGGCATTCGCGTCAATGGCGTGCGGCCGGGCATCATCGACACCGACATCCATGCCAGCGGCGGTCTGCCGGATCGCGCCAAGGAGATGGCGCCGCAGTTGCCCATGCGCCGTGCCGGCACGTCCGAAGAAGTAGCACAAGCCATTGTGTGGCTGCTCAGCGATGCCTCAAGTTACACCACCGGCAGCTGCATCGAAGTCACCGGCGGCCGATAAGCTTCTTTTCAAAATTTCATCTTCAGGATTGCCATGACACTTCAAGCCATTCACCATTTCGTCCAGGGCCAGCGCTTTGCCGGGTCTTCTGCGCGCCAGCAAGACGTGTTCAACCCGGCCACGGGCGCCGTGACGGGCCAGGTCGCACTGGGCAACGCAGCCGATGTGCAAGCCGCTGTGGCGGCTGCGCAAGCCGCGTTTCCGGCCTGGGCTGACATGCCCCCGATTCGTCGCGCCCGCGTGCTGTTCAAGTTCCTGGAGTTGCTGAACCGCCACCGGGACGACCTGGCCCGCATGATCACCGCAGAACACGGCAAGGTGTTCACCGACGCCCAAGGCGAAGTGAACCGCGGCATTGAAATTGTGGAGTTCGCCTGCGGCGCGCCGCAACTGTTGAAGACGGCCTTCACCGACCAGGTGTCCACCGGCATCGACAACTGGACCCTGCGCCAGCCCCTTGGCGTGGTGGCTGGCATCACGCCGTTCAACTTCCCCGTCATGGTGCCCATGTGGATGTTCCCGGTGGCACTGGCCTGCGGCAACAGCTTCATCCTCAAGCCCAGCCCGATCGACCCCTCGCCCTCGCTGTTCATGGCGGACTTGTTGAAAGAGGCCGGCCTGCCCGATGGCGTGTTCAACGTCATCCAGGGCGACAAGGAGGTGGTGGACGCCCTGCTGACCCACCCGCAAGTGCAAGGCCTGAGCTTTGTCGGCTCCACCCCCATCGCCAACTACATTTACGAAACCGGGGCGCACCATGGCAAGCGTGTGCAGGCCCTGGGCGGCGCCAAGAACCACATGGTGGTGATGCCCGATGCCGACCTCGACCAAGCGGTGGACGCATTGATTGGCAGCGCCTATGGCTCGGCCGGCGAGCGTTGCATGGCCATCAGCGTGGCCGTGCTGGTCGGCGATGTGGCCGAGCGCATCATGCCCAAGCTGGTGGAACGCACCCGCACCCTCAAAGTGCTCAATGGCACCAACCTCAGCGCCGAAATGGGCCCCATTGTGACCGCCGCCGCGCTGGCGCGCATCACCGGCTACATCGAGCAAGGCCAACAAGAGGGCGCAAAGATGCTGGTCGATGGCCGCGGCTTTGACGGCAAGCAGGCTGGCGAAGGCTGTGACAAAGGCTTCTGGCTGGGCGGCACACTGTTCGACCATGTCAAGCCCAACATGCGCATTTACAAGGAAGAAATTTTCGGGCCCGTGCTCAGTTGCGTGCGTGTGAAAGATTTTGGCGAAGCGGTCAACCTGATCAACGCCCACGAATTTGGCAACGGCGTGAGTTGCTTCACCCGAGATGGCAATGTGGCGCGCGAATTTTCGCGCCGCATTCAGGTCGGTATGGTGGGCATCAATGTGCCCATTCCCGTGCCCATGGCCTGGCATGGCTTTGGCGGCTGGAAACGTTCGCTGTTTGGCGACATGCACGCCTATGGCGAAGAAGGCGTGCGTTTTTACACCCGTCAAAAGAGCATCATGCAACGCTGGCCGGAAAGCATTGGCAAAGGCGCCGAGTTCGCCATGCCAACGTCGAAATAAGCGCTGGCGATGCACGGGAAGCGCAGGCCATGAGTGACATGCATTTCGACTACATCATCATCGGCGGCGGGACCGCTGGCTGCCTGATGGCCAACCGCCTGAGCGCCAACGCCTCGCACAAGGTGCTGCTGATCGAGGCGGGTCGAAAGGATGACTACCACTGGGTTCACATCCCGGTGGGGTACTTGTATTGCATTGGCAACCCGCGCACCGACTGGCTGTACCAAACCGAAAAAGACCCCGGCCTGAATGGCCGCCAGCTGCGCTACCCGCGCGGCAAGGTGCTGGGCGGCTGCTCCAGCATCAACGGCATGTTGTATTTGCGCGGTCAGTCGCGTGACTACGACCATTGGGCCGAGCTCACCGGCGATGCGCGCTGGCGCTGGGACCACAGCCTGCCCTACTTCAAGCTGCACGAAGACCACTACAAAGGCGCCAACGCACAGCACGGCGCCAAGGGCACGATGAGCGAGCTGCTGAAGGGTGACTCGGTCTACAAAAAAACTTTGCGGCACCACCAGGCCGGCGGCGAATGGCGCATTGAAAAGCAACGCCTGCGCTGGGACATCCTGGACGCCTTTTCACAGGCGGCGCAACAAGCTGGCATCCCGGCCACCGATGACTTCAACCGCGGCAACAACGAGGGCGTCGGCTACTTCGAGGTGAATCAGCGCGAGGGCTGGCGCTGGAACACGGCCAAAGCCTTTTTGCGCCCGGCCTGCTACGCACGCCCCAATTTCGAGCTGTGGACCTCGGCCCAGGTCACCCGCCTGGTGCTAGAGACCCTGCCCGATGGCAGTCAGCGTTGCCAGGGTGTGGAGGTGTGGGACGGCCATCAGAAGGTCACGGCCCATGCCAAGCGCGAAGTGGTGTTGAGCGCCGGCAGCATTGGCACGCCGCAAATTTTGCAGTTGTCGGGCATTGGCCCGGGGTCGCTTTTGCAGCAGCATGGCATCCCCCCGGTCATCGATTTGCCCGGGGTGGGCGGCAATTTGCAAGACCATTTGCAAATTCGCGCGGTGTTCAAAGTCGAAGGCGTCAAAACGCTGAATACCCTGGCCAACAGCCTGTGGGGCAAGGCCATGATCGGCTTGGAGTATGCGCTCAAGCGCACCGGCCCCATGAGCATGGCCCCTTCGCAGCTGGGTGCCTTCACCCGCAGCTCACCCGAACAGGCCTGGCCCAACATCGAATACCACGTGCAGCCGCTGAGCCTGGATGCCTTTGGCGAGCCCTTGCATCCCTTCCCGGCGTTCACGGCCAGCGTGTGCAACCTGAATCCCACCAGCCGCGGCTCGGTCAACATCACCAGCCCCGATTTCCGCCAATCCCCCGCGATTGCGCCCAACTACCTGAGCACGCCCGAAGACCGCAAGGTGGCGGCAGACTCGTTGCGGCTGACCCGCCGCATTGCTGCCCAGCCGGCGCTGGCTCCCTTCAAGCCGGTCGAATGGAAGCCTGGGCCGCAGTATGAAAGCGACGACGACCTGGCGCGCCTGGCCGGTGACATTGCCACCACCATCTTTCATCCCGTGGGCACAGCGCGCATGGGGCGTCTGGAAGACCCCCTGGCCGTGGTCGACCCCGAGCTGCGGGTGCGCGATGGCCGAGGCGGCGTGGTCCAGGGCCTGCGGGTGGTCGATGCCAGCGTCATGCCCACGATCACCAGCGGCAACACCAATTCGCCAACCCTGATGATTGCCGAGCGCGCCGCCGCACTGATGGCTGACAACCTGTAGTTCTTAGGTTTATGTTGGCGCGATGGGCGGCAAAAACGCATGCTTTTCGCTTCCCACCCGCCTGTGGAGGGGCCATCGGAATCGGGTAAGCACCTAGACAGTGCGCTTTGCAAACCCTTTACATTCGTTTCACTCGAGAAGAGCAGCCCGCTGCTCTGGCGAGGGTTCGAGGAGACGAACAGATGGATTCATGATGATGGCATCCCCATGAGATGCCCCTGACAAGGCACCGCCCCGGCGGTGCCTTTTTTCTTGGCGCATCGGCAATGGGACAATCGCCGCATGGAAATGTTGTTTGTCACCCTGGCAGCCGGCCTGGCAGGCTTCGTTGATGCCATCGTTGGCGGCGGGGGCCTGATTTTTGTGCCAGCGCTGTTTGCCACATTTCCAGGCGCGCATCCGGCCACCATGCTGGGCACCAACAAATCGGTCTCTGTGTGGGGCACCGCCTTTGCCTCTTGGCAATACAGCCGCAAAGTAAACCTTTCTTGGCCGCGCTTGCTGCCCGGCGTCCTCATGGCCCTGCTTGGCGCGTTTGCCGGTGCCTGGACCGTGACACAGATTTCACCTGATTTTTTGCGCCGTTTGCTGCCGCTCATTCTGCTGGGGGTCCTGGCTTACACCTTGGCGCGCAAAGAACTGGGCCGAGCCCATCAACCGCGCTGGAGTGGCTTTCGGGAGATGGCTGCCTTGGCCTTGGTGGGGGGGACCCTCGGCTTTTACGATGGCTTTTTCGGGCCGGGCACGGGCAGTTTCTTTGTGTTCTTGCTGGTGCGCTGGCTAGGCTATGACTTTTTGCACGCATCGGCGGGTGCCAAATGGCTGAACACGGCCAGCAATGCAGCGGCGTTGTTGCTTTTTTCCCTGCAAGGCCATGTCTGGTGGCACATGGCTTTGCCGCTGGCCTTGGCCAATATTGCAGGCAGCCTCTTGGGCACACGCCTGGCCCTGCGGCATGGCGCCGGCTTTGTGCGACTGATGTTCATTGGCGTGGTCAGCGCCTTGATCTTGAAAACCAGTTACGACGCGTTCTTGCGCTGACCCTCGGTCGCTTCCTCGCGCTTGTCGCGACGCCAAGGAAAGTTGACGCTGGCAGCCTCGCGTGGCTTGCCGATAGGTCGGGTGGCCTGCCCGCGTTGCACGGCCGCAATGTCTTCCTCGGAGGGGTACTGGCCCAGCAACACGTAATCAAACACACGGCGTGCAATCGGGGCTGCATTTTGGGCGCCAAAGCCTGCGTTTTCCACCACCATGGCCAAAGCCACCTTGGGTTGGTCGGCAGGCGCGTAGGCCATGAACAGGGCGTGGTCGCGCATGCGCTCGTCAATGCGCGCGGCATTGTATTTTTCGTTCTGCTTGACGGTGAACACTTGGGCCGTGCCGGTCTTGCCCCCGCTGGTGTAAGGCGCGCCGGCAAAGCTGCTGGCCGAAGTGCCCTCCAAATTCACGCCCTCCAGCGCCTTGCGGATCACCGCAAGATGTTCGGGCTTGTACTGGAGTTGCGCCACCGGCTCTTGGGCAATGCGCCGGCTTTCGCGGGTTTCCACGTCCACCACCTCGCGCACCAGGTGCGGCCGCATTTTCACGCCCTGGTTCACCAGCGTGCTGGTGGCCTGCGCCAGTTGCAGCATGGTGAAGCTGTTGTAGCCCTGACCAATGCCCAGGGAAATGGTTTCTCCGGCATACCAGCGCTGCTGCTCAGGCTTGCGATAGGCGGTGCGCTTCCACTCGGTGGAAGGCAAAATGCCGCGTGCCTCGCCCAGCACATCGATGCCGGTCAGCTGGCCAAAACCCAGGGGCTTCATCCAGTCGTGCATCAGATCCACGCCCATGTCACGGGCCAGCAAGTAGTAGTAGGTGTCACAGGACTCCACGATGGATCGGTACATGTCGACATTGCCATGCCCCCCCTCTTTGTCATCACGAAACCGGTGGTTGCCAAACATGAAGAAGCCCGGGTCGGGGAAAGACTGCTGAGCGGTGCGCTTGCCCGTCTCCAAGGCGGCCAAGCTCATGAACGGCTTGTAGGTGGAGCCCGGCGGGTAGGTGCCTCGCAGCGCGCGGTTCAGCAGGGGCTTGTCAGGCGACTCGTTCAGCGCTTGCCAGTTTTCGGTGTCAATGCCCTCGACAAACAGGTTGGGGTCAAAGGTGGGCTTGCTGACGAAAGCCAACACTTCGCCAGTGCGTGGGTCCATGGCCACCAATGCGCCACGACGTGGCCCGTACAAGTCTTCCACCAGCTTTTGCAACTGAATGTCGATGGACAACACCACCGTGTGCCCGGGGGTGGCCGGGCTGCTGCTTAAGCGGCGAACAGCACGCCCACCGGCAGAGGTTTCCATTTCATGCACGCCAGTGATGCCATGCAGGTCGCGCTCGTAACTTTGCTCGATGCCGAGCTTGCCTATGTAGTCCGTGCCACGGTAGTTGCCATCCTCATCCTCTTCTTCCAGCCGGTCTTTTTCCGCCTGGTTGATACGACCGATGTAGCCAATCACATGGCTGGCCAGGTCCGCATAGGGATAGTTGCGAAACAGGCGGGCTCGAATTTCCACCCCCGGAAAACGATAGCGTTGTGCGGCAAAGCGCGCGACTTCCTCGTCGCTCAAGCGGGTTCGCAGCGGCACCGACTCGAAGCTCTTGGATTCTTCGCGCAGCTTTTTGTAACGGCGGCGGTCGCGTGGCTGAATGTCCACCAATTGCGCCAACTGGTCGATCACTTCATCTTGTGGCGCGATCAGCTTGGAGGGCGTGATCTCCAAGGTGTAGGCCGAGTAATTGGTGGCCAACACCACGCCGTTGCGGTCCATGATGACACCGCGATTGGGCACGATGGGCACCACCGACGTGCGATTGCTCTCAGCCTGCTCCAGCAGATCGTCATAGCGCCACAGCTGCAAGTAACCCAGGCGCAGCACCAACAGCAAAAAAGCCAACAAGACCAGGGCCGTGGCCACCAGCACCCGGGCCCGGAAACGTCGCAGCTCCCGTTCGACGTTGCTGCCCAGGCTCATAGCGGACGGTTCTCGTCAGGGTTGGGGGCGCGCCGCTGTGGGGCCAGCAACATCACACTGACCACCGGCCACAAAGCGGCCTCCAACAAAGGCGCCAACAAAGCCCAAGCGCCCGGGAAGGTGTTGCCCGTCAGCAAGCGTGATGTCCAGCTCAAGGCATGCGCCACCAAAAACAAGGGCAGCACTTGCAAGGCCTGCGACGGCCCGCGAAACCAAAGCAAGCGACGGTGAATCAGCGTCGCCAAATAGGCCATGACGGTGTAAGACAGCGCGTGCTGGCCCAGCAGCGCCACCTCATGCACATCGGTGATGAGGCCAAAGAAAAAGGCCCAGCCCAAGCTCACGCGCAAAGGTTGATGCACGGTCCAAAACAGCAGCACCAACGCCAGAAAATCGGGCACGCCAGCGGCATTGCCAAACAAGCCCATGTTTTGCAGCATGTTGAGCAACAGCGCCAGCATGAGGCTGGTGGCGATGAACAAGGGGTTGGCTGGCAACAGCAATTGCTGGCCGCGCGGCATGATCATCGCGGGCCCCCTTTGCGGTTGGCAGGCACCACGCGCTCGGCGGGCGCTCGCTCGGGCCAGGTGGCACCCACCGGGTCGACCACCATCACATGCTGGGCCGCTTGAACACGCGCCAGCGGCTCACACAGGATGCGCGCAAACACAGACTCCGAACGACGCTCCACCTTGACCACTTTGGCCACCGGCATGCCGGGCGGGAACACGCCGTCCACGCCACTGGTGCTGAGCACATCGCCCACCTCCACGTCGGCGTTCGAGGCCAGGTAGCGCAGCTCCAGCAAGGGTGCGCCGGTCGCTTCGCCAAACGCCACGCCGCGCACACCCGTTCGGGTGTTCAAGACCGGCACCGAATGCTCACGGTTGGTGAGCAGGGTGAGCTCGCTCACCAGGGGGTAGACCCGCGTCACTTGACCCAAGACACCGGCATCGTCCATCACCGGCGCGCCAGCCTGGATGCCTTGAAGGCTGCCTTTGTCCAGAATCATTTTCCGCGTGTAAGGATCGGCTGCGTCGTACAAAACCTGTGCAGCTTGCGCCGTGATGCCGCTGCGTTCTCGCAGCGCCAGCAAGCTGCGCAACTGTTTGTTTTCCAGAATGAGCTGATCGACCTGCCCCGCACGCGCGGCCTGGGCCAGCAATTGCGTGCGCGCCAACTGCTCGTTGCGCTGTGCAGTTTCCCGGTCTTGCAAAAATTCGCCGGTCTTGTCAGCCACCACCACGGGGCGTTGCGCCAACCATTGAACCGGGTAGAGCACCACCGAGAGCGCCGAGCGCACAGGCTGGGTCACGCCCCAGCGCACATCGGCCACCATGAGCAGCAACGAGAGTGCACCCCAAAAAAAGAGTTTGGTGAGCGGCGTCGGCCCCTGCTTGAAAAACGGAGGCGGCGCGCGGTCCAGGGTTCCCAGGGGCATGGTGGGCCCGCCCTGCGCTTACTCGCTTGTGAAGATGGCGCCCAGGCGCTCCATGCGCTCCAGGGCCAGGCCACAGCCGCGCACCACGCAAGTCAGCGGGTCTTCGGCCACCAGCACCGGCAAGCCGGTTTCTTCAGCAAGCAAACGGTCCAGGTCGCGCAACAGCGCGCCGCCGCCGGTGAGCATCATGCCGCGCTCGGCAATGTCGGCGCCCAATTCGGGCGGGGTTTGTTCCAGGGCGTTTTTCACGGCCGACACAATGTTGTTCAGCGGATCGGTCAGCGCTTCCAGAATTTCGTTGGAGGAAATCGTGAAGGAGCGCGGCACACCTTCGGAAAGGTTGCGGCCCTTGACTTCCATTTCCTTGACTTCGCTGCCCGGAAATGCCGAGCCAATGCTTTTCTTGATGGCCTCAGCGGTGGGCTCGCCAATCAACATGCCATAGTTGCGACGGATGTAATTGATGATGGCCTCGTCGAACTTGTCGCCACCGACGCGCACGCTGCCTTTGTAGACCATGCCGCCAAGCGAAATCACGCCCACCTCGGTGGTGCCACCGCCAATGTCCACCACCATGGAGCCACTGGCGTCGCTCACCGGCAAACCGGCGCCGATGGCTGCAGCCATCGGCTCTTCAATCAAATACACCTCGGAGGCACCCGCACCCAGCGCCGATTCGCGAATGGCACGACGTTCTACCTGGGTAGAGCCGCAAGGCACGCAAATGATGATGCGCGGGCTGGGTTTGAGGACCGAGCGTGGGTGCACCATCTTGATGAACTGCTTGAGCATTTGCTCGGTCACCGTGAAGTCGGCAATCACGCCGTCTTTCATGGGGCGAATGGCTTCAATGTTGCCTGGCACCTTGCCCAGCATGGCCTTGGCTTCGCGACCCACGGCCTGGATGGTTTTTTTGCCCTGGGGCCCGCCTTCGTGGCGGATCGACACCACCGAGGGCTCATCCAGAACGATGCCTTTGTCACGCACGTAAATCAGGGTGTTGGCGGTGCCCAGGTCAATCGCCAGGTCGGTGGAGAAATACCGACGAAATGCTCCAAACATGACAGTCCTCTCAGGGATGCCGGCAGCACGCCCGGGCATCACCACTATTTTTTGGGTCGAATGCCTGCCCACGGACATGTTTCCGCCAAACAGCAGGCCACAAGAATTGCTAAAAATCTGGCGTCCACAAGGGTGGGCGCAAAGGCGAGATAATACCCGATCGCTAGGCAAAACCCGCATGCCTCCGGGCTGAAAACCCCTCCGCATGGACCCCCATCATGTCACTGAACGCTTCCGAGATCCAACGCATCGCCAACTTGGCCAGACTTGAGCTCACCCCCGATCAGAGTGAGCGCATGCTTACTCAAATCAACAGTTTTTTCGAGATCGTGGAGCAAATGCGCGCCGTGGACACCAGCGGCATCGAACCGCTGGCCCACCCTGTGGCCGTGATGCAAGACATTGCCCTGCGCCTGCGCGATGACATCGCCAGCGAGCCCAACCAACGCGAAGCCAACCAGCAAAGCGCGCCTGCCATCGAGCGTGGCCTGTTCCTGGTCCCCAAAGTGATCGAGTAAGCCATGACCGCATTGCATGACCTGAGCGTGGCCGCCCTGGCCGCCGAACTGCGCGCCAAGCGCGTGAGCGCAGTGGAGACCGCCCAACATTTTTTGGCCCGCGCCGCCCACCACACGGCACTTTTGGGTGCGCCCGCCGAAGGCGCTTCCAACGGTGCCTTTGTGGCCCTGAACGAAGAAGCCACGCTGGCCCAAGCCCGTGCCGCCGATGCCCGCCTGGCCGCGGGCACCGCAGGGCGCCTGGAGGGCGTGCCGATCGCGCACAAAGATATTTTTGTCACACGCGACTTCCCCACCACCGCCGGCTCCAAGATGCTGCGCAACTACCGCTCGCCGTTTGACGCCACCGTGGTGGCCCGCCTGGCCAGCGAAGGGATGGTGACGCTGGGCAAGCTCAACTGCGACGAGTTCGCCATGGGCTCAGGCAACGAAAACTCGGCCTGGAGTGCGGTGCGCAATCCCTGGGATGCCAGCCGCATTCCTGGTGGCTCTTCGGGCGGCAGTGCCGCGGCCGTGGCGGCCCGACTGACGCCCGCCGCCACCGGCACCGACACCGGTGGCTCGATTCGCCAGCCTGCCAGTTTTTGCGGCATCACCGGCATCAAGCCGACCTACGGCCGGGCCTCGCGTTACGGCATGATTGCCTACGCTTCCAGCCTGGACCAAGCCGGCCCCATGGCCCGCAGCGCCGAAGATTGCGCTTTGTTGCTCAGTGCCTTGTGTGGGCCCGACCCAGACCGCGATTCCACCTCGCTTGATGTCCCCGCCGAAGATTTCTCGCGTGACCTGCAGCGCCCGATCCAGGGCTTGCGCATCGGCATTCCGGCCGAGTTTTTTGGCGAAGGCTTGGCCGCCGATGTGCGCGGCCCGATCGAAGCCGCCCTGCAAGCCCTGGTCGATCAAGGCGCCGTGCGGGTGCCCTTGCACTTGCCGCGCACCGAGCTGGCCATCCCGGTCTACTACATCCTGGCGCCGGCCGAGGCTTCCAGCAACCTGAGCCGCTTTGATGGCGTCAAATTTGGCCACCGCACGCCCAACCCGGCCGACCTGATCGACATGTACAAAAAGACCCGCGCCGAAGGCTTTGGCGACGAGGTCAAGCGCCGCATCATGATTGGCACCTATGTGCTGTCCCACGGCTACTACGACGCCTACTACCTGCAGGCGCAAAAAATTCGCCGCATGATTGCTTCAGATTTCCAGCAAGCCTTCACCCAATGCGATGTGATCGCCGGGCCGGTGACGCCCACTGTGGCCTGGAAAATTGGCGAGAAGTCGGATGACCCGGTGGCCAATTACCTGGCCGACATCTTCACCCTGCCGGCCTCGCTCGCGGGCTTGCCTGGCTTGAGCCTGCCTTGCGGTCTGGGCGCCGGCGGCATGCCGGTAGGCCTGCAACTGATCGGCAATTATTTGAACGAAGCCCGTTTGCTGAACGTGGCCCACCAATACCAAACGGCCACCGACTGGCACACCCGCCAACCCGGAGCGACAGCATGAGCGCCAAACTTGTCCAGGGCTACGAAGTCGTGATCGGCTTCGAGACGCACGCCCAACTCTCCACCCAAAGCAAAATTTTCAGCCGTGCCCCCACGGCCTTCGGCGCCGAGCCCAACACCCAGGCCTGCGCGGTGGACTTGGCCTTGCCCGGCACCTTGCCCGTGATGAACCAAGGCGCGGTCGAGCGCGCCATTGCCTTGGGCCTGGCCGTTGGCGCCCATGTGGCCGAACGCAGCGTGTTCGCCCGCAAAAACTATTTTTACCCGGACCTGCCCAAGGGCTACCAAATCAGCCAGTTTGAAATTCCGGTGGTACAGGGCGGTGCGGTTGAGTTTTACCTGGGCGATGAAAAGAAAACCGTACGTCTGGTGCGCGCGCACCTGGAAGAAGACGCCGGCAAATCACTGCACGAAGACTTCATTGGTCAATCGGGCATCGACTTGAACCGCGCCGGCACGCCCTTGCTGGAAATCGTGACCGAGCCAGACATTCGCTCCAGCGAAGAAGCGGTGGCCTATGCCAAAGAGTTGCACAAGATCGTCACCTGGATTGGCATTTGTGATGGCAACATGCAGGAAGGCAGCTTCCGTTGTGATGCCAACGTGTCAGTGCGCAAGCCTGGCCAACCCCTTGGAACGCGGCGCGAAATCAAAAACCTGAACAGCTTCAAGTTCATGCAGCAGGCCATCGACTTTGAAGTCCGCTGGCAAATCGACCAGATCGAAGACGGCCATGCCATCCAGCAAGCCACCGTGCTGTTTGACCCAGACACTGGGGAAACCCGCGCCATGCGCACCAAGGAAGACGCAGCGGACTATCGCTATTTCCCCGACCCGGATTTGCCCCCGTTGGTGATTGGCCGCGATTGGGTAGAGCGCGTGAAGTCACAGATGTCAGAGCTTCCCCGCGTCATGGCGGCGCGTTTTGTCAGCGACTATGGCCTGCCCGACTACGACGCCACCACCCTCACCCAGAGCAAGGCCATGGCCGCTTATTTTGAAGCTGTGGCGCAAGCCTGCCAACAGCCGAAACTGGCCAGCAACTGGCTCATGGGCGAAGTCTCGCGTCGCTTGAACGCGGGCGAAGGCTCGATTGAAGCCTGCCCGGTGAGCGCGGCCCAATTGGCTGCGCTGCTCAGCCGCATTGCCGATGGCACGATTTCCAACAACGCTGGCAAACAAGTATTTGACGCTTTGTGGAAAGGCGAAGGCGAAGTCGACGCCCTCATTGAAGCCAAGGGCTTGAAGCAGATGAACGACAGCCACGCACTTGAAAAAATCATCGACGAAGTGCTCGCCGCCAACGCCGACAACGTGGCGCAATACAAGGCTGGCAAAGAAAAAGCTTTCAACGCCCTGGTCGGTCAGGTCATGAAAGCCAGCAAAGGCAAGGCCAACCCGCAGCAGGTCAACGAGGCCCTGAAAGCCAAACTCGCCGGTTGATAGCGCGGGTCAGGTTGCGCTGACGCCGTAGCGGTCGCGGTAAGCCTTCACGCGGCTCAGGTGCTCACCCATGGTGTTGCCAGGCTGCGCACTCAGGTAAGCCAGCAAGTCATCCAATTCAGCGATGGCGCACACCTGCAAGCCCAGGTTTTGGCGCACGAATTGCACCGCGCTGTAAGGCACATCCACCGTGGCGTCGCCCTTTTTCTCGGTGGCCATTTCCTGGCGATCCAGCGCGATCGCCACTGCATGCGGGGTGGCGCCTGCGGCTTGAATCAAGGCAATGGACTCGCGGGCAGCGGTGCCAGCGCTCATCACATCGTCGACGATCAGCACACGGCCCTTCAAGGGCGCGCCCACCAGCGTGCCGCCCTCGCCGTGGTCTTTGGCCTCCTTGCGGTTGTAGGCGAAGGGCACATTGCGGCCCAGGCGCGCCAACTCCACCGACACCGCAGCACCCAAGGGGATGCCTTTGTAGGCGGGCCCGAAAATCATGTCGAATTCGATGCCGCTTTTGACCAGGCGCTGGGCGTAAAAAGCCGCCAGGCGACCGAGCTTGGCGCCATCGTCAAACAGGCCCGCATTGAAAAAGTAAGGCGACAGGCGACCTGCCTTGGTTTTGAACTCCCCAAATTTCAGCACGCCACAATCGAGCGAGAATTGCACAAACTCTTGCGCCAGCGCATCGCGGGCCTCTGAAATCACTGCCATGGGAAATTCCTTGTTCAAACTGACCAGCCTCAACCTCAACGGCATCCG
>VERE01000012.1 GCA_018882835.1 Limnohabitans sp.
GCCTTGGTGGCTTCCAGGGTTTCCACACTGTCGACCTCGAAGGCAATGTGCTGCACCCACTCGGGCGTGTTGGTGTCACGCCCCATGGCTGGCGAATTGGGCAGCTCGAAAAACGCCAGTACATTGCTGCCGCCGGCATCCAGGAACAGGTGCATGTAAGGGTCGGGCGCATGGGTGCTGGGCACGTGGTCTTCGGCAATCGCCAACACGAAGTTCATGTTCAGGTGTTTGACATACCAGTTGACGGTTTCTTTGGCATCCTTGCAGCGGTAAGCCACGTGGTGCATTCTGCGGATCTTCATGGGCGTCTCCTTCGACAAAAATGAGGGCTCAGTCGGCCGCGCGGGCCAGGCGCATGGCCTCGCGCAACACGCCGATGTCGCCAATGTGGTTGGACAGGATAAGAATCAGGCGCGCATTGGCCTGCGCGCTTTGCTCGTCGCTGAGGTCACGGTGCATGTCGATCAGCGCTTCATAAAAGTCGTCACCGGGCGTGAAATCGCGAAAGTAGCGGCGGCCAGGCTCCCGAAAATTGGGCTGCAGGATGAGCGCTTGCGGTTCTGAGGGGGTCATGCTGAGGTCTCCAATCGGTTCAGGCTTGGGCAGTGGCGCGACGCAGGGCATGCAGCACCGCCGCAGCGTCAAGGTGACGCCAACGCGCTGCCACATGCTGGTCGGGACGCAACAAATAAGCAGTCCCCGGCCGCGCATCGTAACGTTGGGCCATCAGGCCGTCCACATCGTGCAGCACGCACAAGTCAGAGGCAGTGGCGGTGGCTTTGCGAGCGATCAGCAAGGTCTGAATGGCCGGCGTGGCCTGCTGCAAAGACCGCAAAGCCTCGCGCTCACTGTCGGTCAACACAGCAACATCGCCGACGAAGTACAGACATTGGAAGCGCTGGCCCAAATGATCCAGCAGCCAACCGCGCGCTCCGTTGCAAATCACAGGCGCATCGTCCAGGGGCGCGCCGGGTACCATGGCACCTGCAAAGGGCTCGGCATCGGGCGTGTTCAATGGGGAGTTCACCAAGAAGGACGGCATGGACAAGCGTCCAGAGTTCACCAGCTTGCGGGCAAAGCTGTGATCGCGCGCCAGCTCGAGCACCGCATTGCGAAAGTGGCGGCTGGTGCGTGTTTTTGGCGTGATGAAGTCGGTCGAGCGGGTGGAGTTCAAAATGTTTTCATCGGCAGCGAACTCGCGCTCCTGGGCATAGCTGTCCAGCAATTGATCGGGGGCTTGTCCTTGCAGAACCAGCGCCAGCTTCCACATCAGCGCATCCGTGTCTTGAAAACCCGAATTGGCGCCGCGTGCGCCAAAGGGCGATACCTGGTGGGCAGCATCGCCCACGAACAGCACGCGGCCATGGCGAAACTCGTTCATGCGGCGACACTGGAAGGTGTAGATACTGACCCATTCCAATTCGAAGGGGCGCTCGTCGCCCAACATGGCTTGAATGCGCGGAATGACTTTCTCTGGCTTCTTTTCTTCTTCCGGGTCGGCGTCCCACCCGAGTTGAAAATCGATGCGCCAAACGTTGTCGGCTTGCTTGTGAAGCAACACGCTTTGCCCTGGGTGAAACGGCGGGTCGAACCAAAACCAGCGCTCGGCCGGGTAGTCTGCCTTCATGACCACATCGGCAATCAGGAAGCGGTCCATGAAGACACGGCCCTCAATGTCCAGGCCCAGTTGCCGGCGGATGGGGCTGCGCGCACCGTCTGCCACAACCAGCCAGTCGGCCTCGATCTCGAATTCGCCATCGGGGGTTTCAACCCGTAGCAAAACATGGTCGGCTTGGGGTTGGACAGCAATCACTTTGTGTTGCCAGCGAATGTCCGCACCCAAAGCCAGTGCTCGGGCGATCAGCATTTCCTCCAGATGGTATTGCTGCAGGTTGATCATGCCCGGGCGCTTGTGGCCGGCGTCGGGCACCAGGTTGAACTGGAAGACCTCTTCTTCGTTCAGAAAGGTGCGGCCCACATTCCAACTGACCCCTTTGCTGCAAGCTTCCTCGCCCACGCCCAAGCGGTCCAGAATTTCCAGTGAGCGTTTGGCGTAGCACACTGCCCGCGAGCCCACCGACACAGTCTTGTCTTCGTCGAACAGCAAGACCGGCAGGTTTTGCAAGCGCGCGTCAATCGCGGCGGCCAACCCCACAGGCCCAGCACCCACCACGATCAGCGCACGCCGCTGGGGCGGCGTGCACCGCAGGTCGGTCGGCGCGCGGTACGGGTAGGTTGGATTGACGTAAACACCCATGCATGGCCTCCTGCCATTAATTCACAATTAGTAAACGAATTACGATATGGTAAATTTTAATAGGCTTGCGCCAACTTCTGCAAGCCCTCTGCACCGCCCTCATCAGCACGCTGAAAATCAGCACAGCCTTTAGAATCCGGTCATGTCGAAAAAAAGCACCGACACCTCCATCGACCTGGGCCGCTTGCCAGGTCACCAAATCAGGCGATTGCACCAGATCGCTGTGGCCATCTTTTTGCAGGACACACAAGCGCATGGGCTGACCCCGGTCCAGTATGCGGCCATGCAGGCCATCCAAGCCAGCCCCCTGATTGACCAGCGCACGCTGGCCAGCAAAATTGGCCTGGACACCTCGACCATGGGGGGTGTCATTGACCGGCTGGAAGCACGAGAGCTGCTGCAGCGAAACAAGTCGCCGGGTGACCGCCGCGTCAAATTGGTCTCATTGACCGAACAGGGCGAGGCAGCCTTGGCATCGATTCAACCTGCCATGGCCAAGGCGCAAGAACGTATCCTCGCACCCCTGACCTCGACCCAGCAAGCACAGTTCATGACGCTGCTGAACATCCTGGTCGAGAGCAACAACGAGCTCAGCCGCGCGCCGATTCCTCGCACCGAGTAAAACAGCGGACACGCGCGCCGCCAGTTCCCGGCATACTCCTGCATTTCCTCTCTTTGTGCCGGAAACACCGCCTCATGAACCGCCCACGCATTCTTCAAAATGGTCGCCTGCTGCCCAGCCTGGAAGCAGCCCTGGAGCAATCATTCGATGTTCACCCTTTGTGGAAAGAAGCCGACCCTGACGCCTACCTGCGCGACCATGGCGGCGAGTTCGTGGGCATGGTCACCTCGGCCATCAAAGGGGGCTCGCGCGAATTTCTGGCGATGCTGCCCAACCTGAAAGTGATCTCCAGTTTCGGCGTGGGCTACGACGCGCTTGATGTGGTGGGCGCACAGAGCCGTGGCATTGCCGTGGGCTACACCCCCGATGTGCTGAACGACTGCGTGGCCGACACCGCCTTCAGCCTGGTGATCAATGTGGCGCGCCGCTTTCCTGCCTGCGATCAGTTCACGCGCCGGGGTGACTGGCTCAAGGGCGCATTTCCCCTGACCACCAAGGTCAGCGGCAAACGCATGGGTATCCTGGGCCTGGGACGCATTGGCCAAACCATTGCCCGCCGCGCCAGTGGTTTTGACATGGCCATTCGCTACCACAACCGCAAGCCACGCAACGATGTGGCTTATGACTACGAGCCGTCCTTGAAAGCCCTGGCCGAGTGGTGCGACTTTCTGGTGATCGCCAGTGCCGGCGGCGCAGAAACAAAGCACCTGGTGTCGCGCGAAATTCTGGAGGCCGTGGGCCCCAAGGGTTTTGTGGTCAACATCTCGCGCGGCTCGGTGATTGACGAAGACGCCATGATCGATGCCCTCGAGCACGGCCAACTGGGTGGCGCGGGCCTGGATGTTTACACCCACGAGCCCAACGTGCCCGAGCGTTTGCTGAAACTTGACAATGTGGTGCTGCTGCCGCACCTGGCCAGTGCCACGCATGAAACACGGCAGGCCATGGCTGACCTGGTGCTGGCCAACCTGCATGCATTTTTCGAATCGGGGCACGTCAAAGTGGCGGTGCCGCCTTTAACCGCCTGACCCCTTGCCACAGGAATTGCCATGTCACTTCAAAACGCTACCCGTGACAAATTAAAAACCGTCAGCACCGCCACCTTGTGCACCGCCTTGTTCAAGCGCGGTTTGCGCAACCAATTCATCCAGGATGTGCACCCGCTCAACCCACAGCGCGGCAACATGGTGGGCGAGGCTTTCACGCTGCGCTACATTCCGGCACGCGAAGACCTGAACCCCATCACGGTGTTTCTGGACCGTTCGCATCCGCAACGGGTGGCGGTTGAGCAATGCCCTGCGGGTGCGGTCATGGTGTTTGACAGCCGCAAGAATGCACGCGCCGCCTCTGCAGGCTCCATTCTGGTCACACGCCTGATGAAACGCGGTGTGGTGGGCGTGGTGACCGACGGCGGCTTTCGGGACTCGCCCGAAATTGCAGCGATGGACATTCATGCGTACCACAACCGGCCCAGTGCCCCGACCAACCTGACCTTGCATCAGGCTATGGACATCAATGTGCCTATTGGCTGCGGCGACGTGGCAGTGTTTCCCGGCGATGTCATGGTGGGCGATGGCGAAGGCGTGGTGGTGATTCCAGCGGCCATCGCTGACGAAGTGGCCCTCGAAGCGGTTGAAATGACCGCATTTGAAGACTTCGTCACCGAGAAAGTGCAAGAGGGCCGCTCCATCCTGGGCCTGTACCCGCCCACCGACGAGCAAAGCCGCATCGATTTCGAGGCCTGGCGCAAGCGCCACAACCGTTGATTCATTTTGAGAAAGTTGCGCATGACGAACCTTCGACACCCTACCTTGCGTGCCCTCACCCGCTACAGCGCTGTGATGTGTTTGTCCTTATGGGGGGCCGCTGCGGCGTGGGCACAAGCCACCGCTTGGCCGACCAAGCCGGTCACCATCATCGTGCCCTTCGCTGCAGGCGGCGGCACAGACATTGGCACCCGCATCGTGGCGCAGCGCTTGTCGCAGCTTTGGGGGCAAAGCGTGCTGGTCGACAACCGTGGCGGCGCGGGTGGCAACGTGGGCTTGGAGGTCGTGTCGCGCGCCAAGCCGGATGGCTACACCCTGCTGACGGGCAATGTGGGCACCCAGTCGATCAACCCCACGCTTTACCGCAAACTCAATTACAACCCCGACACCTCGTTTGTGCCCATTGGCTTGTTTGCCGAATTGCCCTTTGTGCTGGCGACCACCGCATCGCTGCCTGCGAAGAATGTGAAAGAACTGGTCGAGCTTGCCAAAGCCAACCCCAACCAATTGACATATGCCAGCTCGGGCAACGGCGGCTCACCGCACTTGTCCGCCGAGACCTTCAAAATTGCCACCGGCACGCAAATTCTGCATGTGCCCTACAAAGGAGGCGGCGCAGCCATGACCGACCTCATCTCTGGCAATGTCCACATGCTGTTTGCGTCTGTGCTGGAAACCTCGGCCTACATCAAGGCTGGCAAATTGAAAGCCTTGGCCATCACCAGCAAAGAGCGTGTGTCTGCCATGCCTGATGTGCCCACCCTGCAGGAAAGTGGCGTGACGGGTGCGGAGTCGGGCTCTTGGCTGGGTCTGCTGGCACCCGCTGGCACACCGCCTGAAGTGGTTGAAAAAATTTCGCGCGGCCTGCAGCAAGTGGTCAGCGCCGCCGATGTGCAGCAACAACTGCTGGCACAAGGTGCGATTGCCAAAACCGGGACGCCGCAAGACTTCGTGCAGCTCATTGCCAACGATCGCAAACGCTACGCTCGCATCATCCTCGACAACAAACTCACCATCGACTGAGGTCTTCGCTCGAGATAACGGGGGCTTAGGCCATGACCAGGCCGCCATCCACCATCAGCACTTGACCCGTCACAAACCTGCTCCAATCCGAAGCCAGGAACATCACAGGCCCGGCGATGTCCTCTGGCGAAGCCAATCGACCCATGGGGGTTTGCGCCACGATCATGTCTTTCACGGCTTCTTTGGTAGGAAGGCTTGAGGCTGTGGGATGCACCAACCCCGGCGCAACGCAGTTGACGCGAATTCCCAGTGGCCCCAATTCGGCAGCCAGATTGCGGCTGAAGCCTATCAGCGCCGACTTTGCTGTGGTGTAGTCGTGGTACGGCACCGTGGGGCGCGCCACCAGGTCGCTCACCATGTTGACGATGCTGCCTTTTCCGCGCTGACGAAAGTGCGGCAACGCTGCCTGGGTGACTTGAAAAGCCGCCTGCACCGCACCTTCAAATTGTGTTTGGTAGGAAGGCCAACCCAACTCCCAGAATCGTGCACGCTGCTCGGGGTCAAACCGGTAGGGCGCAAATGCATTGTTGACCACAGCGTCCAAGCGCCCGGCTTCTGCCACGAAGCTGTCCACCATGGCCCGCACCGCTTCGGGAACGCGCACATCTGCGGGCAAGGCGATGGCGTCGCCGCCTTCGGCTTGGCATCGCGCCACCACAGCATCGGCTGCGGCAGCGTTGCTCAGAAAATTCACACCAACCAAGGCGCCTTCGCGGGCAAAAGCCAAGGCCAACGCCGCTCCGATGCCACGCCCAGCGCCAGTGATCAACACCGCACGACCTTTGAAGGTGCCCGTTGCGAGGGTGCTCATGGCGCGGGCAACAGATCTTGGCTGACCACGTCTTGCACCGACAGGTCACGTTGAATCAGGCCCAAGGCTTTGTAGGCCTGGGCGCCTTTTTGCAAGGACACCAAATCGAACGCGCCCAAACCTTTGGTCTGTGTGGTGCTGGACACGCTGGAGGCATTGCGCAGTTTGATGATCTCCAAATTCATGGCCAGATGCTGGCCATCGATGGCACGCTTGACGGCCAACTGCGCAGCCTCCTCGGGAGAGCGCATCATCCAGGTCATGCTGTCTTTATAGGCTTGCAGGAAACGCCTGAGCACGTCTTTGCGGCGCTGGTAGGTCTCTTCGCGCACCACGAACAAATCGCTGGAAAGGTTCAGATGGTTTTTCACTTCCATCACATTCACGTCGCCCAAGCCACGCTGGCGCCCCACCAGCAAGCCCGTGTCCGTGGCCGCCGTGGCATCCACCTGACCTTGTATGAGGGGCGCGAAGTTCAACAAGCCGGTCACCACCAATGTGACATCCGATTCAGTCAGGCCCGCCTGGTGCAGCAGCACCTGCAGGTTTTGCCGCGTGCCACTCGACAAGCTGTAAACACCGATGCGCTTGCCCTTGAGGTCGGCCGGCTGGCGAATGTTTTGGGCTTTCAGTGAAACCACATTGAACACGTTTTGCGGGTAGATGTCGTAAATGGCCCGCAGCTTTTCGCCCTTGTCGAGCGCGGCAAAGAAAGAGCCGGGATCGGTGAACGCCACATCGGCCTGGCCGCTGAGCAGGTTGCGCAAGGCGTCGCCACCGCCGGCACCGGGCAAATACCCCAAGTCAATGGCACGCGCTTTGAAAAAACCCTTGTCTTCTTCCACCAGCAGATTGGTGATTTCTGTGATGGGCTTGCTCCAGCCTGCCACCACCACCTTGTCAAGCTTGCCTGGGGTTTGCGCCAGCACGCTGGCCGAAAAACCCACTGTCACAAGGCAGGACAGCCACCAACCTTGCAGGAAATTTCTTCGCTTTTGCTTCATCATTTTGAGAGTATCCCAATGTCATTATTTCAACAAAGACCGTTCGATCCAGACCATGCCCTGGTAGGAGATCCAACCCAAGACGGTGATCACGACCAGCACGGCAAACATCAAGGGGGTGTCCATGGAGCCCTGGGCGGCAATGATCAGGGCACCCAGGCCGCGGCTGGCGCCAATGAACTCGCCCACCACCGCGCCCACCCAGGCCAGCACCACCGCCACACGCAAGCCCGCCAGAATGGCCGGCTTGCCGTCGGGCACTTTCAAACGCCAGATGGTTTGCCAGCGGCTGGCACGCAGCATGCGAAACAGCTCCAGCCGCTGCGGAGCCACATGCTGCACAGCCGTGAGGGTGTTTTCCAGCAAAGGAAAAAAACAAATCAAGGCCGTGATGACCACCGTGGGCGTCGCACCAAAGCCCAGCCAGACGATCAACAGCGGCGCCAAGGCCAGCTTGGGCACCACCTGACTCACCACCAGATAGGGCATGAAGACACGCCGCGCCGCGGGCCATTCGCCCAGGGCAACGCCGCCCAGAAACCCCAGCAAACTGCCCAGGGCAAAGCCCAGCACCACTTCGAGCAAGGTCTGCAACACATGGGGCCCCAAATACCCAGAGGCAAAACCATTGCGCAAAGCCGTCATCACCATGGACGGCGCAGGCAACACCAAGGTGGAAAGCTTGAGACCGGTGGCCGCAAGCTCCCATGCGACCACCAACAGCATGCCCAGCAACAGTGAAAGCCAGCTACTGCGTTGCATCACCCCCCCTCGTCCATCATGGCGCGCAGTTCGGCGCACAAAGCATTGAAGCGGGGCGTGTAGCGCACGCCGTTTTGGCGCGGGCGTGGCAAGTCGACCTGCACCGCGCCGTTCAACTTGCCATGCGCCATGACCGCCACCCGGTCGGCCAGGTACACCGCTTCGGCCATGTCATGGGTGACAAACAACACCGAGCTGCCCTGGGCTTGGCACACCGCCAGCAAATCGTTTTGCAGCTCTTCTCGGGTGATGGCGTCCAGCGCGGCAAAGGGCTCGTCCATCAGCAAAAGATGCGGCCGTGTGACCAAGGCACGCGCAATGGCCACGCGGCTTTGCTGGCCGCCAGAAAGCTGCGGCGGCCTTTGCTGTGCCAGGGCAGACAAGCCCATACGCGCCAGCAAGTCGAGGGCATGGGCTTCATCTTCACGCCGGGCGGCTCGGTGCAGCGTGATTGGCAACAGCACGTTGTCGAGTACGCTCAACCAGTCCAGCAACGTCGGCGACTGAAATACAAAGCCCATGTCGGGATGCGGTGACATGACCGGTTGAGACCCCAGCGAAATCAACCCAGCCTCGGGCTGAATCAGGCCTGCCGCCAATTTAAGCAACGTGGTTTTGCCACAGCCGCTGCGCCCCACCAGACAGTGAATCTCTCCCGGCGTCATCGCCCAGTCCACTCCGTCCACCACCGGCGGCCAGCCAGGGTAGGTGTAGCGCACCTGACGCATCTGCAACATGGCGGACTCAATCGGCATACGGCGCAAAACTTTCTGCCGACAACTCGGTGGAAGCTTCGATGTCCACCATGCGCACCAGATCCAGCAAACTGAAGCGGCCATCATGGTGCCATCCGGCCTCGGGCGAAGTCATGGCACCAATGGCACAAATGCGGGTCACGCCTGCATCCCCCAAGGCCTGGGCCAAGGGCATCAATTCCTCTGGCGAGGCGGCCAAGCCAGCGGTTTGCAACACTTGACGCGCGTCTTTCAACAAGGCTGGAACATCGCCCAAATGGTTCACCGCCACCACCCACACAGACCGCATCAGGGCTGTAGGCTGCAAGGCCATGGCATGGTCGCAGTACACCACACACGCAGCATCCTCGGGCGAGCCCAGCACCGTCTGCTCAGGATGCGCCAAACTTTGCACCGTCTGTGAATCACGCCAGGTGGCCACTGCAGCCGCCTCTTCCAGGCTCAAGTTGCGGCGCGGGAATCGCGGCTGCAAGGCTTGCAATTCCGCCAGCAAACGTTGCGCAAACTCCAGTGGGCTGATGCGCCCCCCCTTGGCGACATAAAACACCTGGGGCGAGTAACAGCCACTTTGTTCGTAACGCATGACATCAAGCGCAGCCTGTTGCACCACCGCCTGTCCCTTGCGGATGCTCAGGGCCGACGCGGCGACCATGCCAAAGCTCAGCTTGTGGCCGTGGGGCAAAAAGCGCGTGGTGACTGGAACCTGTTGCTGCAGGGCCGACAAGCTGTCATTGCCGCCATAAGCCAGAACCACGTCGGCTAGAGCCAATGCCACGCGCTCCTGCGCCAGGTCACCGCCTTGCCACCACACCACGGCCAGGCAATTGGCCCAGCGCGGCTCCACCTCGACCAGCAAGCGCGCCATCACGCTGGCAAAGACCGGCTCGGCGCTGGCTACTTTGCCCACCGTGCCAGCCTTGACCAGCAAGCCCGACACCAGGCTCCATAGCGGCAACGCAGGCACGTTGCCTGCCCAGACATGCAACAGCAGATCGGGGCCCACGGCTTTGGCCCATCCTCCTTTGGGGCGCGGCTGGAACTCATCGAGCATCTTGGGGTTGGCGAAGTCCTCGGCCACAAAGCGCTGCAACTGCAAGGCCCGAAAGGTCTTGAGAAAGGCATTCAAACCCAGGCGCACCATGTCTGGCGCCAGCCCGCTGCAGCGCGGCAACCATTCGGCCAGCTGTTGACGATAGGGGTCTTGCTCGTCCAGCAAGCGCGCCACAGCAGTGTCAATCACCGCAATGATGGAAGACAGGTTGCGTGCTTTCAAATGGCGCTGGCTGGCGCTTCGCACGCGCTCAGCCAGCGCCGTCATTTGCGCTGGCGTCAGCACGGGAACTTCCACTTCACAGGCGCTGTCACCTTGGCCAAAGGACAAGCGCTGCCAGGTCAGTTGGTTCTCCTTCAGGCCTGGCAAATAGCCCGCACGAAACACAGGAAGGCTCATGCTTGGGCTGCTTTCAAAAAGTCTTCCACGGCCAACGAACAGCCCTTGACTTGTGCGCCTTGGGCACGACCCAATAGCACAAAGCCATCGCCGGTGGCGATGCCGACATCTTCCGTCAGGATGGTGCACACCGAGTTGAAGTTGGCCAGATCGGTATGCGCCAAGATGCCGCGCTCGCCGCGCGGCACTTCGCGGCCGGTGAGCGGGTCCAACAGGCGAGAGCGAATCCAGTGCGGCCCGCGTTTCACAGAGGGCACCACAGCGTTGCCCGCATCGTAAAACTGGGTGCTGAGTTCGGTCATGCCGTACATGTTGATGCAATCCTTGCGGTGCACGCCAAAACATGCAGACAGCTGGTCATAGAAGTCTTCCATCGGAATTTCTCGCGACTGCCCCTTGAAGCCACCGGTGTCCAACAAGCGGCTGCCCGCAGGCAGTTGAAATTTTTTTCCTGCGGCCTGCATCCGATCCATGCAATGCACAAAGCTGTAACTGGCGCCCAGTAAAGCCATGGGTTCGCCCGTCTGTTGCGCCTGCGCCAAGACCTCGCACAGCGCTTCAAAGCGCAAGCCTTCGCTGTCAAGAAAATAGCCGCTGTCAGGCGTGCCGAAATGTTTCAAGGCCAAGGCCAGGTAATGCGCCAGCGAAGAATGGGGCATGGCTTGCTCGGTGGGAAACAAGATGCCCATGCGAAGGCGCTCGCGCCCTTGCATGAAGCTGGCCTGGAAATGCCCTTGCATGGAAGGGTCATAGAGCACCATGGAAGGATGGTAGTGCCGCCCTTTGACGTCGCCTCGCGTGGTCCCGCTGGTCATGAACACCCGCTCACAGCTTTCGGGAGCAGCGCAACTCAGGGTCAAGTCTTTGAAAGCGTTGATGGGCACGGCAGGGATGTCATGCCAATGTCGAACGCTGCGCAAGGTTTTGCCACGCTGCTGGCAATAGCGTTGGAACGGCACATTGTGTTGGAACTGGTGAGCAAACAGGCGCAAAGCCAGCGCATTGAAGCGCTCTTCAGAGGCCGATACTTCGGTGATATAGGCCAGCAGATCGCGTACGAGCTCGGATGTCACAAATAACCTTTCGGTGGCGTGCTTGCACAAGTGCTCCGAAAAGTGTGGCAGGTCGAGGGGCCTGGCAGCTCTCCTTACGTCGGCATGATCCGATTCAAGTTCGCGGGTTCGGTGTCACCATCTCAGCCAGCCATGTATCCACATGGCATGCACCCCGGAGCGTTTGGATTCTAAACCAAAGCCCCCAATGGCGTGACCCTGAGGGTTTCAGCCAAGGTGGCGGCACACCGCTTGCGTGACTTCGCTGCAACGGGCCGTGCCACCTTGGTCGTAGGGCACGGTTTGACCGGCCGCCAACACCTCTTCCACGGCTTTTTCAATGCCATCAGCCGCCGAGCGCAGGCGCTCGTCCGCATGGCGATCACCCAGCCAACGCAGCATCAACGCCGCTGACAAAATGGTGGCCAGCGGGCTGGCCACATCTTGCCCCGCAATGTCGGGCGCCGAGCCGTGCGCGCCTTGAAACAAGCCGTGGTCCAGACCCAACTCAGCAGAGGGCGCCATGCCCAAGCCGCCGACGGTGCCAGCGCCCAAGTCGGAGATGATGTCTCCGAACATGTTCTCAGCAACGATGACGTCGTAGAAATCGGGTTTTTTCAGCATGTGCACCGTGATGGCATCGGCATAGGCATAGTCGATTTGCACATCCGGGTACTGGCTGGCCACCTCGGTGCAGACAGCGCGGAAAAAAGCGTAGGTCTTGAGAATGTTGGCCTTGTCGCACACGGTGACGCGTCGCTGGCCATCGCGCGGCGCGCCGTGGCGACGCCGTGCCAGGTCGAACGAAAATTGGGCCACACGTTCCACGCCCTTGCGGGTCATGACCAAGGTATCGGTCACCAATTCATCGCGCAGATTCACGCCCGCACCTCGGCTGGCATAGAGGCCCTCGGTGTTCTCGCGCACGATGACGTAATCAATTTGTCCGGCTTTCCAATCCGAGAGGGTGGACTTGACGCCCTGGTAAAGGCGGATGGGGCGGACATTGGCGAACAAGTCGAGCTTGAAGCGCAACTGTAAATGCAGGTCGTTGCCCACTTCCGTGCCATCGGCATAGGTCACCCCCGGAATGCCGGCGGCGCCATGCAAAGTGGCGTCCGCGGTACGGCAGGCATCAAAGGTTTCTTGCGGCAACACAAAGCCGCTGCGCTGGTAATGGCCTGCGCCACCTTCATGCGAGGCAAAGCGCAGCAGGCTCGAACCGCAGGCTTCGCGCAACACCTGAAGGGCAGCCTGACAGACTTCGGGGCCAATGCCATCCCCATCCAGGGTGACGATGTCGTAAGTGTTCTTCATGACGCCCGCCACTTAGCGCGCCACCAAGCGCGTCACGACCTCGGGCAGGAAGGCGTTCGGGTCGCCCTCCTCTTTGGCTTGGGCCAGCGTGCGCAACACGGCCTGGGCCACGGTGCGGTCGGCATGCGTGTCTTCGGCCATGGTGTTGTAGTAGCTCAGGTCTTTGTGCGCATTGGCAATGCTGAACTTCAAGCCCGAGCTGTCGCCGTCGGTCAGGAAGGGCTTGAGGCGATCGAGTGCCGCCCCCCAGCCACCGCCCACCCCCAGCACCTGCACAAAGGTGGCCGGGTCCATGCCGGCGCGCTGCGCGCAAGCGGCCGCTTCGGCAATCAAGGTGACCGAACCCAAGGACACATAGTTGTGCAACAGCTTCATGCGATGGCCAGCACCCACCGGGCCCACATGCGTGATGTTTTCGGCGAAGCAGGCCAACAAGGGGCGGCATTCATCAAACAAGGCCTTGTCGCCACCCACCAGCAAATTCAGACGCCCTTCGGCGGCTTCCTTGGGGGTGCGGGTCATGGGCGAGTCGATGAAACGGCCGCCTGCAGCGTGCACCATTGCGGCCATGCGTTCGGTGGAAGCAGGCACGGCGGTTGAACAGTCAATCACGACTGTGCCGGGGCGCAGACCTTGCAAGGCGCCGTCGGGACCTGTGAGCACGGCTTCCACTTGAGGCGAACCAGTGACGCACAAAATCAGCACATCGACTTGCGTTGCCAGCTCACGCGGCGTGATCGCGGTGGTGACACCTAGGGCCTTCAAGCCGTCCAGGGGTTGATTGCCAGCGTGCTCCAACACCCGCAGCGGATGTCCGTGCTTGACCAGGTTGCTTGCAATCCCGTGGCCCATCAGGCCAATGCCAATCATTCCAATGTGCTTCATGCTGTCCTTCACTTTCAATACACGTCATCGCGAGGCGCACAGCGCCGAGGCGATCTTAACCGCGTCATCGCGAGCGCAGCGCGGCGATATTGCACCGCAAAGGGATGGCCGCGGCCCCTTTGGGGCCTCACAATGACGACATCAGGGGGTGCGACGGGGGGCTTCGCGCAGGAGGTCTGCGAGTTCTTTTTTCCACCAGCGTGCCTGCCCCGTGGTGCCATGGCCGGATGTGTTTTCACTGCCAGGGATCAGCAACAAACGCGCACCTGGAATGCGCTGAAGCTCACGCGTCATGAAACCCAACTCGGGCGGGTTTCTTTCGTCATCGGCGGAGTTGATGGCCATCAACGTGGCCCGGATTTTTTCCAAGTCGGGAGAAGCGTTGTAGTCGCGTGAGGCATCCCACTGGTAGAGGTGGTCGTTGGCATCGCCCGCAAATTTGGCTTTCAGCCGCGTGTCCAGCAACTGATCCGCTTTGTCACGGTTCGGGGCCAGTTTTTGCAGGCCCTGATGCCCTCCATTGGTTCCGATGGCGTAAAACACCGAGGCAAATTGGAGGCTGCGTGGTTGCTGGCTGTAGTTGCCACCCATCCATTCGGGATCGTTGCGAATCATGTCGATGATCAAGCGGCGCATCATCCAGTTGCGGCCCGACATTTCGGTGGGCATGGAGGCCATGGGGACCAGAACATCCATGAAGTCGGGGTACATCGTGCCCCACAACCAGGTGTGCATGCCGCCCATGGAGTTGCCTTGGATCAGGCGCACATGCTTGAGCTTCAAGCCTTCGGTCAGCAACAGGTGTTGTGCACGCACCATGTCCACATAGTTGTAGCGCGGAAAGCGGGCGCGCAAGCCATCGGAGGGCTTGCTGGATTGGCCCGTGCCAATCGCATCCGGAAGGATGATGAAGTGCTTGCTGGCATCCAGGGGTTGACCGGGGCCAAACAACTCTCCTCCAAACGCTGGATTCAGCATGCCCTTGCCTGAGCCCGTGGTGCCATGCAGGATGACCACAGCCTCATGTGCGGGGTTACCCAAGGTGACATAGCCCAGCTTGAGCTCAGGCAAGACTTCCCCAGTGTGGAAACGGAAATCCTTGGCAACCCAAACACCCTCCTGTTGCCCAGAAAACAACGGCGTCCCCGTCTGCCCCACCGCAGCTGAACCCATCACCATCATGCAAACCCCACACCATTTCTTAAGCCATTCAGACAACATCGCATTCTCCTTGAGCGCTGTAAAAAAAGAAAATCGCGCGCTCAGGCGGCCGTCCAGCCGCCATCCAGCATCAGCGCGCTGCCGGTCATCAGGCTGGAAGCGTCGCTGGCCAGGAAGAGCATGGCACCCATGACGTCTTCCACTTGGCCAATGCGGCCGAGCGCAATCTTGCTGACGACCCACTCTTTGAAGGCGGGGTCCTTGAACATGGGCGCAGTGAAGTCGGTCTCGATGAAGGTCGGGCAGATCGAATTCACCCGAATGTTGGCCGGCCCCAACTCCCATGCCAACGCCTTGGTCAGGCCTTCCAGCGCGTGTTTGCTGGCGCAATAAAGGGTGCGCCGCGGACTGCCGACAGTCCCCATTTGAGAGGAGACATGGATGATGGAGCCTGGCAAACCTTGTTTCAGCATCCCTTGTGTCACCACGCGGGTGACGTAAAAGGCGGCCTTCACATTCAAATCGAACACCGCATGGATGTCATCATCCTCTACTTCCACCAGGGGCTTGGGGCGGTTCATGCCCGCATTGTTTACCAAAATTTGAAACGGCTCACAAGCTGACAGTTTGGCTTGAACCGCCTTGGCATCGGTCACATCCAGCACCAGGATGTCGCATTGCCCGCCAGCGGCGCGAAGCGCGGCTGCAGCGGCTTCCAAGGCTTCCAGGTGTCGCGCCACCAGAGTCACATGTGCGCCAGCCCCAGCCAAGGCTGCCGCTGCCGCCAGGCCAATGCCGCGACTCGCCCCGGTGACCAAAGCCCGACGTCCATCCAGCCTGAAGCTGGGCATTTGCGGCAGCATGCTCAGTCCTTGGCAGGCACAGGCTGGTACCAGGGCACCTCGCTGCGGGTGCCATAGCGTCGCACGCGAAGGTTGGCCTGTTCACCATGCCCTGCGAAATTTTCCATGTGGCACAAGCGAGAGCAGTACTCGCCCATGGTTGCACTGGCCTCGTCGGTCAGCACCCGCTGGTAGGTGCAGGTCTTGAGAAACTTGCCAACCCACAGACCGCCGGTGTAACGCGCGTTCTTGTTGGTGGGCAAGGTGTGGTTGGTGCCAATGACCTTGTCGCCAAAGCTGACGTTGGTGCGTGGTCCCAGGAACAAGGCACCATAGTTGGTCATGTTGGCCAGGAAGTAATCGGGGTCGCGGGTCATCACCTGAACATGCTCGGAGGCAATCTCGTCGGCCATTTTCAGCATTTCGGCCTCGGTGTCGCACACGATCACTTCGCCGTAGTCGGCCCAGCTTTGGGCGGCGATGGCGGCGGTAGGCAGAATTTTCAGTTGACGCTCTACCTCGGCCATCGTGCTTCGCGCCAGCTTCTCACTGTTGGTCAGCAAGATGGCGGGCGATGTAGGGCCGTGCTCGGCCTGCCCGAGCAAATCAACGGCGCACATCTCGCCATCGACCGACTCGTCAGCAATCACCAGGGTTTCGGTAGGGCCGGCAAACAAGTCGATGCCCACCCGGCCATACAACTGACGTTTCGCTTCGGCCACGAACATATTGCCCGGTCCGACCAACATGTCGACCGGCGCAATGGAGGGCGTGCCAATGGCCATGGCCACCACGGCCTGCACGCCGCCAAGCACCAGAATTTCATCGGCGCCCGCCATCGACATGGCCGTGACTATGGCGGGATGGGGCTTGCCCTGGTAGGGTGGCGCCGTGGAGAGCACGCGCTTGACGCCCGCCACCTTGGCGGTCAGCACGCTCATGTGGGCAGAGGCCAGTAAAGGGTATTTGCCGCCGGGAATGTAGCAACCCACGGCGTTGACCGGAATGTGTTTGTGACCCAACACCACCCCAGGATAGGTCTCAACCTCGACATCCTTCATGGAGTCGCGCTGTATCTGGGCGAAGTTGCGCACTTGTTTTTGAGCAAAGGCAATGTCTTCGATCTCGCGGGCCGACAGACTCTTGCGCGCAGCCTCGATGTCCGCTTGCGACATGCGGAAATCTGCCGGGTCCCAATTGTCAAACTTGCGGCTGTACTCGCGCACCGCTTCATCGCCGCGCGCCTCGATATCGCGCACAATGCCTTCCACGGTCTGACGCACTTTGGCATCGTCTTCAGAGCGAACTTGAACGTCTTTGCCACGCTTGAGGTATCGGATCATGAATCGTCCTTGGGGGTCGGTTATTTAAATGAATGCGATGTGGCATGCTACACAAATTCAGCGTCCCTCCTGGCATGCAGGTGACTCCATCGGTCCCTGGCCACTGGCAGAATCAACAACTGGAACAGCGCGTTGATGGCTGGCAACCGGGATGCACACTACCCGCTCCAGGGCCGCGATCTTTCAAGGACGAACGCCTGAAAGCGTCGTCAATCCGGAAACTCTGACTGGGAAAAAACCATGAAGCTTCAAGACAACCAACTCAAGGCCTCGTTCAAAAACCACCAACTGCAACTGGGCCTGTGGTGCGCCCTCTCCAGCAGCTACTCTGCCGAAATCGTGGCGGGCTCGGGCTACGACTGGTTGAACCTGGACATGGAGCACTCGCCCAACGACCTGTACACCATCCTGACGCAACTGCAAGCCTTGGCCGCCTACCCGGTGGAGCCGGTGGTTCGGCCCATTCGCTTTGACAAAGACCTGATCAAGCAGTACCTTGATCTGGGTGTGCGCAACCTGATCCTGCCCAATGTGGAATCTGCAGAGATGGCGCAAGCCATCGTGGCTGCCACCCGCTACCCGGGACGCGGCATTCGTGGCGTGGCGGGCCAACAGCGCGCCAACCGCTGGGGGCGCGTGCCCAACTACCATGCAACGGCAGACCAGCAGTTGTGCATCATGGTGCAGATCGAATCGGAAGCCGGCGTGAAAAACGCCAAAGCCATTGCTCAAGTGGAAGGCATTGATGCGGTGTTCGTTGGCCCCAATGATCTTGCCGCCAGCATGGGGTACCTGGGACAGTCGGGGCATGCCACGGTGCAAGACACCATCCGCAACATTCGCAACGTCATACAGGAGACCGGCAAGGGCGCCGGTATTTTGGCTGCCTCCCCGGCCGATGGCCACCGTTACATCGAGTGGGGCTACACCATGGTGGGCATCGGCTCCGACCAAGGCTTGTTGATCAAGGCCAGCGACGATCTGATTGGCCAGTTCCGCAAAGACTTGAGCGCGAAAAAATCCTGAGCAAACCCGATTAAGATCTCGCCACCTGCCTTCGGGGCATTGGAGCCTGGCTCCTCGTGTGCGCCGACAGGTGTTTCGTCCTATATCCGGAGATCTCTTCATGACCCCCGTTCGCCGTTCCCTGCTCAAGGGCGCGGCAGCTCTTGGCGCGCTCAGTGCTGCGCCGCTGGCTGCCCTTGCCCAGACTACCGCCACGACTGCGCGCCGCTTCGAGCCGCGCCCAGGCACCTGGCGTGAATTCGAAATCACCACCCGTGTCGACATCGCTGCCATGGAAGGCGCCACCCGCGTCTGGGTTCCTGTGCCCAGCCTGGAAACTTCGTGGCAAACCACCCTGGACTCGCGTTTCAGCAGCAATGGCCGCAGCCGCATGCTGTCTGATGGCGTGAATGGTTTTCGCATGGTGCGGGCAGAATTTGACGCCGATGCTCGCCAACCCTTTGTGGAAGTGACCAGCTGGGTGCGCACGCAAGACCGCCGCCAAGACCTGGCAGCCGCGCCCAGCCTGACACGCCAGGAAGACGCCGCCACGCTGCGCTATCACACCCGCGCCACCCAGCTTTTGCCCACCGACGGGATCGTGCGCACAACGGCACTGAAAATCACTCAAGGCGCCAAGAGCGACCAGGAAAAGGCCCGTGCCATTTATGACTGGGTTGTCGCCAACGCCTGGCGCGAACCCAAGGTGCGGGGTTGCGGCGAAGGGGACATCAAAACCATGCTCGAAACAGGCAACCTCGGTGGCAAATGTGCCGACATCAATGCCTTGTTCGTGGGTTTGTGCCGCGCCGTAGGTTTGCCTGCCCGTGACGTGTATGGCATTCGCCTGGTGCCCTCGGCATTTGGTTACAAAGAACTTTCGGGCAACCCTGCCAACCTCAAGGGTGCGCAACATTGCCGCGCCGAGGTGTACCTGCAAGCCCATGGCTGGGTGGCGATGGACCCGGCAGATGTGGCGAAAGTCATGCGCCTTGAAACCAGCGAATGGCTCAAGTCCACAGCGCACCCCGTCGTACAACCGGTCTACCGCGGCTTGATGGGCGGCTGGGAGGGCAATTGGCTGGGTTGGAACACAGCCCACGATGTCAGCTTGCCGGGTGGCAAAGAAGGTCCGTTGGGCTTCTTTATGTACCCCGTGGCAGAGAACGAGCAAGGCCGTTTTGACTCCTACGCCCCCGACAGCTTCCGATACCAGATCACCGCCCGTGAACTCTGAACGCCTCCGCGCCATTGCGAGCGCAGCGCGGCGATCGCTGACTGCCGTGCTGCTGATCGCCTGCAGCCAGTGGTCTTTCGCTCAATACGAAAAACAGCCCTGGCCTGACAAGCAAGCCTTGCCTGTACTGCATGGCACCGACCAGAACGGCAAGGTTTGGGATCTGAAAGCCTTGAAGGGCAAGGCAGTGATTTTGAATTTCTGGGCAACCTGGTGCGCCCCTTGCAAAGAAGAGTTGCCATCGCTTCAAACGCTGGCAGATCTGCAAGAAGGCGCCCTGCAGGTGCTGACGGTGAACGTGAAAGAGCCTGCGCAGCGGGCCTGGCGCTATGCCCACGCAACGGGTCTTCAAGTGCCAGTGATCCCCGACCCGAAAGGGGAGTTGGCACAGGCCTTTGGCGTCAAAGTGTTTCCCACCACCCTCGTGATCGATGTGCAAGGGCAGCCTTTGTACCGCGTCGTCGGCGCAGTGGATTGGACCGACCCCAATAGTCCCGCTGTCATCTCGCGCAAAGGCCGCTGATCTGCTTGCGTTGCAACGTTGCCGAGGCCCTTGGGCCATGCAACAGCGTGGTATTTCAAGCGCCGGTTTGGCGGTACAGGGCGTTGGCGCGGGTGAGGTGCTCTTCCATGGCTTGCACAGCGCGTTGCGGGTCGTTGCTCGCAATGGCGTCCACGATGCGTTGGTGCTCGGCCAAGGTGAGCGCTTCAGCACCTGGGGCACGCACAATCGATTGGTAATAGGCGCTGGCCCAGCCAAACAATGCTTCCACAATGGCAGGGAAAATGGGGTTGCCTGAAATGCGCGCGATCTCGCGATGAAACAGCATATCGAGTTTCATGAACTGATCCAGGTTGACCATGGATGCGCGGTGCTCTTCGATGCGTTGCTGCAAGCGCAACACATCGTCGGGCGTGGCGCGCTCTGCGGCACAACGGACCATGCCAGTTTCCAAGAACAGGCGCGCCTCTTTCAAGTGCGCAAGCATTTCGGGTTGCATCCGCAGCAAGTGCCGCGCGCCCCCTGCAATTTGCTCGATCAGCAAATGCGCTGTGGGCACCACCACTCTGGCGCGTTCGCCATGCGATATCTCCACAATGCCGGAGCGCGCCAACTCTTGCAAGGCTTCGCGGACTGCGACGCGGCCTACGCCGTACACCTCCATGAGCTCGCGCTCGGAGGGCAGCTGCTCTCCCGCAGCGATTTCACCGGACTCGATGCGCTGCATCAAGCGGTCCACAATCTCCTGGTACAGCTTTCGCCGCTGAATGGGTTCTGTGCTCATGGGTGCCCACGCAAAACGTCGCCATAAAAAGACGCTGTGCCCATTTGACCACCCTTGAGCACAATTTCCAAACCATCGCGTGCGGCATTGGATGACCAGGCTCGGCAAAGGGGCGCGCCCGGGGCCAAGCCCGCGGCAACAGTCAAAGCTTGAATGCCCAGATGGCTGGCGACGGCGCCCGAACTGTCGCCCCCCGCGACCACGACACGGCGCACGCTGGAGGCAGCCAGCAAGCGTTGCATGATGTCGGCCAGGCACTCGCCAATGCGATGGGCCGCTTTGGAAGGTTCGAGGTTGGCAGCGCGTGCTGTGGCCTGGAAATTTTTCACAGCGGGATCGTCTGGGCCCTTTGCAGAGTAAATGACGGGCGAGACACCCCGACCCAACGCATCCAACGCGGCGCGTACAACCCGCGCCAATTCAGAGGCCTGCGTGCGCGGGTCCAGGCATTGGGCAATGTCGAGTCGATCCACATGAAAGCCGTGGGCTTGCGCCCACTCGATTTGCGCAGCGCTCATCGGGGAGCAACTGCCACTGACCACAGCAATGGCCTCGGCCTGATGCGCCAGCGGCAAACTGGGCTCGGGGGGCAACCAGCCCAACGCGCGCCAATAAGCGACCAGGGCGTACTGCAAGCCGGAAGACGAGGCGCTGAAAATGCCTGACCCGCGGTTCTCCCACACCAGGCGGCCCGCTTCGATTTGGGACGCAGGGTCCACCACATCGATCATCACCACAGGTTGGTCATCGCCTTGCAAGGCAGACAGACGGTTCGAGGCTTGCCCTTGCGCGATCTGAGCCACGTCAATCAGGCCGATGCGACGCTGGGTTTGCGCCGCCAGGTGGACTCGCAAGTCGCCCTCGTTCATGGGTGTTACAGGATGGCGCGACATGGTCGGATGCCGATCGATGCGGTAGACCTCCCCTTGCGCCGCCGCAAACAAATGCCCAAAAGCCTGGTAACGCTGCAAACGCGGCGCTCCCACCACCATGGGCGACCATGGGGCTTGGGTTTCGGTCACCCCCAGATCGATGGCTTGACCAATCGACCCGACCGTGGGCGAAGAGTCAAAGGTGGAACACACCTTGTACTGAAGAATCGGCGCCTGCAGTGAGGACAAGGCTTTGAAAGCCTGCGGCAGTTGCGCTCGCATCCATGCGGGCGATTGTCCCCGCGACTGACCGGCCAGGCCCACACATTTCATGTCGGCAAAGCGCGCCAGGTCTGTCGGCTGCGGTGGCTCGAGAAACAATACCGTGGGCACACCAGCGGCGGTGAAGGCTTCCATCACGTCGGTGGAGCCGGTGAAGTCATCGCCGTAGTACGCCAACAAGCGTCCTGCGGGCATCACTTCCTGAGAAGCTTGGGTCATGCCGTTACCAAAAAGTCAGGGCGCTTTTCAGCGCAGGCCGGGTCTGGGCGTAGTCCGCCAGGCTGATGCCCTGCATGGCGGCCTCCCAGGCTTCGCGCAATGCCGTGACGCCGGCAGCCACGCCGTTCGGATGCCCAAAAATGCCGCCGCCAGCGGTGCATATCAAATCTGCGTTGCCCAGGGCGGCATAGGTGTCGTGCGCTTGCAAGCCGGTTTGCGCCGAGCTGAACACGGGCACGGCTTGCATGGCGGCATCCGCATACAAAGGTTGAATCACAGAGCGTGCGGCCGCCACCACCACCTCGTCGGGGTCGCTGAATTTGTTGCGCAGTCCATTCACATGCAAATGGTCGGCACCGGCCAGGCGCCACAATTTTTGCCAAGCAGCAAATTCCCAGCCCAAGGCAGGGCTGCGCGTCAGGTAACCCCAGCCTGCACGGTGCCCATGGATGGGCAGCTGACTGTGCTTGCGCAATGCCGTCATGCCCACCAGGCCAATCGCGTTGAGACACACCATGACACAGGTGCCCTGGTGCTGCATGACCCAGTCGTGGCGACGCTTCATCTGATCCAGCTCGCCCGTGATATTGAACGCCACCATCGCACGGCGGCCTGTCTTGTCAGCGGCCTGATTGACCACTTTCATCACGGCGCTGACGCGCTCTTCAAACGGACAGTGCGGGCCATCGGCTTGCAACTCATCGTCCTTGATGAAGTCAATGCCCCCGTCCACCAGCATTCTCACTTGCTCGGCGGTTTCTGCCGGGTTCAAGCCCACACTGGGCTTGATGATGGTGCCAATCAAGGGGCCTTGCGCCACGCCACTGAGTTGGCGCGTGCCAGCCATGCCAAAAGCAGGACCGGGGTAGGCTTGGGCGAACGCAGGTGGCAGTTGCAGATCCAGCAAACGCAGGCCCGAGACTTGTCGCAACTCAAACAAATTGCCTGCCACTGTGGCCATCAGCGTGGGCAGACAGGGCCCCAGGTTTTCCAAAGGCCAGGACAGCTCCAGCAAACACTGCGTGTAACTGTTCGAAGGCATGCCACCCGGCAAGCTGGGCTGGGCGACGCGATCCAGCAGTTGCAAGGACTCGACGCGCGCGCCAGAGCGGGCCTTGAGCTCGGGCGTTTCCGCCGCGAGCTTTAAAAAAGTGCCGCTGGATTGCTCACCTGCAATGACCTCGGCAGCGCGGGTCGGGTCATCGCCCGTTTCAAGCCAGTAACGGGCATGAATCCGCTGAGAGCTCACTTGAAGTCTTGAATCTTGCGGATGTTGTCGGCGCCAAACTCTTTCGAGTAATTGGCGTAGGTGGCACGCAGGGATTCACGGAAAGCCGCGCCATCGACCTTGCGCACCACAGTCATGCCTTCTTTTTCAAGCTGTGCGATGCCGTTGGCTTCGTCCTCGTTGACCTTCTGACGCTGTGCCACCGTGGCTTTCTTGGCCGCCTCGTAAAACACCTTTTTGTCGGCTTCGCTGAGCTTGTTCATCACGCGCGGGGAGGTCAGGTAAAGCGCGGGTGAATACACATGGCCGGTCAGCGACAAATGCTTTTGCACTTGCGAAAACTTGGAGGACAGGATCACGGGGATGGGGTTCTCCTGACCATCGACGGTGCCCTGCTGCAGCGCGCCAAACACTTCCGGGAAAGCCATGGGCGTGGGCTGAATGCCAAAGGCGCGATAGCCTTCCATGTGCACCTTGTTTTCCATGGTGCGCATCTTCAGACCCGATGCATCTTCGGGCTTGACGATGGAACGCTTGCTGTTGGTCATGTGACGGAAGCCGTTTTCAGTCCAGGCCAGGGCCACCAGACCTTTGGCGGGGAACTTGGTCAGCAGCTCCTGGCCGGGGCCATCCAGGTAACGGCGTGCATGGTCGTAGTCACGGAACAAGAAGGGAATGTCCACGATTTTCACTTCGGGCACGAAGTTGCCCACAGGCCCGGTGGAAGTGTTGACAATGTCCAGCGTGCCCAGTTGCACCGCTTCGATCATCTCGCGCTCGCCGCCCAGGGAACCGTTGGGGAAGTGCTGGCACTTGTAACGGCCTTGCGTGCCCTTTTCGATTTCATCACACAGCACGGTCGAGCCCACGCCGTAGTGCGAGGTCTGCGTCGGGGTGTAGCCGATTTTCAGAATGGTTTGCGCGCCTGCAGCGGCGTATGCCAAGGCCAGAGCGCCAGCGATCGAGGCCAGGCGCAAGCTTTTTTCAAATGTCATGTGAGTCTCCTAAAAAAAGGGGGTTGAGGAAGCTGGAGCGGGCATCAGGTGATGCGCTCAATGCTGTCGGCAATTTCTTGCTTGTCGAACACCTGCTTCCAGTCGTCGCGCATCAGGCGCGGCTTGCCGAAGGTGATGGCCTTGTTACAGGCGTCCGAGAACTGACCCGGAATCTGCTTGAAGATCACTGCCGACAAAATGGTCATATGCCCCAACAAGAAATCGCGTGCAGCCTCTGCGGGAACGCCACGCGAGACCACCTCGTCCATGGCCTCGCGCATCACGTCCAGCAAGGTGGCGCACACCGTTTCCGACAGGCCAGGCTCCAGCAAGGCCATCTGCTCCACGGTCACGCGGTACGAGCGCAGAATCGGCTGGTAGATGGTTTTGGCAATGTCTTCGCCCAAGGCAAAAGCCTCTTCGGGGCCTTGCATCAGGGCGCTGACGATCGATTGCGGCGCGGTGACGCCGCCGAAATAATCTGGCGCGCCCGGGGTGTGCACTTCGGGGCTGAAAATGGTCGGATGGCACGGGTGCGCGACGAAATACACCAGGTCATCACGCTTGGGCAAATGGCCTGCAAAAGGGGCCGCCGCGTCCAGGGTCATGACCATAGTGCCTGCCGACAGCTTGGGGGCAATCTCGGCCGCCAGACGGCCAATCAGAGTGTCTGGCACGGCCAGAATGACCACATCCACATTCTTCAGGGCGTCGTCTACCGAGCAGCAGGCAATGCCCAACTCGTCTTTCAGGCGCTTGCGCCCGACTTCACCCACTTCCACATGGCGCACTTCATAGCTGGACCCCATCAGGTTTTTGGACAAACGCACGCCCATTTTTCCGCCAGCGCCAAACAATGCAATCGACTTTCCCATACCCCTCCCGGCTAAAACTGGTCAGATGGTATGATGAGTGAACCACTCAAAAGCTAAGTGTTTACCCTGATCCTTTTGTCATCGAGAGCGAAGCGCGGCGATCTCGCACCGGGTAGGCTTTGCTGCGGCCCCTGTGGCGCCTCCCAAGGACGGCGTTGATAATGGGTGCATGACTTCTCCCCCTGCCTCTCCAGCCTTCGCCTTTGAATCTCTGGCGCTCAGCCCCGCCACCATCGCCAATCTTCAGCAACTGGGCTATTTGCAAATGACGCCCATTCAGGCCGCAAGCCTGCCGCGGGCGCTGCTGGGCAAGGACCTGATTGCGCAAGCCTCCACCGGCAGTGGCAAGACAGCCGCCTTCGCCCTGCCTTTGCTCGCGACTTTGAACCCACGCTTTTTTGGCGTACAGGCCCTGGTGTTGTGCCCTGTGCGAGAGCTGGCCGATCAGGTCAGCACAGAAATTCGCCGGCTGGCACGTGCCGAGGAAAACATCAAGGTGGTCACACTTTGCGGCGGCGTACCCCTGCGTGGCCAGGCCATCAGCCTGTCACACGGCGCGCACATTGTGGTGGGCACACCCGGTCGCGTCATGGACCATTTGGAGCGTGGCCACCTGAGCCTGGACGGCCTGAAAACCTTGGTGCTCGACGAAGCCGATCGCATGCTGGACATGGGCTTCTTTGACGACATTGCCACTGTCGCGCGCCAGTGCCCCAGCGAGCGCCAGACTTTGCTGTTCTCCGCCACTTACCCCGAAGGCATCGAGAAGCTGAGCCGACAGTTCATGCGGCAGCCCGAGATGATCAAGGTTCAAGCCCAACATGCCGACACCAAGATTGAACAGCGTTGGTACGAGGTGAAGGCCACAGAGCGCTTGCACGCCGTGTCGCAATTGCTGAACCATTTCCGTCCGACGTCCACGCTGGCATTTTGCAACACCAAGCAGCAATGCCGCGATTTGGTGGCGGTGCTGCAAGCCCAGGGCTTCAGCGCGCTGGCCTTGTATGGCGAGCTGGAACAGCGCGAGCGCGATCAGGTCCTGGTGCAGTTTGCCAACCGCAGCTGCTCGGTGCTGGTCGCCACCGATGTGGCGGCACGCGGGTTGGACATTGCACAACTGGAGGCCGTCATCAATGTGGATGTCACGCCCGATCCTGAAGTGCACATCCACCGCGTCGGGCGCACAGGCCGTGCCGATGCGGCGGGCTTGGCCCTGAGCCTGGCCAGCCTGGACGAGATGGGCAACGTTGGAAAAATTGAAGTGCTGCAAGGGCGCGAATCGCAATGGCACCCGCTGAGTGAACTGACCAGCAGCGCCCAAGGCCCATTGGTTGCGCCGATGTCGACCCTTCAGATCATCGGCGGTCGCAAAGAGAAAATTCGCGCAGGCGACGTGTTGGGCGCCATGACCGGCGAGTTGGGCTACGCCAAAGAGCAAATCGGCAAAATCAATGTCAATGAGTTTTCAACCTATGTGGCCGTCGACCGTCAGATTGCCGACCAGGCCGTGGCGCGCCTGAACCAAGGTCGCATCAAAGGGAAAAGCGTGAAGGTGCGCCGCGTAGGCTAGCCGCATCAAACCGCGTCGTCGCGCGGCTCGCCCTCGTTGTAAAGCAGACCTTTGCCCAAACGGTCGAGGCAAATTTCAGCAGTCCAGGGCAACATCAGGGCGCCACAACGGCTGTCGCGGAACAGGCGTTCCAGCGCAAAAGTTTTCAGCATGGCCTGTCCGCCGCACACTTTCACGGCCGCTGAGGCGATGTCGGCGGCGTAGTCCATCACGGTGTACTGTGTGGCCAAGGCACGCATGCGCTCGCTGCGCGAAGGGTCCAGCTTGTATTCGGACGTGGCCCGGTGAAACAGCGCCCATGCCTGTTGCAACTTCACATACATTTCGGCGATGGCGATTTGTTTGGTCGGGTACATGCGCCGCTTCACCCCCACCCCGTCCATGTCGGCCCGCAAATAGGCTACCGCGAAGTCATACGCCGCCTGTGCAATGCCCATGTAAGTCGGCGTGAGCGTCATGAACATGTGCGGGAAGCGACTGGCTGCCTGGGCGTAAATGCCGCGCGGCATCAAGGCAGCCTCATCCGAAATATGAATGTCTTTCAAAAGCAAAGTGCGCGAGACTGTGCCTCGCATGCCCAGCGGGTCCCAGTCGCCCACAATGGTCAGGCCAGGTGAAGTCGCCGGCACCGCCACGAACAGGGTGTTGGCCATGCTGGGGTTGTCCACATCTTCGGTGCACAGCACGCCGTAGTAATCAGCAGAGCCAGACAGGGAGGCAAAGATTTTTTTGCCATTCAAGACCCAACCGCCCTCGCGACGCGTGGCCAGAGTGCCAAAGGGATGGCGGCCGGCAGCAGCCCCGCTGCCCTCGGAAAAGGGCTGCGCATAAATTTTCCCCGCCAGCATGTTGGCGTAATGCACCCGGCGGTTGTGTTCATGGCTGGCCCGCTGCTCGGGTGTGAGGTCAAGCTTGTCCACCATGTCCGCCGACCACAAGGCGTTGGCATTGTGCATGTTGAAGGTATTGGCAGTGGAGCCACAGTAGTAACCAATGCGTGAAGCCACCAGCATATAGGTGCGATAGTCGGCACCGATGCCTCCAAAGCGCTCAGGCACGCACAAGCCCAGAAAGCCCATGTCTTTCAGATCTTTGAAGTTTTCCGTCGGGAAGCTGGCTTCGCGGTCATGCTGAAACGCACGCTCAGCCCAGGTCACCCCGCGTGCATCGACCTTTGCGATCAGTTCTTTCTGAAGGGCCGTTAAAGGAGCGGCATCAGCGAATGCGTTGGCATCGGCAGATTGCGCATAGGTGCGAAGGTAGTCACTGGACATCCAAACTCCCGGGATCAATGGATCGTTGAAGGTTTCGAATTATCGACCATGCCACCGCGCCTTCCGCAGCAGAAGCCTTTACAGTAGCCCTGTGCGCGCGTTTCTAAAAATTGCATGACCGAACCCCTTTCTCCTCAAGTCGCCATCGTCGGTGGCGGCCCCGCCGGGCTGATGGCCGCTGAAACCCTGGCCCAGGCCGGGCATGATGTGGCGGTTTACGATGCCATGCCTTCGATGGGACGCAAACTTTTGCGCGCTGGCATTGGGGGCCTGAACATCACGCACAGCGAAGCCTTCGAGCGCTTTTGCACGCGCTATGGCGAGCGTTCGCCTCAGCTGCGCGCCATGCTCGACGCCTTTCCGCCCGAGGCTCTGCGCGCCTGGGTGCATGCCTTGGGCATCGATACCTTTGTGGGCAGCTCTGGCCGGGTGTTTCCGGCCGAAATGAAAGCGGCCCCCCTGCTTCGCGCTTGGCTGCACAGGCTGCGTCGCCAAGGCGTTCGTCTGCACACGCGTCACCGCTGGCTGGGCTGGCTAGAGGACGGCAGCTTGCGCTTGCAACACGCAGCGCAAGAGATTCACCTGAAGCCTCAAGCCACCGTGCTGGCGTTGGGCGGCGGCAGTTGGCCACAACTGGGCTCGGATGGCGCCTGGGTGCCCTGGCTGCAAGCACGAGGGATTGCGGTGACCGCGCTGGAAAGCGCCAACTGCGGCTTCAATATCGACTGGACACCGCACATGCGCGACAAGTTTGCGGGGGCGCCATTGAAGTCCATCGCCATGAGCGTGACGGACGTTCACGGGCACACCGAAACACGGCGCGGCGAGCTGGTGATCAGCAGCTATGGCATGGAAGGCAGCCTGGTGTATGCGTTTTCGCACAGCCTGCGTGCGTTGCTGCATGCGCACGGCCAGGCATGGTTCCACCTGGACCTGTTGCCCAGCCGGGATGCGGCAAGCGTGCTGGCCGAAGTCAGCCACCCGCGCGGGTCACGCTCGTGGTCAAGCCACTTGCAAAGTCGCTTGGGCCTGACAGGCGCCAAAACCGCTTTGTTGTACGAGGTGCTCGACAAGGCAGACTGGTCCGATCCGGCACGGGTTGCCGCGGGCCTGAAGGCCCTGCCCCTGTGTGCCGCATCTCCCCGTCCCCTGGCGGAAGCCATCAGCACGGCGGGCGGGGTGTCTTTCAATGCGCTGTCCGAGCGCTTGATGTTGCGCGAATTGCCCGGCGTCTTTTCAGCGGGCGAAATGCTGGATTGGGAGGCCCCAACCGGCGGCTATTTGCTCAATGCCTGTCTGGCCACGGGGCGCTGGGCTGGCCAAGGGGCTGCAGATTGGCTGGCCCGTTGAGTCTTGCATCACCCCTGTTGACAATCTAAATGCAAATCGTTATCATTTAGCTTATTCGATTGACAAAACGCTTTTCCATGGTCTCCTTCCTGCCCCGCATCCTCGCTCTCTTGGTAGCCTGCATGATGGCTTTCGCCGCTCATGCGCAAGAAAAAATTCTCAACATCTATTCCGCCCGCCACTACCCCACCGATGAGGCGCTGTACAGCGACTTCACCAAAGCCACGGGCATCCGCATACAGCGTGTTGACGCCGACGACGCCGGCATCCTGGCACGCCTCAAGGCAGAAGGCACCGCCTCGCCGGCCGACGTGATCCTGCTGGTGGACGCATCGCGCCTGTGGCGTGCGGAAATGGATGGCTTGTTCTTGCCCATCAAATCGGCCAAACTGGAAGACGCCATTCCGGCGCAATTGCGTGCCCAGGCCGCCGAGAACGGTGGCACGTCTTGGTTTGGCCTGTCCACGCGCGCACGCCTGGTGGTTTATGACAAAAGCAAATTCACCAAATCCGACGTGGACAGTTATGAAAAACTGGCAGACCCCAAACTCAAAGGCCAGCTCTGCATTCGATCTGGCTCGCATCCCTACAACCTGAGTTTGTTTGGTGCGATGACAGAACATCTCGGTCCGGTGAAAACCGAGGTCTGGCTGAAGGGCTTGGTCGACAACATGGCGCGCACGCCCAAGGGCGGCGACACCGACCAGATCAAGTCTGTGGCGGCCGGTGAATGCGGCGTGGCCCTGACCAACAGTTACTACCTGGCCAGACTGATGCGCTCCAGCAACCCGGCCGACCGTGCCGTCACCGAGAAAATTGGCGTGTCCTTTCCCAATCAGGCCAGCTGGGGAACGCATGTGAACATTGCGGGTGGCGCGGTGGCCAAGCACGCTAAAAATGTCGACCACGCCATCCGCTTTTTGGAATATCTGGCAAGCCCTGCGGCGCAAAATCATTTCGCCAATGGCAACAATGAATGGCCTGTCGCCAAAGGCGTGAGCTTTGACAACCCTGCCTTGAAAGCCATGAGCGGCGGTACGTTCAAGAGTGAATTGATCCCCATCTCTGCGGTGGGCATGCACCAAATCAAGGTGCAACAAATGCTGGACCGCGTGGGCTTCAAGTAAGGCCGCGGCGCCCTTTTTGTCAGCCAGTCATTGTTGAATCCTCGCCAGTGGTCTGACTGTCTGGAAAAAGGTCTTGCAGCGCGATGTCCACATTCGCCAGAAAGGGCGCTGCATCGCCCATGGCATTGGCGTTCAGCAAGGCCAGCTTCACCAGAAACAGTTGGGCTTTGTCCGGCCCTGCCGTGTCGATGGCTTGTGCCAGCGCGTCGTAGACGGTTTCAAGACCGTCGATGCTCAAGTTTGTCGGTGAAGGCATGTGCGATCTCCTGTCTTATTGGGGCAATGCCGCGTCCAGAGCCGCTTGCAGCCGGGCGGCGTCCAAGGTGAGCCAACGCGCACAGACGTGCTGGTCTGGGCGCAGCAAATAGGCGGCGCCGCTCGCGGGCACACCGTAACGCTGGCGAAAGTGGCCGTCGGCATCGGCCAGGGTGTCATCGGCGCCTTGAACAGGTTGTGACGCCCCAACGGCCAGGATGCGCAAGGGCACGCCGCGCGCGCGCGCCTTGCCCACCACCTGCATCAATTGCGCGGGCACGGCTTGCGCCTGGGTGAAGTACAGCAAGTCAAAGCCTCCGCCCAAGTGATCGAGCAAAAAGTCATTGGCCGCCAAGCGAATGTTTTGAGGGGGCGCGCCATGCCCAGGACCCGCGGTGAACAGGGGGTTGTCATCGTCACAACTGTTCAGCACAGAGTGTGTGTACGCGTGCGGGCGCGAGGTTCGCCAGTGGTACAGGGGGCGCACAAACTGCTGTGACAGCGAGAGCGACAACACGGCATCGCGCAACAGCGCGAAGCCACCCGCTGGCGGCGCCATGAAGCGGGTGCTCTTGCCTGCTTCATGAATGATTTCACGGGCAGCGCCCACTCGCTCTGCGCTGTGGTTGGCCAGCAGGCTCGGCCCAGCCAAGCCCTTCAGTACAAACGCCAAGTGCCAACCCAGGGACTGCGCATCCTGAAACGCGGTATTGGCGCCGCGCACACCAAAGATTGGCAGCAGGTGGGCGGCATCGCCGGTGAAGATGACACGTCCCTGCACGTAGTCCGGCAAAGTCAGTGTACGGGCGGAATACACCGAACACCAATCCATTTCCCAGGTCTTGCCGGCAAAACCAATCATGGCCAATTGCGCATCGATGCGGGCTTTCAGCGACTCTGGACGCAAGGCTTCTTCAGGCGACTCACCCTTGGGTAATTGGTAATCGACGCGCCAAATGCCATGCGGCTCACGGTGCATGAGGATGGTGTTGCCCCGATTCCATTCAGGATCGAAGTACGCCAGGCGTTCGGTGGGCAGTGGCAAATCGATCTTGATGTCGGCGATGACAAAAAAACCTTCATACGAGGCCCCTTCCATTTGCAGGTTCATCATGCTGCGAATTTCGGAGCGGCCCCCATCGGCGGCAATCAGCCAGTTGGCAGAGAGCGGGTAAGGCCCTTCTGGCGTGTCAATGACCGCTGCCACGTGGTCAGGCTGCTGGCTTACTTGCGTCACCTTGTTGCCCCAGCGTACCTCGATCAAAGGGCTGGCCTCACAGGCGTCCAACAAATACTCCTCAAGGTATTGCTGCTGGATGTTGAGCATTGGAAAAAAGCGGTCGTCCGGATCGTGCGGCGCCTCCATGCGGAACACATGCTGGCCCCGGTAATAGGAATTGCCGAAGCGCCAGGGTAAGCCGTTCTCGGTCATGCGATCGGCCACCCCCACCTGCTGCAGTATCTCCATGGAGCGGCGGGTGAACACAATGGCGCGGCTGCCTTGTGAGACTTGCAACTCGGAGGTCAAAATGACGCTGGCAACGCCATGCCGGGCCAACTCCAGCGCTGTCACCAGGCCCGCCGGACCCGAGCCCGCAATCACGACCGGATGGCGCGGCTGAGCCGGATGCGCAGACGCCAGCCAGGGCTTATGAACTTTGTAGCGGTAGTAAATGGAAGGCCGAGCCTCGGTGGAGGGGCTGTGCATGCGGTATCTCCGTTATTTTTTGACGTTGTGCGCTACCAGGCGATCCAGCCACTGGCTGAGGGTGGCTTGCTCTTCAGGACTCAGGCACCCCAAAATTTGCTGGTTGCGTGCCTCGATCAATTGCATCGTAGGCTTCCACAGCCTGCGGCCCTGGGGCGTGAGGCTCAATGCCACCCCGCGGGCGTCGTTCGGGTTGTCTTTTTTGACAACCAGGCCCTTGTCGACCAGCCCCTGTGCGGCGCGGCTGGCCTGGCCCTTGTTCAAGTTGCCCTTCTCGGCCAAGTCCATCACCGACATGGGTTCAAAAGAGCCGACCGTTGCCAGGCAACGCGCCTCACTCATGGACAGGCCCACGCCGTCCACGTAGGCCTTGTGGCTTTCATGGTCAGACACCTTGTGCAGCAGGTGCAGGCGGTAGGTGAAAGTTTGATCGAGCTTGCGTGTCATGGCCCCCGATGATAGTTTTAATTGGTTGCGCACGCAACCAATTCACACCCCAATGGCTATCGCGGCCATAGAAATTTCCGATCACACGGGGCTTGGCGATCCTCTATGATTCACCCCAATGAGTTTTTCTCATTCGATAGTTTTTATCAACCAACCAAAGGAAACACCATGTCCCTGATCAACACGCAAGTTCAGCCTTTCAAGGCCCAGGCATTCCACAACGGCAAATTCGTCGAAGTCACCAATGAGTCGCTCAAGGGCAAGTGGTCCGTGCTGATTTTCATGCCGGCTGCTTTCACCTTCAACTGCCCGACCGAAATCGAAGACGCCGCCAACAACTATGCCGAGTTCCAGAAAGTCGGTGCCGAGGTTTACATCGTGACCACCGACACCCACTTCTCGCACAAGGTGTGGCACGAAACCTCCCCGGCCGTGGGCAAGGCCAAGTTCCCCCTGGTTGGCGACCCCACCCACCAACTGACCAACGCCTTTGGCGTGCACATCGCTGAAGAAGGCCTGGCCTTGCGCGGCACCTTCGTGATCAACCCCGATGGCGTGATCAAGACCATGGAAGTGCATTCCAACGAGATCGCCCGCGACGTCTCCGAGACCCTGCGCAAGCTGAAGGCTGCGCAGTACACCGCCGCCCACCCCGGCCAAGTGTGCCCCGCCAAGTGGAACGAAGGCGCCAAGACGCTGACCCCTTCACTCGACCTGGTCGGCAAGATTTAATTTTCCTGTCTTTGGCAGTGTGACTGCTCGAGGGGATGCGCCACAAGTGCGTCCCTTCTGTCAGAGACATTACAAGGAGTTCACCATGTTGGACAGCAATCTTCAAACTCAGTTGCAGGCTTATCTGCAGAATTTACGCCATCCCATCCGTCTGATCGCCTCACTGGACGACAGCAGCCATGCCGCTGAAATGCGCGAACTGTTGACGGAGATCGCCTCCTTGTCGGACAAGGTCAGCGTGGACACCACCGGCAACGACGCACGCAAGCCGTCGTTTGTCATCGCCAAGCAAGGGGAAAGCCGAGGCGTGCGCTTTGCCGCCATCCCCATGGGACATGAGTTCACCTCCTTGGTGCTGGCCCTGTTGTGGACAGGCGGCCATCCCCCCAAGGTGGATGCGCAAGTGATTGAACAAATTCAAGCGCTCGACAGCAACATGAATTTCGAGGTCTACATGTCCTTGTCCTGCCACAACTGCCCGGACGTGGTGCAGGCAGCGACCCTCATGGCCATCTACAACCCGAAGATCAACACAGTGGTGGTCGACGGCGCGTTGTTTCAAGACGAGGTGAATGCACGGCAAGTCATGGCCGTCCCCATGGTTTACCTGAACGATGCGGTGTTTGGTTCAGGCCGCATGAGCCTGGAAGAAATCGTTGCCAAGATTGACACCCAGTCTGAGAAACGCGAAGCCGCCAAGCTGAATGACAAAGAGCCCTTCGACATGTTGATCGTTGGTGGCGGCCCTGCAGGCGCAGCGGCAGCCGTGTACGCCGCTCGCAAAGGCATTCGCGTGGGTGTGGCTGCCGAGCGTTTCGGCGGCCAGGTGAACGACACCATGGCCATCGAGAACTACATTTCTGTGCTGGAAACCGACGGTCCCAAATTCGCAGCCGCGCTGGAAGCGCAAGTGCGCCACTACGAAGTGGACATCATGAACCTGCAACGCGCCACCAAAATTTTGCCGGCCACCGAGATCGGCGGCTTGATTGGCGTGGAAATGGCCAATGGGGCCACCCTTCACGCGCGCAGCGTGATCTTGTCCACCGGGGCGCGTTGGCGCAACGTGAACGTACCCGGCGAATCCGAGTACAAGAACAAAGGCGTAGCCTATTGCCCGCACTGCGATGGCCCCCTGTTCAAGGGCAAGCGCGTGGCCGTGATTGGAGGCGGCAACTCGGGGGTGGAAGCGGCCATCGACCTGGCCGGCGTGGTGGCGCATGTGACCTTGGTGGAATTTGCCGACGCGCTCAAGGCCGATGCAGTACTGGTCAGCAAGCTCAAGAGCCTGCCCAACGTCAGCATTCATTTGAATGCGCAAACCACCGAAATCACGGGCGACGGGCAAAAAGTCAATGGCTTGAGCTACAAAGACCGCACCACCGAGCAAACACACCATGTGGCCTTGGAAGGCGTGTTCGTCCAGATTGGCCTGGTGCCGAACACCGAGTTCTTGAAGGGCACGGTCGAGCTAAGTAAATTCGGCGAGATTGTGGTGGATGCCAAAGGCCACACCAACCTGCCTGGCGTGTTCGCCGCGGGCGATGTCACCACCGTGCCTTACAAGCAAATTGTGATCGCAGCCGGTGAAGGCTCCAAGGCAGCATTGAGTGCCTTTGACTACCTGATTCGCACGCCCATCAAAACGCCTGCGCAAGCCGTCGCGGCTTGATACCGCAAAGGCTGCAGGGCACGCCCTGCAGCCTTTGCACATTCCTCATACACTCGCATCAGCACCATCTGCCAATGCGAGTTCATGACCAGCGCTTCTGCCTCTCGCCCTGATCAACATCCGTTGCTCAGCGGCCCCATCCTCCCGACCTTGTTGAAGCTGTCGGCGCCCAATGTGCTGGCGATGACCATGGCTGTCGCAGTGGGGGTGGCAGAAACCTGGTACATCGGCTTGCTGGGCACTGGCCCCCTGGCGGCCATGGCGCTGGTGTTCCCCTTCAACATGCTGACCCAAATGCTGTCCTCCGGCGCGATGGGGGGCGGCGTGTCCTCTGCGGTCAGCCGGGCCTTGGGCGCGGGCGACGATGCGCGCGCACGCACGCTGGCCTTTCATGCCACGGTCATTGGCGCCATCGCAGGTCTGGTCTACACCTTTTTGTTTTTGACCTTTGGCCCTGCCCTCTATGCCATGCTGGGTGGCAAAGGCCAAGTTCTGGCCGATGCCGTGGCTTACGGCGGCACATTGTTTTGCGGTGCCACGCTGGTGTGGCTGATGAATGCGCTGGCCTCGGTGGTGCGCGGCACGGGCAACATGCGCGTGCCCTCGGTCACGATCCTGATCACCTCTGCCTTGCAAATTGTGGTGGGCGGCGTGCTGTGCCTCGGATTGGGGCCTGCACCGGCGCTGGGCCTGCAGGGTATTGCGATTGGCAACATCGTGTCCTCGGGCGTGGGCACTGCCTTTTTGCTCTGGTATTTGATGACGGGCCAAGGGCGACTGGTCTTGCGTTTGCAAGGGGTGCAATTGCAACGCGGCATGTTCGCCGACATCTTGAAAGTGGGCGCACTGGCGTGTTTGTCGCCCCTGCAATCGGTGCTGACCACCTTGGTCTTTACCGGCTTTATCGCACGCCTTGGCACTGAAGCTCTGGCCGGCTATGGCATCGGGCAACGCCTGGAGTTCATGCTGATCCCGATTGCCTTTGGCATTGGCGTGGCATCCGTGCCCATGGTGGGCATGGCCGTGGGTGCCGGCCAAGTGCCCCGCGCGCGCCGCGTTGCCTGGATCGCAGGGGGCGTTTCTGCCGTGAATCTGGGGGTGGTTGGTTTGATTGTGTCGCTGATGCCAGAGGTCTGGAGCAGCCTCTTCTCCAACGATGCGCAAGTGCTGGCGTCCGCCAGCCAGTACCTCAGCCTGGCCGGGCCGGCCTTTCCTCTCTTCGGTTTCGGCCTGACCCTTTACTTCGCATCCCAGGGCTCAGGCAAAGTTCTAGGCCCCGTCATGGCAGCCACACTGCGCCTGATTCTGGTCATCGCGGTCGGCTCATGGCTGTCCAACGGCAAGCCAGAGGCCTGGCACTACTACGCACTCGTTGCCGGCGCGATGGCAACCTACGGCCTAGCCACAGCAACAGCCATCTGGCTCACCCCTTGGGGAAATGGAAATGGGGTCAGGTCTTGAGTTTTGCCTTTTTTCTGTGGATAACTACATATGCTGGCTAACAACTTGAGTTATCCACAGAAAAAAGGCAAAACTCAAGACCTGACCCCATTTTTTCTTTTAATGCTGATGTGGCATTCCGGCTTCGAGGCTGATTTCCATTTGTGATTTAACCCCTTTGGCATCCTGAAAGTGCAAAATCAGCGGCACTTTGCTGTTGTTGGTGATGGGCGATTTCAAATCCATCAGCATCACGTGAAAGCCACCAGGCTTGAGTTCCACGGTTTTGCCCGAGGGCAAACTCAATGACGGAATGGAAGCCATCTTCATGATGTCTTTTTCCATTTTCATTTCATGAATTTCAGCCACGCCGGCCACTGGGCTGCTGACACCCACCAGTTTGGCGGTTTCTTTGGCTGTGAGTTTCATAAAAGCGCCCGTTGACTTCTGACCCGCGACTGTCGGTCGAACCCATGCGTCGTTGACCGTGATACCCGCCGCCGATGTCACCGCGGCACTGTCTGACTTGATCATTAGCAACGCAGCTGGCGATTTCAATCCTTTGGTGGATGTCCCAGAGCTCGGGACCTCTGACCAATCGATCTGACCGACCTCACAAGTCTGCAAGACTTTCATCCAGACCGGGCCCGCCTGCTCGGGTAAGCGGCTCATGAATGAAAATTCGTCAAAGTGCTCATCCAGCAAGGCTGACTCTTTGCTGGCAGCTGTCCAGCGCAACTCGACCACATCCTCGGTGATGAGCTTGCCGTGACTGGTGTAAGGCTGCACCAGTTTGGCTTTACGCGTCAACAGATCCCAACCTGCCTTGGGCTGAGGCTTAGCCCCCTGAAAACCAGCAGGTACAGTGACCGTGATGCCGGTGGTGGATGAGCCATTGCAACCATGCCCCACGCGCAAACTGGCTTTGAAATAAGCGCCGGCCTGAGCCTGGCTTTCGGATAAAACAACATGTGCCTGAAGATGTTGGGAGAAGGCAGCCAACAACAAACAGGCGATACCAGAATATTTCATGGCAATCCTTGTGTGAAAAGAGTTAATCGAATTTGGCATCCATGCCAAAGTAAATAGAGCGCCCATCGCCCGGGTAGTAATAAGCGCCCGTTGGCGCCGAGGCATAACTGGCAGCAATGTTGGTGGTAGCCGCGTATTTTTGATTGGCCAGATTTCGTGCATCTGCAAACCAAGACCACTTCTTGTCAATGGCATGGCCTGCCTTGAAGCCTATCAATGCATAAGCATCGTTAAACAAGGTGTTGGCGTTGTCCATCGGTGCCTTGCGCGGGACCCATTCCAACTTGGGTCCGAAGTAGGACGCTGGCTTGCCATTCACTTCAGCACCAAAGCGGTAAAGCGACTCGCCCCGCACGATCAGCGGCGGGAACCCAGGCAAAGCGTTATTCCCATAAAACGCACTGTTCACGAATTTGAAATCGCTGTACAGCAACGCCATGCGACTGTCGAATTTTCGGTCGTACACATGGCTAAGCCCCAACTCAATGCCTTGATGGCTTGATTTGGGGACATTGGTGGTCGTGGGCGTGGTACATCCGGCCACCACACATGCAGACAAGAATTCATTGGAAAGCTGAGCCCGATAGTAGGTCACGTCCCAGGTGTACTGGCTTCGGTCCGACTTGATATCCCCACGCGAGCCAACTTCGAATGTCGTCCCGGTTTGTGCCTTGTTGGCTTGTGTGGTGGTGCCAGCCAAACCAAAAATTGGCGCTTCGAAGTTGCGACTGATGCTGGCAAACACCTGACTCGAAGGCGTGAGGTCGTGCGTCAAGCCAAGCCGCGGACTCCATTGACTGAAGGCATGGTCATAGTTGTTGGAGGACAGAATGGCGTCGGCCACTTTGCGTTTCGCACGGTCATATTGCAAGGCTGCCGTCCAAGTGGTGCGTTCGGACAGCTTGTACTTGTCTTCGATGAAAAAACTGTTGTTCAACGATTCTTGCCGATACAACGAGGTGGCAGGTCCGCTGGCTGCCCCCTGGTTGTTGGATGGCTTGGAAGAGCCATGCGTCGAACCGACACTGGGCAAATACGCCCAGCTCAGTTGGTGAGGCCCCAGGAAATACGTCGCCTTGAGATGACCGCCTTGTGTTTTGGCGTTTTGCTCGATGATGCTGTCAATCGGATGCCACAAGCTGTAATTCATCGCATAAGCCGCAAACTCGTAGAGGACGTTGCCATCCCGAACGGTGGTCTTGTTGGCAAAGCGCTGAGCATCTACGTCGCGGCGCCGATTGGCCTCTTCGCGGTAGGGGTAAATCGCACCCACTTTGGAGCTGTTGGCCATGGAAGGGTCGAGACTCAATTCCGACTTGGTGAGGTAGCCGGGCAGTTGTGTCCTGCTTCGAACCGTTGCCACGTAAAAGCGCGACTCGACATCACGATTCAGCTTCACGCCAACATTGCCCAGCAACTTTTGATTTTCCATCTGCGCATGCTCCCGAAAACCGTCTTGCTGCGTCTGAGATACCGCCAGGTAGTGGTCCCACACATGGCTAGTTTGTGCATCGGTACGGGTCATGCCCGCCGTGCTTGCAAACACTTTTTGAAAGCCAAAACTTCCTACCTCTGCACGGCCTATGCTGCCCTTTTGCGTGTAACCGGTGGGCGCCACGAAATTGATGGCACCACCGAGGGTGTTGGCGCCATAGGTGGTTGCATTGGGGCCACGCAAGACTTCGACATAACGCGAAGCATTGGGATCCACCGTCTGCATGTCGAAAAAGCCGTCTGCGTAATTGATGGGCACGCCGTCTTGCATGACCTTGGTGCCAAAGCTGTGATAGGTTCGACTCAAGGCAGAACCGCGAATCGAAAGACGCGCCTCTTCGGAACCAAATCGGTCTTGAATGAAAACGCCGGGGGCCAAACCCAGGCTGTCGGTCCAGGTAGATTGGCGCCCTTCGCGGACCTGGTTCAAGTCAACCACCGAGGCGCCGCCAGGGATGGCTTTGACCATCTCTTTCGCACTGTCGATGCTGCCTTGCGTCAGAGAATCGACGCGGCCTGTGACCTGTACCGTTGCCAAATTTGGCGCATCATTGGCTTGCGCTTGGGCCATGTTCAAAAATCCGACGCTGATAGCCAAGACACAGGGTCGGACAAAGTCATTTGCTTTTTTCACTATTTTTCTCCACAACACTCTTCGCCCGCTACCGTGTCAACAGACAACAGCGGGCCCATTCGGTGATCTGCTCCTGAAGAGCAAATCCGGTTCAGAATCAGAGGGAGAAAAGAGGCGGTCCGCGAGAAGGCAGCGGTGGCGCTGTCAGGGACGCAATGTGAGCCGCTGCAATCGGTTGCAGGGCATGAGAAAGAGAAGACAGTTTGACAAATGTCGCAGGCACCACGGGGACAGGCGCCATGCCCGACGCGCAAAGCGGGCAGTCCATACCAGAAGCGACGCTGACCTCGGCGCCCCCTTCATCGGTCGTGACCATTTTCATCCCGCCAGAAGCGGAACACACCATTTGCAGGTCAGTCGGTTTGACCAGCGGTGAGGCCACAGCTGCACCAATGAAAAGCGCAAACCACACCAGCACCAAGCGGGTGATGAATTTGGCGTTGCGCAGTCCTTGCATGTTTGAAATTATATGGCGTAGGGTCAGGTCTTGAGTTTTGCCTTTTTTCTGTGGATAACTGTATGCGCTATCTTGCCGACAATTTGTGGCGCCCACAATCTTTTTGGATATAAGTCACCAGATACACATCGCCCACGATAGTGGCGTGGACGCGATCCAAGAATTTTTGAAAAACAAGATGACCAGAATCACTTAGGGTGTGAATTCGTCTGGCAACCCCTTCATCGTGCGGTGATCAGAACGCAGCGATTTCACCGGGCTTGAGAGGGTGTACTTTGAACTTCGCATTGTTCATGAATCCCATGAACTGCGCCAACGTCCCCTTGGCCAAGGGATTGGCGCCATAGTGCATGGCGATGATGTTGGGGATTTTCAATAGCTCGGTGGCCGCGTACGCCGCCTCTTGTGGCCCCATGGTGAAATTGCCGCCAATGGGCATCAGGACCAAATCAGGCTTGTAATAGTCGGCAATCATTTTCATGTCGCCAAACAGGCCCGTGTCCCCCATGTGGTAAATCTTGAAGCCGTTCTCCAGCTCGATGATGAAGCCCACTGGCTCCCCGCCTGGATGAATTTCGTCCTTTTGGGTCTCGGGATTCTTCCAGTTGATGACGGAAGAGTGCTCGGCCCGAACCGCCGTAACCTTGATTCCAGGGCTAGGCTCCACCATGCCGGACTTGTTGAACCTGGGTGCCAGCTGTGGCGGGAGTATTCCCAAGGCAACCACTGACGCATTCATGTCGCCGGGTGCGTACATGGGCACGTTGTTCAGCTTGGCAATCGCAGGGGCATCGGCAAAATGGTCCAAGTGACCGTGGGTGACCAAGAGCACATCCACCTTGCCCAGGTTTTCAATCGACTTGAACTCTGGGGGCGTCAAAGGGTTGGCTTTCAGCCAAGGGTCCGTGATGATTACCTTGCCCTGGGGGCTGGTAATTTTGAACGCAGCCTGTCCGAGCCACTGCACTTTCACCAATGGCGTTTGAGCTTGCACTTGCAAGCAGACAAAGGCTAGGAAAAACGTCAGCAACTTTTGAATCATCGTCATTGTCCTTAAACGTTTAAGTGGGGTCAGGTCTTGAGTTTTGCCTTTTTTCTGTGGATAACTAAATGCGCTTGCTGATAACTTAAGTTATCCACAGAAAAAAGGCAAAACTCAAGACCTGACCCCATCGCTACATCGCTAATCGAAGCGCCAAGCGCCGATGCTGGTGGGACCGATGGTACCGCGCCAGAGAGTGCGGCCGGGGGCATCGGAGCCAGCGCCGCTGGCAACCATCAAAGGGAGCAAGTGTTCTTCTCGGGGATGAGAGGCACGTCCGCCCGGTGCTGTTTGCCAGGTGGCCAAATGTTCGCGGCGCTCGTGCCAGTTGCCTGCAAGAGCCTGATCCAGCCAGTCATGGAAGGCATGTGAAGCCGGTGCCTGCGCTGCAAAATCGCGAAGGTTGTGATAGCTCATGCCGGCTCCCAAAATCAAAACACCTTCCTCTCGCAAGCTGCTTAACGCCAAGCCCAGATCGACATGTAACTCAGGATCCAGGCTTTCATGCAAGGACATTGCCACCACGGGAATATCCGCTGCAGGGTACATGACCTTCAAAGGGATAAAGACGCCATGGTCCCATCCATAATGGGCATCCACGTTGCAAGGAAAACCCGCGTGGCGAAGCAACTCCGCAGCACGCTTGGCAAGCAAAGGGGCACCGGGCGCAGCGTATTGCAAGGTGTAGGTTTCAGGCGGAAAACCGTAGTAGTCGTAAATCAGACCCGGATTCGCACCACCAGTGAAAGCAGGCACAGCCGTTTCCCAATGCGCTGTGACAATCAGAATGGCCCGCGGCTTCTGGGGCAATGTATGCTGAATGCCGCGCAGAAAATCTTCGGTTGCCTGGTAGCGCTGCTTCCTCTCGCCAGTCATGAAAAAGGAGGGACCGCCGCCGTGCGGAATGAACAGAGCGGGCATTCGCGCAAGGGTCATTCAAAATCCAAGGTGGTGCTTGGCAGAAAGCCACATCAACTGGTGCCGCTCTTGCGAGGAGAACATTTGTTCGTATACGCGCAACATGGGGCCGTAATCCAATCGGTAAGGCGCCTTGAGATAGGGCCAGTCCGATGCCCAGACACACTGTGACAAACCAAAGCTGTGAGCCAAGGCTTCCACATACGGCCGAGCATCGACAAAGGGGTACCCCGCTTGCGAAAACTTGGCAAATCCAGACAGCTTGACGACAGCACGCTGTTCTCGGCCCAAGGACAACAAGGACTGAAATCCAGGCTGCGAGACGCCGCGCATGCCGTCTGGGCGACCACAATGGTCCACCATCATCTTCACGTCCACCCGAGACAACATGGGTAGAAAATTCAAAAGCAATTCGTTCTCGACCTGAAATTGGGCCCACATATCGAGTTGCTGCAAACGGCGCAACAAGGGCTCGATGTCGGCATAAAAATCAAAACCCATCAGCGCCGCATTGAAGGCAACCCCAATCACCCCCTGTGATTTCAACTGCTCTAGGCTGTCAAGATCGCAGTCGTTGGGCACAACAGCGATCCCCTTGAAAGCCCCTTGCCCCAGCTTGAGGGCATCCAGCAAACACCGGTTGTCCGTGCCGTAACCCGAGTTAGGCCCCACCAGCAAGGCGTGCTGCACTTGGTAGCACGCCATCAACTGCAGGAAATACGATGCGTTGCCCATTTCTTGACCGGCCGGGTGATAAGCCACGCTGGCGGGGTAAGGAAACCGCACAGGATCGAGCACATGGCAGTGGGCGTCGATTTTCGGCTCGGCGAGGACACTCATGATTTAGAAAGTTGCCAAAATCGCTTGGCGCAACTCATCCGTGATTTCGGGCTTCACACCAAACCATGCTTCAAACGCAGGAATGGCCTGATTGAGCAACATGCCAAGACCGTTGGTGGTCACATTGCCACGCGTGCGAGCGGCGGCCAAAAGAGGCGTTTCAAGCGGGATGTATATGAGGTCTGACACCAAAGCTGATGTGGGCAAAGCATCCAGCTGAATGTCCAGCGCAGGCTGCCCATACATCCCCTGATTGGTGGTATTCACAAGCATGGCCGCACCGTCGAGCGCAGCGTGGCGCTCCGACCAATCGAACACCTTGACCACCGCCGGGTTGGCCGCACTGAGCTCTTCGGCTTTGGCACGGGTGCGATTGATCAAGCGAATTTCCTGGGCGCCCTCGTCCAGCAAACTGATGACCACTGCACGTGCTCCGCCACCGCAGCCAAGTACGGTGATGGGACCGGCATCAGCGCGCCAATGAGGCTGAATATCCTTCAGGCTTTGGATGTAGCCAAAGCCATCGTTGTTGAAACCATGCAAGGCACCATCAGGCTGAACCACGATGCAGTTGATTGCCCCAATGCGCTCAGCCATGGGGCTCAACTTGTCCATCAGCTTCATCGCCATCAATTTGTGCGGCTGCGTGATGTTGCAGCCCGCAATCCCCAGCGCAGACAAGCCGCGGATCGCGGCTTCGATGTTTTCCACTTGGACCGGGAAATGCCCGTAGGCACCGCGCAGGCCATATTTTCGAATCCAGTAGTTGTGCAGGATGGGAGAGCGCGATTGAAAAACCGGCATTCCCATGACCCCGGCCAACTTGAACTGTTGACTTTCGGACATCGTCTGTGCTTTCTTTATTTTTTGCTGACTGGCGGCAAGATTTCGCTGACCACCTGTTTGCCGTTGACAACGGTCGTCAGGTAGCTTTCGCGGTCCAGGTCGCCATTCTCATCGTAAGAAATGTCCAGCAGCAAACCCGGATGGGTTTTGGCGGAGAGGCTGATGTTTTTCATGGCTGCTGCAAAGGCTTTCGAATCAAATTTACCGATCTTCTCGGTCACGGCCTTGACCGTGTACATGCCAATGTAGCCCTTCAAGCCATTGTGATCGGAGCGAGAGTTGAATTCCTTCTGAAATGCGGCATCAAATTTTTTCACCGAGGCTTGAGGTGCATCTGCCGTCAAACCCACGTGCGCAATGGCGCCGTTGGCGGCGTCGCCCGCGAGTTCAATCACCTTTTGGCTGGTCAAGACAGTTTCGCCCAGAATCGGTTTCTTGTAACCCTGCTTTTTCAGCTCACGCAACAAACGCGCAGACTCTTCTTCGTTGGTGTACGCGAACAAGGCGTCGCCATTCGATTGCTTGGCCTTGACCACCACACTGCTGAAGTCCACTTGACCCGGCTCCGAGGAGATGTCTGCGCCGATTTTGATGCCTCGCGACTCCAGCGCCTTGATGATCAGATCACGACCACCTTTGCCGAAATCGTTGTTGACGTACACCACATCCACGGTCTTGGCTTTCACCTTGTCACGGATGTAATTGGCAATCTTGGGCATGGCCGTGGACTGGGTGAAGGAGGTTCGGAAGACATAGGGGTTTCCTTGCTGGGTGATCGCAGCTGCTTCGCCTCCCGTGAAATTGGGAATTTCTGCACGCCGCGTGGAGGCCATGCTGACCATGATGGAACCCGAGAAAACCGGGCCCATCACCACATAGGCCTCATCATCGACTGCCTTGTCCGTCAAGCCCTTGGCGACGCCGGGGTTGGACTGCGTGTCGTAGGACACATAGTCAATCTTGCGCCCCAGAATACCGCCAGCAGCATTGATTTCCTTGACCGCCAACTTGATACCGTTGTCAAAGTTCGTGCCGGATGTGGTACCCGTTCCCGTCAATTCCACAAGTCCGACAATTTTCACGCTCTGAGCCTGCGCAGAAGCGAATAGCGTCACAAATGATGTGATCAAAACACTCTTAAAAAACTTCATCGATATCTCCTAAGTGAAATGGGGTCAGGTCTTGAGTTTTGCCCTTTTTCTGTGGATAACTCAATTGGCACGCTTGCTAGTGTAGTTATCCACAGAAAAAGGGCAAAACTCAAGACCTGACCCCATGCTGGACACCGCGGCCGGCTACTGAATAGCGCATGGGCACTTTGCGTGTAGCTAAAAATTGTTCGATGGTTTCTCCTCTGAAAGCAGCATAAACCTCTGGATTGGAAACACCTAGGACAGCGGCCATTTTCTCTAGAACGAAGAAGCTCACGCCACGACGTACCATTGCTATCCACTGCCGGTTGCGTACCAGGTCTTTCTCTTCCTGGGTCAAACCGCGCTCAGCTGCCAATGCCTCAAAGTCGTTGACGAACCGCTGCCGATGGGCAGGTTGGACCAGGTCATGCAAGAAGCTGTTTAGGCGCAGGTTGGTTTGGCTTCGAGCGTGCGTAAAGGGATAGGTGCCCGGCACGCTCCCCGCGCCTTCCAACTCGTACCCGATATGCAAGCGATGCGCCTGAACATTTGCCGCATCGGGCGGATCGCCCAGATCATCGAATACCAAGGTGGCAATGTTGGTCACCGAAGGGGCATAGGTTTGCTTGTGCACCAAACGAACACGTTCGGACAGCGCGCCGCGCATGATCAGCCACATGATGACTTCGGCGCCTTCCATGCCGCCCTTCTCTACATATTCAGCGAGGCGCATGTTCATCAAACGGTCAGGCGACTTCTCCAGGAGTTCCAAAAATTCGGCGTCCCAGGCCTCGTTCAAAAATCCCGCACGCTCGCCATGCACCTGGTGCGACAAGCCGCCCGTGGCCATGATCGCCACATTCAAATCTTGTGGGTAACTCTCCACGGCGCGGCGTAGGGCTTGACCCAGTTTCCACATGCGCTTTGCATTGGGAATGGGCAGTTGCAGAACCCCCACCTGCAAAGGCACCACCTGACCTGGCCAAGGACCGTTGGCATCCCCAAGCATGGACAGGGGCGAAAGAAAGCCATGGTCGACCGGTTTGCCCTGAAAGAAAGACATGTCGAATTCATCGGCCATCAACGACATACCGATGTGCTGTGACAGGCCCAGATGCCCCATCGCTGGCGCTACATCCCGGGGCCCTCCGCCCTCGTCAGCAGCTACATAGCTGTCATCTATACCTAACACAAACGCCGAATAGTGATCGAAAAAAAACGATGTGACGTGATCGTTGTAGATCATGAACAACACGTCGACTTTTTTCTCGTGCACCCAGCCGCGAATGGCGTCAAAGCCGTCAAAGATGGGCTTCCAAGCCGGGTCGTTTTGCTTGCCTGTGTCCTTGGCAAAACCAATGGTGGGCGAGTGAGAGGCGCCAATGCCGCCAACGATGCGTGCCATATCGCTTTCCTTTGCTCAGTCGAGCGCAGCTTTGGACTTTTGAATCACGGCAGCCTGCTTGGCCGATTCTGCCTGAATGTATTGAATGAACTGATCACGGGTAGGCGTGAAAGGCTCGTAGCCAAACGAGACGAACTTTTCGCGAATATCTGACTCGGCCAATGCCTTGGCAATGTCCGCATTGATCTTGTCGGCTACAGCCTTGGGCAAGCCCTTGGGCGCCGCAATGGCGGTCCATCCGCTCACCTCAAAATCTTTCGGGCCACCCGCTTCGGCCACAGTGGGCACGTCCTTGTAAGCCGCCAAGCGCCGCGGCGCCGCAATCGCCAAAAACTTAAGCTTGCCAGATCGGTACAAAGGACCTGCTGTGGCACTGGTACCCAGCGCAAACGCCAACTCGCCGGTGGATACGCCCGTGTAAAGCTGAGAGGTTTCCTTGTAGATCACGTGCTGCATTTCAGTGCCTGTGACAGTTTCAAACAAAGCAGACCCCAAATGCACCGGATTCCCCACGGACCATGAGCCGTAATTTAGCTTGCCTGGGTTAGCCTTGGCATCGGCCACGATGTCGGCCACATTTTTGTACTTACTCTCGGTCGAGGCTGTGAAAAAGAAATAGGTTTTGAACAACGGCAGCAACACATCAAAGTCTGCCTTGGCGTCGTATGGCAATTTTTTGAACAAATGGGGGTAGGCTGTTAGGTGCACATTGTCGAGTTGGATCAGATCGGTGCCATCGGTGGCACCACGTTTGAAGGCGTCAATGGCAATGAAGCCATTGCCGCCCGGGCGGTTTTCTACCGTTACCGGTTGGCCCCAGGTTTTCGACAGTTTGTCAGCCACCAGGCGCGCCACCCCTTCCGGGCCGCTTCCCACGGGAAAAGGTGTGATGATGCGAACAGCTTTGGTCGGGAAAGTTTGTGCATGAGCACCCAGGGCCAAGCCCAAAGCCAGAACGGAAAAAAGACGACGGATCATGTGAAAGGTCTCCTGATGCTTGCGGTATGTCAATTGGGGACAAGAAACAAAGCCGAGATTTTGAAAAGCATGCAGGCAAATGAATAGATCTCAAAAACGCGTTCGCGATATCATTTGGTTATCGCAAAACCTTTGTTGCCATGAAAATTTCCGCCCTTAAGGCCCTCGTCGCAGCGATTGAAGAAGGCAGCTTGCGCGGCGCAGCTCGCCGCCTGGGTACTTCTCAACCCGCTTTGACCAAACTTGTGCGAGAGCTGGAAATTGAATTGTCTGCACCACTGCTAGATCGGCATTCCAAAGGCGTCATGGCCACGGCGCAGGGGCAGGTGCTGTTCGAACATGCCCACAAAGTGCTCTGCGAACTCGACACCGCCACGGAGCTGATTCAGCAAATGGATGGGCGCATGCAAGGAGAGTTGAACGTGGCCGCAGTTCCCGTCGCCATGATGTTGCTCATTCCTGAAACCCTGCGTACCTACAGCCGCGCCTTCCCGGAAATTCGCTTGCGGGTCAGTGAAGAAATGTTTGTCGAGCAACTGCAAAAACTTCGCAAAGGCGAAGTTGACCTAGTGGTCGGGGGTATCCCCGAGGGTCTTCCCGCCGGGGAATTCATCACCGAATCCTTGATGGAAACCAAGATGGTGGTAGTGGCGCGCCGAGGCAGTCGACACGCGCGCGCTAAAAAATTAGCTGATTTGGTTCAAGAGTCATGGATCTACACCGGTAACTCGCAGCAGACCGGCTACGCATCTCGCTTGTTTGAAGCGCACGGGATGGCACCGCCACCTGCTGGAGCGATGGTCAACTCTACCCTGGCCCTGCTGGCTTTGCTGGGGTCTGCAGACCTTTTGGGCTTGATGCCCGAACAAATCATTTCGCACCCGCTGGGACACAACATCACCCGGGTGCCCGTGCAAGAACCCGGCCTGCCATTAACGGTGGGCATCATCGTGCGCAGCAGTTCGGTAGTCTCGCCCGCGATTCGACACTTTATTTCACACTTGCATAGGGCTGCGCACCAACTTAGGTGAAATGGAAAAGGGGGAAATGGGGTCAGGTCTTGAGTTTTGCCTATTTTCTGTGGATAACTACACTAGCAAGTGTGCCAATTGAGTTATCCACAGAAAATAGGCAAAACTCAAGACCTGACCCCTTTTATGCACCTAAATCACTTGCTTGATTTTGAGCTTCTCACACTCTGTCTCGCTCAGGTTCATGGCCGCATAGAACGCTTTGTTGTGCTGGCCTCTCTGCGGTCCCGTTTGAGGCACAGGCAATGTCTTGCCGACAAACCTGGGCACAATGCAGGGCGCTTTGACGGTGCCAAGGTCGGCATCGGGTAGATCGATGAAGGCTTCACGCGCCTGGAAATGTGGATCCTGCAGAACTTCAGCAATCGAATTGACGCGGCTGTAAGGCGCCTCTTGTGCATCAAGCCGTTGCATCACGTAGTCGATCGGATGTTGCTTGCACCACTGGGCAATTTCTTGGTCCAGCGCCTCCAGATGGCGCGTTCTTTCGAGGTTGTTGGCAAACCGGGGATCGGTCAGCAAGTCAGGACGGTCCATGGCGGTGCAAATCCGCTCAAAAATCGGGTTGCCTGTCCCTACGATGGTGATCCATTGGCCATCCGCAGATTCAAACACGTTAGAGGGCGCCGTGTAGGAGGCGCGAGAACCACTGCGCTGTCTGACCAACTTCATGAATTGCATTTCTGCGGCCAAGGGGTCCAGCAGGCGCGACAAGGCTTCAGTTGCTGCAAGGTCAATTTCACACCCCTTGTACGCATCAGGCGCAGTGCGCGCGCGCTCTGCCAAAGCGGTTGAAATGGAGAACGCGCCAAACAATCCGGCAATGGCATCCCCCAAAGGGTAATTCATGTGCTGAGGTGGGCCGTCGGCCTCTCCCGTCAAATGGGTGAAGCCACTCATCGCCTCAAAAATCCGGGCAAAGCCCGGACGCTTGGCATAAGGGCCGGTTTGCCCAAACCCTGTCAAGCGCAAGACAATCAAATTCGGGTTGTGCGAATGCAGGGTGGCCATGTCCAAACCCCAGGCATCCATGGTACCGGTGCGAAAATTTTCAATCAGCACGTCAAATTGCGGCAGCATCCGCAGCAACAGCTCGCGGCCCTCAGGCTGACGCACATCCAGTGTGATGCCTTGCTTGCCACGGTTCGCCACTTTCCAAAACAACGCATGCTGCTGCCACACAGGCGCCAAGGTGCGCAAGGCGTCGCCGCCCTGGGGCAATTCGAGCTTGACCACTTCGGCCCCCATGTCGGCGCACAAGGTGCCCGCCAGCGGGGCCGCAACGACCGTGGCCATGTCCAGAATGCGCACGCCGCGCAACGGACCTGGCGCTGTGGCAGCTTGCTGTGCAGCCATGTCAATGGCCCGACAAGTTAAGTTTGCCCAACATCGGGTCCCAGGCCCTGCGGTCCTGGCGCACACGCTCCTCGAACGCTGCAACGGTGGTGGGCAACGGGGTGGCTCCCAGCTGCTGCAATTTGTCTTTGAGGGCCGCTGAACCCATGGCTTTCGTCAAGGCCTGGTTCAAGGTTTTGAGGATGTCGGCGGGTGTCCCTTTGGGTGCCACCAACCCCATCCACAAGCCCGCCTCCAAACCTGAGATGCCCAGCTCGGCAAACGTGGGGACATCGGGCACGGCTGCAGACCGGGTCTTGCCTGTTTGCGCCAATATGCGAAGTTGACCACTGCTCATGTAAGGCAGGGTACCGCCCAGGTTGTTGCACATCACAGGGATATGCCCTCCCATCACATCGGCCACAGCCGGTGCGTTGCCCTTGTAGGGCACATGCTCCAGTTGTGTACCGGCCTGAAAATTCACCATCTCGCAAACCAGGTGAGAGGGGGTGGCCACACCTGCGGATGCGAAACTGATGCTCTTGGGCTTGGCTTTCTCGGCCTTGATCAAGTCTTCGAGCTTTTTATAGGGCGTGGCCGCATGCACCGCCAGCACATTCGGCAAATCGGCGACCAGCCCTATGCTGGCAAAGTCATCGACCGGATGAAAGCGCAAATTCTTGTGCACATAAGGCAGAAAAACATTGGTGAGTCCCGCCATCAGCAAGGTGTACCCATCGGGGGCCGCCTTGGCAACCGACTCGGACCCCAGCAAGCTGCCGGCACCGGCTCTGTTTTCCACCACTACGGTTTGTTTGAGCGCAGCCCCCAGCTCGACCACCAAGGCGCGCGTGACCAAATCAGTGCTTCCCCCAGCCGGAAATGGCACCACCACCTTGATGGGCTGGCTCGGATAATCAGCCGCTTGCGCAGCCAATGCCCACATGCTGGCTCCGATGCATGCCAGGGCCAAGCGACGATGAAAACGAAAAGTCATGGTGTCTCCAAATGGAAAGGTTCAATCGATTGGGCTCATGCCGTGCCATGGTCACGCAGCACCAGCTTGGCTATGTTCATCTGGTGAATTTGACTGGTACCCTCGTACAGACGGAACAATCGCACATCGCGGTAATAACGCTCGATGGGGCTGAAATCTGCCACATAGCCTGCGCCGCCAAACATCTGCACGCACCGATCCGCAACGCGACCGCACATCTCCGAGGCAAAGTATTTGCACATGGAAGCCGTGAGCGCAACATCCTCGCCACGATCACGGGCTCGCGCCGCTTCCAGAATCATGGACTGGGCGGCATAAATCTCTGTCTGGCTGTCGGCGACCATGGCTTGAAGCAATTGAAAATTGCCCACGGGTTGACCGAATTGCTGACGTTGCTGGGTGTGCTCAATGGCCAGATCCAGCATACGGATTGCGGGTCCGGTGCACAGCGCAGACAGGTGCAAGCGCTGTTTGTTGAGCACCTTCATGATGGTCTTGAAGCCCACGCCTTCTTGCCCCCCAATTAAATTTCCAACAGGAATGCGACAGTCCTCGAAATACACATCGGAAACAGGTGAGCCCGCCTGACCCATTTTTTTATAAGCAGGCCCCGTGCGCAAGCCTGGCGTTTCACGCTCGACAATGAAAGCCGACAAACCCGCACTGCCCTTGCTGCCGGCCTCTGTACGCGCGACAACGGTGAACACATCGGCAATCGGCGCATTGGTGATGTAGCACTTTTGCCCACTGAGAATGTAGTGATCGCCCGCCAGCCTGGCGGTGGTTTTCACATTGGTCGCTTCTGAGCCGGCGTCCGGCTCGGTCAAGGCCAAGCAACCCGTCAGCTCGCCAGTTGCCATGCGCGGCAGCCAACGTTGCTTTTGGACCTCTGTGCCATCCGCCACCAAAGCTTCAGAACCAATGCCCGTGTTGGTCCCCACCCGCGCGCGCAAGGCCACCGAGGATTGCGAAAGCTCAAACGCCGCCAGAATCAACTCCTCGGTACTCAAACCCAAGCCGCCATACGCCTGGGGAATGCTCCAGCCAAAAAAGCCGCGCTGCCGCAATTCATTGACGACGTCGTCCGGCACCTGGTCAAGCCGCTCCACTTCGTTTTCCAAAGGGTGCCAGCGCTCGCGCACAAAGGAACGAACCTCGGCGAGCAGTCTTTGCAGTTTTTCAGTGTCTCGAATCATGCTTGCCATGGTGCGCGATAGTGGTTAAGGTGTGAACAGTTGTTTCAAATATTGAAACTTTGATTGACCCTTTGCCGCACTTCCGCGACCCTTCAACCATGCGCACCCACTCGGCCCCTCAACAACTTCGCGACCAAGGCGAATTGCAATTGCTGCGGGAGGAGAACCCCAGTTTTGCAGGAACGCTGGCCAAAGGCATGATGATTTTGCAGTGCTTTGTCAGCGACCCTAGACCGCTCGCCAACAGCGAACTGGCCCAACGCCTGGGCATGCCACGCCCCACCATTTCGCGCCTTTGCCGCACGCTGCAAGCCATGGGCTACCTGGACCACGACGAGCGCCTCGACCGTTATTTCATTGGACCAGCCGTCGTCTCTTTGGGCTATCCGTACCTGATCAGCACCCCCTTGCTGAGCTTGTTGCGGCCCGCCATGCAAGCCATGGCAACAGAAGTCATGGGCGCCGTGTCGATGGGCGTGGCCATGGACCTCGATGTGGTTTACCTGGAGACTTGCAGCCATGAGCAAGGCACCTTGAAGCGTCCGGCTGTCGGCGCCGTGCGTGGCATTGTGGAAACCGCCATGGGACGCGCATTGCTCGCTTCACTTGATGAAAACGAACGCAACACCATGCTTGAAAGAATACGCAGCCAGCGGCCCGACGATCACCAACGCTGTCAGGTAAGCGTGGAGGAAAGCCTTGCGCACTACAGAAAACGTGGGTTTGCCATCAACTTGGGGGATGCCGGCATGGGCGTTTTGGCGGTCGGTGTCGCCTCGCGCATCCGCTACGGGTCGCGGCAACTGTTGTTCAATTGCGCGGTGCCTGGCTACCGCATCAAACACCAGGACCTGGTGAAGACCATCGGCCCGCGCTTGACCGAGATGGTGCGCATGGCCGATGCTCAACCGGGTCTGCGCTGAAGTCAAACTTTAAAAAAAGAGGCGAACCGATGAAACGCAGATCCCTGAACATGGCCACCTTGGCATGGTGGCTTCATGCCTCGGCTTGGGCATCAAATGAAGAACCCTTCCCATCCAAACCCCTGAAAATCATCGTCCCCTACCCCGCTGGTGGCGTGGTGGACTTGCAAACCCGCGCCATGACGCAAGGTCTGTCCGCAGAGCTTGGCTCGACGGTGGTGGTCGACCCGCGACCCGGCGCCAATGGCAACATTGCAGCAGAGGCTGTGGCGCGTGCGCCTGCTGATGGCTACACCTTGCTGGTGACGGCGCCATACCTGATCAACAACCCCTTGATCGATAACAACCTCCGATGGGGCCCCAGAGACTTTGTGCCACTGGCGCGCTTTTCGATGTCACCCAGCTTCCTGTGCGTTCCCGCCGCCTCGCCTGCTCGCTCAGTTCGCGAGTTTGTCGAGATGGCGCGCCGGGCCAGACCTGCATTGCAATTTGGCGACCCTGGCGCTGGCACCACGCAAACCATGTCGGTTGAAATTCTCAAGTCGACCGCCGGCATCGAGCTCGAAGGCATTGCCTACAAAGGGGCTCCCCCCTTGGCGATCGACCTGATCAACAACACCTTTTCCATGTCGGTCCTTCCCTCCAGCGTGGCCTACCCTCACGTCAAATCAGGCAAGCTTCGGGCGTTGGCCACCACCAGCCCAACACGCTCGGCGCAACTGCCCGACGTGCCCACCATCGCCGAAGCGGGCTATCCGGAGGCCACCGTCATTTCTTGGTATGGCTTGCATGCACCGGCCACGACCCCTGCCGCCGCCCTGCGAAAGCTGGATGCCGCCATCAAGGCAGCGGTGCAAAAAGCTGACACGCAAAGTCGCCTGGTCAGTGCCGGCGGCGAGGCCGCGTATTTGGGCACAGAAGACTTCACGCGATTCCTGGCCGCAGAAAGTCAAATGTGGGAACGGATCAACCGGACGATGCGCAAATGAATGACCTGAAAGCTCTGGCAAGACGTGCCATCGTCTATGCCTTGCCTGTTTATGAAATGGCGCGCATGCGCTCGGCCAGCACCTTGCGCAAAACACCCCAGGGACAATTTGCCGACGCGCAAGGCGGGCCAGCGTCGTTGCGGCGATGGGTCAATTTGTTTTCGCATTCCCGAAGACTCCTCAACGCCAGTGACCGGCGGGTGGTCACCCCGAACAACGACACGCTGTACACCAATGCGTGGCTGGATCTGAGCCATGGCCCTTTGCGCATTGACACCCCAGATACCGGCTCGCGCTATTACGTGTTGGGGCTGATTGACATGTACACCAACCCCTTCGCGCATCTGGGCACCCGCACCAGCGGCAATACCGCTCAGAGCTTTTGGCTCCAGGGCCCGCAATGGCAAGGGGAAGTGCCCGCAGGGTGCACCCCCGTGCGCTGCCCCACCAACAGCGTATGGGTGCTCGGCCGCATCCTGGCCCATGCCGATGAAGACCTGGCCCCGGTACACGCATTGCAAGACGCATTTGCCATCACCACTGCCGAGGGTGTGCCAGCGCAACGGGTATACGAATGCAACCTGCAACCGCAGGCACTACCCAGCGATGCAGCCACCTTTGTGCGGGTGGTCAATCATGAAATGGCGATCAACCCTCCACCCCCGTGCGACGCAGCAGAATTGCACGCCTGGGCTGCTCTGGGCATCGGTCCTGGCTTGCCGGTTCCTGCCGATTTAGACCTGCTGCAACAAGCCTTGACCGACACCCTGAAAGAACTCGATACACCCACAGCAGCTGATCTGCAAGGAGGCTGGAAAGCCGCCGTGGAAGTTCAAGACAATTTCAATGGCGACTGGCTGACCCGGGCGCGTGTGGCCCGCGCCTACATAGGCATCTTGGGTTCACAAGAGGTGCTCTACTTGCTGGCCTTTCGAGACAGCCAAGGGCGAGTCCTGGAGGGCCATAGAAACTATCAATTGCGTTTTCCGCCCGGAGGATTGCCACAGGTGGGCGCGTTCTGGTCACTCACCCTGTACCGAAAGGCCGACTACCTTTTTTACGATCATGCGGAACAGCGCTTTGCCATTGGTGACCGTACGGAAGGGTTGGCCTATGACACCGACGGTGGGCTGACTTTGTTCATTGGCCATACACGGCCAGAACAACCCAGCAATTGGCTGCCTGCACCTGCAGAAGAGTTTTATTTGGCATTGCGCCTCTACCTGCCCGGCGAGGTTCACCAACTTAGGAAATACGAATACCCTGCCATCGTCTGAATGTCCGTGGAGGATGGTCAACGATGTCAACCGACGCTTGTCACAGCCTCAAAGATGGCGCAAGTGGTCGATGCATGCGCATACAGCTTGCCATCAGTCCCCACCACCCGCGCATTGGATGCGCCAATTTGTCGGCCCACATGAATGGCATGGCACTCACAAAAATCACAGGCTGCTGATGGCATACAGCAGGACGCCACCGGCCAGAAAGTGTCTCTGCCCTCAGCGGCAGGCCAGTCGGGCGGTGACGTTCACGGCGAGATCACAATCTTGGCTTGGTTCTGAAGCTGGTTGGTGTAATTTATGCGTTTCTGCTGCATCAAGCCCTGCCGCACACGCTCTTTCGATTCTTCAAAACCTGGAACTGCATACGGTCGCTTGTCATCCAGACGTATCACATGCCATCCGGTTGGAGTTTGGATCGGGGCCGTCACCGTGGCTCCCTTGGGCAGATTGACAATCACGTTCGAGATGAGCGGCACTATCTGGTCGGCCAGCAGCCATCCCATGTCTCCGCCCTGCTGCTTGCTTGCATCCAGCGACATTTCACGCGCCACAGTCTCGAAGCGCTCGCCTTTTGTCAAGCGCCCCAGGGCGGCTTTGGCGTCGGCCTCATTGGCCAAAACCACATTGCTGATCTTGTATTGCTGAACCCCTGCCAGCAGAGCAGATTGCCGGTCGTACTCCTTGCGTACCTCCTCGTTGCTGACGGGATTCTTCCCTAAATGATCAGTCATCAGCAGTTCGACCAAATAGTTTTGCCGTAACAACGTCAGCTGGTTCTTAGCCTCCTCTGTCTTGTCCAGCCCCCGTCGGGTAGCTTCTTGCGACAACACTTCCCGAAGGATCAACTCATTTCGGATCAACTGGCGCAATTCAGGCGTTTCCGTGATGTCTTGCTTGGCATTGTTTCTGACTACCTGCTCCAGCAAGGTGGCCGGCACAGTGACGCCATTGACAGTGGCTACCGCAAGCTGGGCGTTCACAACTTGACACACTCCCCAACAAAGCGCTCCCATCAACCATGTTTTGAGTTTGCAGTCCCTCATATTTCTTCCATTTTCAAGTGATCAACTGTTTCTGAAGTCAAGCGTCAGCCGCCAGAAACGTCCGTTGATCTGGACGTTCACCTGGATGGTTTCCACACCTGGTGGAACAAATTGAGCGCTGAAAACCTGTCGAACCGGGTCAAAAGATAACCAAAGCGGCAAGCTGCTTGAACTCACTGTGGTTTCGCCCACGCCCGACAACTCTCTGGGCATTGGAATGAGAAGCGTTTTACCCGGCGCTGGTAGCTGGTTGACCACCAGAGTAGCAACCCCCGCTTCGCTCCCCTGAGGGGGCGACTCAATCGTCAGGCGTATGCCCGGGGCTGTAGGTGACTCCCTCACCTTGATACTGTTAGGCAATGCGCTGACCGACAAGCTCTCAGGCTTGCTGGTGGTAGTCACGACTGAGGAGGCTACTGGGTTGATCAACAATGCACTGGGCGTGACAACGGCGATTGTCAATCGCCCTTCTCGGTACACCATGTCGTAGTTTTTAGCCGTCAACCCTCGTGGCAATATGCTGTAAGTTCCCACGCTGACAGCTCCCTGACTGGTACCCCCATACGACAAGCTACCCCCCAGCACACTCTCAGTTTCGCCCTTTATCCAGCCGCTGTAAGTCACCCCCCTGCCACCGCCGTAGGGAACGCTGTCGTAAGTCTTGTTGTCATTGTTCGCCGTGATCGTCAGTTGTTTGGGGATGATGTCGGCCACCAGCCCGGTCGGCTGAACCACGATGTAATTGCCTGCTTCGTTGCCAGACAGGGCGTAGCCAGTGACCATCACGTTCTTGCCCACGCCAGCGCTGACGGTGTCAAATGTGCCCGTGGCAGCAGTTTTAACTAAAGCGACCCAATCGTTGTTGAACGGCGAAATCGTCCCTCCACTCAGCGATGCCACGTGTGTCCCATCGTAGACTTTGCTCGCAACCGTCACGCCTGTTACCGGCAAGCTTGAAGGCGTGATTGTCAAATCCGCAGTTGCGGGCAATGCATAGTTGTCCGCATTGCCTCCGACCACAGAAATCGCCAACCCCGTGAGCGGACGAGCTGTGTAAATCCCCACGTTGGCAGACGTCGTATTGGCAGAGCCCGCCGTTACTGTCACCGTCTGGCCGCTAACCGCGCCTGTTACCCCAAAATCCTGAAAAGTGAAAAGCGTCGTGCCGTTGTATTGACGTGTACCAGCGATTGTCAGCAGATTGAGCGCCTGCTGAGTGATCGTGGCGTTGGTTGTCTGCTCCGCAATGCTGTAGTTGCTGTTGCTCAATACCAATCCCGAAACGGTCACTTTCTTAGCAGTACCCGCATCAGGATCTGAAAAATAGGCACTTGCGTGGGTGGTTATCAGGCTGACTGTGTCACCCGTGTAGTACTTGTTATCGCTGTCCGAACTGGCGCCTCCTGTCAGGCTGCCATAACTGCTGATCGATGCAGTATTGCTGGTGTCGTAGACCTTGTTGTTGGCTGTGAGTCCCGTCAGGGTGAGAGTCTTGGGTGTGATATTTGCAGTTGTCGTCTGGTCAGCAATGCTGTAGTTGCTGTTGCTCAGGCTCAAGCCTGTCACCGTCACCGTCTTGGCACTCTGTGCATTCGCATCAGCAAAGCTGCTGCTGGCACTGGTGGTGCCCAAGCTGACGCTGTCTCCGCTGTAATACTTGTTGTCACTGTCCGAACTGGCGCCACCTGTCAGGCTGCCATAGCTGCTGATCGATGCAGTATTGCTGGTGTTATAGACCTTGTTGTTGGCTGTGAGTCCCGTCAGGGTGAGAGCCTTGGGTGTGATGTTTGCAGTTGTCGTCTGGTCAGCAATGCTGTAGTTGCTGTTGCTCAAGCTCAAGCCTGTCACCGTCACCGTCTTGCCACTCTGTGCGTTCGCATCAGCAAAGCTGCTGCTGGCACTAGTAGTAACCAGACTCACCGAATCTCCGGTGTAGTACTTGTTGTCGTTGTCTGCGCTCGCGCCACCTGTCAGGCTCCCGTAGTTGCTGATGGTGGCCGCCGCACTGGTGTTGTACACCTTGTTGTTGGCAGTCAAGCCACTGAGCGTCAATGCTTTGGGTGTGATGTTTGCAGTCGTCGTCTGGTCGGCAATGCTGTAGTTACTGTTGCTCAGGCTCAAGCCTGTCACCGTCACCGTCTTGTCACTCTGTGCGTTCGCATCAGCAAAGCTGCTGCTGGCACTAGTGGTCACCAGACTCACCGAATCTCCGGTGTAGTACTTGTTGTCGTTGTCTGCGCTCGCGCCACCTGTCAGGCTGCCATAACTACTGATCGGTGCAGTATTGCTGGTGTTATAGACCTTGTTGTTGGCTGTGAGTCCCGTCAGGGTGAGAGCCTTGGGTGTGATGTTTGCGGCTTGAGTGCCTAAACTCAGCGTGTAATTGCTATTGGTTGACGCCAAACCCTCAAAGGTCACCAGCGTGGCACTGGCTACGTCCTTACTGTTGTAGATACCGCTTGCCGTCCCCGTCAAGCCCACCACATCACCTGTATATGGCTTGCCATCGCTGTCGGTACCCGTGCCTGCGGCGATGTCTGTCAGCAGGCTGGGCGTTCCACTGACCGCCGCTGTCATAGTCGCGTTATAGGTTTTGCTTGCCGTAGTCAACAGACCAGTGACGGTGAGCACCTTGGGTGTGATGTTTGCAGTTGTCGTCTGGTCAGCAATGCTGTAGTTACTGTTGCTCAGGCTCAAGCCTGTCACCGTCACCGTCTTGCCACTCTGTGCGTTCGCATCAGCAAAGCTGCTGCTGGCACTGGTGGTTACCAAGCTGACGCTGTCTCCGCTGTAATACTTGTTGTCACTGTCCGAACTGGCGCCACCTGTCAGGCTGCCATAGCTGCTGATCGATGCAGTATTGCTGGTGTTGTAAACCTTGTTGTTGGCAGTCAAGCCACTGAGCGTCAACGCTTTGGGCGTAATCATGGCTGATGCATTCGCCACATTCAGGGTTGGCAATTGGTAATTGCTCTCAAGGTAACTACCGTTATTCGCCAACGTCAGCGCGACAAGATGGTTACTTCCGTTAGCGCTGACATTTTTGTCATTGTAGGTAGCATCAGTGAAGCTTAGCGTTTCAGCTCCAACACCCTGGATAGTCATTGTGGTGTTGCCTTTGCCGACTCCACCGTCATATGTCTTAGTGATTCCACTCAGGCTAACCGTCGCTTTGTTGACCGTGAAGTTGGCAGTATTCAACTGCACATAGCTGAACCCCGTATTAACCACAGCTGCCGTAGAAAAACTGTAAAGGTAGTTGCCACTCGCATTTGCGGTGCTGCTATTTCCCGTCGAGGCGATAACGGGTAATGTTGTCAAGGCGTCGGCTAAGCTACTGTCAACATAGACCCCGCCATAAATGCTTGCACTGAAGGCTTTACCAGAAAAGCCATAGGACAGACTGTTGCTCAAATCGATTGCAGCGGCTCCATACGTTTTGCTAGTTGGCAGAGTTGTGGCCGTCACGGTACCGTCCGAAACGGAGAAAACATATCGATTCCCCGAGCCAACGCTTGCGGGTGCAAGCGATACGTAGGTCCCCCCCCAATAGGCTTTGTTTCCGCTGCTAAGACCATCAAAGGTATTGCTTGCAGGATCACTGCTGTAAACAATCCAACGATATCCGTTAGCGGTAGAAAGTGCCCCACTGCCGGCATTATTGATGAAATTTCCCGTTGTCGACAGCACGATGTTGGCCCCAGAACTGGTAATGCTGCTGCCACTGGCCAACGTGAGGTTACCGGCGATGATGGCCAAGACAGAACCGGTTCCGCTGATCGTGTTGGTTATGCTTGTCGCCACGTTTCGGTTAAAAATCAGACTGGCACTGTTGTTTACCGCGCCTGTACCCAGCGTTCCAGTAGAACCACCGCTACCGATTTGCAGCGTCCCCGCATTGATCGTCGTTAGCCCCGAATAGGTGTTCGTGCCAATCAACGTCATCGTCCCCGACCCTTGCTTGGTCAAACCTCCACCTGCCCCGCTGATCACCCCCGCAAAGCTGGTGTTATTGGTATCGCCTGTAGCGAGTGTGAAACTTCCCACCGCCACCGCACCGCCCGAACCGCTTACATCAGCCAAAGAGCCAATCGTTTCATTGCCTCCTAGAGTAAGTGTCGCGCCAGAAGCAACCACTAGCGCCGTGCTGTCCGACAGTTTTTCCGCTCCTGACGTTGCCAAGGTCCCCGCACTGATCGTCGTTAGCCCGGTGAAAGTGTTCGTACCACTCAGCGTCAATGTCCCCGCTCCCTGCTTGGTCAAGCCACCTGTCCCACTGATTACGCCTGCAAAGCTGGTGCTGTTGCCATCGCCTACCGTCAGAGTCGCCGCACCAAGAGTCACATTTCCGCCATTCGTACCACCCCCGCTTAGAGAACCAATCTCCGTGTTGAAACCGGTAATATCCAACGCCACAGCCGAAGTGTTGGACAGCGTTACGGCCGATCCCTTGCCAAAGGCACCACTGGTTCCGGATACTGAACCCACCCCCGCTTTGAGTATCCCGGCATTGACGGTCGTAGCACCCGTATATGTGTTCGCACCACTCAGCGTCAGCATTCCCGAACCCGCTTTGATCAGACTGCCCGCACCACTCAGCACTCCCAAGTATGCTGTCGATAGATTGTTCTGCCCCACCGTCAGCGCCACCGCAAGGCTGCTGTCATTGGCCAGTGTCAAATTACCCGAGCCGCTCAACGCCCCCAAAGTTGCCGTCGTCAAACTGGCGAATGACAACGAGCCTGCTCCAATGCCTAATGAGAGCGTGCTGTTCTGCAATGCCAAAGAATGACTCAATACCAGCGTGCCACTGCTGACTGTCGTTGTTCCACTGAATGTGCTGGCGCTTGCGAGCGTCAATGTGCCGCCCCCAGACTTGGTCAGACCCCCTGTTGTCGTCGCACTGGCGCCGCTGATGGTCAAATTGCTTCCTGCTGTGACTTCAATCGTTGATGTCTTACCCGTCGACAGCGTGAATGCCCTATCGGTCGCGGCCGTTGCCCCCGAGTACTGTAATGTGCCACCGTCCAGCAACCAATTACTGGCCGAGGAAGCTGCCTGGCCCACGTTACCCGCCACACCCCCGTTACCGATGTTGCTGACAATCAAGGTTCCCGCGCTGATCCTCGTCACGCCCGTGTAGCTGTTGACGCCCGACAAGGTCAATGTACCTGCACCCGATTTGGTGACGCCACCAGTGCCTGAAGCGACGCTTGATCGACCACCACTGATGATTCCTGAATAGGTTCCGGCTCCGGCAGCAGTGTTAAAAGTCACAGTACCGTTGTTGAGAAAAAGATTGCCCGTGCCACTGATTGAATTTCCTGCATTCAATGTCAGGTTGAACGCACCACTGTTTGAACTGAGGTCCGCATTGACGGCAATGCTCCCAGCAGCATTCAGCGTTAACGTTATGCCGTTACCACCTGTCTTGGCAATTGGAGAAGATATGGTGATGTTGCCCGTCCCTGCTCCGGAAGTTCCAGAGTTGGTCGTGGTGATGGTCACGGAGGTGGAGCTGTTCAACGCCGCTATCAACGTCGAGGCGCTGACTGTCGTATTACTCACACCTGAATCAGGTGTATAAGTGTTACTGATAGGAGTGAAATTACTATCCGAACCACTAGAAGTGATATTCACATCCGCTGGATCCAGCAACCACTCGCCAGCAAGTCCCTTGGGTGCGGCGGTACTGACTTGTGCGTTTTCGCTCACATGCAGGTGGCTGGCCGAGGTCTCTACAAAACCGCCGTTGCCACCTTGTTCGCCTGCTCTGGCACTCAAACTGCCGCTGACCATGGTCAGGCTTTGGAGGTTGTTCAAGTCGGCAATCAGGGTGATGTTGCCTCCTTGACCATCGCTGTTGGGCACCGCATCGGCCTGGATCACTCCACGGTGGTTGATCTGATCCGAGGCCCTCAGCAAAATGCGCCCACCATCCTTGACCACGCCATTGGCTTGCAAGCTGCCCGTGTTGTTCACCACCCCGCCTTGCAAGCGACTGGCTGCCTGAGCTGACAGGATGATCAGCCCCCCGGGTGCCTGCACCGCGTTGCCGTTTTCTACCAACGCCTTCATCGTCGCTGGCGTCACAAGCACATTGGACAACAGGCCTGCGCCATCAAACTGCAAAGTGTAGGCATCTCCCGCTGCCAACACCACCGTACCGATTTGCGCGATCACCACACCGTTGTTGCGCACTTCCGGTGCCAGCAAAGCGATATAGCCGCCCAGATTGGCGCGCAATTGCCCTTCGTTCACGATGCTGCCCGTAGCGCCATGACGCACCAGGGTATTGCGCCCAGTCATGAAATCCTCGTTGCTCAAGTTGTGTGTGGTAGCAATCAGGCTGCCGACTTCCACACTGGCACTGGGCGCAAAGTAAGCCCCACTCGGATTGACCAGATAAACCTGCCCCGGTGCCGTGATGCGTCCAAAAATCTGGCTGGGGTTGTTATCCAGCACGCGGTTCAAGGTCACGCTACTGCGGCTGGGTTGGTTGAAGTTGACCTGCGCAGCCGAGCCTACATTGAAAGTTTGCCAATCGATGACCGCGCGCTGGCTGCTCTGAAGGATGTTCAGCATCGAGGGGGTTTGGCTGAGGGTGGCTTGCCCAGCCACCACTTGACCACCCGATGGCAATTGGGTGGGGTACGGCCCAATCGCCCAGGCGCTGACCCAACCCCACAAAACCAGTGCCATCGTCAAGGGACGCAACACAAATTGTTGCTCGGCCTGTAAGACGCTACCACACCGCACCCAAGCCGATGGGCCATGCGACTTGGCCAACTCTGAGACGGGCACCCAATGCTGTGTCTCTTTGCTCCAGACAATTCGGTATTGCTTGTTCAAGGCTTCATCACACTTCAGAGTGAGAACGGCACATTGGCCGATAGCCAGTAACGGTTCGTGATCAGGCTGCCATCTTGATCGGTGCCGGTACTGGAGGGGTTGGGGTTGCTGCCCATGCGGCGAGCCCAACTGAACTTCAAGCGAACGCCCCCAGGAAGGCTCTCCACCCATGCCAGTCCGGAACCCTTTAGGGCGTAGGCATTCAAGACGGTTGACGCAGTCTTATCGCGAAGCAAAGTCACGTGCCCCCAGTCGAAGAAGCCAATCAGGCTGCTGCTGTCCGATGCACGCCAACGCATCTCTAGGTTAATCAGTTGCCCCTGCGCCCCCACCCCTTCACTACCTGGGTAGGCTCGAACCCCTGATTCACCCCCGAGAATGAATTTCTCGGAAGAGTCCAGGTTTTTGCTTGCCAACTGACCATTGAAGCCAACATACCCCGTCAGCCCCGATGAAAAGGACTGATGTCGACTTAGCGCATATCGCAGCTTGTCAAAGCGCCCAGCGGTTTGTGCACCTGCGGCATCTCGGCTTTGGGTCGGCGAACCATTCAAATTCAGCAGACCGCTGACCCAACTCAGGCTGCCCGAGGTCGATCCGCCCCAGGCATCATTGAAATTGCCCAACAAACTCGCTACCACCGCGGTGCTTTTGTATTGACTTTCCGTTGCGCCATTGGATTGGTTGTCAAAGCCCTTTCGCTCGACTTGAAAGTTGGCATATAAGTTACGAGTGGGCGATCGCAGCACAGGGTAGTTGGCTGACAGCCCCAAAGTATTGGAAGTTCCTTTGGAGTTGCTGGCCAGAAATTCCGGCGATACGATGCGGTAACTCAGGTGGACGTCGTAGATAGCAAGGCGCCAGCCTTTGTAGCCCACGGGCCAACTGACATCGGCCCTCAGGTAGGTACTGCCCTCCGATTTCACCGCAGTGAGTGTTGCCAAATCTCCCCTGCCCATGGGGCTATTCAGGTTGAGTGTGGTCAAGGCTCTTTCACGGCCTGTGGAACGAGCGCCAGCGTTGTCCATGCTTGCTTCACCACTGTACAAAGGTGTGCTGACAGCTTCCACCACCACATCGCGGGCAGGACTGTCCGCAGACCACTCCCTCAACCCGCCCTTGATGCTCACACCCGGCAAGTCGCTGACCAACAGCAATGCTCGGTCCAAGGCTTGAATGCGCAGGGCTTCGCCCTGGCGCTGGTGCGCCCTGAAAATTTCTTGCAGGTGCGCTGCGTCGATGCGCTGCTCAGGATCGGTGCGCAACACCAACTCACCCATGATGGCCTCAATGATGCGAACCGTGACAACCCCCGATGTCACATCCTGCTCTGGCAAATAAGCGTACGCCATCCACCCTGCATCACGATAAGCTTGCATCACTTTCTCGGCAACCAATTGAAGTTGCAAGAAGCTCAAACTTTGACGCGTGCGGTCTTGTAAAAGTTGTTTCAGGACTTCGTCCGAAAGCAAACTGTTGCCCTGAAACTGGAATCCTTGCACGGGCACCACTGTGTTGTCTTTGACGTCCGGCGATTGCGCCAGACCACTCCACCCTGACAGACCGGTGTGTGGCACGACCTGGGACTGTCGGCCACGCTCGATTTGTTGCTGCAGGACACCTGCGTCCGGAGGCCGAACGGTGGATTGCGCCAGTCCATCGACACTCATTACAACCCAGACGAGAAGTGCGCTCAGTATTTGAAATGGCAACGAAATAGGTCTTCTAAGCATCCTTACCTGCACGTGTGTCATCCCCTAGAGAAATGCTCCTTAGTCTTAAGGTCGGTCAAAAGGCATGTTTTTGTCTTTTCATTGAATATTCTAAGGATTTTATGAGTACTTTAGTGATTTATTGTATGATAATTTCAATACCTTTTATTACTTACTGAAAAATGAAGTGGAATTTAATTTGACAAACAGAGAATTCTGGCGATTTACCCCCGGGAGCTTTCCCATGAAGAATTCCAAATTCACAGAACAGCCGCCCCAGCGGAGTTTGCGCATGCCCAGCACACAAAACCTCTCGCCACACTGTTCAGTCAGCAGCCTCGCTTGGCCTGGCCCGGCACCATGGCGGGAAGATTGGCGGGTAGAAATAAAAATGCGTCCGGAGGGCGCATGAAATACGGATAGCTGGCAACGGACGGATTTTAAAAATCCTCCACATTCTGAACTGACCCCAATTAGTTGGACAGTGAAATCGGGCGGTTAGGCCACACCGTGTCTGTCGGAGGGCCAATTAATAGGCCTCTTTGTTCAACTCAATCACGCTCTCCAGGGAGTTGTACGGCACATAGTCTTATCCGCGCTGCGGCGATAGCTTGCCTTTCGCTAAAACTACGAAAAGCCTAAATTCATCAAAATTAAAATCGCTTGATTTATCGCAATCTCACTCCAAATACATCAGCACATACTTATTTAAAGACAAAGAGATTTGCCATGACCCAACACATTGTTTGTCCCCATTGCCACAGCACCAACCGCGTACCCAAAGACAAGCTCGATGGCAGCGCCGAACTGTTGTGCGGCAAATGCCACCAAACCTTATTTGGCCAACACCCCGCTGCGCTCAACACCGCAGGGCTGAACGCCCAAATCGCCAAAAGCGATGTACCCGTGGTGGTGGACTTTTGGGCCCCATGGTGCGGCCCATGCCGCATGATGGCCCCCGAATACGAAAAAGCCTGCGCTGCGCTAGAGCCTAAAGCCCGCCTGATAAAGGTAGACACCGAAGCCCATCAAGATGCAGGCGCGCAGCACAACATCCGCAGCATCCCCACGCTGGTCATCTTCAAAGGTGGGCGCGAAGTGGCGCGTGTGTCGGGTGCGCGATCAGCGGCCGATTTGGTGAAGTGGGTCAACAGCCACATCAGCTGACCACACCACACCCACATTTGCCGCCAAATGCAAATAACTTTTTAGTATTTTCCAATCTTTTCTCTATCGGTATTGGTCACTTGGGTGCCCAGGTTCATGTTCACCGTCACTTGACTGGATGCCGGCATGGCCAAACTGTTGGCCCGCAGTGTCAAGGCATCGAGATTCAGATTGAGGTTCACAAAGCCTGGCGCCTCACTCAACACCAGATTGCCCCCCGTCACCGACAGGCTGCCTTTTTGAGCGGTCGTTTGCGGTGCTTGCAGATCAAGCAGACTGACGCCGGTCCACAACATGGCATCGCCTTGGCCCGAGAACAGGCCCGACAAGAAACTGACCGAGGTGTTGCTTGAAAGAACATGCAAGGCCCCGGTATGGCCGGTTGCATCGGTCTCAAAACGGATGCCGTTCAAAAACTCGATGTCCTTCGTGCCATTGATGATCAGCTGGCCGCCATGGCGCAACACCACTGCGTCGGAGAAGACCACCTTGCCGCTGGCCTGAATGGTGATGTCGCCATCCACGTAGACCCGCTCGCCGAAGGTCACGTTCAACGCGTCGCTGAGCACCAGGCCTTCCAAACTGGAGAGTTCCAGCACCTCCAGTTTCAGGGCCCAGGCCTCCCGCTCGGCTGCCGAACGCGGCGTCAGGTCACCCAGCTGCGATCGGGCAGCCGTCAAAACGTCGCCCACCTTGTACCCACCACCTACAGATACCAGGGTCATACCAAGCACAGCACCATCCTTGACGCGGATGTTGGCGGTCGCTCCACTACCACTGCCCCCCATTAAAACCACGCCTAGGTAGGTGTGACTACCGTCCTCGTTGGCCACAGCGGCTCCTCAGCGCGCCGCAAACCTTTTGGCAGCACCTGCCAGCCCGTTCAGGATGGGGTCGCTGACTTGCGCTGGAAAGTCCAAGGGTAGCAGGCCTTTGACCATTTCAATGACCGCAGGCGTTTGCTCAATGACTTGCTCGAAGGGGCTATCATCCCCCGTCGAGGCCATACCATGCCGCCTGGCGAGCTCATGCCAATGTCTGGGCAGAATTTCACACATCTTCCAATGCGGGCTTTTACCCTTCACGGCCATGGCCATCTTGACCTTATGAGGTGACACCAGGTTGGCCCCCTCCCCCAACACGGGATAGACCGAAAGCACATCATACAAAGGTGCCATGGCGTAGCTGCCCCCCGCTTTGAGCTGGATGCTGAAGTTCTTGGCGTGGCCATCACTTGCGCACAACAGCCAGAACAGGAACTGCGCCTTGAGGAAGTTAAGTTTGTCTTGCTCGGCGTGGGTGGAACCGTTCAGAAAGTTCAAGATCTTGTCCATCCCCGGTCCACCGTCGGGCTCGTACTTCATGTGGCCCGGGTAACCCATCGCTTGGCACATATCCTCCTGGGGCAAGCGAATCAGCCATGAATGGTCGGCAGACCACAGGCGATCAAACCTTTCGACCACCAAGACCTTGATGTCTTCGAATTGCGCCATGGCGCAATCTGCCACAGGCAGGCCGTACGCCTTAAGCACCTGGGCGCAAAGCCACTCGTTCTCAACTGAAGCGGCCATGTCCATCTGCATGTTGCCCACCAGCCCCAACGGTAACTTCAGGATGTGCGTCCTTGGCGTTGGCCCCAAGGGCCTCATCCACTGGCCATTGAGCTTGAGCAACGCAGTTTTCTCTTGGGCCCCAGCCAATGAAATCCGGAAGTCATCTGGATGTTGCCCATCGTCCTGCCACGACTGCAAACTGGCTGTATTTCTCAGCAGTTGGGCAATCTCGCCGTCACTCATGGGCTGCGACTGAATGGTTTTCACATCCTCGGCTTCGAAGCCTTCAGGCAACAAGCGAATGGCCCCCACACTGTCACGGCCAACCTCGGCCAACAAATCAAACGTACTCTTCCCCCTGGTTTTGAAACGCGCGGCGATGCGCTCCCTCAACCTGGGACTGTCTGGCAACAGGTTGTCAAACCATGCCCCAACCACGTCGCCTCGATGGGGCTGATTGCCAGGCGTAAAGGGCAAGGTCAGCGAAAGTGGACGAGCCTGAGGCGACAACAACCAGCTGTCCTCATACTCCAGCTGATCTTTGCCTTGCAAGACAGACCAAGTGCCGACCCTCTCACCATTCATCCACAGCACTAAACGCCGCATACTTGCTGAACGACTCATAGCGCTTACCACTGTGCAGACTTCACACCAGCTGGTGTTCCGTCTTCGTTTGTCGGCTTGGGCTGAAGCACCAACTCCACGCCTAAGGCATTGAGCACTGTCAGCAGCTTGCTGACACTCATATTGGAGGCGTTTCGTTCGGCTGCAGAATACGTCTGCTGGGTGATACCCAGGCGCATTGCCAAGTCCTCTTGCGTCAAGCCTGCACTTTTGCGAAACCCTGCGATGATGGGCTTGAGCTGGTCAGCTGTCTGGATTGTGTACTTGCTCATACAGCACCTAATCTGTATTCGTGGTTTACTTATTATATGCTGTAAATAAATTTAACGCAACATAGACTGTATTTAGTGCGCCCAGCATTGATACAGAGAAATGGGTGCAAATGCGCTCAAGAAGAGCGTTTGGATTTAGAAAATTCCAAAATTACCGCATGCGCGTCTTGGCGCAGTGCGGTTGGAACGGGATAATCAATCGTGTCTAGTGAATGCGTCGTCCCCCGTTAATGGGGAAGAGCCCAATCACTTAGGGTTCTTTTTTTGGCGGACCAAGACACATAGTTCCACTAACTTGCCCAGTTTTCAGGAGCCAGATTTTGGTCATGTCGGGGATTCGAATCCTCGATTCGGCAAGCCTTGTTTAAGAGTCGCTTGAACAACCTGAAGCAAACCTGTACAATTTTCCTGTACATAAACAGGATTGCCACCATGACCATAGAAACCACCTACAGCCAGGCACGAGAGCAGCTCAAAACGCTGATGGACCGTGCTGTTGATGACCGCGAAGTGATCGTGGTGCGTCGTCGCACGGGTGGCGATGTGGCCATGATTGCGGCGGATGAACTTGAGAGCCTTGTGGAAACGGCTCACTTATTGCGCTCCACCAATAATGCGGAGCGTTTGCTCACGGCTTTGACGCGAGCACGAACTAAATCTATGAAACCAACGCCGTTGGCCGATCTACAAAAACGAGTCGGCTTCGATGCGTGAGAGTGATCGGGTCGCGGTGTGCCACCCTGAATTTTTAGAAGACCTTCAGCATTGGATTGAAACAGACCGGCGTACAGCTAAGCGACTGCTTGAGTTGGCTCGCGCCATTTTGAAAGATCCATTCAACGGCATCGGCAAACCCGAGCCATTGAAATATCTAAGTGCGGATGTCTGGTCTCGCCGCATCACGCAGGAACATCGTTGCGTCTACCTTGTCAAAGTTGATCGCGTTGAGTTCTTGCAAGGTCGATACCACTATTGATCAATTCACCGCAAATGCGTCAAAAGTGGGCGGGTAAATTGGTGGGTAGAAATGAAAAACGCCCCGTGAGGGGCGTCTTTGCTTGATAGCTGGCTGGGCAGAAGCGATTGTTCAACTAACTCGCTCGGTTTTCGCCCACCCTTTTTTTTGGTGGGGTCGGGGATTCAAAATCAACTGACGCCCCCGACCAATAGCCGTCATATGGAAACCCGCGTTCCTAACTCCACCACAGCATTTCCCGGCAATCGGAAGAATTCCACCACACCACCCGCGTTCTGGCTCATGGTGGCGAAAAGTCTCTCCCTCCAGTTGGCCATTCCGCCGCCTGGGGTGGGCACAACGGTTTCGCGGCTGAGGAAATAGCTGGTCTCAAAGAGTGGCACCTGCAGTCCATGTGAGGAGGTCAATTCCAGCGCCTTGGGCACATCGGGCGTATTCATGAAACCGTAATTCACCTGCACCCGCCAAAAGCCATGGCCCAGCGACTTGACCTCGACTCGGCGCTCCATAGGTATCCAAGGCACATCTTGAAAGCGGACCGTCAAAATCACATTTCGGGCATGGAGAACCTGGTTGTGCTTCAAGTTGTGCAGCAGAGCCTGCGGCACCGTTTCCGGGTCGGATACCGCGTAGACCGCGGTTCTTTCCGCCTTATTCACGCTTCGAGGATCGATCTGGTCAATGAAATCCTGAAGCGCAAGCCCATCACGACGGCTGCTCTCCATGAGCAGTTCGCGACCGCGCCGCCAAGTGCTCATCAACACAAACAGCCCCAATCCCAATGTCAGCGGGAACCAACCACCATCCAGAAACTTGATGGCACAGCCAGCTACCAGCAGCGCATCGACAACCAGAAAAAAGGCCGTTGCACCGACGGCCAGCGGTGCTGGCATGTGCCAAGTCTCTTTCACGACGAAATAGGTCAACAGGGTCGTGATCATCATGGTCAGGGTAACGGCGATACCGTAGGCGCTGGCCAGAGCCGACGAACTGCCAAAGAACAGCACAACGGCCAAAACACCGACCAACAGCGCCCAATTCACTGCGGGCATGTAGATCTGGCCCATCTCACGGGCACTGGTGTATTGAACCCGCATACGGGGCAAGAAGCCCAGTTGCATGGCTTGCTTGGTCAATGAATACGCACCTGAAATGACCGCCTGAGAGGCAATAATGGCGGCCAATGTAGCGAGCACGAGTGCGGGAACCAGCCATGACTCTGGGAATAGTCGATAAAACGGGTTATCGATCGCTGATGGGTCCCCCATCAACAGAGCACCTTGCCCCAAGTAGTTCAGCCCCAAGCCGGGCAAGACCAATACAGTCCATGCAATTTGGATGGGTTTTCGTCCAAAGTGTCCCATGTCAGCGTACAGCGCTTCGGCCCCAGTCAATGCCAGCACAATCGCGCCGACCGCAGCAAACACGTGCCATCCACGCGAGGCTAGAAAATCCCATGCGTGAAGCGGATTCAAGGCAGCCAGAATGGCGGGCTGTTGAGCAATGTGCCAGAGACCGACGATCCCCAAGACACTGAACCAAATGACGATGATTGGCCCGAAAAAGCGTCCCACCATCGCTGTCCCGACACGCTGGACGAGAAAAAGGCCAATCAGGATCATCACCGTCGCAGGAACCACGTAGGGCTTGAGTGCTGGCGTCACCACCTCAAGCCCTTCCATTGCACCGAGTACAGAGATGGCCGGAGTGATCAGACTGTCTCCGTAAAACAGGGTGGCTCCGAAAACGCCTAGCAGCAGAAGTGCGCCACGGAGGGCGGGGCGGTGCTCAACAGCTCGGGCCGCTAGGGCGGTCAGCGCCAGACCACCGCCCTCGCCATGGTTGTCTGCACGAAGAATCAATATGACGTACTTGAGTGTTACCACCAGCATCAGCGCCCAGATAATGGCAGAAACCACTCCGATCAAATGAAGCGTGTCCAGGGGCACCCCCGTATGTGGAGCGAAGATTTCCTTCACCGTATAAAGCGGGCTGGTGCCAATATCGCCGTAGACGACGCCGATTGCTGCCAATGTGAGGGCGGCAAGACCTTGTTTGCTTGCAATCGTTGAATCCGCGCCAGGCATCGCGGTAGATTTTTCGTTTTGCATGGAAATTCCGTTGCTGAACATGGCAGCAACGATGCCTGAAGGCGCGTCAGGATCGCATAAGTGTCCGATCCAAATTAGCCTGTTTCTTCTGACTCTGCCAATCGGTAGCCCACCCCAGGCTCTGTCAGAAGGTGTTGTGGATCCGCAGTGTTCACTTCAAGTTTGGCGCGCAACTGGCCCATGTAAAGTCGCAGGTAATGGGTCTGGTCTATGTGTTCGGCACCCCAAACATCAGAGAGCAATTGGCGGTGGGTCACCACCTGACCCGCTTGACGCACCAACCTCGCCAGTAAAGCGTACTCTGTGGGTGTGAGATGCACTTCCACCCTTGAAACTTGCACCCTGCGAGTTCTAAGGTCCACCTCCAAAGAGCCATGCCGGTAATGAACAAGAGCTGGTTCAGAAGCGTGCCCGCGGTGACGCAAAGCCACTCTGATGCGTGCCAACAGCTCACCGATACCGAAGGGCTTGACCAAATAGTCGTCAGCGCCTTGGTCGAGAAGCTGAATCTTGTGTCCCTCGGCCTCCCGTGCAGAGATGACAATCACAGGGGTGTTACTGCTTTGTCGCAGTTCGACCAACAGAGACTCACCATCACCGTCTGGCAAGCCCAGATCCAGCACAACCAAGTCGATGGCTTTCCCTGGTGACAAGTGCTGCAGTTGCGCTCTTGCATCGGCAAGACTGGCAGCGGTTTTCAGGTCATAACCCTCGACTGACAGCGCTTCACGCAGAGAGTTGCGGAGCACGCGATCGTCTTCAACCAACAGTACGCTTCGGCTCATGACTGTGCTTGCGGCAAATCAACATCAGGGATGCATGGGCCACGGCCACGCAGCGGCAAACTGCATTCAAAAAGACACCCTCCCTCGCCTCTCGCGCGTAGCAGCAATTCGCCATGGTGAGCTCGGGCAATCGCTCGACATACCGCCAAACCGACTCCAGCACCACGATCGATATTAGGCTGGTCCTCTGGCTTTGGCGAATCTCCACGCTGAAACACCTCAAACACCTTTTCGCGCCAGGCAGGGGCAATCCCCGGTCCTTGATCACTCACCGTCAGTATCAAATCATCTTTGTTGATTCTGGCGTGGAGTTCAACAGGCGCATCTGCAGGGCTGTACTTCAGTGCGTTGTCCAGCAGGTTGTCCAAGAGTTGTGAAACCAGAATGGCATCACACCAACACAAGGGCAGTTCTGGCGCCACCCATGCACGCACCCTGCTGCCGTCTACTCTCTGCCGAATACGTCGGAGTACTGCACCCACCAACTCTTCGGCCGACTCCCAATCGCACCGCAAAGAAACAGATGGCGCATCAAGACGCGCTAGCTGCAGTGTATTTTCTGTCAGCCGTGCGAGGCGTTCACTCTCTTCAACGATGCCGTTAGCCAGGCGCTTGCGTTGGTCGGCATCCATTCGATCACCCTGATCCTGTAGGGCGGAGGCGGCCCCCATGATGGTCGCAAGTGGTGTGCGGTAATCATGGGAAATGGAAGCCAAAAGTGTATTTCTTGTTGCCTGCAGTTGGGCCTGTTCACGAGCCAGTTGCTCTTGCGCGGCAATCAACGAGCGCTGCAAAGCGGCCCCCATCTGATCACAGAGGGCCTGTAGGTGGGGTAGAAGTTCTGTCCGGCCTGTATGCCGACCCAAGCCGATCAATAAAGCAGCGCCCAAAGTTGCACTGCGACCTCGTAAAGGGAGATAGGCGTCCGGCAGCTGTTCATAGCGACCACTGGCAGGACCCATCGCACGCCCCTCCCTCAAACAAAGAGCGAGTCCAGCTCGCTGTTCGCTGTTGGGTTCGCCAACTTGCAGGATTGTGCTTTCATTCTCTTGCCCGTTGAGAGAACGCAGCACGAACACCACCACACCCGAGCCCGTACTTTCCCCCAGTGCAGTGCGCAGAGCAGCGGCGTGTGCAGCCGGGTCACTGGCATCACGCAGCGTATCGCCCCATTGGCGCAACCGCGCCTCTCGGGATGCCAGGATACGCGCTGACTCGGCCAAACGACGCTGGCGAAGCATCAGACCTGCAATGATCCAATTAACCAATAGAAGCACAACCAGCAACAGTGCGTTCTGGTAGAGGTCAACAGTAAAGGCGAATTTGGGTGGTACAAAAAACCAGTTAAAGGCCATTACGGCCGCAGCACTCACGACCAGACTGGCCCAACCAGGTAGCCACATCGCTGATAGCGCTGAGGCCAACACCATCAGCATAGCCAAGTTGGCAAGGTCCAATTTCTGCTCGAGAGTGAACATCGTTGTCCAAGCTGTGGCCCATGCCAGCAGGGCAAATGCAGTGCGTTGAATACCTTTTGAGTCCATGATTGAAGCCTAACCTAGACATCGTTAGGAAGTCATATGGACACTTGGCAACCGCTTGGAAATCACCGCCGCTCCAAACCCGCAAGAAAGCTGGACTTATCTAAAAGCACCTGACTTTTTCGCGGCAGTCGGCAACGGGGGTTACGGTGAAATCGCGTAACTCGTTGAATGCGTCGTCCCCCGTTAATGGGGAAGAGCCAAAGTTAGCTGGCGGAAACGGAGGAAACCATCCGCCATAACCAGGAAGTTCCATATAGTTCCACCATCAAATAAATATGTTACCCGTCAGATACTTAGCTCAATTTTAGTTCCAAGAAGACCCTTGTAATTCAACATCATCCCCTAACATATGGCCTACAAAATGTCTCACAGGATCGGGGACATGGGCAAGACCAATCACATGCCAGGAAGGCTGGCGGCCGTGGCGCTGAAGCACCTCAAGGACGGCATCCACGCAGATGGGGGTAACCTGTACCTGTTGGTCCGTGGCGCCAGCAAGTCATGGGTCTTTCGATTCACGTCGCCTGCGGGCGGACGCAGGCAAATGGGGCTGGGCCCACTGCATGCCGTTCCACTCGCTGAGGCGCGAAAACGAGCCGCAGAACTGAGAGAGCAGCTCAAACACCCCACCGAGCCCTCAGACCCACTCACATCCCGTCAAGCAGCACGCATGGCCCAACGCCTCGGTCAGAGGCGGGCAAAGACCTTCAGGGAATGCGCAACGGCATACATTGAAGCCCATCAAAGCGAGTGGAAAAACCTGAAGCACGCGCAGCAGTGGACGAACACCCTGGAACAGTACGCCCACCCTGTGTTGGGCGATTTGCCTGCCAGCGAGATTGACGAAGCCCTCGTATTAAACGTGCTCACGCCGATCTGGAGCGAAAAAACGGAAACTGCAAAGCGACTGCGCGGCCGGATTGAGGCTGTGCTGGACTGGGCCACCTTCAACAAGTATCGGCAGGGGGAGAACCCTGCCCGATGGAAAGGGCACCTGGAACACTCACTGGCGAAGCCCAGCAAAGTGGCCAAGGTCCAGCACCATGCGGCCATGCCGTACCAAGACCTTCCTGCCTTCATGCACGAACTCAGGGGTCGAGGCGGACTGGGGGCAAAGGCGCTTGAGTTGCTTATCCTTACCGGGTGCAGGTCTGGGGAAATCCGTGGGGCTGTCTGGGCGGAGATTGATCTCGAATCGAAACTGTGGGTAATCCCTGCCGAGCGGATGAAGATGGCGCAGGAGCACCGTGTGCCGCTGTCGGCGAGTGCGATTGAACTACTCGCTTCGCTGCCGCGCCTGGAAGGCACGGACCTGGTATTCCCGAGCAGCAAGGCGAACACGCCACTCTCGGACATGACCTTGACTGCCGTGCTGCGCAGGTGTGGTGGCGAGGCATACAC
>VERE01000049.1 GCA_018882835.1 Limnohabitans sp.
GCAATGTGCTGGACCCGGTGGACCTGATCGATGGCATTGAGCTGGCACCCTTGCTGGACAAGCGCACCACCGGCCTGCGCAAGCCCGAGACGGCGCCGCAAGTGCGCAAGAACACCCAAAAAGAATTCCCCGAGGGCATTCCCGCTTACGGTGCGGACGCGCTGCGCTTCACCTTCTCGGCCCTGGCCACCCTGGGTCGCAGCATCAACTTTGACAGCAAGCGCTGCGAGGGCTACCGCAACTTCTGCAACAAGCTGTGGAACGCCACCCGCTTCGTGCTGATGAACTGCGAAGGCCAGGACTGCGGCTTGAAAGAGCACACCAAAGCGGAATGCGCGGTGGGCGGGCCCTTCCACGGCTACATGTCCTTCAGCCAGGCCGATCGCTGGATCAGCTCGGCGATTCAGCGCGTTGAAGCGCAGGTGGCGCAAGGCTTTGCCGACTACCGTCTGGACACCGTGGCCAATGTGATCTACGACTTTGTGTGGAACGAGTTCTGCGACTGGTACCTGGAAATCGCCAAGGTGCAAATTCAAGGCGGAGACGCCTCGCAGCAGCGCGCCACGCGGCGCACGCTGATTCGCACGCTGGAAACCATTTTGCGTTTGGCACACCCGCTGATTCCCTTCATCACCGAAGAGCTGTGGCAAAAAGTGGCTCCGGTTGCGGGCCGTTATCCCGCCGACCCGTCCCAAGCCTCGGTCAGTGTGGCGGCTTACCCGGTGAGCCAACCCGAGCGCATCGACGCGCAAGCCGAGGCCCATGTGGCGCGACTGAAGTCGCTGGTCGATGCCTGCCGCAATTTGCGCGGTGAAATGAACGTTTCACCCGCCACCCGCCTGCCCTTGTTGGCGCTGGCCAACAACGCGCAAGACGCTGACTTTTTGCGCACCTCGGCGCCAGTGTTGCAAGCCCTGGCCAAGCTCAACGATATCAAGGTTTTCGAAGACGAAGTCGCCTGGAGTGCCGCAGCGCAAGCTGCGCCGGTGGCAGTGGTCGGCGAATGGCGGGTGTGCCTGTTCATCGAGGTGGACGTGGCTGCAGAAAAAATTCGCCTGGGCAAAGAAGTGTCCCGACTGCAAGGCGAGATTCAAAAGGCCCACGGCAAGCTGAGCAACGAAGCCTTTGTGGCCAAGGCGCCGCCTGCGGTGATCGAGCAAGAAAAGAAACGCGTGGCCGACTTTTCTGCTACCTTGATCAAGGTACAAGAGCAACTGGCCCGACTCGGTGCTTGAGCCTACAGGTGAGAACATGAGCAACACATTGAAGCACGCTGTTTTTCCTGTGGCCGGCTTGGGCACACGGTTCCTGCCGGCCACCAAAGCCCAGCCCAAGGAAATGCTGCCGGTGGTCGACAAGCCCCTGATTCAGTACGCTGTGGAAGAAGCCTACGAAGCCGGCATTCGCCACATGATTTTTGTGACGGGCCGAAGCAAACGGGCTATCGAAGACCACTTTGACACGGCCTACGAGCTCGAGGCGGAATTGGAAGCCGCTGGCAAGCAGGCCCTGCTCGACCTGGTTCGCAGCGTTCAGCCCAGCGACATGCTGTGCTCTTATGTGCGCCAGCCGCGCGCCCTGGGCCTGGGACATGCGGTGCTGTGCGCCGAGCATCTGGTCGGCCAGTCCCCGTTCGCGGTGCTGCTGGCCGATGACCTGATGACCGGCCTGCCGGGCGGCCCCGGCGTGCTGCGCCAAATGGCCGACGTGTTCGCCCGAACGGGCGCCTCGGTCTTGGCCGTACAAGAGGTGCCACAAGACCAGGTGCACCGCTATGGCATCGTGGCCGGCACGCCGCAAGTACAGGGCTGGGTCAATGTGGAGAAGATGGTGGAGAAGCCCAAAGCGGCCGATGCCCCCTCACGCCTGGCGGTGGCCGGGCGCTATGTGCTGACGCCCGCGGTGTTTGATCGCATCCGTGCGGGTGGCCGCGGCGTGCAGGGTGAAATTCAGCTCACCGATGGCATTGCCGGCTTGCTGGCCAGCGAAAAAGTGCTGGCTTATCCCTACCAGGGCAAGCGCTACGACTGCGGCAGCAAGCTGGGCTTTTTGCAAGCCACCGTCGAGCTGGCCTTGCAGCACCCCGAAGTGGGCGCCGAGTTCAAGGCTTATTTGCCCCAAGTGAGCCGTTGAGGTTCAGCGCCGTTTGAGCACGTGGACAAACTCGTTGCCCACGGTTTCTTGCCCCACCAACTCGTTGCCGGTTTGTTTGGCAAAGGCGGCAAAGTCGCGCAGCGAGCCGGCGTCGGTCGCCACCACCTTGAGCAGCTGGCCGCTTTGCATGGCGGTCAAGGCTTTCTTGGCTTTCAAAATCGGCAGCGGGCAGTTCAGTCCGCGGGTGTCCAGTTCTTGGTCGATGTTCATGGTGCTCAGTCGATGTTCAGTCGTTCGCGCTCGGCCCAGTCCATGAAGCGCGGCTCAATGCCCTGACGGCGCTGCCAATCAGCCACGGCATAGCCGGTGCCTGCAGGCCAGCAAATCACGTCTTCGGGCTTGTAGAGTTTGTATTCTGCCAGCTCCGGCGAGAGGCGCACCTCGCCATCGGCCACGGCATGGTAGGCAATGATGACCTGGTTCATGCGCTGGAAGTCATAGACGCCCACCAGGGACAAGGCACTCACCGCCAGGTTCGTCTCTTCCGCGATCTCGCGGCTGATGCCACTTTCGGGGGTCTCGCCCGCTTCCATGAAACCGGTGATCAAGGCAAAGCGCCGGCCGGACCAGGCGGCATTGCGGGCCAGCAAAATTTGGCCACGGTACTGCACGATGCCGGCCAGCACCGGCGTTGGGTTGTTCCAGTGCGTCCAGGCGCAGCCGGTACAGCGCAGGCGCTCTTTGGGGCCGCCATCTTCCGGCAACGCCAGCCACTCAAGCGGGGTTGCGCACTGTGGGCAAAAGCGAAAGTTGTTCATGCAGGAAACACTCCGGTGGATAGGTAGCGATCGCCTCGGTCACAGACGATGAACACAATGGTGGCATTCTCGACCTGTTGCGAAATTTGTTGCGCCACCCAGCAAGCACCGGCAGCGGAAATGCCCGCAAAAATACCCTCTTCACGGGCCAGACGTCGGCACATGTCTTCGGCGTCGTCCTGGCTGACGTAGACCAGTTCGTCCACATGGCGCGCGTCGTAAATTTTGGGCAAGTACTCTTGCGGCCATTTGCGAATGCCAGGAATGCGGGAGCCTTCGCTGGGCTGGGCGCCCACGATGCGAACACCCGGGTTTTGTTCCTTCAAATAGCGCGACACGCCAGTGATGGTGCCGGTAGTGCCCATGGCACTCACGAAATGGGTGACCCGGCCCTGGGTGTCCTGCCAAATTTCAGGCCCGGTGGTTTCGTAGTGGATGCGCGGATTGTCTTCGTTGGCGAATTGGTCCAAAACCAGCCCCTTGCCTTCGCGCGCCATGCGCTCGGCCAGGTCGCGGGCGTATTCCATGCCACCGCTTTTCGGAGTGAGGATCAGCTCGGCCCCAAAGGCCTTCATGGTCTGGGCGCGCTCTATGGACAAATCCTCCGGCATGATCAAGACCATGCGGTAGCCCTTGATGGCGGCGGCCATGGCCAGGGCAATGCCGGTGTTGCCCGAAGTGGCCTCGATCAAGGTGTCGCCCGGCCGAATGTCGCCGCGCTCTTGCGCACGTTGAATCATGGACAGCGCGGGTCGGTCTTTGACCGAGCCCGCGGGGTTGTTGCCCTCGAGCTTGCCCAAAATCACGTTGCCACGGCGCGCATTCTCAGCGGCGCCAATGCGTTGCAGGGCGACCAGGGGGGTCTTGCCAATGGCCGATTCGATGGTTTGGTAATTCATACCCTAGACTGTGCCATAATTTGCGTCTTCACACTTTTGCCGAAGTGGCGAAATAGGTAGACGCAGCAGACTCAAAATCTGCCGGTGCAAAACACCGTGCCGGTTCGATTCCGGCCTTCGGCACCATTTCTGGTCAGCAACGCCAGAATGGCTTACGACTTGACCCTCAGCAACAACTCACAAGTGATCAGCACCGGGCCTTGTCCGAGCAACAGGTCGCCTTGGTAGATCACCGCCTCGGGGTCTACACACGCCACCGGCAAGGCTGTGCACTGCCCCTGCGACACTTCGGCGCCGGGCAACAGCAGCATCTCGGAAATTGCAGCGGTCATGGCGGGACCTTGCGCAAACACCGCGCCAATGAGGCTGCCCACGCCCATGATGCTGGCCTCCTGAATCTTTAAATTCGCGCACACATCGTTGATGGCCGAGCGCACATCTTCATGCGGTTGCAGGGTCAACAGCACGGCATTGGTTTGGGGCGGCGGCGTGGCATCGGCGTAGGGGCGCAGCAGCGAGAAATTGCTTTCGGCATCAAAACTGACGCGCAAGCCTCCGCCGAAAAACACATGAATCTCTGCTTGCCAAGGCTCGGCTAGACAGGCCTCGGCGCACAGCACATGGCCCAGACCCCGAAGGCCCTGAGCGCTCTCCCAAAGGGCATGGCAATGGGTAAACCATTGGTCGTCTTTGCGACCCAAGACCACGGTGCCATGCACAAAACGGCAGTCGCTCAGGGTGTGGGTGTCGCTGTACCAGGCCACATGCTGGGCATCGGGCGAGTGTGCCGGCAGCACGTGCTGGCCCGAACGCAAAGCGAGTCCATCGATTCGCACAAAAGCGGTTTCACCTGCGAGGTCTTGCACGGCCGCCGTGAGGGCCGCCATCAACATTGCACCGGCTGGCAATGTCACCTTGAAAGTGCGCACCTCGCCCCGCACAAATTGCTGGCGTAGCGCGGCAGGCGGGCCTGGGTGGCGAATTTTTTGTCGGCTGCCAGTGAGATCAGACAAGATTGAGACTCCCCATTCGGTTGCTGAACAGCATCAGCCGTCACAAGCTGAACTGTAGGCTGGACTGTACGCTGCGCTCGGTTATGCTTTGAGCAGAAAAACCCACCGGAGACACCATGCGTTCCTTCGCACACTTTTGCCTGGTCCTGAGCCTGAGCCTGCTTGGCACACTGGGCCACGCCCAACCCTATCCGAACAAACCGATCAAGGCCATTGTGCCCTTTGCGGCTGGCAGCGCCACCGACCAGATTGGCCGCGCTTTCGCAGCCAAGATGTCCGAAGTGCTAGAGCAGCAAATCATTGTGGAAAACAAGCCTGGCGTGAACGGCATGCTGGGCGCAGATGCCGTGGCCAAGGCAGCCCCCGATGGCTACACCCTGATGATTGGCACCAACAGCACCAATGCAGCGCTGAAAAGCCTGATGAAAAAATTGCCCTACGACCAGGACACGGCCTTCACGCCCGTGGGCTACCTGGGCTCGGTACCCCTGATCGTGGCCGTCAACAATGACTTCCCGGCCAAAACCTTGAAAGAGTTGGTCGACCTGGCCAAAGCCAAACCCAACCAGGTCACTTTTGCCAGCGCCAGCACCTCGCAACTGGTGTCCACCGAAATGCTGGCCAGCATGGCCCAGGTGCAAATGACGAATGTCCCCTACAAGAGCGGCCCGGCGGCCATGACCGACCTGATCGGCGGGCAGGTGAACTTGTTCACCGCTGACTTTGCCGTGATGCTGCCCCAGGTCAAAGCCGGCAAAATTCGCGGCCTGGCCGTGACTTCTGCCAAGCGCTCCAAGGCCATTCCTGAGCTCCCGACGGTCAACGAAGCCCTGGGCCTGAAAGACTACGAATTGATCGCGTACTTCGCCATCTTCGCCCCCGCCGGAACGCCGCCCGACATCGTTTTGAAGCTCAACAAAGCGATCAACATGGCAGCGACCCACAAAGACATCCTTGAGCGTTTTGCAGGCAATCTGGGTTTTGAAACCGAGCCAGGCTCACCGGAAGCACTGGGCCAGCGCACCAAGCTGGAATCTGCCAAATGGGCGAAAGCCATTCGAGACGCCAAGATCGAGCCGCAATAAGGATTCGCCATGCTGCCCCTCCTTCGCTCCAGCCTGCTCACTTTGTGCGCCAGGGATACGTCACCCTGTTGATCGACTTCATGGGGCCCAGGGAAGCGCTCAACATTTGCCAATTGCCACAGAACGGCGTCACCTTCGGTCGCACCACCAAAGACTTTTTACAGTCGGCTGAGCATTTGCGTCGTCTGCCCTACGTCAACCCCAACCAATTGGCCATGGTTGGGTTTTCGCAAGGGGCCTTGATCGCTTTTTTTGCCAACAGCGCCAGCATTCGCAACGAATTCAAGCTGGGGCCTGGCTTCAATGCTTATGTGTCCTTCTACCCCTATTGTGGCTACGCACGCAACGGCTTCGGAAACTATGCCGGCAATGTGGTGCAAGAAGACCTGGACAAACCCCATCTGGTGTTCACCGGCGGCAAAGACAATGAAACCCCGGCAGAAGATTGTGAAAAATTGCTGACGCCACTGGCGCAAAAGGGCGCGCCCATCCAATACGAGTCCTATCCCGACGCCACCCATTGCTGGGATTGCAAAAGCCTGAATGGTTTCAGCAAGCCGGGGCACAGAGGCCAGGTGACGTATGTGTTCAATGAGGAAGTCACGCAAGACAGCCGACAAAAGATGTACCAGTTTCTCCAGACAAAGTTTGCGTTGCAGCGTTAAGGCTTTCACCTGAGGGACAAGCAAAACGGACCGTCTCTGGGTAGGATGGCGGCTTTCCGTCATTGCTGGGATCGCCTGTGAGCACACTCTTTTCCTCGTTTCGTCTGAGCGCCCCCAAGGGCCCGCTGGACTTGGTCAACCGCATTGTGGTGGCCCCGATGTGCCAATACTCTGCCGATGAGGGCCGTGCCACCGACTGGCACCTGATGCACTGGGGCAATTTGCTCAACAGTGGCGCCGCCTTGTTCACCATCGAGGCGACGGCGGTGACGCGCGAGGGCCGCATTACCCCGGGCTGCCTGGGTCTGTGGGATGACGCCACGGCGGCCGCCCTGGACAACCACTTGCAGCGTGCCCGCCACATTGCCCCGCCCACGCCGGTCTGCATTCAACTGGCCCATGCCGGGCGCAAGGGTTCCAGTGCCGAGCCCTGGAATGGCGGCGGCTTGCTGCCCCCGGACCAACGCGGCTGGGCCATCTCTGGCCCCTCGAACGTGCCGCACCTGCCGCAAGAAACACCCCCCGAGGCACTGGATGCCGCAGGCCTGGCACGCATCCGCGACGCGTTTGCCCAGGCCGCCGCACGCGCCCAAGCCATGGGCATTGAAGCCGTGGAACTGCATGGGGCGCACGGCTATTTGTTGCACCAGTTTTTGTCGCCGGTGGCCAATGTGCGTACCGATGCTTACGGCGGCAGTTTTGAAAACCGCATCCGTTTTCCGCTGGAAGTGTTTGCGGCCGTGCGAAAGGCGTACCAGGGCACACTGGGCATGCGGCTGTCAGCCACCGACTGGGTGCCCAACGGCTGGACGCCGGAAGAAACGGCCGACTTGTCGCTGCGCCTGAAACAAGCTGGCGCCGACTTCATTCACATCTCGACCGGCGGTGTGTCGGCACAGCAAAAAATCCCCGTAGGTCCGAGTTACCAGGTGCCGTTTGCGCGCATGGTGAAACAAAAGAGCGGCCTTCCCACGATTGCCGTGGGCCTGATCACCGACCCCAACCAGGCCAACGACATCGTGGCCCACGGCGATGCCGATCTGGTGGGCATCGCCCGCAGCTTTCTGTACAAGCCACGCTGGGCCTGGGAGGCTGCGGCCGCCCTGCAAGGCCAGGTGTCTGCCAGCCACCAATACTGGCGCTGCATGCCGCGAGAGGCCCAAGGCATCTTTGGCAAAACCCATTTCGGTCAGCGCTGAGACGCGCACCATTCACAGGAGAGCCTTTCATGATTTTCACGCGTCGCCTCACCCTCGCCTGGGTTCTGAGCGCCATCGGCATGATGGCCCAAGCGCAAACTTATCCCGCCCGCTCGGTGAGCTTGGTGGTTCCCAACCCGCCCGGCGGCTTGGTGGATACTTCGGCCCGCCTGGTGGCCGAGCCCCTGGCACGCGCGCTGGGGCAATCGGTGGTGGTGGAGAACAAGCCCGGGGGCAGCGGCAATCTGGCTTACCAAACTGTGGCCCGCGCCAACAAGGATGGTTACACCGTGCTGGTGTCCTACTCGGGTTACCACGTGGCCAACCCCATTCTGATGGACAAGCTGCCCTGGGAACTCAAAGACCTCACGCCCATCGGCCTGATCACCGTGGCCACCAATGTGATCGCGGTACACCCGTCGGTGCCGGCCAACACGCTGAAAGAGTTCATTGCGTACGTGAAGCAGAACCCCGACAAGCTGAACTACGCCTCGCAGGGCAACGGCTCGGTGTCGCACATCGGCACCGAAATTTTCAAACAGCAAACCGGCATCCAAATGACCCACGTGCCCTACAAGGGTTCAGGCCAGGCGATTCAGGACGTGCTGGCAGGACAGGTGCAAGTGTTCATCACCACCCCGCCCTCGGTCATGGGCCATGTGCTCAATGGCAAGCTCAAGGCCTTGGCGGTGACCGGCAAATCGCGGCATCCGCAACTGCCGCAAGTGCCCACCGTGGCCGAGGCGGGGCTGTCTCAGTTTGAGCTGGAGTCCTGGGTCGCCTTGTATGTGCCCTCAGGCACCCCGGCTGCGGTGATCCAAAGATTGTCGCAAGACGTCAAAAAGAGCATGGAAGCGCCCGAGACCCGGCAACGTGCCGAGCAAGCGGGTGTGGAAGCACGCTACCTGGCGCCCGCCGAAATGACCAAGTTGCTCGACCGGGAAATCGCCAGCTGGACCCAAGCCATCAAGGCGGCTCATATCAAGCTCGATTGAGTCCGGCCTGCAAACCTTCCACGACCGTGGGAAAAAGGAGCTTCAGCCGAAGCTCTTTTTTCATGCGCTCGTTGCTCAGACGACGGGACTCGCTCATGAAGCTCAGCAGCATCAGCGGTAAATGGTCTTCGGCCTCGCGCCGTGGCACCCGCGGCGGTCGCGGCAAGCCCATCATGTCGGCCGCCAGGTCGAAGTAGTCGCCCATTCGCAGGTCGGTGTCGTCGCTGACATGCACCGTGCGCTGCGGCCGGCCCCGCCACAAGGCCAACAAACAGGCGCGCGCCAAATCTTCGGCATGGATGTGGTTGGTGAAGACGTCGTCCTCACGCTGCAACACCGGCGTGCGTTTTTCCAGGCGGCCACGAGGGGTGCCCCCTTCACGGTCCCAGGCGTAGATGCCCGGAATGCGCAAAATGCTGGCGCGCAGGCTGCCGGCGCCGCCACGTCCCACATGGCGCACCCAGGCCTCGGCCTGCACACGGCGGATGGCGCGCTGGGTAAACGGGTTGACGGGACGGCTTTCGGTGACCCACGCCCCCTGGCAATCGCCATAGACCCCACTGGTGGAGCCGTAGACCAGCGACTGCGGCAAGCTGCGCCGGCGCAAGCTGCGCACCAAGGCCTGGGTGCGCGGCTCGGCCCACCCCTCGCTGGGCGGCGGCGCCAGATGCAGCACCCGCTGCGCCAGGCCTGCCAAACGGCGCAGGCCTGCGGGCTCGTCCAGGTTGCCCACCAGGGGCCGCACGCCCAGGGCGCGCAATGCGTCGACCCGTTTGGCATCGGAGGTCAGGGCCAGCACTTGCATGCGCGGCGCCAGGCGCCGGGCCACGCGCAGGCCAACATCGCCGCAGCCGACGATCAAGACCCGTTGGCGACGGAAGCGCGCCGGCAAGGCGCCCAGAGGTGTTTGGTTTGAAGGCAAAATCAGGGGGAATCAGACAACAAGTCCCCAAGGATACCCAAAGATGCGTTTCAACATCACCGTGCAACCCAGTGGCCGTCAATTTGAAGCCGCCGGCGATGAGACCGTGCTGGCCGCAGGCCTGCGCCAGGGCATTGGCTTGCCCTATGGCTGCAAGGACGGCGCTTGCGGCTCTTGCAAGTGCAAAAAGATTTCTGGCAACGTCACCCATGGCGAGCACCAAAGCAAAGCCTTGAGCGCCGAGGAGGAGGCCAATGGCTATGTGCTGACCTGCTGTGCCACAGCCCACAGCGACCTGGTGCTGGAGTCGCGCCAAGTGGTGGATGTGGGCCAGTTCCCGGTGAAGAAAATGCCGGTGCGTGTGATCTCTCTGGAGAAAAAATCGCACGATGTGATGCTGGTCAAACTGCAATTGCCCGCCAATGACAGCTTCCAGTTCCATGCCGGCCAGTACATCGACTTTTTGTTGCGAGATGGCTCACGCCGCAGCTATTCCATGGCGAACGCGCCGCACACCCTGGCCACGGGCGTGCAGGCTGTGGAACTGCACATTCGCCACATGCCCGGTGGCAAGTTCACCGACCATGTGTTTGGCGCCATGAAAGAAAAAGAGATTCAACGCGTGGAGGGCCCGCAAGGCAGCTTCTTCTTGCGTGAAGACAGCGACAAGCCGCTGGTGTTGCTGGCCTCGGGCACGGGCTTTGCGCCCATCAAGGCCTTGATCGAGCACCTACAGCACAAGGGCATCACCCGCCCGGCCACGCTCTACTGGGGCGGCCGCCGCCCGGCCGATTTGTACCTGCACGACTGGGTGGTCGCGCAAGTTGCACAGATGCCCAACCTGCGCTATGTGCCGGTGATCTCGGATGCCCTGCCGGAAGATGGCTGGCAAGGCCGAACCGGCTTTGTGCATCGCGCGGTGTTGCAAGATTTTCCTGACCTCTCGGGCCATCAGGTGTATGCCTGCGGCGCCCCCATCGTGGTCGACTCGGCGCGCGCCGATTACATCTCGCTGGGCCATCTGCCAGAGGAAGAGTTTTTCGCTGACTCGTTCACCAGCGAAGCCGACAAAGCGAAAGCCTGAGCGCCACATGCTGAATCGGCGCCACCTGGCAGGCATGCTGCTGAGCTTGACGAGCCTTGGTGCTGTGCAGGCCCAGCCCACCACCGGCAAGCCGCTGCGCCTGATCGTGCCCTATGCAGCCGGCGGTCCCATCGATGTGACGGCCAGGGTATTGGCAGAGCGCGTCAAAGACAGCCTGGGACCGGTGATCGTGGAGAACAAGCCCGGTGCCGGCGGCAATTTGGGCATGGACCTGGTGGCCAAGTCGGCCCCGGATGGCCTGACAGTGGGCATGGCAGCGGTGGCCACCCATGCCATCAACCCCTGGCTGTTTGCCCGCATGCCCTACGAGGCCAGCCGCGACTTTGCGCCCATCACCCAGGTGGTGCGGGTGCCCAATGTGCTGGTCATGAACGCGGCCACCGCCGAACGCCTGGGCATTCACACGCTGACCGACCTGATTCGCCATGCCAAAGCCCACCCCGGCCAGCTCAATTACGGCTCGGGTGGCAATGGCAGTGCCGGCCACCTCGCGGGTGAATTGTTCAAACGCGCTGCAGGTATTTTTGCGGTACATATTCCCTACAACGGCGGCAACCCGGCGCAGCTGGCCTTGCTTTCGGGCCAGGTGGACTTCAATATCGACAACTTGGCGACGGCCGCGCCCAACATTGCCTCGGGCAAGCTCAAGGCACTGGCCGTCACCACCGCACGGCGTGCTGCCAGCCTGCCGGAGTTGCCGGCCTTGAGCGAAACCTTGCCGGGCTTTGAGATAGACACGTGGTGGGGCCTGGTCGCAGCGGCGGGCACGCCCGCTGACACCATTCAGCGCCTCAACCAAGCTTTCACTCAGGCCTTGAACGACCCGGCCACACGCCAACGCTTTGCGGCGCTGATGGCCGAGCCCGCGCCCTCTTCAGCGCCAGCCTTCGGTCAATTCATGGCGAAAGAGCGCGCCAAATACGAGCCCGTGGTGAAAGCCAGTGGCGCGCGGGTGGACTGACAGCCCGTGTTGGGCAGGTTTCAGCGGCGGTGCCCGACCGTGAAATCGTTCTGGCCCGTGCGATCCTGACCGCGCAACAACCACAGGGGGCGGGTGGCAAAGCTCACCGGAATGCCGGTCTTGCCATCGACTGGTTTGAGCTTGCGGTCAAACAAGGAGGTTGCCGGCATGTAGCGCAAGGCCACGCCGGTGCGGCTTTGCGCAGAGCGGTTGGCGTCGGCGCCATGGATCATGTAGACATCGTGCATGGACATTTGCCCAGGCGCTAACTCTAGGTCGACCGCCAAGGCCTCATCGAAAGTGCCATCGGCCATGCGCTGGTTCAGCACCAAATCTTGGCGGTCCTCGAACAGGTGCGCATGCAGTTGCTTGTTGGCATGCGAGCGCGGAATGATGCGCAAGCAACCGTTCTCGCGCGTGCTAGGCTCCAAGGCGACCCACACGGTGCACGTGGCCAGGGGACGGATGGGCCAGTAATGGCCGTCCTGGTGCCAAGGGGTTTCAAAGCCATCGCCTGCGGGCTTGCTGAACACATGGCAGCCCCAGAGGATGATGTCGGGACCAATCACCTGCTCCACCATGTCCAGGATGGGGCCGTGCATGGCGAGGTCCAAAAATTTCTTCACCCCTTTGACGCCCTCCCCGTTATCTCCTGCGACATGGGCACTCACCAGTTTTTCAGGGCGCACGCCTGGGTTGTCACGAATCAGTTGCGCCAGGGCCTGCTGCAGCTCGCGCAACAATTCGGGTTCCAAACGGTAGTTTGGAACCAGGTAACCCTCGCGCTCGTAATGCGCCACATCGGCGCTGGAAAGTTGGGAAGACATGGCCTGGCTCCTGTTGTTCAATGGCCCAAGTAAGCGGCCTGCACTTGCGGGTCATGCAACAGTTGTTGCGCTGGCCCTTGCAGGGTGATCAGTCCGGATTCCATCACGTAGGCACGATCAGCGATTTGCAAGGCACGGCTGGCGTTTTGCTCCACCAACAGAACCGTCACGCCCTGGCGCGACACATCGGTGATGACTTCAAAAATTTTGTCCACCATCAGGGGCGACAAGCCCATGGAGGGCTCGTCCAGCAACAACAATTGGGGGCGGCTCATCAGGGCACGGCCCATGGCCAGCATTTGCTGCTCACCGCCGGAGAGGGTGCCCGCCAATTGGTCGCGACGTTCTTTCAAGCGGGGAAAGAGTGCGAACATGCGCTCCAGATCGTCGGCCACCCCCGCGCTGTCGTGGCGGATGTAGGCGCCCATTTGCAGGTTTTCCAGAATGGACATGCGGGTGAACACCCCACGCCCTTCGGGCACCATGGCCAGGCCGCTGCGCACCAAATCCCAAGCGCCCTGGCCCTGGATGCTGCGTCCCTGGTACAGCACCTCGCCGCCTGCCAGGGGCTGGATGCCGGTGACGGCTTTCATGCTGGTGGTCTTGCCCGCGCCATTGGAGCCGATGAGGCACACCAATTCGCCGGGGTGCACTTCAAAGCTCACGCCTTTGACAGCCTGAATGCCGCCATAGGCCACGCGCAACTCGCTCACCTGCAACAAAGGAATGCGCGAGGACATGTCAGTGGCCTCCCGTGCCCAGATAGGCCTCGATCACTTTGGCGTCGCTTTGCACTTGGGCGGGTGTGCCCTGGGCAATCACCTTGCCGTAATCCAAGACCGTGACCTGGTCGCACAAGCCCATGACCAGCTTCACATCGTGCTCGATCAGCAACAAGGTGCAGCGCTCTTGCCGAATGCGGTCGATCAGCGCGCGCAGCTGTACTTTTTCAGTGGCATTCATGCCGGCTGCGGGCTCATCGAGCGCCAGCAGTTTGGGTTCGGTGGCCAGCGCGCGCGCGATCTCAAGGCGGCGCTGATCGCCGTAACTCAGGGTGCGCGCCTTGTAGTCGGCGTAACCGCCGATGCCTACATAGTCCAGCAATTCACGGGCATGGGCCGCAATGGCACGCTCCTCTTGCATGAATTGAGCGGTACGCAACACCGCCCCCAGCAAGCCCGAACCGGTACGCACATGGCGGCCCACCATGACGTTTTCCAAGGCGCTCATGTCGGCAAACAGCCGAATGTTCTGAAAGGTGCGGGCAATGCCGGCTTGCGCCACGGTGTGCACCGCCGTGGGCTGGTAGGGTTTCCCTGCCAACTCGAAGCTGCCCGCATCCGGTGTGTACAAGCCGGTGATGACATTGAAAAACGTGGTCTTGCCAGCGCCATTGGGGCCAATCAAGCCATAGACCTGGCCGGGCTCGATACGCATGCCGACATCGCTCAAGGCCTGCAAGCCGCCAAAGCGCTTGGAAATGCCCTGGACATGGAGCACGGGCGTCATGGCGCAGCGCTCCTGGACCCCGCAGCAGGGGCTGGCAAATTTTTGCCATGCTCGGGTGCGGGCCACAAACCTCGTGGGCGCCACAGCATGATTCCAATCATGGCCAGGGCAATCAGCAGTTGGCGCAGGATGGCGGCGTCGAGTCGGCCATCGGTCATGGCTTGCAAGGGGCCTGCCACATAGCGCAACACCTCGGGCAATGCGGCCAACAGCACGGCTCCCAGGATGACGCCAGGCAAATGCCCCAAGCCGCCCAAGACCACCATGGCAACGATCATGACCGACTCCATGAGGCTGAAAGACTCGGGCGAGACAAAGCCTTGAAAGGCGGCAAACATGCAGCCCGACACACCGCCAAAGCTGGCCCCCATGCCAAACGCCAGCAACTTCATGTTGCGGGTATGGATGCCCATGGCTTTGGCGGCCACTTCGTCTTCACGAATGGCCATCCAGGCGCGGCCGATGCGTGAATTTTCCAGCCGATGGCAAATCAGCACGCTGACCAGCACCAGGGCCAGGAACAGGTAGTAGTACAAAGTCACCGAGGGCAACTCGATCCAGCCCAGGTCGATCTTGCGGGACAGGGGATGGCCGAACACCGTCACCGCATCGATCTGGCCCAGGCCTTTGGGGCCATTGGTGAGGTTGACCGGTTGGTCCAGGTTGTTCATGAACACCCGAATGATTTCGCCAAAGCCCAGGGTCACAATGGCCAGATAGTCGCCACGCAGCTTCAGTGTGGGCGCGCCCAGCAGGGCCCCCATCAGTCCCGCCAACAAAGCGCCCAGAGGAATGACCACCCACAGGGGCGTGTGCATGCCTGTCGGGAACAGGGCAGCCAGGGCCGGAAAGGTCTCCAACAAATGCGGCGAGGCCAGCAGGGCAAACATGTAGGCCCCGACGGCAAAGAAGGCCACGTAGCCAAGATCGAGCAAGCCAGCGTAGCCCACCACAATGTTGAGCCCCAAGGCGAGCAGCACGTACAACAAGGCCACATCGGCGATGCGCACCCAGCCATTGCCTATTTGCTGCAACAGCAGCGGCAGCAACAACAGGCCGAGGGCCCAGAGCAAATGGCGTGACGTGAAACGGGACATCGGCGCTTCCTCTTCAGGCACGATCGGCCACGCGCTCGCCCAGCAAGCCAGAAGGTCGCAAGGTGAGCACCGCAATCAAGACCAGAAATGCAAAGATGTCGGCATAGTGGCTGCCCAGCACGCCGCCGGTCAGGTCGCCAATGTAGCCCGAGCCAATGGACTCAATCAGCCCCAACAGCAAGCCGCCCACCACCGCGCCCGACAGGTTGCCAATGCCGCCAAAGACCGCTGCGGTAAAAGCCTTCAGGCCGGGCAAAAAGCCCATGGCGTGCTGCACCGTGCCGTAATTGGAGGCCCACATCACGCCCGCCAAGGTCGCCAGCACCGCACCGATGACAAAGGTGGCCGAAATCACAGTGTCTGGCTTGACACCCATGAGGCTGGCCACGCGCGGGTTTTCGGCGGTGGCACGCATCGCCCGGCCCAAGCGCGTCCCATGCACCAGCCACATCAAGACTGCCAGCGAGACGGCCGTGACGCCCAGAATCATGATCTGGGTCGGGGTGATCACCGCACCCGCCAGATCGATGGGCTGCGAGGGCAACAGCGTGGGGTAAGGTTTGTAGTTGGGCTTCCAGATGATCATGGCCAGCGTTTGCAACAAGATGGACACGCCAATGGCGGTGATCAGGGGCGCCAGCTTGGGCGCGTTGCGCAAGGGGCGGTAGGCCAGCTTTTCAATGGCGAAGTTCAGGGCGCCACTGACCCCACAGGCAATCAGCAATGACATCAGCAAGATCAGCCAGCCCGGTGCCGTGGGCCAGGCTTCTTGCATCAGGCCAATCAGGGTCCAGCTGGTCATGGCGCCCACCATCAACACTTCGCCATGGGCGAAGTTGATGAGGTTGATGATGCCATACACCATGGTGTAGCCCAATGCCACCAAGGCATACATGCTGCCCAGCACCAGGCCATTGATGATTTGTTGAAGCAAGACATCCATTCGGATCTTTCTTTGCAAGCCTGGGGCTCAGGTCTTGCCTTGCGCCGCCTCGTTGCGTTCGCGCAATTCTCGCAGTTTCTCGGCGATGCGGATCTCCAAACCACGGTTCACGGGCTGGTAAAAACGCGCAGATTTCATGTCCTCGGGCCAGTAGTTTTCGCCGGCGGCAAAGCCGTCGGGCTCGTCGTGCGCATAGCGGTAGCCCTTGCCGTAGTCGAGCTGCTTCATGAGCTGGGTGGGCGCATTGCGCAAATGCATTGGCACGGGTCGGGTGCCATCTTGTTTGACGAAGGCTTTCATTTGGTTGAAGGCCTTGTAGACCGCATTCGACTTCGGGGCCACGGCCAGATACACAATGCATTGCGCCAGCGTCAGCTCGCCCTCGGGCGAGCCCAGCCGCTCGTAGACTTCGGCGGCATCCAGGGCCATGCGCAGTGCGCGCGGATCGGCCAGACCAATGTCTTCACTGGCCATGCGGATCATGCGCCGCGCCATGTAGCGGGGGTCGGCGCCGCCATCGAGCATGCGCACAAACCAATACAGCGCAGCATCCGGGTCCGAGCCGCGCACCGACTTGTGCAAAGCGCTGATGGTGTCGTAGAACTGCTCGCCACCTTTGTCGTAGCGGCGCATGCGCTCGCCCAGCACCTTCAGCAGCCAGCCATCGCTGACTTCGGCCAGCTTTTCCCGGCTTGCCGCCACGGTGAGTGTTTCCAGCGTGTTGAGCAAACGCCGGGCATCGCCATCGGCATAGGCCACCAGGCGTTGCCGAGCCGCAGCCTCGATGGCGGGGACGCCGCCTTGTGCCTGGGCTTTGTCCAGCAAGGCTTGCAAATCGTCTTCAGACAAAGGCTGCAGCACATACACCGCCGCCCGGGACAACAAGGCCGAATTGACTTCGAACGAGGGGTTCTCGGTGGTGGCGCCAATGAAGGTAAAGAGGCCCGACTCCACATGCGGCAAAAAAGCGTCTTGCTGGCTTTTGTTGAAACGGTGCACTTCATCGACAAACACAATCGTGTGCTGCGCTTGCAAGCCATCGCGCGCGGCTTGCGCCAACTCCACCGCTTCGCGGATTTCCTTCACGCCGCCGAGCACCGCGCTGATGGCGAGGAATTGCGCGTCAAAGGCATCGGCCATCAAACGGGCGATGGTGGTTTTTCCCACCCCTGGTGGGCCCCACAAAATGCAACTGTGCGGCTGACCGGACTCAAAGGCCACGCGCAAGGCCATGCCCTCCCCCAGCAGGTGCTGCTGCCCAATGACTTCGGCCAAATTTCGCGGGCGCAGGCGCTCTGCCAAAGGCGCATGCCCGGCGAGCGTGGCAGCAGGGGAATGAAGGGTCGCAGCGGGCATGCCCGAAGTGTAAGCCGAAGCCCCCGCCTGGCCGCACCTGACACGGCCATAATGCACGGATGGCCCCCACCTTCATTGACCATATCACCGTGACCGCAGCCTCGCTGGCGGCGGGCGCCCTGGCAGTCGAGCAGGCGCTGGGCGTGCGTGCCCTGACCGGCGGCGAGCATCCACGCATGGGCACCCACAATTTGCTGCTGCGCCTGGGGGACACGCTGTTTTTGGAAATCATTGCCATCAACCCCGATGCGCCAGCGCCAGGCCGCCCGCGCTGGTTTGACCTGGACCGCCGTGCGCCAGAAGCCGCGCCCGGCTTGTCGACCTGGGTGGTGCGCTCAGAGCAATTGGCCCAGCACGCAGCTGCGGCCAGTGAAGACCTCGGGCCTTTGGAGCCCATGAGCCGAGGCGCCCTGACCTGGCACCTGACCCTTCCCGCCGATGGCAGCGTACCCCTGGATGGCGTGGCGCCCGCCGTGATCGAATGGCACACCGAGCAACACCCCGCGGCGGGGATGGCCGACTGCGGTTTGTCGCTGGTGGAGTTGTTGCTGGTGCACCCCGACCCCGAGCGCGTGCAGCGCTTGCTGCGCTCGTTGAACCTGCAAGGTCCAGTGCGTGTGCGCGCTTGTGAGGCCTCGCAAGGGCCCCATCTCGAAGCCTGGATTCAAACGCCGTCGGGCCTGCGCCAACTGACAGGTGCCATGCCGGTGCTCAAGGCCGGATGACTTGCACGCCCGCCGGTGGCGTGAATTGAAATTGCGCAGCCGTCACCGACGACGGATTCACTTCAAAGCGATCGAATTGCAGCACCGAACGCTGGCCAAAGGCATCCACAATTTCCAGGCGTGCCAGCGCCACATCGGCGCCCTGGCTGCGCAAACCAATGCGAACACTTTGCAGCGAGGTTTCTTTTTGCTTGGGCGTCGCCAGCACCCACTCGATGCCCTCGGCGGCAGGGGCGGCCTCCAGCGTGAAGTCTTGCTGCAACACTTTCAGGTCGGCGCTGGACGCGATCAATGCGGCAGGGGTCGAACCCAGGGCTTGGGCTTGCGAGCGGGCCGTGGCTTGGCCGATGTCAGGGTCGTAGAGCCAAAAGGTTTGACCATCGGCCACCAGGGTTTGCGGAAACGGCTTCTGGTAATCGAAGCGAAAACGCCCAGGCCGCAGGAACACAAAACTGCCTGCCGAAGTTTTGGTCCGCGTCGCTTGGCCTTGTCGGGGCGGCGCGGTCACGGTCTGGGTGAACTCTGCGCGTGCGCTGCGCGCTTGCTTCAAAAATTGCGCGAGGCTGTCCAGGCTGTCCGCCTGTGCCGCCAGCACATTGAGCCCCAAGACCAGAACGCACCACAGTGCTGGGGCGGCGCTGCGCAGGCGCATCATTCGGCTCGGCTGGGGACCAGGATGTCGCGCTGGCCGTTGGTGCTCATGGCACTGACCAGGCCGGCTTTTTCCATGTCTTCCACCAGGCGGGCTGCGCGGTTGTAGCCAATCTTCAAATGGCGCTGAACCAGCGAGATGCTGGCCTTGCGGTTCTTCAGCACCACTTCAACCGCTTGGTCGTACATCGGGTCTTTTTCGCCGCCGCCGTCGCCCAGGCCATCGGCATCGCCGCCTTCGCCGTCGACCGTGCCACCTTCGAGCACGCCATCGATGTAGTCAGGCTCGCCTTGGGTCTTCAAGTAGCTGACCACGCGATGCACTTCCTCGTCACTGACAAAGGCGCCATGCACACGGATCGGCAAGCCGGTGCCGCTGGCCATGTACAGCATGTCACCCATGCCCAGCAGGGCCTCGGCACCCATCTGGTCGAGGATGGTGCGGCTGTCGATCTTGCTGCTGACCTGGAAGGCAATGCGGGTGGGAATGTTGGCCTTGATCAGGCCGGTGATCACGTCCACGCTGGGACGCTGCGTGGCCAGAATGAGGTGAATGCCCGCCGCGCGCGCTTTTTGCGCCAGACGGGCAATGAGCTCTTCAATTTTTTTGCCCACCACCATCATCAGGTCGGCGAGCTCGTCGATGACCACCACGATGTGCGGCAGGCGTTGCAGCGGCTCGGGCGAGTCAGGGGTCAGGCTGAAGGGGTTGTAGATGAACTCTTCACGCTCGGTGGCTTCGTCGATCTTGCTGTTGTAGCCTGCCAGGTTGCGCACGCCCAACTTGCTCATCAGCTTGTAGCGGCGCTCCATTTCGCCGACGCACCAGTTCAGGCCGTGCGCAGCTTGTTTCATGTCGGTGACCACTGGCGCCAGCAAATGCGGGATACCTTCGTAGACCGACATCTCCAGCATCTTGGGGTCGATCATGAGTAAGCGCACATCGCGCGCCTCGGCCTTGTAGAGCAAAGACAAAATCATGGCGTTGATGCCCACCGACTTGCCCGAGCCGGTGGTGCCCGCGACCAGCACATGCGGCATTTTGGCCAGGTCGGCCACCACTGGGTTGCCCACAATGTCTTTGCCCAAGCCCATGGTCAGCATCGACTTGGCTTCGTTGTAAATTTGCGAGCCCAAAATTTCGCTAAGCTTGATCGACTGGCGCTTGGCGTTGGGCAATTCCAGCGCCATGTAGTTTTTGCCCGGAATGGTTTCCACCACGCGGATGGAGACCAGGCTGAGCGAGCGCGCCAAATCTTTGGCGAGGTTCACCACCTGCGAGCCTTTGACGCCAGTGGCGGGCTCGATTTCGTAGCGCGTGATCACCGGCCCGGGGGCGGCTGCCACCACGCGCACCTCGACGCCGAAGTCTTTCAGCTTTTTCTCGATCATGCGGCTGGTCATTTCCAGCGTTTCGGGCGACACCGTGTCCTGGCGCACCGTCATGCTGTCAAGCAAGTCCACCTGCGGCAGGCGTGAGTCGGGCATTTCGCTGAACAAGGGCTTTTGGCGCTCGCGTGCCACCCGGGTGCTCTTTGGAATCTCGACCACCTCAGGTTCCACAATCAGGATGGGGGCCGGATGCTGCTCTTCGATTTCGATGCGCTCTTCCTGCACCACTTCTTCGCGCTCTTTGGCCGCCATGTGGCCCATGGCCATGTCTTGCGCCCGCTCGCGTTTTTCACGCTGCGCCTGCAGCAAGCCGTCGATGCGTGCGCCAATGCCTTCGGCCAGCGCGACCCAGGAGAAACGGAACACCCAGGACAGGCTCACCACCATGAAGACTATGAAAATCAGGCCCGAGCCATTGAAGCCCAGCCAGTCCAGGCCGGTGGACCCAGTGAGGTAGCCCAGCACGCCACCGCCATGGTGACCGGGCAAGCGGCCTTCAAAGCGGTAAAGGCGGGTCCACTCCAGACCCGTGCTGGACAGCATCAGGATGACCAGCCCCGCCCAAAAAGCCCAGCGGGTGTGAATCCAGCCCTGCGCCGGTGTCTCTTCATCGGATTCGGTGCGCAGGCGCTGTGCCAAGGCGGCCAGCCAACTGAGCAAAGCGGCCACAAAACACCACCATACCGAGTAGCCAAAAAGAAAGAAGCTCAAGTCGCCAAGCCAGGCCCCCAAACGTCCTCCCCAGTTGTGGACCGTGCCCGCGGTGCCCGATGTGGTCCAGGCGGGGTCATTGACGGAGTGGGTGACCAGTGCCAAAAACCAAAAGGCCATGAACACAAAACCCACGGTCAGGGCAATTTCCTGGGCAAAGCGCCGAAAGCCGGTGGTCTCGGCCGCCGCCGGGGCATCGTTTTGAAGGGTGTGCAAAGAGTACGTCATGTCAAGCGCATAAGCTTAACCGATCCCTCTGACTGCAACACAGGCCCAACAAACTTGCACAAGCCAGGCCATGGCGGCCTTCTTACAATGAGGGTCTGGCGGCCAGGGGGCTGCCCTCCTCTTGTTTGTCACCATGTCTACCACCCAACACGCCCAAGTTCTGATTCTCGGCTCCGGCCCTGCCGGCTACACCGCGGCCGTCTACGCCGCCCGCGCCAACCTCAAACCTTTGCTGATCACCGGCATGGCCCAAGGCGGCCAGCTGATGACCACCACCGAGGTCGACAATTGGCCTGCGGATGTTCACGGTGTGCAAGGCCCAGAACTGATGCAGCGCTTTCAAGAACACGCCGAGCGCTTCAACACGCAAATTGTGTTCGACCACATCAACCAGGTGGACTTCAGCCAACGCCCGTTCCGCCTGACCGGCGACAGCGGCACCTACACCTGCGACGCGCTGATCATATGCACCGGCGCCTCCGCCAAGTACCTGGGCCTGCCTTCGGAAGAAGCCTTCATGGGCCGCGGCGTGTCGGGCTGCGCCACCTGTGACGGCTTCTTTTACCGCGACCAACCGGTGTGCGTGGTGGGCGGCGGCAACACCGCCGTGGAGGAGGCTTTGTACCTTTCCAACATCGCCAGCCAGGTACACCTGATCCACCGCCGTGACAAGTTCCGCGCCGAGCCCATCATGATCGACAAGCTCATGGACAAAGTGGCCAGCGGCAAAATCGTGCTGCAGGTCAACAGCGTGCTCGACGAGGTGCTGGGTGACACCTCTGGCGTGACCGGCGTGCGCGTCAAGCGCAACGACGGCAGCACGGAGGACTTGAAGGTTCAGGGCTGCTTTATCGCCATCGGCCACCAGCCCAATACCGATATTTTCAAAGGCCAGCTGGACATGAAAGACGGCTACATCGTCACCCGCAGCGGCCTGCAGGGTTTTGCCACCATGACCAGCGTGCCTGGCGTGTTTGCCGCTGGCGATGTGCAAGACCATGTCTACCGCCAGGCCATCACCAGCGCTGGCACCGGCTGCATGGCCGCCTTGGATGCCCAACGCTTCCTGGAGCAATAACCCCCGCATCGCCCCTTCTTTGCGAGGCCCCAAGGGTCATGGCACAACTGACGCTTGGGAGGGGCGCCGCGCCAAGTTCTCCCAGACGGTCTGAGTGTGGTTATAATCTAGGGCTTTGCTGGATCCGACCGGGTCAGCAATCCGGCACCCCGTGATGGGATGCCAGGGGATACCGCCCCCCGATCTGGCGAGGTGAGGCTCGCTGCGACAGCAGTCAGCCGTTATTCATGGAGTGTCCTCATGGCACGCGTATGTGAAGTTACGGGCAAAGGCCCGATGGTGGGCAACAACGTTTCCCACGCCAACAACAAAACCAAGCGTCGGTTCATGCCGAACCTGCAATACCGCCGTTTCTGGGTGGAAAGCGAAAACCGTTGGGTGCGCCTGC
>VERE01000050.1 GCA_018882835.1 Limnohabitans sp.
ACCCTTTATGGCGTGAGCCTCTGATTTTCTTTTTCTTGATGGGTGGCCTCCTGTTTGGCGCAGACCATCTGGTCAAAAAAATCAGGGGCGACGGCGTGATCCGCGTTCCCGAGGAAGTGTCCGAGATTACCCAGGCGCAGCTGGCCGCAACATGGGGCAGGCCTCCAACGGAGAGCGAGCTCAAGGCCCACCTGCAACGCTGGGTCAACGAGGAAGCCCTTTTTCGCGAAGGCTTGCGCTTGGGGTTGGAGCGCGGAGATGCACAAATTCGCGAACGGGTCACGCTGAAAACATTGAACGTGATTCAACTCGGCACCTCAGTCCCCGAGCCCTCAGCAGAACAGCTGACCACTTGGTATGGCTTGCACCGACTGCGGTACGAACAACCGCCAAGGCTGCATCTTCAAGTTCTGCAAGTGGATCCCCGCACATTCCCATCGGCTGCGGCGCTGAACCGCACCCTGGAACAGCTGAATACCAAGAGTGTTCAGCCCAAAGATCTGGGGCAGTTGGCCATTTACCAGGCGATTCCCCTGCAAGAGTTGGCGCTGCGCTACAGCGACAATTTTGTAAAGCAGGTGCTGCAGTCCACCCCCAATGTGTGGACTGCCCATTCGTCAGGAGATACCGTCTTGTTTTTAAACCTCGATCGGGTTCAACCTGGATTCAAGCCGGACTTCGAGGACATCAAGGCACGGGTGGCTGAAGACTGGCGTCAAGATGACCTGCAAAAAAAGATAGACCAAAGAGTGGCTGATTTGGTCCGGCAACACCGGGTCGAATATCCGGAAAGCGTTGGCAAGTGACACTGTTGCAAGGCTGCAAGACCTGCCTGCTTGGCTTTTTATTAGGCTGCCTCTCTTTTGCAAAAGCGCATGAATTAGACGCCGCTGAGCTTCTTGTGCAACAGAACGGCCCAGGCCAATACACCTGGCATTGGGTGGCCAAAGGCTTGCATCGATCCGCCCTTGAAAATGTGGCCATCACCTGGCCTTCTGCATGCGAAGCCAAAAAGACCCGTTTGCAATGCCCTCACAACGGGCTCCAAGGCAAGCTGAGCCTGGAGGGCTTGGGCAGCAGCGTATCGTTGGTCAGTGTTCGCATTTTGGATGACCAAGGTGAACATCGCTATGCCTTGACACAAGGCCAACCCACCGCGTGGCTAAAGAGCGCAACGGTCACCCCCAGTGACACCGGATGGGCTTCTCAGCTAAGGGTCTCGGGCATCTATGTGACGCTGGGGATAGAGCACATCCTGGGCGGCCTGGATCACCTGCTGTTCGTGATCAGCTTGTACCTGCTGGTGGGTGCCGGGCTTTCGCTGATCGGCGCGATCACTGCATTCACAGTGGCGCACACGACCTCATTGGCAGCCAGCGCGCTGGGGTGGGTCAACATTCCCACAGGCCCTGTGGAAGCCTGTATTGCTTTGTCGATCGTTCTGGTTTGCGCGGAGGCATTGGGTGCAGGCAACCGTTGGACCCAGCGTGCCCCCTACCTGGCCGCGTTTCCGTTTGGCCTGGTTCATGGACTGGGTTTTGCCGGGGCCTTGGCAGAAATTGGCCTGCCAGAGTGGCACCTTTATTCCGCTTTGCTGAGTTTTAACCTGGGCGTTGAACTCGGCCAGATCGGTATCGTGCTACTGGCTTGGTGGGTATCGGCCAAAACAGCGCATCGGCCTTGGGCCGATTCTGCGCGAACGACCCTGCTGGGAGGCATGGGCTGCCTTGCAGCTTATTGGAGCCTGGAAAGAATTGCGGCTATTTTTTAGCCCGGGATGGGGCAGGCGCAGTTTTCTTCAATCAAGACTTGAGATAGCGGAAGCGATGGCCGATGGGGGCAATTTATACTTTGTTTAGAAAGCCAACAACTCTGACAGCGTTGGTGGCTGACAGCCCACGCGCGTGCAGTTGATGGCGGCCGCTTTGATGCACAAGTCAAGCGTGGTGGCCACGCGTTGCGCGGCGCCAGCAGGGGCCATGGCCCAATCTGCCAAGGCATTGCCCCAGAAGGTGTCCCCCGCGCCCACGCTGTCGACCAATGGGATTGGAGGCGCGACTTGGCTGTGGGCGAGGTCTTCGACTGCCAGATAGGCGCCATCGCCGCCAAATGTCAGCGCGATGCGGCGCAAGGTGCTTGGCGCTGCGTCGTGGCGCAATGCACGCACCAAACCCGCTGCGTTGGCCATGCCCACTTCAGAATAACCCAAGGTCGAGAGATCTTCGTCGCTGGCTTTGAGCCAGTCGGCGAGCTTGATCACCTCGCGCAAAGCCTGCAAATAGGCAGCCAGGTCGTGCGTCACTTTGGGGCGCAGGTTGATATCAACACTGATGGTCCAACCCATGTCACGCGCAGCAGCCAAAATGCGCAGTACTTTTTGATGTTCAGGCGGGATCAAAAGCAAAGAGCCCGTGTGCAAAATACCCGTTGTCTTGTGCTGACGCAGCAAGGCCAGCACGCCGTCTACAGAATAATCGCGATCAGCGATGCCTTCTCGATAAAACCCATAGCTGGGTTGCCCATGGTCAACTTGCACCACAGCCAGCGAAGTTGGCAAAGGGGTGGTACCTCCCAGCAGTTGCACTTGGTCGCTTTGAAGCAGTTGGGTCAAGCCCAACCCAAACCTATCGCTCGACATGGGGTTAAGGAATGACACGCTTGCACCACGCAAAGCGGCCGCGCGCGCCAGGTTGAAAGGGCTGCCGCCCATGACGGGTTTGAGTTGGCCATCGGGTTGCGCGATGCAGTCCATCAAAGCCTCGCCCAAAACAAAAATCGAAGTGGTCATACGTGCCAAGCCTGGGCAAGGTGTTTGCGTTTAGGCGGTTATTTTTTCAGCAAGTGCTTGCGACGCAACACGTCAATCCACACGGCAATAATGACCACCGCACCAATGGCCATCATTTGTTTGAACTGGGAGACTTCCAATAAGTTCATGCCGTTGCGGATCATGGTGATCAACACAGCACCGAGCAAACTGCCCCAAATGCTGCCGCGGCCACCAAACAACGAGGTGCCTCCCAAAATGACAGCGGCAATTGCGTCTAGTTCGAACATTTGGGCCATCTTGCCGCTAGAGGAGTCCATGCGGGCCATCAAGACCAGCGCTGCCAGCCCACAGCACAAGCCCGAGGTCACATACACCCCAAGCTTGTACCAACGGATGTTGATGCCCACTTGGCGCGCCCCCATTTCGTTGGAGCCCATGGCATAGACATAACGACCAATTTTGGTGCTCGACAACACAAAGGCCATCACCACATAAAAGATGCCAGTGATCAAGGTGGGCATGGGGATGCCCAGCACATCTCCGTAGCCGATGAAGGGCATGGGATCGGGCATGCCCGCGTTGTCAAAACCGCCTGTGAGGTCAAACGCCATGCCGCGCCAAAGGGTCAAGCCACCCAAGGTCACGATGAAGGCGGGAATGCCCACAAAGGCGGTCAAGTAACCATTGAAGAAGCCAACGGCTGCGCCGATGAGCAAGGCAGTCAACATGGCAATCTGGGGATCGATGCCCATTTTGAGCATCATGTGCCCTGCGACAGAGCCAGCCAGTGCGGTGAGCGCGCCAACTGCCAAGTCAATGCCGCCTGTCAGGATGACAAAAGTTTGGCCACCTGCGAGTAAAGCGATCACCGAAGCCTGCACCAAAATATTGGACAGGTTGCCGGAAGTTAAAAAGTAGGGCGATGCGATGGTGAGAAAAAAACTCAGAACGATCACAGCCACCAAGGTGCCAAACCACTCTAGTCGGGTGATGGATTTCATAAATTTTTCACTCTTGAATGCATTTCAAACGCAGATGCTCACACCGGTGCGCATCTGCCTTTCAGGGTCAAACCCGAGCACGCTGGCTCGGGGCCGTGCCATCACTTGGCCTTGACTTTCATGAACTGACCCACGCCAGAGTCAGCTGCAAACTTGTCGACATTGCTGGGCAACACCAAGAACGAGCCAGTGTCGATGCGTGCTTCGACTTTTTTGCCCTGAGCTGCTGCGATGGCTGTCTCAACGCCCACTTGACCGATCTTTGCCAACATTTGAGCGGCGTTGGCTTGCTGCCAGCCTTGCTTCATCATGTCCAGGCCGCCAGGAGAGCCATCAAAACCTGCGATTTTCACGTCGCCAGGCTTCTTGCCTGCCGCCATCAAAGCGGCTTTGGCACCCAAAGCACCGCCGTCCCAGGCGCAGGCAATCACCTTGGCATTGGGGTTGGCGCGCAAGGCCGCTTCCACGCCGTTTTGCGCCATGGTTTGGTCCCAAGTGGTGGGCACTTCAACAATCTTCACATTCTTGCGGCCAGCGTTCAAGGCGTCGACGAAGCCTTTTTTGCGCTCTTGACCTGTGGATTGGCTTTGGTCACCCGTCACATAAATCACGGTGTCGCCGTCTTTGATTTCACCGGCAGCCCACTTGCCTTGCACATTGGCAGCCTTGATGTTGTCGGTAGCGACGTAAGACGAAATTTTGGCGCCCGTGATGCCCGTGTCAACCGCCACTACCGCAATGCCTGCGGCCATGGCTTTGTTGATCGCAGGCGCGATACCAGCCGAGTCCACGGGGGCGATCGCAATGGCGTTGACTTTGCGCGTGATCATGTCTTCCACAATGGCTAATTGGCGCGACAACTCGCCTTTTTCTGCAGCCAACTCAATGAACTTAACTCCCTGGGTCTGGCCGGCTTTTTTGGCGCCGCCATTGATGAGCGTCCAACCTTCATTGGTGTTGCCGTTGGTGATGTATGCCACTGTCACATCAGCTGCCATGGCCGACGTGAACAGGGTGGCTGCTGCTGCTGCAATTGCCAAGCGGCCGAGCGTGCGTTTGGTGATCATGGGATTCAACTCCGTTGTAAGTGATAGGAACGCTTGACAACCATTGCAAGCGTCGAAGGATTAGATACAAAATCCCGACTAAATAAACCTAGTAGTTTTACTAATGTCAAATTTCGTCAAATCCAGCATGCTTGGCAGGTACGCAAAGTGAAAGTAGCCGCAATGACGACGCCTGAACCCGTTCTCGAAATCCAAGCCTTGACCAAACACTACTCGGGCGTCCAAGCCCTCAACGGTGCATGTTTTCGACTGACGCCAGGTGAACATGCCGCCATCGTGGGTGACAACGGGGCGGGCAAGAGCACATTTGTGCGTCTCATCACAGGGGTGGAGCAGCCCACGGCGGGGGACATCTTGCTTGATGGTCAAAAGGTCAGCTTTGCTTCGCCCCTGGACGCGCGCGAACAAGGCATCGAGACCGTCTATCAAACGCTGGCGCTGGCCGAAGACTTGGATGTGCCCGCCAATATTTTTCTGGGGCGCGAAATCACCCGCTTCAATTTGGGACCGCTGTCGGTGCTCCATCACAGCGCCATGCGCGAAAAAGCAGCGAGCATGTTGGCGTCCACTGGCGTGAAAATTCCAGATCTGTCGGAGAGCCTGCGCAGCATGTCTGGCGGGCAACGCCAGTGCGTGGCCATTGCAAGAGCGGCGGGTTTTGCTAAAAAGCTCATCATCCTGGATGAACCCACAGCTGCGCTTGGGGTGCAAGAAACAGCGCGAGTCGAGGAAATCATCAAGGGGCTCAAGCAAAAAGGCATTCCTTTGATCATCATCAGCCACAACTTGCGGCAGGTGTTTGATCTTGTCGACCGCATTTGGGTGTTTCGCCAAGGCCGCATCATTTGCAATCGCCTCACGCGCGAAACCCATCCGCAAGAAATTGTGGGTTTGATCACTGGCGCCATCGACCCCAAGAGCTTGCAATCAGAAGAGGCCATCCCGTGCTAAAGGGCATTGATCCGCTTCTCACCCCAGAGTTGTTGATGCATTTGTGCGCCATGGGCCATGGCGAATGGGTGGCGGTGGTGGACGCCAATTTCACGGCCGATTTTTTGAGCCAAGGCAAGCCCGTGGTTCGTCTCCCGGGTCAAAGCCTAGAGCGGGTGAGCCGCGCGGTGCTCTCTGTGCTGCCGCTGGCAGTCGATGTGGCACAACCCGCTGCTTTCATGCACGTGTGTCAAAGCGCACCAGGGCACCGAACAGCAGCCCAGCAAGCGGTGGTCGAATTGGTGTTACAACAAGGCTTCAAGGAGGAACATGTGGCACCCGTCGAGCGCTATGCGTTTTACGAAAAAATCAAAACAGCCAGCGTGATTGTGCAAAGCGGTGAGGGCACGGCGTATGGCAACGCCTTGTTTTGCAAAGGTGTGATTTTGCTGTGAGCTCTTTACCACTGACTGCGTTACCAAGCGACACCCAAGCATGAACAGCACCACTCCCACCGCCGCCATGCGTGGGTCCAACCACGTTGGCATGCGCCAGTTCAACGAGCGCATCGTGCTGCAAGCCATCCGCCACCATGGCGCGATTCCCAAAGCGGATTTGGCGCGGCTGACGCAGCTTTCAACGCAAACAGTGGCCATCATTGTCAATCGATTGCTCGATGATGGTTTGCTCATCAAACAAGAGCGCGTGCGAGGCAAAATTGGTCAGCCTTCGGTGCCACTTTCTTTGAATCCACAAGGGGCTTTCAGCGTGGGGATTCAAGTGGGGCGGCGCAACCTCGAACTCTTGGTGGCCAACTTTTTGGGCCAGCCTGTGCAGCGTGTCGAGGTGCGCTACGACTACCCAGACCCCGACGACTTATTTGCATCGATAGCGCAGGGCATGCAAACACTGCAAAACAAAATGGGGGATATGTGGTCGCGCACGGTGGGGCTTGGACTGACAGCGCCATTGTCTTTGCACAAATGGGCCGATTTGATGGGCGACCAAGCGGCCAGCGCATTGGCACGATGGGAGCACATCGATTTGACCGCGCAGGTGCAAGCATTGACCGATTTGCCCGTGGTCTTTGCCAAGGACACCACCGCTGCCTGTGTGGCCGAACTGCTGCAAGGCCACGGTCGCCATGTCCGCAATTTTTTGTATGTGTTTGTGGGCACTTTCATTGGTGGCGGCTTGGTGCTTTCTGGTCACATCGTGAATGGAGATCGAGGCAATGCGGGGGCCATCGGCTCTTTGCCTGTGGGCTGGGTGAGTCCTCGCGCCAAGCGGGGGGGCAAAGCGACGCAGCTGTTGCAACTGGCTTCGGGTTGGCAGCTGGAGCAAGCGCTGTTGGCGGCGGGCCACAACCCTTTGCTGATCCATCACAACGACATCATGGATGCCGCCTATGCCCCAATCTGCCAAGCGTGGCTTGCCCAGGCCAGTCAAGCGCTGGCCATGACTGTGGCTGGCTCTGCTGCCATGCTGGATCTCGATGCGGTCGTGATAGACGGCTCATTGGGGGCGTCGCTCATGAGCGCACTGATGGCCGCCACACAAGACGCGCTGGCGCAGTACAGTTTTGATGGCATGCACCAGCCGCAGTTGCTGGCTGGTCAAGTGGGGCCACACGCCCGCGTGTTGGGCGGGGCGTTGTTGCCTATGCACAGCCAGTTTTTCCCTGACAAAGACATCTTCCTAAAGCAGGATGGGGCATGAAGATTTACCTTGACACTGCCGATGCCCGGCAATGGGTTTTGCCAGCAGGTTGCCCGCCTGTGATAGGCGTGACCACCAACCCGACGTTGGTGAAGCAAGCCGGTATCGCTGTCAGCTTGTCAGGCTATCTGCAATTGATTGCCCAAGCTGGGCAAGCACAAATGGCTGAACTGATGCTGCAATTGCCGCACACAGCCCTCGACGAAGCAGCGCAATGGCTCGATGAATTGTTGCCTGCGGCGCAACGCGTTGATGTGCGCTTGACCATCAAATTGCCCTGCCACCCTGATTGGCAAGCCCTGCTGCAATATGTCCGCTCTATTGGGGTGCCAACTTTGCTGACGGGACTCTCCAACCCCATGCAGCTGCTGTGGGCGCGATCGCAAGGCGCTGACTTTGTGGCCCCCTATGTGGGTCGACTGCAAGCGCAAGGGCGCGATGTGTGGTCACTGATCGGTGCCTGCGTAGCCTTGCAATCGGATGGATTGATGTTGCTTGCTGCCAGCATCAAAAGCGCCGACGTCTTGTCGCGTTTGATCGCCGCCAAAGCGCATGCCGTGACACTGCGCCCTGAGTTTGCGGCCGAGTTGGCAACCGACCCTATCACCCTGGCTGCGATGGCGCAGTTTGACTTAGACACCCAAGCAAGCTTGTAGTTAGAAACGCGCCCTGGTGCCAACGCTTTCATAGGCTTTCTGTTGAATGACATGGCTACCGGGGCAGGTCATGTGTACAAAACAAAAACGCCCCGTGAGGGGCGTCTTTACTTGATTGATGGCGGAAGCGGTGAGATTCGAACTCACGAACGGTTGCCCGTTGCCGGTTTTCAAGACCGGTGCAATCGACCACTCTGCCACGCTTCCTAGATTGGGTCTGCAGGCTGGATTGTAGACGCGCTGGGCAGAAAAATTTCCTGCAGATCGCTCAAAAAATCAAACCCCCGCTCGGTCGGCGTTACCCTTTGAAAATCTCGGGTCACCAAGCCCTTGGTCTCGGCTTCGGCCAGGGCTTTCTGGATCGCCGACAACGGCAAGCCCGTGCGCTCGCTGAACTGCGTCAGCTCAAAGCCCTCGCGCAGACGCAGCGCATTCAGCATGAACTCGAAGGGCAAGTCTTTGCGGGCCACTTCATCGGACTGGGCGACGGCTTGCCCTGCCAGGGCCTGGTCCATGTACAGCTTGGGTTCGCGGTAGCGAACCTGCCGGATCACGCGATGGGCAAAGCTGAGCTTGCTGTGGGCGCCCGCCCCGATGCCCAGGTAGTCGCCAAACTGCCAATAGTTCAGGTTGTGCCAGCAACGGTGGTCGCTTTGCGCGTAGGCTGACACCTCATAGCGTTGCAATCCCACTTGCGCCGTGCGCTCGGTGATGCGGTCCAGCATGGCGTAAGCATCGTCGTCCTCAGGCATGCCCTTGGGCGGGTACTTGGCAAACAAGGTGTTGGACTCGAGGGTCAGGTGATAGATCGACAGATGGGGTGGCTTCAACGCCAAGGCCTGGTCCAGGTCTTCATCGAGTTGCGTCAGCGTTTGGCCGGGCAGTGCATACATCAAATCAATATTGAAGGTGTCAAAGGCGGCAGCGGCCTCGTGCACGGCCGACAACGCTTGCTCACGGTTGTGCACACGCCCCAGCACCTTCAAGTGCGCATCGTTGAAGCTTTGGACGCCAATCGACAAGCGGGTCACTCCCGCAGCGCGAAAGGCTCGAAAGCGGTCTTTCTCGAAAGTGCCAGGGTTGGCTTCGAGCGTGATTTCACATTCAGGCACCAATTTCAAGCGGGCCCGCAAGTCGCTGACCAGGCGCTCGATGGCGGCAGGAGAAAAAAGGCTGGGGGTGCCGCCCCCGATGAAAATGCTGTGCACCGATCGCCCCCAAATCAGGGGCAAGGCAGCTTCCACATCGGCACATAAAGCGTCCAGGTAACGCGCTTCGGGCAACTCGCCTGCAGCGTCAGTGCGCCATTCATGCGAATTGAAATCGCAGTAGGGACATTTGCGCAAACACCAGGGCAGGTGCACATAGAGCGACAAAGGCGGCAAAGCCGCCAGGCTCAGGGTGCCAGGACGCATCAGGTGCTGAATGTCCAGGTTCATGCGAACCAGCGCTCTTGCATCAAGGCCAGCATTTGGCGCGCCGCCTGGCCGCGATGGCTGTTGGCGTTTTTCACCTCTACCGGCAGTTCGGCAAAGGTCTTGCCAAAAGCGGGAATGTACATGACCGGGTCGAAGCCAAAACCGTTGCTGCCCCGGGGTGCTTCTGTGATCTCGCCCACAGCGCGCCCCACCGCAATCAAAGGCTCCGGGTCTTCGGGTCGGCGTACGGCCACCAAGGTGCTGACCAAGGCGGCGCGACGGTTTTTCAGGCCGGCCATTTGCGCCAGCAAGGCCCGCACGTTGTTGTCATCGCCTTTGGGGTAGCCAAAGCGGGTGGCGTAGTAAGCGGTTTGCACGCCGGGCTCGCCGCCAAAAGCATCGACACACAGGCCAGCATCGTCAGCCACGGCTGGCAAACCACTGTGCGCACTGGCATGGCGGGCTTTGGCCAAAGCGTTTTCGACAAAGGTGTGAAACGGCTCTTCGGCTTCGGGAATGTCGAGCGTGCCTTGCGCCACCAGGCTTACCCCCAGCGGGGCGAACATGGCTTGCAGCTCGGCCAGCTTGCCGCGGTTGTTGGACGCCAGCACCAGCTGTTGGATCATGCTTTCAACGCCTCGTTTTGCAAACGGGTCAACTCACGAATGCCGTTTTCGGCCAGGGATAGCAGCGTGTCCATTTCCTTGCGCGAAAAAGGCACGCCCTCGGCTGTGCCCTGCACTTCGACAAAATCGCCGTCGCTGGTCATGACCACATTCATGTCGGTGTCGCAGGCCGAGTCCTCGGTGTACTCCAAGTCGAGCAAGGGCAGGCCTTCCAGAATGCCCACAGAAATGGCGGCAACGCCTTTCAGAATGGGGCTCTCGGCAAGCTTGCCGGACTTCATCAGGAAGCTCACAGCGTCTTGGGCTGCCACATAAGCGCCAGTGATGCTGGCAGTGCGGGTGCCGCCATCGGCTTGCAACACGTCGCAGTCGATGTGGATGGTGCGCTCGCCCAACTTCTTCAAATCGAAAATGGCGCGCAACGAGCGCCCGATCAGGCGCTGGATTTCCTGGGTGCGGCCGCTTTGCTTGCCACGTGCGGCTTCGCGATCGCCGCGGGTGTGGGTGGCACGGGGCAACATGCCGTATTCCGCTGTGACCCAGCCCTCGCCACTGCCCTTTTTGTGGCCTGGCACTTTTTCTTCCACCGAAGCGGTACACAGCACCCGAGTCTGGCCAAACTCGATGAGCACCGAGCCTTCGGCATACACCGTGTAACCGCGGGTGATGCGCACGGGGCGCAACTGGTGGGGCGCGCGGGTTTGGCGGGAAGCAGGCAATGTCATGGTCAAGTCCAAAAGAGAAAACAAAACCCCGATTGTCCGGCAAGAACACCCCGCCTGCGAAGCCATTGCGCATGGCGACATGCCAGCCTGAGATAATCTTGTTTTGTCCAGAGACACACGATGCCCATTTACAGCATGACGGGCTACGCCAGCGCCCAGGCGTCGCTGACGCCCGAAACCAATGGCAGTGCCGGTGCCGGCACGCGCCTGGGGCTGGAAATCCGCTCGGTCAACAGTCGCTTCCTTGACCTGAGCTTTCGCATGCCCGAGGAATTGCGCCAGCATGAAGCCGCGCTGCGCGAATTGCTCTCGGCCGGCCTCAAGCGTGGCAAGGTCGAAGTGCGCGCAGCTCTGGAGGCTTCGCAAGACAGCGCCCTGGCCGAACCCAGCCCCCGCTTGCTGCAGCGCCTGAACGGCCTGCAAGACACCATTCAATCATGGCTGCCTTCTGCCCGCGCCTTGTCGGTGGCAGACGTCATTCGCCTGAGCGCCAGCCAGTCGGCCTTGCCCGACAACCTGGGGCCCACTGTCACCACGCTGGCCAAAACGGCCCTGAAACAACTGAACCAGGCCCGTGCCCGCGAAGGCGAGCGTCTGGCGCAAACCCTGAGAGACCGAGTGGCGCAATTGCGCGCGCTGGCCGAGCAAGCCGCCCCGCTCATTCCACAACTGGTCGACCAGCAGCGCCAGCGTTTTCTGGAGCGTTGGCGCGAAGCCATGGCCCTGACCGACGGCGCAGTGCTGCCGGAAGCCGCACAAGACCGTGCGCTGACCGAGGCCACCGCATTTGCCATTCGCATCGACGTGGCCGAAGAACTGACCCGCCTTGGCTCTCATCTGGCGGAAATTGACAGCTTGCTGGGCGCCACGGCCAAAAACGATGGCGTGGGCAAGCGCCTGGATTTCCTGATCCAGGAATTGCACCGCGAAGCCAACACCTTGGGCTCCAAGTCGGCGGCCCTCGAACTGACACGCATCTCGGTCGACATGAAAGTGCTGATTGAGCAAATGCGCGAACAAGTCCAGAACCTCGAATGATGAACACCTATCCCGGCAACCTTTTTGTAGTGGCGGCCCCCAGTGGCGCCGGCAAATCCAGTCTGGTGAAAGCGCTGATGGAATTGGACGCCCGCGTTCAACCCTCGGTGTCGCACACCACCCGTGCCCCACGCGGTCAGGAAAAGCATGGGCGCGAGTATTTCTTTGTGTCCGAGCAAGAGTTTGACAGCATGGTCAGCCACGGCGCCTTCCTGGAATGGGCCAATGTGCATGGCCGCCGTTATGGCACCTCGCGCAAGGCGATCGAGGACCGCATCAATCAGGGCGCCGACGTGGTGCTTGAAATCGACTACCAAGGTGCCCTTCAAATCAAGAAAATCTTCGAAAACGCCGTGCTGATTTTCATTCTGCCGCCCAGCTGGGACGAACTGCGCTCGCGGCTGGAGCGCCGTGGCGAGGACGCGCCAGACGTCATTGAAGTGCGCCTGAAAAACGCCGCCGAAGAGATGGCGCAGGCCAAAGAATTTGACTACGTTATAATCAACGAATTGTTTGAGCGGGCGCTGTTCGATCTCAAGGCTGTCGTACATGCCCAACGCCTCAAATACGCGGCCCAAAGCCGTGCACGGGCAGACATCTTTCAAGCCCTCAACATCACCTGAATCCTGGAGAATCCTGATGGCGCGCATCACTGTTGAAGACTGCCTCGAAATGATCCCCAACCGTTTCCAACTGGTTCTGGCCGCCACCTACCGTGCCCGCATGCTCAGCCAGGGTCACACGGCCAAGCTGGAAAGCAAAAACAAGCCGGCCGTGACGGCCTTGCGCGAAATTGCCGCCGGCAAAGTCGGCCTGGAAATGCTCAAAAAGGTGCCGGGCTAATTCTTCGTTGCGAGCGCCCGACCGGGCGCGGCAATCCCCCCTCGCACTCAGCCCACGCCGTAAGGTGTAAAGTAGGCGTATGAGTGCTGTCGTCAAACCCGTTCTAGCCCCTGCCAGCCCTGCTGCAGTGAATGCGGCCGCCGCCAGTTTTGCGGCACTGGTGGCCAAACTGGACTACCTCGGCCCCGAGGGCATCGATTTGGTGCGCCGGGCCTACCGCTTTGCCGACCAAGCCCACCTGGGCCAAAAGCGCAGCAGCGGCGAACCCTACATTACCCACCCCATCGCCGTGGCGGCCCAATGCGCCGAATGGCGGCTGGATGCCCAGGCCCTGATTGCGGCCTTGCTGCACGACGCCATGGAAGACTGCGGCGTCACCAAATCCGACCTGGTCGATCGCTTTGGCGCCTCGGTGGCCGAATTGGTGGACGGCCTGACCAAGCTGGACAAGCTTCAGTTCAACACCCGCGAAGAAGGTCAGGCCGAGTCTTTTCGCAAGATGCTGCTGGCCATGGCGCGCGACGTGCGCGTCATCCTCATCAAGCTGGCAGACCGCACCCACAACATGCGAACCATGGGTGACATGCCGCGCGCCAAGTGGGGGCGCATCTCCAGTGAAACCCTGGAAATTTACGCGCCCATTGCCAACCGCCTGGGCTTGAACCAGACCTACCGCGAGTTGCAGGACTTGTCGTTCCGCTACCTTCTGCCCTGGCGCTACAAAGTGCTGGAAAAGGCGGTAACGCGGGCGCGCAACCGCCGTCGCGACTTGATGCAACGGGTGCAAAAGGAAGTGGAGCAAGCCTTTGCCAAAGCTGGCATGGCAGTGCGGATTTTTGGCCGGGAAAAAACCTTGTACTCCATCTACAAAAAGATGGATAACAAACACCTGAGCTTCGCGCAAGTCACGGACATTTACGGCATGCGCCTGATCGTCCCCAGCGTGGTCGATTGCTACACCGCCCTGGGTGTGCTGCACCAAATGTACAAGCCGGTGCCCGGGCGTTTCAAGGACCATATTGCGATTGCCAAACTCAATGGCTACCAGTCGCTTCACACCACCTTGGTGGGCCCCTCGGGCATCAACATTGAATTTCAGATGCGCACCGACCCCATGCACGTGGTGGCGGAGTCGGGGGTGGCCGCCCATTGGCTCTACAAAGCGCATGAGCCTGGCAGCGAGCAAGCCGCGCGGTTGGGGACCAAGTGGCTGCAATCTTTGCTGGACATTCAGGACGAAACCCACGACGCCACCGAGTTTTGGGACCATGTCAAGGTGGACCTGTTTCCTGACGCTGTGTATGTGTTCACCCCAAAAAGCCGCATCATGGCCATGCCGCGCGGTGCCACGGTGGTGGATTTCGCCTACGCGGTGCACAGCAACATTGGCGACCGCACGGTGGCGGCCAAGATCAATGGCGAAGCCGTGCCGCTGCGCACCGAATTGCGCAACGGCGATGTGATTGAAGTCATCACCGCCACAGACCCCTCCCCCAACCCAGCCTGGCTGGGCTTTGTGCGAACCGGCCGTGCCCGCTCCAAGATTCGGCACCATCTGAAAACGATGGCCCAAACCGAGTCACGCGAGCTTGGCGAGAAGTTGCTGACCCAGGCCATGCGCGCCGAAGGCATCGAAAGCTTGCCCCCCGCTGAAGCTCGCTATGTCCCCATGTGGGACAAATTGCTGCGGTTCACCGGCAGTCGCACCCGCGACGAATTGTTGGTCGACATTGGACTGGGCAAGCGTGTTGCCAGCATTGTGGCCAAGCGTTTGGTGGGCTTGTTGAGCGAGCTTGGCCAAAAGCCTGATGCCCTGCTGCTGAGCCGCGAGCGCTTCACCGCACACGAGACTCTGTCGCAAGGCAGCGTGCAAGTGGACGGTAGCGAGAATGCCTCGGTCCAATATGCGCGCTGCTGCCATCCGGTACCGGGCGACGCCATTGTGGGTTATTTGGGTCGGGGCGAAGGCCTGGTGATTCACACCGAAGAATGCGCCGTGGGACAGCGACTCAAACACAAAGACAGAGAGCGTTTCATGGCGGTGGAATGGGCCGACGATCCGGTGCGCGCTTTCGATGTGCCTTTGTTGGTGACCGTCAGCAATGGCAAAGGCGTGCTGGCGCGCGTGGCTGCTGCCATCGCCAAAGAAGAGGCCGACATCACCATGGTCAACAGCGGTGACGACTCTGCGGGCGATGAAACCATCGAGCTGCGCTTTGTGGTGGCGGTGCGCGATCAATCGCACCTGGAATCGGTGCTGCGCAGCTTGCGCCGTACCAGCTCGGTCAGCCAGGCGCGTCGCGTGATGTCCTCTAAAACCTACCCGCCAGCGGGTGGGTAACGCACGGCCAAAATTTCCACCTCTTGGGCGCCTTGCGGTGTGACCAGTCGCACCACATCGCCTTTGCGGGCTTTGAGCAGCGCACGTGAGATCGGTGAAATCCAGCTGACCTGGCCCTGCAGGCTGTCGGCCTCGTCAATGCCCATGATGGTGACAGTGCGCTCCACAGCCTGCTCGTCCACATAAGTGACCGTGGCGCCAAAAAACACCTGGTCGCTGCCATGGTGCACGCTGGGGTCGGTAACCTCGGCGATCTCCAGACGCTTGGTTAAAAATCGGATGCGTCGGTCAATTTCACGCAAGCGCTTTTTGCCATACAGGTAGTCGCCGTTTTCAGAGCGGTCACCATTGCTGGCGGCCCAATGCACAATTTCAACAATGCGCGGGCGCTCGTTGTCGATCAGTTCGAGCAGTTCAGCGCGCAGGCGTGCGTAGCCCGCTGGCGTGATGTAGTTCTTGCCGCCGGCAGGCAGGGGCGGCAGGCCTGGCTCGTCATCGTCGTCCGAATCGGTTTCACGGGTGAAGGCTTTGCTCATGGCACCTCACAAGGAAAAAAGCCCGTCTCCCAAAGGAAACAGGCTTTTTAAAATGGCGCGGCTGGCAGGACCAGACTTGACACAAAAGTTAAGCCCTCGATTCAGATCGACTTTTTCCACATCCACCCCGTGGATCGGTTTTGTATTGTGGGAACCCAAAGTGGGAACGATTCCCGCTTGGGGGTTGATCCTATCATTACTTCATCCGTAGACAGTGACCTTCTCCGTCGACTCCGATTTAAAAAAAGTGACTCGGATTTTTGTCGAACTTCAAGAGCAGAGGCATCGTGCTGACTACGACACATCCACAAAATTTGATCGACTCGACGTAACGACATTGACTCAGGAAACGCAAGTCGCATTCAGCAACTGTGGCTCCATCAGAACACAAAAAAATCGAAGGTCTTGTTGTGCTTACATGACGCCCTTTTCAGGCTGGTGTGGCTTCGGCATGGGCCTGGCGGTACTCGCCCGGAGCTACGCCAGTCCAGCCCTTGAAGGCCCGGTGAAAGGTGCTGGCCTCAGAAAATCCCAAATGATTGGCAATCGCCAGCAATGGCAAGTGGGTCTGCAACAACAGCTCGATGGCGATGTCGCGTCGCAGTTCATCCTTGATGTCTTGAAAGCCCCGCCCCTCCTCGCGCAAACGTCGTCGCAAAGTTTGCGGAGTCACGGCCAAGGCTTCGCAGACTGCATCCAAAGAAGGCAGCTCTTCCCCCAGTCGACGCCGAAAAAGACGGCGAATACGGTCACTCATACTGCTGTTGTCACGGTACTTGACAATCAGATTTGCCGGTGCTCCTCGCAGGAATTCTCGCAAGCTGACTGGCGTTTGCACTACGGGCAAATCCAGCCAGTGCGCCTCGAATGACATACCCATAAAGGGCTGAGCCTGGCGTATCGGCGCTTGATAAACACGCGAGGTCTCGGCCAGCTTGGCATCCGGATAGTCAATTCCCAAAATCGGGATTCGCCGCGCCACCAGCCACGACGCGCTTGCAAAAGTGAACAGCATAAACGCTTTGATCCCAAAGATCAGGCGCGGGTCCATGGGCCGGTGCGTGATGAATCGAATGCGTGCCATTTCATCGCGAGCACTTAGTCGGGGGGTGAAGTCGGCTATGAGCAAATGGTAAAAGGCAAAGGCCGAACGCAATGCCTCGCCCAGCGTGCTGCACCTGACCGCGTGTTGCAGGCATTGCCCAAAACTACCGGGTGCAACTGGACGCGACATCAAGCCCCACATTTCGTCGCGCATAGCTCGGCGAATCACACGGATCAACGTGGCGTACTGGTGCTGCGACACCCGCGCCAGCTCGGAATCCAACAGCGCTGGCGAAATGCCGGCACGCAACAACAATGGCGTTTTGGCCATGCCTTGCTGTTGCGCACCGCGCAAAATGCTTTGGACCTGCTCGATCGAAACCGTATGGTGGGATGTACTCACCTCCCGATCTTAATAGAGGGTTATCACTCGATCTTGAAACCGATTTCAGACAACATTTTGGCATCGCGGTTGTAGGCGGTACGGGCATATGCCGCGTAAGCTTCACCACTGATCACTTGAGGCTGCATGTCGTACAACTCCAGCAGGCTGCGGTAGGTGGGATCGGTCGCGGCTTTGCTAAAGGCCGAACTGAGCCGCGCCGCCACAGCGGGATCCAAATTTTTGGGAGCCACCAGCCCCATTGGCGAATCGATGGTCAGGTCATAGCCCAACTCTTTCACGGTCGGGATGCCCGGATAGGCTTGGAGGCGTTCCGCGGTGAACGTGGCCAGCAAGCGAGCTTTCCCTCCGCGAACCTGAGAGCCAAAGCCGGGATCGCCATAGACATCCAGATGCCGTCCGATGAGCGCAGTAAATGCTTCGCCACCGCCCTTGAAAGGCACGGTATTGAAGGTGGTTCCGACCATGCGCGCCAACCGCTCGGCCACAATACGATTGATGCTGATAGCGCCCACCGTCCCCCAGCTGATGGCACCGGGTCGCTTCTTGGCATCGGCCAACAAGTCATCCAGGGTTTTCCAGGGAGCGTCTGCGGCCACGCAAATCCCTGTGGTCAAGCCGAACAAACCCAACAAATAGGTGAAGTCCTTGAGCGGGTCAAAGTTGACTTTTTGCACCAATGGCGCACGGATGACAGAGTTGTGCATGACGGCCAGGGTGTAGCCATCTGATTCGTTGAATTGAGCCAATGCTGCCGTGCCTGTGACCCCTCCCGCACCGGGTTTGTGCATCATGACCACAGGTTGGCCCAACTCCTTGGCAGCAGCCTCGCACAGGGCCCGAAAAAGAGGGTCAAGCGAACCGCCGGGTGGAAAGGGGAATATCAACTGTATCGGTTTATTTGGAAAGTTACCCGCTGAGCGACTGGACGACTGTGCGTACGCCCAGGGGCCAGCAGTCAGGGTAGCCAAAGCAAGCACAGCACGACGGCGGCCATGGTCAAGAATGATTTGTTTCATGAGTACCAAGGTAAAGAGGTTGACCAGGTTTTCCAATGGCAGAAAACGCCAAAGAAGTTTGCCAATCCTGTCATCGTTTATGTCAATCCAGTTGGCGTTTCATGCCATTGCTGCTGTCTGCAGTCGCCGCCAAGATGCACTCCAAGTCATCCCGTCGTTGAAGGAGTCCGCCATGAGTGATCCATGCAAGCGCTTGTCCCGTCGCACTGTTCTTGCACTGTCAAGCGCGGTGGCCTGGCCCGCCAGCTGGTCCCAATCGACCGACAGCGCCTTCCCGCAGCGCCCCTTGAAAATCATCGTGCCCTTCACGCCAGGTGGCACCACGGACATCATGGCACGCGCAATTGGGCAAAAACTCACTGAGTACTGGCGACAACCGGTGGTGGTGGACAACCGACCGGGCGCTGCTGGTTGGCTGGGCATGACGGCCGTGGCGAAATCGCCACCGGACGGTTACACCCTGGGTATCACGATTTCTTCCATCATCTATGCCAAGTCGCTTTATGCGAAATTGCCTTTCAACATGGAGACTGATTTCGAGCCGGTCTCATTGCTTTCACGCTCGGCCATTACCCTGGTGGTTCTGAGCAATTTTCCGGCCAATACCTTGCAAGAATTCGTGGACTTGGTACGCAAACAACCTGGCAAACACAATTACGGCTCCTTTGGCCAGGGTACCTCGGCCCACATCTTTGGCGAGACCTTGAACTTGCATGCCAAACTCGATTTGGTACATGCCCCTTACCGAGGCGCCGCTCCGATCGTCACCGATCTTCTGGGAGGCCAATTGAGTTCGGCCTTTGTGGACACCGGCACCGTCATCCCTTTGCTTCAAACAGGCAAGGTCAAAGTCCTGGCCGTTTCAGGGACCCAGCGCATTACAGCCTTACCGCAAGTGCCGACCTTCGCAGAGCAGGGCTACAAGGGGTTTGAGCCTGTTGGTTTTTTTCAAGCCCTGGCGCCATCCCGAACCCCAAAAGACATTTTGAACAAACTTTCTGAAGGCATTGCGCGAGCACTTCGTTCTGAAGAAATTGCCAACCGGATCCGTGATTGGGGCCAAGAGCCGGGCGGCAGTACGCCAGACGAGCTGGGAGAAGCCATTCGACGCGACGCCCTGATATTTGACCGCGCCATCAAGGCTGCCAACATTCAGGTTGAGTGAGGTCACTAGAACGCGCGTGTGTAACGTGTTGTGATAAGACCATGGTAGTCACCGACTTACGCACTTTGTGAAACCCGTAAAAGCACAGGAGTGCCCCATGCAATCCCCCCTCTCAGGCCTCCAAGTCATCGATTTGTCGGCGGTCGTCTCGGGTCCGATGGCCACAGGCATTTTGGCCGACCAGGGCGCAGACGTTATCAAGGTTGAAACGCAAGCAGGCGATCTGACGCGGATGATTGGCCCCGCCAAGGGCGATCTCTCTGCCGCCTTCATGGCCATCAACCGCGGCAAGCGATCGATCGTGCTTGACCTGAAGGATCCTGAAGGCGCCCAGGTGCTGCAAGATTTGCTGACTCAGGCCGATGTCTTGGTCGAAAACTTCAGGCCGGGTGCTTTGGCTCGGCTGGGATTTTCCTACGAGAAAGTGTCGGCCACCAACCCGCGCATCATTTACCTGTCGATCTCTGGCTTTGGGCAAACCGGGCCCTTTGCGCAATTCCGTGTTTATGACCCTGTGATTCAGGCAGTCTCAGGCTTTGCAGATGCCCATCCCGACCTGGCCTCGAACGAACCCAAACTTCTGCAGACCTTGTTGTGCGACAAGGTCACTGCCCTAACGGCTGCTCAAGCCATTTGTGCCGCACTGCACGCGCGTTCGCAAACCGGCCATGGCCAGAAAATTGAGCTCTCCATGCTGGATGCCGCCGTGTCTTTCCTTTGGCCGGAGGCGCTTTACAACCACAGTTTTCAGGATGCTCCCCCCGACCCCATGGGTGAATTTGGCGCACAGCAGAAATTGTGGCGCTGCCAGGATGGATGGATGGCCATGATCACCCCACAAAACGATGAGTTCGCAGCTCTGTGCGGCGTGCTGGGGTTGACAAGATTGGTGGAGGACTCACGGTTCAGAACCATCCTGTCGCGTCGCAACCATCAGCTGGCCATGCGCGCGTTGTTGGAGCCAGCGGTGGCGCAGCACAAAGTCGACGACCTGGTCGCCCGACTGGGTGCGGCAGGGGTTCCAGTGGGCCGCGTGAATGCCAAGAAAGATTTGGCGAACGACCCGCAAATTCAGCATAACCAGACACTGCGCGAAGCGGTTTATCCCGATATCGGCCGGGTTCGCTCAGCGCGAGCGGCGGCTATCTTTCCCGCCGTGCCAGACACAGGCTTGGGTTTGGCGCCCCATCTGGGCGAGCACACGAAAGCAGTCCTGAAATCACTGGGGAGAAGCGATGCGCAAATTGAGGCCTTACTCCGTTCGGGCGCAGCACGATGAAAAAACTGAGCGCTGACCTTCTCGCTGAAAGCAGCGAGCTGGCTGATTTTTGTGAGCGCATGGACTTATCCCAATGGCAGTGGCCTACAGCCTTTCACGGCTGGTCTGCCTGGGATGAAATTGCCCACCTGTGTCTATTGGATGAGGCGGGAACACTGGCTGTGATCGATGCCGTCGCATTTGTACAGCGTGCCGAACAACTGCGCGCGCGACGGGCCCAAGGGGAAGAGATCAGTGGCATTGCCCGCGCCACCTACGGCCACATGACCGGCCCTGAACTGCTGCGTCATTGGCGCAAGGTATTCGATCGGCTGGTCCATGCCTTGGCATTTCGCGACGCCCAGGCGCGCCTGCCCTGGTTTGGCCCTTCCATGAGCGCACGCTCGTTTGCGACAGCCCGGCTGATGGAGACTTGGGCCCATGGTTTGGACATTTACGATGCGCTCCATCAAACGCGCCACGCTACGCCGCGCTTGCGCCACATTGCCCACCTGGGGGTCAACACCTTCGCCTGGACATTCCAAAATCGCGGCCTCCCCGTGCCCGAGGTCGCACCCTATGTGGCCTTGACAGCACCAGACGGCAGCCTTTGGGAGTGGCATTCCCCTTCTGCGACCGATTATGTTAAGGGTGACGCCGAGGATTTTTGCAAAGTGGTCACCCAACGTCGCCTGGCTACGCAAACTCAACTCACATGGGCGGGCTCGGCAAGTGCATGGTTGCCAATCGCGCAATGTTTTGCCGGTCCTCCGACACAAAAGCGGGATGCCACGCCTTTGGCGACGTGATCACGTGCAATGAGCAATCGCTTCAATGGCAATTTCGATGCGGACCTCGTCACCCCTCTCGATCATTGTTGGGTGAAGCGGCACCCTACGGCATGAAGATGCATTTTTGAGGGTCTTACCCTTTTCTGGTTGATGCACCAGATCAAAGAACCAGACGCCGCCTTCATCTTTTATGTCTTCGTGGCAAAGCTGCCCTATCTCTTCAAGCCGCATCCCAGAATAGAGTGCGATCAAGGGAAGCCAGTACGCAGCCTCGCCTGCACCCCCGCGTGGACGCTGGCCCAGCTTGTACACGGGCGATGAAAAGATTGCTTCAAGCTCCTGCGGGGTAAATGGTAGTCGCGACTTTTCTTGGCGCGATGGCTTGATAAGCCTAACATCCTTGAAGGGATTGGCGCCAATGAGAGCGTTGCTACAAGCCACATCGAAGATCGACTTGACCAAGCCGAGGTTCTTAACAGTGGTCGCATGTGCCAGTCCTTCGGTCAGGAGGGCGTCCTTAAAGGCCACGGCATGACGCCTCTCAATCGCAGTCACGGGCATATCGCCCAGGGTGGCCTTAAGCCTGCGCACAGCGGTTTGGGCATCCAATAGCGTTCTGGGCCGTTTCTCTGCCTGACCACTCCAGTACACCAACAGATCATCTACAGAGGCTCCTAGCTGTGATTTGACCGGTTTGGTAGCCTTTTGAGGGGCCAATGTCAGTTCAACGGGGGCATGTAGCCCCTGGCGAAGGCACTCGTAGGTGCGCAGTTGTCGGATATGGGTATCTGCCAGCCTGAGTTCAGCACTCTTTCGGTCCGATGTGCGAAGTGAGATCCAAACCTCTCGTCGGTTGAGCTGATGAAGAAGGTCACTGGGAACCTTAGCCCGGTAGTAAAAAACTCCGCCACGCCTGATCAGGTATGTTGGGAAACGCATTTTTGCTCCACTGGTGTAGCAACCTGGTGTAGCAATTTCAGTCTCACAAGGAAAAAAGCCCGTCTCCCAAAGGAAACAGGCTTTTGAACATCCTGAGACATAGTTTACGTTTTATACCGGACACATCCTTTACAGTTTTTGGCATAGGAGGAGACTGCTATGCCCTGGAAGGAGTGCCGAAAAGTGGAAGAAAAACTTCGTTTCGTAGCCC
>VERE01000013.1 GCA_018882835.1 Limnohabitans sp.
TCCTTGGGGATGCCGTACCAGCCTTGCGATGGAATGCCCATGGTGACCCACTTGCCGTTGGTGCCCAGGGCCCAGTCGCGCATGTGGTCGATGGCGGCGTTGGCGGCCGATGCAGCCGATGACAGGCCTCGTGCTTCAATGATGGCGGCGCCGCGCTTGCCCACGGTGGGCAGGAACACGGTTTCGTTCCAAACCTGGTCGTTGATCATGTCCTTGACAGACTGGCCGCCGATGGTGGCAAAGCGGTAGTCGGCATACATCGTGGGCGAGTGGTTGCCCCACACGCACAGTTTTTCGATGTCGGCCACGGCCTTGCCCGTCTTGGCAGCGATCTGGCTGGCGGCGCGGTTGTGGTCCAGGCGCAGCATGGCGGTGAAGTTGCCGCGCTTGAGGTCAGGCGCGCTCTTCATGGCGATGTAAGCGTTGGTGTTGGCGGGATTGCCGACCACCAGTACCTTGACGTTGCGGCTGGCCACAGCGTTCAAGGCCTTGCCCTGGGCGGTGAAAATCTGGGCGTTGGCGGCCAGCAGGTCGGCACGCTCCATGCCGGGACCACGGGGACGGGCCCCCACCAGCAAGGCGTAGTCGGTGTCTTTGAAGGCGGTGTTGGCGTCGCCGTGGGCTTCCATGCCGGCGAGCAAGGGGAAGGCGCAGTCTTCGAGCTCCATCATCACGCCTTTCAGGGCTTTCTGAGCTTTCTCGTCGGGGATCTCCAGCAATTGCAGGATCACCGGCTGATCTTTGCCCAGCATTTCGCCAGATGCGATGCGAAACAGCAGTGCGTAACCGATTTGACCCGCAGCGCCAGTGACGGCCACGCGAACAGGCTTTTTGCTCATGAGAAAACTCCAAAAAGTAGTAAAAGAAGGGGGCGAATACCGACAAGTGTACCCTCGAAAACCCTGAGATGCACTGTCTTATGTCTTATAGAAGATATGATCGGGGGTTGACAACAAGCTGACGCCACATGCCTGCCCCACATTCGCCCTTCCCCGACAGCCCCAGCCTTGGCAGCGATGCCAGCCTGGCATCGGGCCCGGTACCGGCGTTCAGCCCCCTTTACCAACAGATCAAGGGCCTCATTCTGCAAAGCCTGGAGAGTGGCGAATGGCGCCCGGGCGAGGCCATCCCCAGCGAAATGGACCTGGCCGCACGTTACCGCGTCAGCCAGGGCACGGTGCGCAAGGCCATCGATGAATTGGCTGCCGACAATTTGGTGGTGCGCCGCCAGGGCAAGGGGACGTTTGTAGCCACTCACTCAGAGCAGCAAGTTCAGTACCGCTTTCTCAAGCTGGTGCCCGACGAGGGAAATGCCCAGCAAGAAGGGCCGGCCGAACGCACCATTTTGGAGTGCAAGCGTTTGCGGGCCCATTCAGATGTGGCACGCGCACTGGGGCTACGCAGCGGCGAGCCCGTGCTGCAAGTGCGTCGGGTGCTGGCTTTTTCTGGCAAGCCCACCATCCTGGAAGACCTGTGGCTCCCGGGCACACCCTTCAAGGGGTTGACGGCCGAGCGGCTGCGTGACCATCGCGGCGCCACTTATGCCTTGTATGAGACCGAATTTGGCGTGCGCATGTTGCGTGCCGAAGAGCAAATTCGGGCGGTGTTGCCCGATGCCGAGCAGGCGCGCCTGCTAGGCGTCACCTCGGCGACGCCCCTGTTGAGTGTGGAGCGCGTTGCGCTGACCTACAACGACACCCCCATGGAATTGCGGCGTGCGCTCTATCGCACAGACACGCACCATTACAAAAATACGCTGAATTAAGGTTTCTTGAAACCCTCATGTCAGTTTGTCGGGTTGAAATAGAATTTCGAGCTGTTCGTCTTCGACGACACTCCCGGTGTTTCCTCTAAGAAAGTTCTATCCATGACCGAACTCACCAAGAAGCGGCCTGAATTCCGCAACATCAATGCCTTGTCAGATTTACCGAGTTATCGGTTGCCGGCAGCTGGCATCGTTTCCATCTTGCACCGCATCAGCGGCGCACTGATGTTTTTGTTGCTGCCCTTCATCATTTGGATGTTTGACACGTCCGTTTCCTCCGAGATCTCCTTTGCCAAATTCAAGGCGGCCTTCAACGTCGGTCTGGGCTTTGCACCCGGCTGGCTCATCAAGCTGGTGGCCCTGGCCCTGATCTGGGCCTACCTGCACCACCTGATCGCTGGCATGCGCCACGTCTACATGGATGTGCACCACGCTGTGAGCAAAGAGTTTGGCAAGTCTTCGGCCTTGTTCACCCTGGCGCTGAGCGTGGGCCTCACGGTCATCCTGGCCGCCAAGCTGTTTGGCCTGTACTGATTTTTGGGAGCGACAACATGTCCGTGAATTACGGTTCCAAGCGCATCGTCGTGGGTGCGCACTATGGCTTGCGCGACTGGCTTGCCCAGCGCGTCACTGGCGTCCTGATGGCGCTGTTCACCTTTGCCTTGCTGGCCCAAGTGCTGCTGACCAGCGGCGACATCGGCTACGACAAATGGGCCGGCATTTTCAGCGCCCAGTGGATGAAGGCGCTGACGTTTGCGCTCATCATGGCCCTGATCTACCACGTGTGGATCGGCATGCGCGACATCTGGATGGACTACATCAAGCCCGTCGGCACCCGTCTCGTTCTGCAAATTTTCACCATCGTCTGGCTTGTGGCCTGTGCCGGCTGGGCGATTCAGGTCCTCTGGAGGCTCTAACTCATGACAACCACAAGTTCCATCGCCCGTCGCAAGTTTGACGTGGTCATCGTCGGTGCCGGCGGCTCCGGCATGCGCGCGTCGCTGCAATTGGCTCGCGCTGGCCTGAACGTTGCCGTGCTCTCCAAAGTGTTCCCGACCCGCTCGCATACCGTGGCGGCACAAGGCGGCATTGGCGCCTCTTTGGGCAACATGTCTGAAGACAACTGGCACTATCACTTCTACGACACGGTCAAGGGCTCCGACTGGCTCGGCGACCAGGACGCCATTGAGTTCATGTGCCGCGAAGCACCCAAGGTGGTGTACGACCTGGAGCACATGGGCATGCCGTTCGACCGCAACCCCGATGGCTCGATTTACCAGCGCCCCTTCGGTGGCCACACCGCCAACTACGGCGAGAAGCCGGTCCAGCGTGCTTGCGCCGCGGCTGACCGCACCGGCCATGCCATGCTGCACACGCTGTACCAGCAAAACGTCAAGGCCAAAACCAGCTTCTTCGTGGAATGGATGGCGCTCGACCTGATCCGCGACGCCGAAGGCGATGTGGTGGGCGTGACCGCCATGGAAATGGAAACCGGCGACCTGTACATCCTGGAAGCCAAAACTGTGCTGCTGGCCACCGGTGGTGCCGGCCGCATCTTCGCCGCCTCCACCAACGCCTTCATCAACACCGGTGACGGCCTGGGCATGGCGGCGCGCGCGGGCATCCCCCTGGAAGACATGGAGTTCTGGCAGTTCCACCCGACCGGCGTGGCCGGCGCGGGGGTGCTGCTGACCGAAGGCTGCCGTGGCGAAGGCGCCATTTTGCTGAACAGCAATGGCGAGCGCTTCATGGAGCGCTACGCCCCGACCCTGAAAGACTTGGCCCCGCGCGACTTCGTGTCGCGCTCCATGGACCAGGAAATCAAGGAAGGCCGTGGCTGCGGCCCCAACAAGGACTACGTGCTTCTGAAACTCGACCACCTCGGCGCCGAGACCATCATGAAGCGACTGCCTTCGGTGTACGAGATCGGCCACAACTTTGCCAACGTCGACATTACCAAAGAGCCGATTCCTGTGGTGCCCACCATCCACTACCAGATGGGCGGTATCCCGACCAACATCCACGGCCAGGTGGTGGCACAAACGGCCAACAGCCATGCCGACCCCATCAACGGCCTGTACGCTGTGGGCGAATGCTCTTGCGTGTCGGTGCACGGCGCCAACCGCCTGGGCACCAACTCGCTGCTGGACCTGTTGGTGTTTGGCCGCGCTGCGGGCAACCACATTGTGGACTTCAACCTCAAGAACAAGTCGCACAAGCCCATCCCCGCCGATGCGGCTGACCGCACCTTGGCGCGCCTGGCCCGCCTCGAAGGCGCCTCCAACGGCGAGTACGCCCAGGATGTGGCCAACGACATCCGTTCCTCGATGCAACAACATGCTGGCGTGTTCCGCACCCAGGCCAGCATGGACGAAGGCGTCAAGAAAATTGCAGCGCTGCGCGAGCGCGTCAAGGCGGTTGGCCTGAAAGACCATTCCAAAGTGTTCAACACCGCCCGCATTGAAGCACTGGAAGTGGAAAACCTGATCGAGTGCGCGCAAGCCACGATGGAATCGGCTGCCGCACGTCACGAAAGCCGTGGCGCCCACACTGTGGACGACTATGCCGACACGCCTGAGCATCCGAACGGTCGCAACGACACCGAATGGCTCAAGCACACCCTGTGGCACAGCGCTGACAATTCGCTGACCTACAAGCCCGTCAACCTCAAGCCCCTGACAGTCGACAGCGTCGAACTCAAGGTCCGGACCTTCTAAGGAATCGCCATGCAACGCACTTTTCAAATTTACCGCTACGATCCTGACAAGGATGCCAAGCCCTACATGCAAACCGTCAAGATTGAGCTTGACGGCCATGAGCGCATGTTGCTTGACGCCCTGATGAAACTCAAGGCGCAAGACCCCACGCTGTCTTTCCGCCGCTCTTGCCGCGAAGGCGTGTGCGGTTCGGACGCCATGAACATCAACGGCAAAAACGGCCTGGCTTGCCTGACCAACATGCTCAGCCTGCCTGAGACCATTGTGCTGAAGCCGCTGCCTGGCCTGCCCGTGATTCGCGACCTGATCGTGGACATGACGCAGTTCTTCAAGCAGTACCACTCGATCAAGCCCTACCTCGTGAACGACACGCTGCCCCCCGAAAAAGAGCGCCTGCAGTCGCCCGAGGAGCGTGACGAGCTCAATGGCCTGTACGAATGCATTCTGTGCGCCAGCTGTTCGACCAGCTGCCCCTCTTTCTGGTGGAACCCTGACAAGTTTGTGGGCCCCGCAGGTTTGTTACAGGCGTATCGCTTCATCGCGGACAGCCGTGACCAAGACACGGCTGGTCGCCTGGATAACCTGGAAGACCCGTACCGCCTGTTCCGTTGCCACACCATCATGAACTGCGTCGATGTCTGCCCCAAAGGGTTGAACCCCACCAAGGCGATTGGCAAGATCAAGGAACTGATGGTGCGTCGCGCCGTCTGATGCACCACAACAGGACGCACCCCAAGCCATCATGACCATGAGCATGGCCGATGAACTTCTCGATGAGCTCGATGCCGCAGCGCCCCTGAGCGCGCGCGGCCTCAGCAAGCTGCGCTGGCGCTGCCGGCGCGGTTTGCTGGAAAACGATTTGTTCATCGAGCGCTTCTTCAATCGGCATGAATCTCGCTTAACGGTTGGCCAGGCGCGCGCCCTGTACGTGTTGATGGACCTTTCTGACAACGACCTGCTTGACCTGCTGTTGCAGCGCAATGAGTTGCCACAGGACCTCCAGCAAGAAGACGTGCAAGAAGTTTTGAGCATGCTTCGACAATGACAAGTCGCTCCGTATCTGAAATTTAAGGACTCAGACCATGAAACTCGCAAACAACAAAGCCACACTGACCTTCAGCAACGGCGCTCCCAACATTGAAATGCCGGTTTACAGCGGCAACATTGGCCCGGACGTGATTGACATCCGCAAGCTTTACGCCCAGACCGGCATGTTCACCTACGACCCGGGCTTCCTGTCGACCGCTTCTTGCCAATCGGGCATCACCTACATCGATGGCGACAAAGGCGAGTTGCTGTACCGCGGCTACCCCATCGAGCAACTGGCCAACAGCTGCAACTACCTGGACACTTGCTACTTGCTGCTCAAGGGCGAATTGCCTGACGCCACGCAGCGCCATGACTTCCACAAACTGGTGATCAACCACACCATGGTGAACGAGCAGATGCAGTTCTTCCTGCGTGGCTTCCGCCGTGACGCACACCCCATGGCCGTGTTGACCGGCTTGGTGGGCGCCCTGTCGGCCTTCTACCACGACAGCACCGACATCAACAACCCGGAGCACCGTGAAATTGCGGCCATTCGCCTGATCGCCAAAATGCCCACCCTGGTGGCCATGGCTTACAAATACGGCATCGGTCAGCCCTACATGTACCCGCGCAATGACTTGAGCTATTCCGGCAACTTCTTGCGCATGATGTTCGGTACTCCTTGCGAAGACTACAAAGTGAATCCGGTGCTCGAGCGTGCGCTGGACCGCATCTTCATCTTGCATGCCGACCATGAGCAAAACGCCTCCACTTCTACCGTGCGCCTGTGCGGCTCGTCGGGCACCAACCCGTTTGCAGCCATCGCTGCAGGCGTGGCATGCCTGTGGGGCCCGGCCCACGGCGGCGCCAACGAGGCTTGCCTGAACATGCTGGAAGAAATCCAGGCCATGGGCGGTGTGGCCAAAGTGGGCGAGTTCATGAACCAGGTGAAAGACAAAAACTCCGGCGTCAAGCTGATGGGCTTTGGTCACCGCGTTTACAAAAACTACGACCCCCGCGCCAAGCTCATGCAGGAAACCTGCAACGAAGTGCTGGCAGAGCTGGGCCTGGAAAACGACCCGCTGTTCAAGCTGGCCAAAGAGCTCGAGAAAATCGCCCTGGAAGACGACTACTTCGTGCAGCGCAAGCTCTACCCGAACGTGGATTTCTACTCTGGCATCGTGCAGCGCGCCATTGGCATCCCCGTGAACCTGTTCACCGGCATTTTTGCCCTGGCACGTACCGTGGGCTGGATTGCCCAGCTGAACGAGATGATTGGCGACCCCGAGTACAAAATCGGCCGCCCGCGCCAGCTGTTCTCGGGCTCGCCCCGCCGTGACGTTCCCGCCAGCATGGCCAAAGGCTGATCCCCCTCTGTCATTGCGAGCGCAGCGCGGCAACCTCTCCCCACAGACAGGTCGGTGCGTCGCGCTTGCGATGACGGCACTTCATGGCTGAACTGCCCCGCATTCACACGCCTGAAGCCCTGCGCGCGCTGGCTAGCGGGCCCACACAAGCCTGCCAATGCAGCTTGCAGCGCTGTGCCGGCTGGGAAACTTTTCCCGACGCCGATTGGCCCAAGGCCCAAATGCAGGCAGTGGCCACGCTGCGCGACCCTGATGTTCTGGAGCCGACCTTCGAGGAACACCACCCGAATGGCACCCGCTATGAATCGGCCGATGCGCCCGTTTCCATCGCGCACTTTCCGACCAATCGCTGCGATGTTCACGCCTGCCAGCGCTGTGGACAGCATGTGCTGCGCTACACCGAATACGGGGGCTACTACGTGGACCCCCGGGCGCGCCGACTCAACCCTGACCTGATCGTTCCCTGAACAACTTCGTTGTGCGGCTTCCAGGGCGGCGGCAACCCCTCTGCACAGGGAGATCGGCAGGCTGATTTCTAGATGACGTCGATGGCAGGTGTCGCGGTTGTGGAGCGGGTGGCAACAGAAAGCGCTCGGGGCGCCTAAAATGACGGGTTCTTCTCCAGCTTACCTAGTGAGACCCCATGGGACGCACCCTTTACGACAAGATTTGGGACGAGCACGTCGTCCACACCGAAGAAGACGGCACCTCGGTGCTCTACATTGACCGCCATCTGGTGCACGAAGTCACCAGCCCGCAAGCCTTTGAAGGCATTCGCCAGGCTGGGCGCAAAGTGTGGCGCGTCAGCTCCATCGTGGCCACGGCCGACCACAACACCCCCACCACGGGCTGGGAACGCGGCTACGACGGCATCACCGACCCCATCAGCAAAGAGCAGGTCACCACGCTGGACAGCAACATTGCCGAGTTTGGTGCTGCGGTGTACTTCCCCTTCCTGTCCAAGCGCCAGGGCATCGTGCACGTCATTGGCCCGGAAAACGGCGCCACCCTGCCGGGCATGACCGTGGTTTGCGGCGACTCGCACACCTCCACCCACGGCGCTTTTGGCGCGCTGGCCCATGGCATTGGCACCAGCGAAGTCGAGCACGTCATGGCCACGCAAACCTTGCTGGCCAAAAAAGCCAAGAACCTGTTGGTCAAGGTCGAAGGCACCCTGCCGCGCGGCTGCACCGGCAAAGACATTGTGCTGGCCATCATCGGCAAAATCGGCACCGCCGGCGGCACCGGCTACACCATTGAGTTCGCTGGCTCCGCCATTCGCAGCCTGTCAATGGAAGGCCGCATGACGGTGTGCAACATGGCCATTGAAGCCGGCGCCCGCGCTGGCCTGGTGGCCGTGGATGAAAAGACCATCGAGTACCTCAAAGGCCGCCTGCTCTCGCCCACCGGCGTCGAATGGGACCAAGCCGTGGCCTACTGGAAAACCTTGCACTCCGACGCCGATGCCAAATTCGACGCCGTGGTGGAGCTCAATGCCGCCGACATCCTGCCGCAAGTCACCTGGGGCACCTCGCCTGAAATGGTGCTGCCCATCGATGCGCGCGTGCCCGACCCCGACAAAGAAAAAGACGCCACCAAGCGCGGCGCCATCGAGCGCGCGCTCACCTACATGGGCCTGGAGCCTGGCAAACCCATCAACGACATTCACATCGACAAAGTGTTCATCGGCTCTTGCACCAACAGCCGCATCGAAGACATGCGCGAAGCCGCTGCCGTGGTCAAGAAACTGGGCCAAAAAGTGGCCCGCAACGTCAAGGTGGCCATGGTCGTGCCAGGCTCCGGCCTGGTCAAAGAACAGGCCGAACGCGAAGGTCTGCATGAAATTTTCAAGGCCGCTGGCTTTGAATGGCGCGAGCCGGGCTGCTCCATGTGCCTGGCCATGAACGCTGACCGCCTGGAGCCCGGCGAGCGCTGTGCCTCCACCAGCAACCGCAACTTCGAAGGGCGCCAGGGCGCCGGTGGCCGCACCCACCTGGTCAGCCCGGCAATGGCCGCTGCCGCTGCCATTCACGGCCACTTCGTCGACGTCCGTCAATTTGCCTGAGCCCAGAGGTCACAGCATGCAAAAATTCACGCTTCACAAAGGCTTGGTCGCGCCCATGGACCGCGAGAACGTCGATACCGACGCCATCATTCCCAAGCAGTTCCTGAAGTCGATCCGCAAGACCGGCTTTGGTCCCAACCTGTTCGACGAGTGGCGCTACCTCGACCCCGGCTTCCCCGGGCAAGACCTGGCAAGCCGCAAGCCTAACCCCGACTTTGTGCTGAACCAGCCACGCTATCAGGGCGCTTCCATCCTGCTGGCACGCAAGAACTTTGGCTGCGGCTCCTCGCGCGAGCATGCGCCCTGGGCGATCGACCAATATGGCTTCCGCGCCATTCTGGCGCCCAGCTTTGCCGATATCTTTTTCAACAACTGCTTCAAAAACGGTTTGCTGCCCATCGTGTTGCCAGAAAGCACGGTGGCAAAATTATTCGATGAAGTCGCGGCCTTTCCAGGCTACGAGCTCACCATCGACCTGGAGCGGCAAGTGGTGGTTCGACCGCAAGGGGAAGAAATTCCTTTCGAGGTGCAAGCCTTCCGCAAGTACTGCCTGCTCAATGGCTTTGACGACATCGGCCTGACCTTGCGCCATGCCGACAAAATTCGCGCCTACGAAGCCCAACGCCTGGCCACCAAGCCCTGGCTGGCCCACACCGCCTGACCCTCACACTCACTTCCGCAACATCATGAAAATAGCAGTTCTTCCCGGCGATGGCATCGGCACCGAAATCGTGGCGGAAGCCGTCAAGGTGCTGAAGGTTCTGAACCTGCCCCTCGAGATGGAAACCGCCCTGGTGGGTGGCGCCGCCTTTGACGCGCACGGCCATCCGCTGCCCGAGTCCACCTTGAAGCTTGCCATGGCCTCGGACGCCGTGCTGTTTGGCGCTGTGGGCGACTGGAAATACGACACCCTGGAGCGCCCCTTGCGACCCGAGCAAGCCATTCTGGGTTTGCGCAAGAACATGGGACTGTTCGCCAACTTTCGCCCCGCCATTTGCTACGAACAACTGACCCATGCGTCCAGCCTCAAGCCAGAGCTGGTCGCGGGCCTGGACATCCTGATCATTCGCGAGCTCACCGGCGACATTTACTTCGGCCAACCGCGTGGCCGCCGTGTGGCCACCGATGGTCATTTCCCCGGTGCCGAAGAAGCCTTCGACACCATGCGCTACACCCGCCCGGAAATCGAGCGCATTGCCCATGTGGCCTTCCAGGCCGCGCAAAAACGCAACAAGCGCGTGACCAGCGTCGACAAAGCCAACGTGCTGGAAACCTTCCAGCTTTGGAAAGATGTGGTCACCGAGGTCGGCAAGCAATATCCCGACGTGGCGCTGGACCACATGTATGTCGACAACGCCGCCATGCAACTGGTCAAGGAGCCCAAAAAGTTTGACGTGGTGGTCACCGGCAACATGTTCGGCGACATTCTGTCCGACGAAGCCTCCATGTTGACGGGCTCCATCGGCATGCTGCCCTCGGCCTCGCTGAACGTGAAAAACCAGGGCTTGTACGAGCCCAGCCACGGCAGCGCACCCGATATTGCTGGTAAGAATCTTGCAAACCCGCTGGCTACAATACTGTCTGCTGCCATGATGCTCCGTTTTTCACTCAACCAAGACCAGGCTGCCGACCACATCGAGTCGGCCGTCAAGGCGGTTTTGGCCAGTGGCCTGCGCACGGCAGACATCTATTCGGAAGGCACCACCAAGGTGGGCACCCGCGAGATGGGTGATGCAGTGGTGACTGCGCTCACCAAACAGATTACCAAGGGCTAAATCCTCCTGGTTCGTCATGCCCTGCCGGCTCGACGAGCCGGGAAACAAGAATTGAAAGGGCATAGCGATGAAAAAAATTGGCAACGTGGTCGGCCTGGTGGGCTGGCGCGGCATGGTGGGCTCGGTTCTGTTGGACCGCATGCAAGCCGAAGGCGACTTCGGCCTGATTGAGCCTGTGTTCTTCTCCACCTCGAACGCCGGTGGCAAAGCTCCGGCACTGGCCAAGAACGAAACTACCCTGAAAGACGCCAACGACATTGACGCCCTCAAAAAGTGCGACATCGTCTTGACCTGCCAAGGCGGCGACTACACCAAAGAGGTCTACCCCAAGCTGCGCGCCGCCGGTTGGCAAGGTCACTGGATTGACGCCGCATCTGCCCTGCGCATGGCCGACGATGCCGTGATCATTCTGGATCCAGTGAACCGCCAGGTCATTGACCAGTCGCTCGCCAAGGGTGGCAAAAACTGGATTGGGGGCAACTGCACCGTCAGCCTGATGCTGATGGGCATGGGCGGTCTGTTCCAGCACGACCTGGTCGAATGGGTCAGTGCCATGACTTACCAGGCCGCCTCGGGCGCCGGCGCGCAAAACATGCGCGAGTTGCTGCAACAAATGGGTGCGCTGCATGACGCCGTCAAAACCGAGCTGGCCGACCCTGCCTCGGCCATATTGGACATTGACCGCAAAGTCTCGGCCACCATGCGCGACGCGGCATTTCCCACCAGGAACTTCCGCAACACCGCACTGGCTGGCAGTCTGATTCCCTGGATTGATGTGCCCGTCGAGCACGGCCAAAGCAAGGAAGAATGGAAAGGCGGCGCCGAGTGCAACAAGATTTTGGGCCGCCCTGCCTTCCGCAGCCCTGGCAGCATTCCCATCGATGGCTTGTGCGTGCGCATTGGCGCGATGCGCTGCCACTCGCAAGGCCTGACGGTGAAGCTGCGCAAAGATGTGCCGCTGTCTGACATCGAGTCGATCCTGGCCAACGCCAATGACTGGGTCAAAGTGGTACCCAACCAGCGCGAGATCAGCGAGCGCGACCTCACACCGGCGGCCGTCACCGGCACCCTCACCGTGCCTGTTGGTCGCCTGCACAAGCTGGCCATGGGTGACGAGTACCTGGGCGCATTCACCGTCGGCGACCAGCTGTTGTGGGGCGCCGCCGAGCCGCTGCGCCGCATGCTGCGCATCCTGCTGCAAGCCTGAGGCTCTTGATGCGTCACCTCGCTCCACCGCACCGCCTGTTGCGCCCTTGGATGGCGGTCATCGGATTGTGCCTGGCCACACAAGCGCAGGCGCTGAGCTTGGGGCAACCGGTGGTGCTATCGCAGCCGGGTGAGCCCTTGCGGGTTGAAATTCCTGTCCAAAAGGTGACCCCGGCCGAAGCTGCCAACCTGCAAGCCAAGGAAGCAGACGCCGAGGCCTACAAAGCGGCCCGCATGGAGCGCGATGCCAGCCTCGAGGGCCTGTCTCTGGAACTGCAAGAGCGCGCTGGCCAGCGCTGGCTGGTCATCACAGGGAAATCGCCTGCCAAAGCCGGCTTTGTTGATGTGCTGCTGGAGCTTCGCTGGGCCACCGGCCGAATGGTTCGCGATATCGGTGTGCTGCTTGGCGATGCCCAGAGCAAGGCGCACAACCCTTTGCCGTCGCACTTGCGCGTGCAAGCAGGCGACACCGCCAGCCAACTGGCCCAGCATCACAAGGACGACAGCGTTGCACTGGACCAAATGCTGCTGGCTTTGTTGCGCAGCAACCCGGACGCTTTCCATGACAACAATGTGAACCGGCTCAAGGCTGGCGCCATCCTCACCTTGCCCGATGCCGCGCAAGCCAAAGAAGTCGATCGCGAAGAAGCCCGGCAAGCCTTGCAATTGCAGGCCGAAGAATTTGCCACTTACCGAACGGCCGTGGCAGAACGTTTGCCTGCGGCCCCCATCTCGGACAACGAGCAGTCAGCAAGCGGCAAAATTCAACAAGGCGCCGCGCCCAAGCCCGCGCCAGCCCAAGACAAACTGACCCTGGCCAAGCCAGGCGATGGCGAAGACCGGATCGCACTGCAACGCGAAGCACAGGCAACCGCCCAGCGCGCGCAAGAGATGGCGCGCAACATCCAAGAGTTGAGCAAGATCGTGGAAGCCTCGGGGCCCAACGGCCTGCCAGTGACGCCCCCTGCGACGGTGGTAGATCAGTTGGCAGGCCATCCGCTCACGCCGGTGGCCGCAGGAAGCTTGCTGGGTTTGCTGACCCTGTTGGCCCTGTGGCGTGTTCGCCGCCCCCGCTCGGCCCCACAGGCCTTGCAAGTGAACTTCGACCTGGAGCTGCCTTCGCTCGGTCCCTTGCCCGAAGAGGCACCCAGGCCCTCCACGGCCCCGCCCTCTGTGGCCACGGTGCCGTCCCGCAGCACGCCTGCGAGCTCGCGCCCGGCCGAATTCAAGCTGGAAGACATTTCTCTGGACCTCACCGGCCCGGAGGAAGAAGCCCAGCGCATCCGTTTTGAATTGGCCCAAGAACTCTGGCGTCTGGGCCAAGAAAACACCAGCCGCGCCCTGGTGCAAGAGGTCGCCGAGCAAGCCACTGGCGCATTGCAGCAGCAAGCCCAACGTTGGTTGGCCGAGCGGGGCTAAGCCATGCGGCTGGCCCTGGGCCTCAGTTACAACGGACAAGCCTACGACGGCTGGCAGAGCCAGCCCTCTGGACGCACCGTTCAGGACCATCTGGAAGCCGCGCTGCAATCCTTTGCCTGCACCCGTTTGCAAACCCTGTGTGCGGGCCGCACCGATGCCGGCGTTCACGGCTTGATGCAGGTGGTGCATTTCGATACCGACTTGAACCGCGACCTGTTTTCCTGGGTGCGTGGCACCAACAGCTTTCTGCCCGCCGATATCGCGGTGCAATGGGCCCGTGAAGTGCCTGACAGCTTTCATGCCCGTGCCAGCGCCCAAAGCCGGCGTTACGCCTATGTCTTGCTGGAGTCTGCGGTGCGCCCCAGCGTGGAAGCGGGGCGTGTTGGCTGGGTGTTCAAGCCGCTCGACCAAGACGCGATGCAAGCGGCTGCACAGCACTTGCTGGGCGAGCACGATTTCACTTCTTTTCGGGCATCGGCCTGCCAGGCCTTGTCGCCGGTCAAAACATTGCACGCCATCGAGATCACGCGGCGCAGCACCCGCCCCGACAGCGCCTACTGGCGCTTCGACTTTGAAGGCAATGCCTTTCTTCACCACATGATTCGCAACATCATGGGCAGCCTGTTGCAGGTCGGGCACGGCCAGCATTCGCCGGACTGGATGGCCGAGGTGCTGGCAGCCCGAAGCCGGGACGCGGCCTCCCCCACGTTTTCGCCTGATGGGCTGTATTTCCTGGGCCCGCGCTATGAAGCGCACTGGGGCTTGCCTGAGCACACAGCTGCGTATGATTGGCTGCCATGAGCTCAGCCACCTTCACCCCCATCAAAGTCTGCGGCCTGACCCGCGAACAAGACGTGGACGCAGCGGTCCAGGCAGGCGTGCAAGCCATTGGCTTTGTGCTTTACCCCCCCAGCCCGCGCCATGTCAGCGCCACCCGTGCCGCCGAATTGGCGCAGCGCCTGCCGGCTTTTGTCACGCCAGTGCTCTTGTTCGTGAACGAAACACCGCAAGCCATTGCCAATGCGTGCACGCAAGTGCCCGGGGCCTGGCTGCAGTTTCATGGCGATGAAACGCCCTCACAATGCCAGACCCTTGCCCAAGGCCTGGGGCGACGCTGGCTGCGCGCAGCGCGTATCCCCCTGGACACACAGGCGCCGTTTGACCTCGTAAAATACGCTCAAGATTACAAAGACGCCCATGCCTTGCTGCTCGATGCCCACATCGAGGGCTATGGCGGTGGCGGCAAGGCATTCAATTGGTCACAGCTTCCTCCAAACGTCAACGCTCACCTCGTTTTGTCTGGTGGACTCACACCTGCAAACGTGGCCGATGGCATCCGCTCGTTGCGCGGACGCGGGCGAACCCTGGCGGTTGACGTCAGCTCGGGCGTCGAGTCCGCCAAAGGCATCAAGGACGCTGCGCTGATCCGCGACTTTGTGCGCGCCGTGCGAAGCACCGAAGCCTGAACCACCGGGCCCCTGGCCCGCCCCTCTTTTTCTGAACACCGATCGCGCCCCCGTGGCCAGGAGAGTTCCATGTTTGCCTACCAACAACCCGACCTGCGCGGCCATTTCGGCCCTTATGGCGGCAGTTTCGTCAGCGAAACCCTGACGCATGCCATCAATGAGTTGCGCGAAGCCTATGCCAAGTACCAGCACGACCCGGAGTTTCTGGCCGAGTTTCGTTACGAGCTGGCCCACTTTGTAGGGCGCCCCTCCCCCCTCTACCACGCGGCGCGCATGAGCCGCGAAATGGGCGGCGCGCAGATCTACCTCAAGCGCGAAGACCTGAACCACACCGGCGCGCACAAAGTCAACAACACCATCGGCCAGGCCATGCTGGCCAAGCGCATGGGCAAGCCCCGCGTGATCGCCGAAACCGGGGCCGGCCAGCACGGCGTGGCCACTGCCACCATTTGTGCCCGCTATGGCCTGGAGTGCGTGGTCTACATGGGCAGCGAAGATGTCAAACGCCAAAGCCCCAATGTCTACCGCATGAAGCTTCTGGGCGCCACCGTGGTGCCTGTCGAGAGCGGCAGCCGCACCCTGAAAGATGCCTTGAACGAGGCCTTGCGCGACTGGGTCACTCATGTGGAGAACACTTTCTACATCATCGGAACCGTGGCGGGTCCACACCCCTACCCGATGATGGTGCGCGACTTTCAAAGCGTGATTGGCGAAGAATGCCTCCAGCAAATGCCCGAAATGCACCACGGCCAGCAGCCCGATGCGGTGGTGGCCTGCGTGGGCGGCGGCAGCAATGCCATGGGCATCTTCTACCCCTATATTCCGCATGAAAAAACCCGCCTGATTGGCGTCGAGGCGGCTGGCGAAGGCCTGGAAAGCGGCCGGCACTCTGCCTCGTTGCAGCGCGGTGCGCCAGGGGTGCTGCATGGCAACCGCACGTACATCTTGCAAGACCCGAATGGCCAAATCACCGAGACGCACAGCGTCAGCGCGGGCCTGGACTACCCGGGCGTAGGCCCTGAGCACGCTTACCTGAAAGACATCGGCCGTGCCGAATACGTGGGCATCACCGATGGTGAGGCGCTGGAAGCCTTTCATTACCTGTGCCGCACCGAGGGCATCATCCCCGCGCTGGAGTCCAGCCATGCGGTCGCCTACGCCATGAAGCTCGCCAAAACCATGAAACCGGAACAATCCATTCTGGTCAACTTGTCAGGGCGCGGCGACAAGGACATCGGCACCGTCGCCGATTTGAGCAACGCAGACTTCTATTGCCGCCCCAGCTGCCAGGGCCAATCGGTCAAGGGACAACAAGAACAGATTGTGAAGGTGGTGAAATGAGCCGCATCGATATCACGCTCAAGCAGCGCCTGAGCGAAGGCCGCAAGGCCTTGATTCCTTATGTCATGGCAGGTTTTCCGCAGGCGGACATCACGCCCGCCTTGATGCACGGCCTGGTGCAAGCCGGTGCCGACATCCTCGAGCTGGGCATTCCGTTCAGCGACCCCATGGCCGACGGCCCGGTGATTCAAAAGGCCGGCGAGGCAGCCTTGCGCCTGGGCATTGGCCTGAGCGAAGTGCTGGCCATGGTGAGCACCTTCCGCCAACAAGATGTCACCACCCCTGTGGTGCTGATGGGCTATGCCAACCCGATCGAGTGCTATGACCTGCGCCACGGCAAAGACGCCTTTGTCCGCGCCGCCGCGCAAGCTGGGGTGGACGGCGTGCTGGTGGTCGATTACCCGCCCGAGGAGTGCGAAGAGTTTGCCGCCACCTTGCGCGCCCACCAGATGGACCTGATTTTCTTGCTGGCCCCTACCAGCACGGACGAAAGAATGGACCAAGTGGCGCGCGTCGCCAGTGGCTATGTCTACTACGTATCGCTCAAGGGCGTGACTGGTGCGGGCCACCTGGACACCGAAGCGGTCGAAGCCATGCTGCCCCGCATCCGCCAGCATGTGCACATTCCGGTGGGCGTGGGCTTTGGCATTCGCGATGCCGCCACCGCCTGCGCCGTGGGCCGGGTGGCCGATGCGGTGGTCATTGGTTCACGCATCATCCAGTTGCTGGAAGCGGCGCCACAAGGCGGCGCGGTGGCCGCGGCCCGAGATTTTCTGGCCGAGATTCGCCAGGCACTCGACGCGGCCTCTCACGTAGGATAATCACGGCATTGCCTGGAAGGAGACGACCATGAGTTGGCTCGAAAAACTGCTGCCCCCGAAAATTCAACACACCGACCCTGCCGATCGCCGCAGCGTGCCTGAAGGCTTGTGGGTCAAGTGCCCCAGCTGTGAAACGGTTTTGTACAAAACCGACCTGGAGCAAAACCAAAACGTCTGCCCGGGCTGCAGCCACCATCACCGCATTGGCGCACGCGCTCGCCTGGACGCCTTTCTGGACCCCGAAGGCCGCTATGAGATCGGCCAGGAAGTGGTGCCGGTCGACGCCCTGAAGTTCAAGGACAGTCGCAAATACACCGAGCGCCTGAAAGAAGGCATCGACAACACCGGCGAAACCGATGCCCTGATCGTCATGGGTGGCGCGGTGCACAGCATCAATCTGGTGGCCGCCTGCTTCGAGTTCGACTTCATGGGCGGCAGCATGGGCTCGGTGGTGGGCGAGCGCTTTGTGCGTGGCGTGCATACCGCCATCGAGCAAAAAGTGCCGTTCGTATGCTTCACCGCCACCGGTGGCGCGCGCATGCAAGAAGGCTTGCTGTCGCTGATGCAAATGGCCAAGACCAACGCGGCCCTGACGCGCCTTGCCAAAAAAGGCCTGCCCTACATCAGCGTGCTGACCGACCCGACCATGGGGGGCGTGTCTGCGGGCTTCGCCTTCGTGGGCGACGTGGTCATTGCCGAGCCCAAGGCCCTGATTGGCTTTGCCGGCCCCCGCGTGATTGAAAACACCGTGCGCGTGACCCTGCCCGATGGCTTCCAGCGCGCCGAATTCCTGCAACAAAAGGGCGCGATCGACATGATTTGCGACCGCCGAGACCTGCGCAAGACCGTGGCCAACCTGCTGGCCATGCTGCAACGCCAACCCGCTGACGCGGTGATCTGACCCCTCCCATGACCGACGCCCAACACCCCGCCTCCGAAGCCCCCGTTCAAGACGAAAACCAACTGATCGCCGAGCGCCGCGACAAGCTCAAGGTGCTGCGCGAGCGCCAGCAGCAGGGGCTGGGTGTGGCCTTCCCCAACGATTTCAAGCCAGCGCACCATGCTGCCACGCTGCATGACACGCATGGTCAGAAAACACCCGAGCACCTGGTAGAAGAAGGCCAACTGGCCCGCGTTGCCGGCCGCATGATGCTCAAGCGCGTGATGGGCAAGGCCAGCTTTGCCACCTTGCAAGACAGCACCGGCCGCATCCAGATTTATGTGACGCGTGACGACGTCAGCGAAAGCGTTTACAACGACTTCAAGCACTGGGACCTGGGCGACATCGTGGCAGCCGAAGGCAAGCTGTTCAAGACCCGCACCGGCGAGCTGTCGATTCACGCCACCCAAGTGCGCCTGCTCACCAAGAGCCTGCGCCCCATGCCCGACAAGTTCCATGGCATCAACGACCAGGAAGTCAAATACCGGCAGCGTTACATCGACTTGATGACCGACGAAGCAGCACGCAAGCGTTTCATCGCGCGCAGCAAAGCGGTCAGCGGCATCCGCGAGTTCATGGTGCAGCACGGCTTTTTGGAAGTCGAAACGCCCATGCTGCACCCGATTCCGGGCGGCGCCAATGCCAAGCCCTTCATCACCCACCACAACGCGCTGGACCAGGAAATGTTCTTGCGCATCGCGCCCGAGCTGTACCTCAAACGTCTGATCGTGGGCGGCTTCGAGCGGGTGTTTGAAATCAACCGCAACTTCCGCAACGAAGGCATCTCGGTGCGCCACAACCCCGAGTTCACCATGATGGAGTTCTACGCGGCCTACTGGAACTACCAGGACCTGATGCAGTTCACCGAAAACCTGGTACGCGATGCAGCCGAAAAAGCCGTGGGCACGCTGTTGCTGACCTACGGTGGCAAGCCAGTGGACCTGAGCCAACCCTTCCAGCGCCTGACCATCCGCGAAGCCATTCAGAAATACACCGAAGCGGGCTCGCATGTGGACGATGCCGCCTGGCTGACCCAAGCTCTCAAGAAGCTGGGTCTCAACGAAGAAAAAGACAAGCTCTCGCAACGCAGCCTGGCCAGTTTGCAGGTGATGTATTTCGAAGAGACGGTGGAAGAAAAACTGTGGCAGCCCACCTTCATTTGCGAGCACCCGGTGGAAATTTCACCGCTGGCGCGCGCCAGCGACACGCGACCGGAAGTGACCGAGCGCTTTGAGCTGTACATCACCGGGCGCGAGTTCGGCAACGGCTTCAGCGAGCTCAACGACGCCGAAGACCAGGCCGCGCGCTTCCAGGCACAGGTGGCGGCGAAAGACAGCGGCGATGACGAAGCCATGTACTACGACCACGATTTTGTGCGCGCGCTGGAATATGGCATGCCGCCTACGGGCGGTTGCGGGATCGGCATTGACCGATTGATGATGCTGCTGACCGACAGCCCCAGCATCCGCGACGTCATCCTCTTCCCAGCCTTGCGCCGCGAAGCTTAAACCCCTTCACAGTGCCCCTCGACGCGCGCGCAACGCGGCGATGTTTCTTGAGTGAGGGGTTGCTGTGGCCCAGATGGGACGAAGACGTTGTCAGGGGTTGGGCGTGGCTTGCACAGGCTCTGCCGAGTCATCGTCCGGCGCGCCTTGTGCATCCGTACCGCCGGGCTGGTTCTTGCGCGCTTCGCGCTCTTTCAGCTTTTCTTCTTTTTTCTTTTTCTTCGCCAGTTCGCGTTGGCGCTTTTCGTAGTTGTAATTCGGTGTGGCCATGGTCAGGGAAGTTGAAAAATAAAGGGAGCCCGGTTCACTTGGCTGCTTCGGGCGCGGGGGTCGGCTGCGGCGGCTTGCATTCGAAGCAGAAGAACGCCAGGGTGCCGGCAAAACGCCGCTGACTGCCCAGGCGACGGGGCTTGTGCAAACCACATTTGATACAGGACATGGTCTCGCCGACCTTGCCCATGCCGATGAAGGGCGAACCGTTCTCGCGGCTGGTAAAGCGCAATCCGCTCTCGTCCACTTGGTTTTTTCCAGATTTGGTCGCCACAAGACATCCTAGGTTGGCGCAACGCGATCGCATGACCGGGAGCTAAGCTGTCCAGTCTAACCGCTTATGGGCGGCTCGGCATGAAAAGCCTCAAGGAATCAGCGAAAGAGCCTGCAAATAGGCAGGATCGGTCATCAAATCGTCCCAACGGGGGCTGGGTGCGCGCGGCAACAAGGCCAGGCGACGGTGCTCGCTGGCCTCACTGGCTTGCCAGCGGCCCTTGAGCAAGGTTTCCGACAGGCCTTGCAGCAAGTCATCCACGGCACGCCCCTGGCCTTCACTGGTGGGCAAACTTTGGTTGCACAGCAACACCAAATCACAGCCAGCATTCAAGGCGGCCACCGCAGCCTCGGTGTAGGACACTACCTGGCCATTCAAGCGGCGGGCGCCTTCCATGGACAGATCGTCCGAAAAAATGGCGCCATCAAAGCCCAGTTGGTGACGCAAGATGTCTTGCAGCCATCGCTGCGAAAAACCCGCCGGCAAGGCATCGACCTTGGGGTAAATCACATGCGCGGGCATGATGCTGGTCAAGGTGTTTTGCAAACCTTCGTAGGGGAAGGCATCGTCGGCCAGGATGGCTTTGAGAGTGCGTTTGTCCACCGGAATTTCGGTGTGCGAATCGGCTTTGACAAACCCATGCCCGGGAAAGTGTTTGCCGCAGTTGGCCATGCCCGCTTGCAACAGGCCCTGAATGAGGCATCGCGCGAGGGCACTGACGATGCGAGGGTCACGGTGAAAAGCGCGGTCGCCAATGACACCGCTTTCTCCGTGGTCCAGGTCCAGCACCGGCGTGAAACTGAAGTCAACCCCGCAGGCGCGCAACTCGGATGCCAACACAAAGCCGCAAGCGGTGGCCGAGCGCATGGCGTTCAAGGCAGCACGGCCTTCGGGCCCCGCATCGGGTTGCATCCATTGCCTCCCCAGGCTGCGCATGGGGGGCAAATGGGTCATGCCATCCGAACGAAAACGCTGCACGCGACCACCTTCATGGTCCACGCAAATCAGCAAGTCCTGGCGCACGCGCTTGATGGACTGGCACAGGGCCGTGAGTTGCGAGCGATTTTCCCAATTGCGGGAAAACAAAATGATGCCGCCAGTCAGCGGATGGGCCAAGCGGCGCCGGTCCAGCGCCGTGAGTGAGGTGCCAGCAATGTCAAGAATAAGCGGTGCGTGATGGGTCATGCAGCGAGTTTATCGCGCTGCTCGACCACCACAAAGCTGGCGGCGTAATCGGTTTCGTCGGTCACGCTGACGCGTGCGACCAAGCCGCGCTCTTCACACCAGGCTTTGAGCACGCCATGCAACACCACGTAGGGCTCACCCGTGGGATGCTTGGCAATCTCGCACAAGCGCCAGGTCATGGGCATGCGCATGCCCATGCCAATGGCTTTGCTGAAAGCCTCTTTGGCAGAGAACCGTGTCGCCAGATAACGCACGCCGCGCTCGGGCCAGCGCGCACTGCGCTGTCGCCAGGTGGTGAGTTCGGCCTCTGACAAAATTTTTTCAGCGAAACGCTCGCCATGCCGCTCCAGCGACGCACGGATGCGGCGGATGTCACAGATGTCGGTGCCGATGCCGTAAATCATGAGGCGTCAGTGGGCATGCAGGCCAGATAGGCCTGGATGGTTTGCGCATAGCCCATCTCGAGCGCATCGGCGATCAGGGCGTGTCCGATCGACACCTCCTTGACGCCTTTAACGCCTCGCAAGAAATCTTGCAGATTCAAACGGTTCAAGTCGTGGCCTGCATTCACCTCCAACCCCACGTCCAGCGCGGCTTGGGCGCTGTCACGGTACTGCGCCAGCACTTGCGCTTGCTGTGGCGTGCCATGGGCTTGCGCATAGGGCTCGGTGTACAGCTCGACCCGGTCGGCACCCACGTCCCGGGCCGCAGCCATTTGTGAAGGCTCGGGGTCCATGAACAAGCTGACGCGAACACCTGCAGCCTTGGCTTGCGCTATCAAGGGGCGCAAACGCTCAGCGTCGTCGGGAAAGCGCCAGCCGTGATCGCTGGTGAACTGCCCCTCGCCGTCAGGCACAAACGTGGCTTGGTGCGGCTTGAGCGCCAGCACAAAGTCCATCAAGTTGTGGAACGGGTTGCCTTCAATGTTGAACTCGCGATCGGGCCATTGCTGCAACAGGTCGTGCAGCGCATGCACATCTTCGGCGCGAATGTGTCGGGCGTCCGGCCGAGGGTGCACGGTGATGCCTTGCGCACCAGCCGCCAGGCACAACTGCGCTGCGCGCGTGACGCTTGGAATACCCAGGTGGCGCGTGTTGCGCACCAAAGCCACTTTGTTGAGGTTCACAGAAAGAGCCGTTTTCATAGCGTGATTGTCCCGCGAATTCAGCCTTTTAGAAAAAAGCATGCGTTTTCATCAAAAGCGGCTATACTCCTCCAAGTGCTTTCAATCTTTAGGCACTGCCGACACCCGTCGCCCACGTTGTTCTGCTGAGCACCAGACAACCGATTTATCTTCGCTCTCTGCAAGCCGATTTCAATGCTTGCACCTTTTCATGACTTCTGTTTCCGATATTTCCATCCCTATGGGCAAATACGTCGTTTCGCCCTCGACACAGCAGACCGACAGCGGTGACTTCCGCGCTTCGATCACCATCAGCAGTGGGCGCGGCGCGAGCTCGCACCACCGCATTTACCGATTCAACCCGAGCTTCAAAACGCGCGAAGACGCGCGTCTTTATGCCATCAGACAAGGCTGGGCGCACACCAGCGCCGACGCCAACCCCATGTGCTGATCCCGTTGGGGTTGGCACTTTTCTCGCGGGATCTTCCAAGAAACCGCTTCTCCCTGCGCATCAGACTGGTTGACAGGCTGTGCGCTTTCTCTGAAAGGCTCTGACATGAGCAGCAAAATTTACGTGGGCAACCTGCCCTATTCCATTGACGACGCTAGCCTGCGTCAAAATTTCTCTGAATTTGGCGGCGTACAGTCGGCCAAAGTCATGATGGACCGCGACACCGGGCGCTCCAAGGGTTTCGGCTTTGTCGAAATGTCCTCGCCCGAAGAAGCGGAAGCCGCCATCAAAGGCCTGAATGGCATGTCGGTGGGCGGTCGCTCCATCGTCGTGAACATTTCACGCCCCAAGGAGCCCGGCACGGGCTATGGCAACGGCGGTGGTGGCGGTGGCTACCGAGGCGAGCGCAGCCGCTACTGATCGGCGGGTGTTTCACCTACAAAAAAACCGGCCTAGGCCGGTTTTTTTGTGCGCGCCGCAGTCTCAGTGGGCAGCGTCAATGATGGCGTTCAGCGTGGCGCTGGGACGCATCACAGCAGTGACCTTCTGCTTGTCCAGAATGTAATAGCCGCCGATGTCGGCCGGCTTGCCTTGCACTGCGCGCAGCTCATCGACGATCTTCTGCTCGTTGTCCGTCAGCGCCTTGGCCACCTTGGCGAAATGCGCCTGCAGCTCTTTGTCTTGCGTCTGCGCGGCCAGTTCCTGGGCCCAGTACATCGCCAGATAGAACTGGCTGCCACGGTTGTCCAACTCGCCGGTCTTGGGCGAAGGGCTCTTGCTGTGGTCCAGCAGCTGGCCTGTTGCCGCATCCAGAGTTTTCGCGAGCAATTTGGCTTTCTCATTGCCGGTCTTGATACCCAGGTCTTCGATCGACACGGCCAGGGCCATGAACTCTCCCAGCGAGTCCCAACGCAAGTGGTTTTCCTCCACCAACTGCTGCACGTGCTTGGGGGCGGAGCCGCCAGCGCCCGTCTCGTACATGCCACCGCCCGCCATCAGGGGCACGATGGACAACATCTTGGCGCTGGTGCCCAGCTCCATGATGGGGAACAGGTCGGTGAGGTAGTCGCGCAAAATGTTGCCGGTGACCGAAATGGTGTCCAAACCGCGAACCACACGCTCCAGGGTGAAGCGCATGGCGCGAACCTGGGACATCACTTGAATGTCCAGGCCCTGGGTGTCATGCTCTTTGAGATAGGTGTTGACCTTCTTGATCAACTCGTTCTCGTGGGGACGGTACGGGTCCAGCCAGAACACGGCGGTCATGCCGGAATTGCGGGCACGGTTGACGGCCAGCTTGACCCAGTCGCGAATGGCAGCGTCCTTGACCTGGCACATGCGCCAGATGTCGCCCTCTTCCACATTCTGGCTCAGCAGCACTTCACCGGTGGCGATGTCCACGATGTTGGCCACGCCAGCCTCGGCGATTTCAAAGGTCTTGTCGTGCGAGCCATACTCTTCTGCCTGCTGGGCCATCAAGCCCACGTTGGGCACCGTGCCCATGGTCTTGGGATCGAAGTTGCCATGCCATTTGCAGAAGTTGATCATCTCTTGGTAGATGCGGGCAAAGGTGCTCTCCGGCATCACCGCCTTGACGTCTTTCAGGCGGCCATCGGCGCCCCACATCTTGCCGCCGTTGCGAATCATGGCGGGCATGGAGGCGTCCACAATGACGTCGTTGGGCGAATGGAAGTTGGTGATGCCCTTGGCCGAGTCCACCATGGCCAGTTCGGGGCGGTGCTCGTGGCAAGCGTGCAAGTCGCGCTTGATTTCTTCTTGCTTGGACTGGGGCAGCGTGGCGATTTTGTCGTACAGGTTGGCCATGCCGTTGTTCACGTTCACGCCCAACTCGTCGAACAGCTTGCCGTGCTTGGCAAACGCGTCTTTGTAGAAAATCTTGACGCAGTGGCCGAACACGATGGGGTGCGACACCTTCATCATGGTGGCCTTGACGTGCAGTGAGAACATCACGCCGGTTTTGTGCGCGTCTTCAATTTCTTTTTCATAGAACTCGCACAGCGCCTTCTTGCTCATGAACATGCTGTCGATGATCTCGCCTTGCAGCAAGGAAACCTTGGGCTTGAGCACCACAGTTTTACCGCTGCTGGTGACCAGCTCCATCTTGACATCACGTGCCTTGTCAATGGTCATCGACTTCTCGCCATGGTAGAAGTCGCCATGGTGCATGTGCGACACGTGGCTGCGCGAGGCCTGACTCCAGTCGGCCATGCTGTGCGGGTTCTTGCGTGCATAGTTCTTCACGGCCAGCGGCGCGCGGCGGTCAGAGTTGCCTTCACGCAGCACCGGGTTCACAGCCGAGCCCAGGCATTTGCCGTAGCGGGCGCGAATGGCTTTTTCTTCGTCGGTCTTGGGGTTCTCGGGGAACTCGGGCACCATATAACCCTTGGAGCGCAGTTCGCGAATGGCTGCCACCAACTGGTTCTGGGAAGCGCTGATGTTGGGCAACTTGATGATGTTGGTGTCGGGCTTGAGCGTCAGTCGGCCCAGTTCTGACAGGTTGTCGGGAACCTTTTGTTCCGCAGTCAGGAACTCGGGAAACTCGCCCAGAATGCGGCCTGCCACAGAGATGTCGCTCTCTTCCACATGGATGCCGGCGGGCGCAGCGAAGGTTCGAATGATCGGCAAAAATGCATGTGTCGCCAGCAATGGAGCTTCATCGGTCAGCGTGTAAATGATTTTTGACTTGTCAGAGGCCATGAATGTCTTCTTTCTTGTTAGTGACTGTACGAAAGTACTCTATTTTATCCGCTCAGGCAGCGAAACACCGGCCATTGTATTGACTCGCGGGCTTCACCCTGAAGTCTGCCAATCTGAACGGATGGAGCTGACCAGGCGCTGACTCCCGGGGTCGTTTGCGTCACCTGCAATCCCCAGTTACTTTGAGAGTGCCGCCTCAGCCGATGAGTCTCGCATCAGGTTGATCAGAGCCTGCCGCGATTGCATGACATCCACCAGCGGGGAGCGTCTGGCCTCTTGGACTTCTTTTTCGGTGTAAGGCTGAAAACGCCCTGGGGGTGAGCGGCCAATGCCATCAATGAGCATCCAGTTGGTCACCTCGGCTATTTCGGCATCGGACAACGCAGACCCCATCACCCCCGGAACCTTGATCAAGAACTCACGCCCCCCAGGCACTTTCAAAAAATCGGCCATCGCTCGCAGGTCTGGCACTTGGGCCTGGCTGACGCCCCGCCCGTCCATGCCGTGACAGCCGGCGCAATGCAAGATGTAGGCACTGCGCGCTGAGTGGGTCTTGGCTTTGGACTCCGCTTGCGAGCGTATGGGTGCCATGGTGCCCAAGGTACCTGCCTGCGATGTCATGAGGCAAGCGGCACAGCCTATGCTCCACAAGGCTGCCAGCCACTTCAATTACCTGGCTCCCAGAATACGCTGACGCAGCTGAAGAGAGCTCATCGGGCTGCCCGGATTGGCGCGCAGGGCGGCGACTTCTTCTGCACGGTAAGGTGCCCCCTGTGCGAAACCCTGCAAGGCTTGAACATGGTTCAGCAACTCAGCCATGTCTGCGTCGCTGATTTGTTCCGCCCAGGGCGGCATGCTTCCCACGAAGTTCTGTGCGTTGACGGTGATGCGCCCTGCCAAGCCTTTCAAAACCACAAGCGGAAGGTAGGTTCTGTCTTGCGACAGTTTTTGCCAATGCTCGCCCTTGAGCGCCGGCGCCAATCCCACGGTGCCGCTGCCATCGGGCTGATGGCATGCACTGCAATGTTGTGCATAAACCTTGTCGCCTTGCGACCACGCAGCAAAACTCGCTGCCAGCAGCCACCCGGCCGCCAGCAGCCGCCCCACGAGGCAAAGCTTCATGCCAACCCCACAATGATGGACGTGGTGCAATGAAACATCGGACTGGTGTTGGCCATGCACCAGTTGATGTCGTTGTGAACTCCCAGCCGATAGCCCGGCCGCTCACGCTCGTTGTTGTTGCACAGGCATTCGCCACAGGAGCCCTTGCCACAACAGTCGTTGTAAGACACCAGGTACTGGCGGCCGTCCTGAGGGTTCAGGCAAGTGCCCACCCAGCTGACCTTGGAAGCCTCGGTGCCAGGTGGGCATTGGGTCAACGAACCACCGCAACAGGTGCACAGATAGCCATCAAAGGCGCAGTAACGCCAGTATTCGCACTGGGTGGGGTCCAGGCGCGGGTCTTTGGCCTTGGCAGCAGGTGCCGCCTGGGCCGACATGAACTGGCCACTGCGATCGAACGGCAACATGGGCAGCACGGCGCCCCCCACCAACGCCACGCCCAGCTTGCCAATCAAACTGCGGCGGCCCTGGGTGTGCGCAACCTGCCGCACGGCTTTTTCGGCTTGCCTGTCCAACAAACGTGTAAACCATTTCATGATTGTTCCTTCAAGCCGGGGAGCCGTTCAGATAGTGCTGAATCGTGGGGGTGTTCATGTCTTGCGCGTTCAACAGGCTGTCAAGTTGCTCACGAGAATTCACCAGACCCTTGGCCACCACGACACCTTGCCGGTTCAGCAAGACCGCATAGGGCAAGCGCGACACCCGGTAAGCCATGCCAAGCGGCTGCGAGAGCACGTAGGGAAAATCGCCCAGGCCTTGTTGTTGAATGAACTGCAAATGCTCGGCAGCTTCGCCATCACTGGCCAACACCACCTGAAGTTGTGCTTTCTCCGAGCCGCGCACGGCCTTCAAGACGGGCAGCAATTTTTTGCAAACGGGGCAGGTCGGCGAAAGGAAGAACACCATTTGCGACAACGCCTGGTGGCCACCGATCTGAACGGTTTCGGATTGAATGCCCGTGAGCTGAAAGACTTCACTCTCGGCACCCACAGCGGGCCCCGCATCGGTCACCAAGGCTCCCATGGGCGCCACGCGCTCGAACAACACCCCGACCTGGCGCGACAGGGCCCACACCAAAATTGCCAGGACGATGACCGCCACCCACAGCAGGATGACAGACACTGTCAATGAATCCATGAAGTTCTCCCTCGCAACACTTGGTGAATGGCAGCGTAAAGCACCCCGCCCAACAAAACCGCAAATACCGCCAACACCGCATCCAGGCGGCCTAACTCGCCAGCCGAGACGGGCAGCAGCAACAGAAAAGACCCGCAGGCCAGGGCAAGGTTTCGCAGCACCAACCCCCACGACACAGGCAGGCTTTGAGAGCCGCCACAGCCGCAGTCCACAAGGCGTCCATTCAGTTGCTGCCATGCCATGGCCAGGGCATAGATCAGCAACAACGAGCCTGCAGCCAACGCACCGAACGCACGCCAAGGGCTCATCAGCAAAACGCCGGTAAGCGCCTCGGACAGCGCAATCCCCCAAGCCAGGATGGGAAGCAGCAGTTGAGGCACGCCATAACCTGCCAGTTGATGCTCAAACAAAAAGCGATCGCTCAACTTGCTGTAGGCGGCATGTACAAAGAGCCACATCAGCGCACCGCTCAGACACAAGGACAGAAAAGGGGAAAGCGAGATCTCAGTCATGCGATTCCAGATGCATGGATGCCTCTCCTGCTTTGGCCACCTGACTGAGCGTTTTGCCTGGGCGGGCCCCTTGCCATTTCCAGACAAACATGCCGCCCTTCTCGCCATCGATGGCGTGCAAGCGTTCGCCCGAACGGGAGAAAGACAGCGCAATCACACTGTGACCCGGGACACTGCTCAGGCGCTTGCCGTTGGTGAGGTCAACGGTCCAAAGCGCCTGGGCGGGTCGCTTGTGAGAGCCTTCGCCACCCTGGCTGTGCATGGCCAACACAGCGCGCTTGCCATCGGGGTGAACGGCAAAATTTTGATAGCCGCCAGGACGCCAGCCTTTGGCCTGCGACCCAGCGTCAACCAAGCGCCAAGCCTGGCGTTTGATGGCCACAGGACCACCCAAATCCAGCTCGGTCATGACCCCTTTGAAAGACAAAAACCAATAACGATCCTGAATTTGCTCGGCATGGTGAAACCATGCGTCTTCATCCGGGTCAAACAGCTTTTCGCTGACTTGTCGCTCTGTGACCTGGCCTTGCTCGTTGAGCGTGACCGTTGCCACTTTGCCATCGCCACACAACATGGAGAACCGCATGGGATGTGTCGCCGCTGGCAACACGCCCCAACATCCGGGCGTAGAAACTTCGGTCAGCACCTTGCGTTGCAACAAATCGACCACAGTGATGGACGTTGCTGGCGTCGCGTTTTGCACCAGCACCCACTGGCCATTGCTGTTGGCTCTGACCAAACCGCGGTAATTCAGAGCCTGCGCACGCTTGGGTGGCAAGATCACTTCGTATTTGAAGTCCAGGCTGTCGGTGCCATGAACCTCCAGCACATCGGTCCGCTCGCCACGGGTGCTGCGACTCAGGTGGGTGGTGGCCACATAGAGTTCTTTGGCCTGCGGGTTGACCGTGAAATTACCCGCATAGGCCGTCGAAACCATGCCCAGAAACTTGCCTTGCAAGGCATCGAAGACGCGTATGCGCCCATCTGAAATATGACTGATCGCGACATCCGCCACGTAAACACGCGCCTGCAATGCCGGATCGAGGCTGCTCGTTCCCAGCGTTTCAGCTGCCAAGGGGGGCGTTGCTTGGGCCAACACCGAAGCCGATAGGGCCGCCCCCAAGCCGCCCATCAGCCAGCGGCTCGCGTGTCGATCACCCCTTTTCACAGTCCCCATAACCTTGCCCCTTTGGTTTCAGCGCAAAGTTTGCAGGCTGGGCCCTCTGAACGCCTTAGGTAAAAACCCGGGGCAGCGTCAATCGCGCGCGCACTCAAAACTACCTGCTTGCGATACCTCGCCAGTCTTGTAACGGGGCCACTGGGGCCATTGACACAAAGGCAACGATCGCTTGACAGGAAATGGGGCTTGTACTTCTTGCTCAACAACTTGCAACAGGCCAGGGGCCTTGCCCTGCTCAACCCACGCTGTCAACACTGGCAACATGTCCACAAAGGCAGGGGCACCGCTGCCAACATGGTCCACGCCAGGCGCGGTGTAAAGCCGAGCAAAGGCCTGGGTGACGTCTTGGCCCATCTTGGCTTGAACCGACTCGAAATAGCGAATGCCTGCATACGGGCTTTGGGCATAGTCGGCCATGTATTCCAGCATCACCAATTTGCCACCCCGCGCGCGGAAGGCAGACAGGTCGGGTTGGGTGGCGTCCATCAGTTCGGACACCTCGCGAATGCGCGCCGCATGGTCCTGTGGCGAATAGCGTGTCAGGTCAAACTTCGGGTCGCGCGCATAGAAATACTGGATGGCGCCGGCACCAAACACCCAACCGATGCCGTTCGAGGGCGAGGGTGGCATGCTGGGGGGCGCAGACCCGAGCCACCAAGCTTTCCATCCACCCGTGGGGCCAAACGAGGGCAAGGCCTCGCCGCTGGGGCCTCGGCCCGGATACTCCCTGACCTGATGGGCCAGGTCAAAGTCAAACCGCAATGGCGAATGCAAGGTCTTCACCGCATTGATTTGCGCGTCGGTCAGGCAACTGTCGTTTGGCGCCGCCTGACAGCGAAGCGTCGCAACATCAAAGCGTTGGCGACATCCGACAGGGTTGGCCACCAACCCGTCACGCAGGCCATCGGCTGCGTCGCAGGCTTGCAAGACCGCGTCGTGTACCCGCTGCATCTGCGCGGCGTTCAACCAGCCGCCCGCCTGCAGTGCCAGCCCGTCACGCAGTCCCGCATGTTGCAATCCCGTCCAGGACACCACCGGTACCCTGGAAAAAATGCCGTCAAAGGCGTCCGGATAGCGCTGCGCCATGACCAAGCCTTCGCGGCCGCCTTCAGAGCTTCCCATGAAATACATTTTGTCGGGCTTGCGGCCAAATGCACGCTGGGTCAAGGCCACCGACACATCGCGTACTTTTTTGTAGGACGCATGCGCAAAATTCACCAAGGCTTCATCGTCCAAAGCGAAAGCTTGAGGAATGTCTTGCGGCCCTGACTGGTGGCCTGAGTCTGTGCCCACGGTGACAAAGCCTTGCGCCAGTGGCGAAGGCGTGTCCAGTCGCTGGCCGGGCAACAAGCCCAAGGCATTCGTCAAAGTGCCGTTGAAGCCGCCTCCGCCATACTGCACCGATCGACCGTTCCACTGCAGGGGCAAATTCACTTGAAACAAGATGGGCGGTGACTTGGCATTCACCGGGGCAATGCGTCCGAGCACGCGGCAGTGTGCTGGCGTTGCGGGACTGACCCTGGCCGCCGGAGTCGGCGCTCGCTCTGCCACTTTCAGGGGGGTGGCCTCGACCCAGGTCGCTGAGTCGATGGTCGCACCCCGGGTGGGCAGTCCCATGGTGGATGCCGGCACTGGCGCGGACAAGGCAGCGCAAGCCGCGCCAGGGTCGGCTCCCAGTGCCACCGGCGAGGTCCCCTGGCCCAGACCCGCACAGCCTCCCAGCGTGGCCAAAATCAGGGGCAGCCCCAGGGGGGCAATTCGTCTGTATGCTGACGTCATCATGCTTGTCTCCTTGCTTTTTGAGAGCAGTCTATCCGTAAATTCTCCGAGATGATTCTGGGGCGGTAAAATCGGGCGTGTCAGTGCAATCTGCATGATGCAACGCCAAGAACGTCTTGGCCTGGTCTTTTCCGCGCCTCCCCGGCGCTTGCCCAGCCTCCCCCTGGATCTGATTCGTTTCCGTTGACCACACCCGTATGACGCGAACTCTGGCGCGTGCCCCCATTTACCGCTCAAGCCTGACACGACTGCTGGTCGACCTAGACGTGGTGGACGGCACAGACGCGAGCGCGGACTTTGCAGAGAAATTGGGTGCGTGGCTGGATTTTCGCAACGCCATCACCTTGCATGGCGTCCACAGCGCGTCAGCCAGCCATCGCAGGACGCGACAACCTGAAGCACTTCAAGAAGTCCTCCAAGCAGAGCTGGCAAGGCGTCGCTCGGTGCTGACAGCCTCGATTCAGTTGCCCCTGCCCGGTCTGGACTTGTCGCTCAAACCAGCAACGGCCTACGAACCCTATCGCCGCCACCATCTGGCGCGCCAGCGCGAAATGGAACTGCAACTGCGGCAGCTGCGCAGCAAAATCCGCGGCCTTTTGAGTGGCGTGTCGCCCGGCTTGCAAAAATTGGCAGCATTGGATGCCGCCTTTGAGCACATGCTCAGTGAACGTGAAAGCAAATTGTTTTCAACCGTGCCCGCTTTGCTTGAAAAGCATTTCAAGCAGTTGCTGAAAGAGCATGCACAAGATGATCCGCCCCACTGGTTGCGCGCTTTCGGCGCCACGCTGCAATCGGCATTGCTGTCTGAACTTGACGTGCGACTGCAACCCGCCATGGGCTTGATCGAAGCCTACAACGATGAAATGAAAAATCGCCATGAATAAACATTGGTTCAGCCTCGCTTTTTCAGCAGGTGCCCTGGCCGTTGCCTGGGTCTGTTACGGTTTCTGGTTCAGCAACCCATTGGCGCTCTTGGTGACCTTGCTGATTGGTTTGGTGTATGCCTATGGCACGCAAGAGTTGCGTCAATACCGGCAAGCCACGGGCCAACTGAGCACAGCCTTGCAAAGCGTGACTGCGCCTGTCACGCTGCTTGAAGCGTGGCTAGAAGGCGTGCCCGCCTCACTGCAAAACAGTGTCCGCTTGAGAGTACAGGGCGAGCGCGTGGGTTTACCGGGCCCTGCGCTCACGCCTTACCTGGTCGGATTGTTGGTCATGCTGGGCATGTTGGGCACCTTTTTAGGCATGGTGGTCACACTCAATGGCGCTGTCTTTGCACTGGAAGGGACCAGCAGCATCCAGGCCATTCGTTCGGCTTTTTCCGAGCCGATCAAAGGGCTGGGCTTGGCCTTCGGCACCTCGGTGGCAGGTGTGGCCACGTCTGCTGCATTGGGACTGATGTCAGCCTTTTCTCGGCGCGAGAGAATGCAAGCCGCGCACCAGCTAGACACCTTGATTGCGACCCATTTGCGCACGTTTTCGCTCAGCTACCAACGGCAAGAAACCTTCAAGGCCTTGCAACTTCAGTCTCAAGCCTTGCCGCAAGTGGTTGAAAAGCTCGAAGACATGATGACCCAGATGGAGCGAATGAGCCAGCAACTCAGCGATCGCTTGCTGAGCAACCAGGAAAGTTTTCACAGCGAAGTCAAAGTGGCCTACGCCGGTTTGGCCACTGCAGTCGATCAATCGCTGAAAGACAGCCTGCAACACAGCGCAAAAGTGGCTGGCGAGAGCATGCTGCCGGCCCTGGAAAGCGCGCTGGCTGGTATGTCACGCGAGGCACAAGGCCTGCATGAACGCCTGGTCAGCACATGGGACAGTGCACTTGGCCAACAAGAAAAAAGCCAAGTCGCATGGGTCGCCCAGGTCAGCGAATCACTGACCCGCTTTTCAGAAACAGTGGACCAGCGCTCACAAGTGCTGGTTGCGCAGGTGCGTGAAGCACATGCTGCGCATCAGCAGGCGCAAGCGAGCCGCGAAGACCAGCGACTGCAAACCTGGCAAACCTCGCTCACCGACATGGCAGGAACATTGCAACAAACAGCTCAAAACCTTTCCGAGCAAGCGCAAGCCCAGGCCCGACAATTACTGGCAGAAACCAGCCGCCTCCTGGGCGCTTCAGAGGCCCTGATCCAAACCCGCATGGAGACCGAAAGCCAGTGGGCAGCACAGCAGGGCGAACGCCTGGACCAGATGGCCGGCTTGCTGCGAACTGAACTGAGCGCGCTGCGCGAAGAAGAGGCTCAGCGAGGTCAAGCGGCCGTGGCCCGCCTGGCAGAGCTTCAAGCCGCATTGGCCAGCCATTTGACCACGCTGGGCACCGCCCTCGAAGAGCCCATCACCCGCCTGATTCACACCGCGTCCGAGGCCCCCCGTGCCGCCGCTGAAGTCATCGGCCAATTGCGCAAAGAAGTCTCCAACAGCGTTGCGCGCGACAACGAATTGCTGCAGGAACGCAGCCGCATCCTGGAGACGCTGAATGACTTGCTGAACAGCATTCACCATGCCTCGACCGAACAGCGCGCCGTGATTGACGCTCTGGTGGCCTCCTCTGCCGTGGCGCTGGACCAGGCGGGCACGCAATTGGCAGAACGCATGGCCCATCAAACTGAAAAGCTGTCAGGCACCACGGCACAGCTTCACGGCAGCGCCATCGAAGTCGCCTCGCTCAGCGAGGCACTGGTGTTCGCTGTGAAAGCTTTCGGCGATGCCAATGAGAAACTGATCGGCAACATGCAGCGAATTGAGAAAGCCATCGACCAATCCATGGTGCGCAGTGACGAGCAACTGGCCTATTACGTCGCACAGGCGCGTGAAGTCATCGACCTCAGCATCGCATCACACAAAGATATTTTTGAAGAGTTGCGCAAGCTGCCCAAGCCTGCTGCGGCGCAAGCCTAAGAGAAGCACGGCATGGACCACAGTGACACCAGCGTAGAGCAGACCGCACCGGTCTGGACCGTGTTTGGCGACTTGATGTCGGGCCTGTTGGGGGCTTTTGTGCTTTTGCTGGTCGGCGCGCTGGCTTCGCAACTGGAGCTGGCGTCCCATCTGGAAAGTGAAGTTCAAAAGCGACAGATTGAAGAGCAGCGGCGAATCACCTTAGAGAAGGCCTTGGCCATCCCGCTCGCCTCCGGGCGCATCACTCTGCAAAACGGCCGCATCGGCATCAGTGGCCGCGTGTTGTTCTCTCTGAACTCGGCACAGTTGCAACCCGAGGGCCGCCAACTCCTCAAGAGCCTGGTGCCGCCGCTGAAAAGTTACCTGGCTTCGCGTCAAGAGTTGCTCATGGTCAGCGGCTTCACCGACGACCAGTCAATTCGCGGCCGCAACCAGCCTTTTGCAGACAACTGGGAATTGTCCGCGCAACGCGCACTCACCGTCACCCGGGCCTTGATTGACGAAGGCATGCCCTCCTCCCTGGTCTTTGCGGCGGCTTTTGGCTCAGAGCAGCCCGTGACGCCCAACACCGACGAGAACGCGCGCAGCCAGAACCGGCGAGTTGAAATGGCGCCGGTCCCGCAAACCGCCAAGGCACAACCCTGAATGGACAAGCTGGCACCCGTCGATGAAATCAGCCAGAGCCTTGCGGCGCTGCGCAAGGCAGGCGCTGCCCGCTGGGATGCCTTGGGAATGCACTACCTGGAAGCCTTGAACACGCGCCTGCCCCAGCTGGAAGGGGAGGTGCAAAAAATTGTTCGACAAAAACTCACCCACGCACTGGCCGAGTTGACTGCGCGCTTCGAACAAGCCGAGCAAGCCAATCGCAGCCAGCTTGTGAAGAGTCTTGCCGCACCGACACCCTCTGCGTCTTCATTGACGGCACTGGTGCAAGACTTGCAAGCCCACAGCTTGGGTGCGGCCCCCTTGAGCGCTTTGAGAAACAATTTGTCCGCCTTGAGTGTGGACAAGCATGTCTCCCAGGCTTTGCGCCAAGCCCCTCAAAATGCCGGGCCCATCAACTCGCACATGCTGATGTTGCGCTCTCTGGAATGGCTGCGCGAGCTCTCACCGGCCTACCTTCAGCGCTTCATGACTTATGCCGACACCCTGCTGGTGCTTGAGCATGCGGGCGTGAAAAAGCCCTCGACACCCAGGCATCGAAAAGCCAAGACGTGAGGGCTGCGGGGCGGGCGCCAGGTCGGCGCTTCAGGCCTTGAAGGTGCCGGCGAAGCTGATGTCGGACAAAGGCTTACGCGCATTCGGCGCTTCGCGCTGCTGCAAAGCTTCTGGCAATTGCGCCTTGTCACCTTGTTTGCCCAGAACGATCACGGCCTCCAGGGCGTAGTCATCCGGCAAGTGGATGGCAGCGCGCAATTTGACCGGGTCAAAGCCTGCCAGGGCATGGGCTACCAAGCCGGACTGCGCCGCTTGCAAGGCCATGCTCATCCAGGCAGAGCCTGTATCAAAAGAGTGCCAGGCGTTGGCGGTCAACTCTGTCTTGCCAGGGAACAGCGCCTGCTTGGCAGAGGCCACCACCACCAAGGCGCCAGCGCGGTGCGCCCAGCTCTGATTGCCTTCGTTGACAGCGCCGAAAATGCCTGCCCAGCCGGCATCGTCTTTCAGCGCATAAATGAAACGCCAGGGTTGCGCGTTGTAAGCCGAAGGCGCCCAGCGAGCGGCCTCCAAAACGGTCATCAGGTCCTCTTGGGACAGGGCCTCGCCGGTCAGCGAACGCGGCGACCAGCGGTTGATGAACATCGGGTTGACGGGATGGTCTGGCTTGCGGGGGTTGGTCATGATGGATTGCAAAATGTGATGGAAACGGAGCCGAAGTCTAGCCGATGCGCGCAGTTGGCGCTGAACGGCAGGGATGGCTAACGCAGCAAGGCGTCGCGGCGCTTTTCGAAGGTGGGCCAGACTTCGGGGTTCACACAGCGGGGCGGGCGCTGGCCCGACAGCAATTGAATGATTTGCTCGGCGCCAATGGCCGCCACATTGCGACGCGCCTCGTGCGTGACGCCTGCCGTGTGAAAAGTTGCAAACACGTTGTCCATGGCGAGCAGTGGATGCGCCAGAGGCGGCGGCTCTTGGTCCCAGACATCCAGGCCGGCACCAGCCAAATGGCCCGAGGCCAGGGCCTGCGCCAAGGCAAGCTCGTCATGCAAACCGCCACGCGCCGTGTTGATGAACAAGGCGCCCTTTTTCATTTGCGCGAAAGTGCCGGCGTTCATCATCTTCAGGGTCGAGGCGTCTCGAGGGCAATGCAGCGACACCACATCCGATTGCGCCAACAACTCAGGCATGGACACACTGCGGGCGCCCCGCTGGCCGATTTCTGCAGCGCTCAGATAAGGATCGACCGCAATCACCTGCATGCCAAACGCGTGGGCCAAACGGGCCACGCGCGTGCCAATGTGGCCCATGCCTACCAGGCCCATGGTTTTGCCGCGGATTTCATGGCCCATGACATCTTCGCGAGTGAAGCCTTGCTCACGCCGCAGGCGTCTATCGCTTTCGACCATTCGGCGAGACACGCTGAGCATCAGGGCCAGGGTGTGCTCTGCCACAGAGTCGGCGTTGCCACCTGCCTGGTTCACCACCGCAATGCCCGCAGCGGTGCATGCCGCCACATCCACCGTGTCATAGCCGGCGCCAGTGGACGACACACACAAGAGTTGCGGGCACTGGGCGATCAAGTCGGCGCTGACAAACCACTCCTGAGGCAACTCGTCTTTGGCAGCAGACACCTGGTAAACATGCGCCTGTGACAACATTTTCAACGCCAAGTCGCGGTTGCCGCGCACGGGGAAAATCTGAAAGTCGATGTCTTGCTCTTGCGCCAGGCGCTCATCAAACACCGGGTTGATCCAAAGGTCTGCGCGCACCACTCTCTTTTTCATGTGCGCTCCCTCATTGCGGCTCGGGGTTGCAGCCGATGCGTCGCAGCGTGGCGTCTATCCAAGCCGTGTCCAGCTTGCCAGCGGCTATGTCAGCGAGCATTTTTTTCTCGGCATCCATCTTCTGCAAGGTGGCCTCCAGCACCGTTTGCAGGCTGTCGTAAGGAACGCACAACAGGCCATCGGCGTCCCCCAGCATCAGGTCGCCCGGCTCAATCACCATGCCATCGATCGCGATGGGAACATTGATCTCGCCAGGGCCGTCCTTGTAAGGTCCACGGTGGGTCACCCCGGCCGCGTAGAGCGGGAACTCACCTTGCCCAATCTCATGCGCATCGCGCACCGCGCCATTCAAAACAATGCCAGCGACACCGATGGCCACCGCGGTAGCCGTCATGATTTCTCCAAACAGGGCATTGGTGAGGTCACCGCCGGCATCGACCACGATCACATCGCCCTGTTGCGCCATCGTCAACGCCTTGTGAATCATGAGGTTATCGCCGGGGCGACACTTGACGGTCAAGGCCGAGCCGATCAGGTAGCCCTTTTTGTGCATGGGCCGCAGTCGTGGGCCGGCGGCGGTCATGCGGGCCATGCAATCGCTGACGTTGGCGACAGGCAAACCGCGAAACGCTTGAATGAAGTGGTCCGGCACCTGGCGCGTGCGCTTGAGAATTCGGAGGCCTTGCATAAAAAGATTCCAAAAAGTGATGCCTGAAATGTACGCCAAGGCTGTGCCCCGTGACCCAGCCTGGCCAATGGCCGCAGAAGTTTTCAATGCAAAACGGACACCGCCTTCAACTGCGCCCAGACAACTTGGCCAACTTCCAGCCCCAGGGTGTGCCAGGCTCGCTGCGTGATTCGAGCCAATAGGAAGTGCGACCCACAGCGCAAGCGCACCAGCAACTGTGAGGGGTGGTCGTCGTTGGCGGCGCCCATGATTTGGGCTTGCAAATGATTTTGAATGCTGGTGCCCGAGGGCTCATGCAAAGTGATGCTGACATCGCGTGCCAACACACGCAGCCTGACCTTGTCACCCAGTTTCATGCCGTTGTCACGCACCCACAAGTGAGCGCTCGGGAAAGACACCTTGGCCAAGTGCCACACGGGCTCCAGTCGGCTGACCTCCCCCGCGATCAGTACGCCGCTGTCCTGGCTCTGGCCCCACTGGACGTCCAGCGATGACAGGGTTTCGGCGACAGGCCCCATGGCTCGGATCCGCCCATTGTCCATAACCACCAAGTGATCGCCAAGCCGGGTCAATTCATCCAAGGAATGGGTGACATAGATCATGGGAATGCGCACCTCATCCCGCAGCCGCTCCAGCCATGGAAAGACATCCTGCTTTCTGCCTTGATCCAAGGCGGCCATGGGCTCATCCAGCAACAGCAGTTGCGGGCGCGCCGCCAACGCCCGGGCCATGGCCACGCGCTGTCGCTCGCCGCCCGACAAGGTGGCGACAGATCGCGCCAGCAAATGCCCAATGCCCAGAAGCGCCACCACCTCGTCCAGATGACGTTTTGAGCGTTCCCCAGTTGTGCGTCTGTAGCCAAACTCAATGTTCTGCTGAACGTTCAGGTGTTCAAACAAACTGGCTTCCTGAAAGACATAGCCTATCGGACGCTGGTGCGTCGCGAGCCGAATATTGGAAGCATCGCAGTGCCAGAACGTTTCGCCGATGCGAATGCGCCCCCGCATCTGTTTTTCCAGACCCGCAATGCAACGCAAGACGGTGGTCTTGCCGCAGCCCGATGCGCCAAACAGCACCGTGATCCCCTGGCCCGGCAAAGTCATGGACACATCCAGAGAAAAATTTTCTCGCTCAAGCTGCAAGCGCAGATCGATCGGCGGGGCCTGGTTCATGGCAGCACCCGGTCATGGCGGCGCTTCATCAGGGCAAGCAGCCACAACACTGCAAATGAAAAAAGCACCATGCCGCCTGCCAGCACATGCGCTTGGTCATATTCCATGGCTTCCACATGGCCGTAAATTTGGGTCGAAACCACCCTGGTCTTGCCTGGAATATTACCGCCCAGCATCAAAACCACGCCAAACTCGCCCACGGTGTGCGCAAAGCTCAGAATCGCTGCCGTCACACAGCCAGGCTTTGCCAGGGGCAATGCCACATGAATGAACGCATTCCACGGGGAAGCTCTCAGCGTTGCGGCCACCTCCATGGGCCGCTGCCCCATGGCCTCAAACGCATGCTGTATCGGTTGGACCGCAAAAGGCAATGAGTAAACGATGGAGCCCAGCAACAAGCCACCGAAAGTGAAAGAGAGAACGCCCCACCCCAGGGCTTGCGTCAGTTGCCCCAAAGGCCCATGGGGCCCCATGGCCACCAGCAGGTAAAAGCCCAGCACCGTCGGCGGCAAAACCAGGGGCAGTGTGACCAGTGCGGCAATTGGGCCGCGCCAAGCCGAGCGAGTCTGCGACAGCCACCAGGCCAAAGGCGTTGCCAGCAGCAAAAGCAGCACGGTGGTGAGGCCGGCCAACTCCAGCGTCAGCGCGATGGCTGACAAGGCCTCGGGAGATAAAAGTTCCGACATGAATTCCTGACTCACTTGACGTAACCAAACGTTTGGAGGGTGCGTCTGGCTTTTTCCGATTGCAAATAAACCCTCAGGGCTTGTGCACCTGGGTTGTCTTGCCCTTTGCGCAGCACGATGGCATCTTGTTGCAGCGGCGCATGCAAATGGGCTGGCACCACCCAGGCGGAACCCTGGCTGATATGGCCTTGCATGAACACTTGCGACAAAGCCACAAAGCCGATCTGTGCGTTTTCACTGGCCGTGAACTGGTAGGCCTGCGCGATGTTCTCGCCTTGCACAAGTTTGGGCTGCACGGTAGCTTCCAGGCCCAAGTTGGCCAGCACCTGCATTGCGGCAGCCCCGTAGGGCGCGAGCTTGGGGTTCGCGATAGCAAGGCGCTGGAATTTCCCGTTGCGTAAGACGCTCCCTTGATCGTCCACCACCCCGGCTTTGGGACTCCAAAGGACCAATCGGCCGGTAGCGTAAGTGAAGCGCGAGCCTGCCACCCCTAGCCCATCTTTTTCCAGACGCAAAGGCGTGTCGCTGTCTGCTGCCAGCAGCACATCGAAAGGCGCGCCATTCTTGATCTGCGCATAAAAACTTCCTGTCGAGCCAAACGACAGCACCAATTTGTGACCGGTGTCTTGTTCAAATGACTTTGCCAGCATTTTCATGGGCGCCGTGAAATTCGCAGCCACCGCAGCCATGACCTCGGCGGCCTGGGTTGGAGCAGCGAGCATCAGGACGCTCAGCCAGCCTGCAATTATTTTCATCATTGCCCTAAGCGCTATTCAGAAATAGAATAACGAGTGTACCACCGCTATTCCTTAAATGAATAGCCCATGACTGCCATGCCATCCCTGCCCCGCACCCCCGATCTCACACAAGCCCTCGGCTCTGAAGTCGCCGACAAGCGCATAGACATCTTGCGCCGTTTGGGCGAAGTCGGCTCCATTTCCGAAGCGGCGCGAAGCGCGGGGGTCAGCTACAAGGCGGCATGGCAAGCCCTTGAAACCCTGAGCAATCTGGCGGGGACACCCCTGGTTGAAAAAATCGTGGGGGGTACCGGTGGCGGTGGCGCACAACTGACGGCGGCTGGCCAGCGGGTACTCGAAGGCGCTGAAAAGTTGGTACGGGCACGCGCCGCTGTTCTGGCTGAACTGCAACACACGGGCGCCGACTCCCAAGATTTTCCGAACCTGGGAAGCCTGGGCTTGCGCACCAGCATGCGCAACAACTTGCCATGCCTCGTTCACAGCCTTCACAAAATCGATGGCACCGTCAGGGTGATGTTAGACCTGGGTGCTGGCAGCCTTATGGCCTCGCGCATCACACAGGAAAGCGCTCAGTTGCTGGGGCTCAGGCCAGGCATGCGCGCGCTGGCACTATGCAAAGCCACGGGCGTGAAGATGGGTTTGAATCTGAAGGCCCAGGACGGCCTGAACCTGCTGCACGGCCAGGTGACCCGGATGAGCCGCAGCCCCAGGGGTGGCGAGGTGTCGGTTCAAATGTTGACCGGTCAGCAGTTGGTGGGCTTTGCACCCCCCAAAAGCGGACTGCGAACTGGCATGACGGTGTGCGCAACAGTGGAAGAGGCTGGCGTGGTGATCGCTTTGCCTCTGTGAACCGGCTTACATTGCCAGCACATAGAGGCGAATCACGGCTGCCAGGCCCAGGCACCAGACCAGCGATCGCAAGCTGGCGCGATCGCTGACGTAGCAATAGATGTAAGCCACGCGCATCGCCACAAAGAACCAGCCACACTGCGCCACGGCAAGGGCATCGGCCTCTCGGAACAGCGCCAGCGCGACTCCCACTGCAAACAAGGGGAAGGCTTCAAAACTGTTCTCTTGCGCCGCATTGGCACGTGCGCGGCGCCCTTCCAGCGTGGCCAACCATTGTCTTGGATGGCGGTTGTCGAAGTCTTTGACGCCCCATTTGGCAATGCCTGCGCAAACAATGGGCAACAGCCCGGCAATGAGAACGGTGAGGACTGCTTGGTTCATGAAGGGCTCCTGTGGGCCAAGGGTTGCGGCGATTTCTCCAGTCTACCGATATCCAACCCCATATGGGCCAGTCGCGAAAGAAGTGCCTCATACTGGACGGAATCCACCGTGGGTGTGCGCGACAAAATCCAGAGGTAATCCCGGCCAGGCTCACTCACTGCAGCCAGGGCATAAGCCTCATCCAGGTCAACCACCCAGTAATCCCCCCACAAGAAAGGCAAGAATGAGAGCCATTCAGGCGCGAACCGCACCCGCAATCTGGGTGAAGCGTCGCCCCCGATTTGCTTGGCTTGCCCGGCAGCCTGCAGCATCTCGCCAGCGCTTGTACGACACTGGTTCACGACCCGGACAGATCCATCCGGATTCAGCGTGTACTCTGCCGTGGTGTCTGCTGTGCACTTGCGCTGAAACCAATTCGGAAATTTGGCAATTTCATACCAACGGCCCAAATAACGCTCGATGTTCAAACTGGGAACAGGCTGCAATGGGGTGGGCGCATCGGACCATGCCAGCCCAGGCAACCCCAGCAGCAGCGCGCTGGCACAAAGTGCCCTGAAAATTTTGCCCATGCGTCTGTCCTTTAGCGGCTGAATTTATGAAACTTTCCCTTTTGAATCTCTGCGAGAAGGTGGCTTTTGAACGCCTGCGCAACAGGCGAAAGCTTTTGCCCTCTATGGTGTACCACATGCCACGCCGAAGGCAGGGGAAAGCCTTCGACATCGATCACACGCACGCCGTATTCTTTGTCCAATCCATGCAAGGCATGGCGTGAAATCACGCCAATGCCCAACCCGCCCGCGACCGATTCCTTGATGGACTCGTTGCTGCCCAACTCGAGCCGGACATCCGGCCGAAATCTTGTCTTTTGAAAATACTGATCTGCCGCCATGCGCGTGCCCGAGCCGGGCTCGCGCATGATCATGCGGCATTTGACCAGATCCTTCAGTGTGAGCTTGCCCACCTTGACCAAGGGGTCCGACTGGGCAGCAACAACGACGATCGGGTTGGGCATCAGGACTTCGTCACGCAAGTCCATCTCGGCTGGGGGCATCGACATGATGTACAGGTCATCCAGATTTTCGCGCAAGCGATTCACCACGCCGTCACGGTTCAGAATTTCCAGGGACACCTCTATCGCAGGATGTTTTTGACAGAAGCCCCCAATCAACCTCGGCATGAAGTATTTGGCCGTGCTGACCACGGCAACTCTCAGCTTGCCTTTGGACAGCCCCTTGATGGCGTCCACGCCTTGCTCGAAAGATTCCCAGGCAGCGGTCATGGCGCGCGCGGTCGCCGCAAGCTCTTTACCCACATCGGTCAAGTAAATTTTTTTGCCAATCACCTCGTACAGCGGCAATCCGACGGACTGTGTCACCTCCTTGAGCTGCATGGAGGCAGTGGGTTGGGTGACATGCATGGCCTTGGCTGCAGCGCTCACGCTGCCGGTGTCTGCCAGGGCCCGAAACAATCGCAATTGACGGTGTGTGATATTCATAGATTTTTATCTATGGTTGAAAGTTTTAAAATCGATTTTACAAGATTGATGCAGTTCCTTAGGATCATGCCCAAGGAGCCCCCTCATGAATAGCCTTCTCGATCCCGCCATCCTCTTTTTCATCTTTGGCGTCCTGGCCGGCACGGTCAAATCAAACCTTGAAATTCCGCCCGCCATCTCGCGCTTTCTCTCGCTGTACCTTTTAATGGCTTTGGGCCTGAAAGGGGGCTTTGCCCTGGCAGAGTCAGGGCTCACGCTGGAAGTTGGCGCGGGGCTCGGGGCCGCCATCTGTTTGGCCCTGGTGATTCCGGCCCTGGGGTATGTCATTCTCAAACGCATGCTGTCACCGTTTGATGCCGTCGCGGTGGCCGCCACTTACGGCTCGGTCAGCGCCGTAACCTTTGTCACGGCAACGCAATACCTGGAAAATCAGCAAATTGCGTTTGGTGGCCACATGGCCGCCGCCATGGCGCTGATGGAGTCGCCAGCCATTTTGATGGCAGTCATTCTTGCCAACGCCCTTCGCCAGCGTGCTGTCAGCACGAACCTGGGTGTGGTTCAGGCGAACACTCTCGCCTTGCCTCTGCTGGCAACAAAATCGCCAGCAACGACATTGGGCAAAGTACTCCACGAATCGTTCACCGATGGGGCGCAACTTCTGTTGCTCGGCGCGATGGTTGTGGGCCTGCTCACAGGTGCAGAGGGCAAGGCAGCCATGCAGCCCTTCTCTGGCGACCTCTTCAAGGGCATGCTGGCCTTTTTCCTGCTCGACATGGGTTTGATGACGGCCAGAAACCTGCCGCAGACGCGGCATGCCTCCCCCTGGCTTTTGGCTTATGCCATCCTCGGCCCTTTGGCGCATGCGGTCTTGGCGCTTTGCCTGGCGTGGTTGTTGGATATTCCTCAAGGCGACACCACCTTGCTGATGGTGCTCGCAGCAAGTGCCTCCTACATTGCCGTTCCCGCCGTGCTGCGGCATGCCATACCCGAATCCAACCCGTCCCTTTACTTTGGACTTTCTCTGGGCGTCACCTTCCCGCTCAACATCTTGCTGGGCATTCCTTTTTACACCTACCTGGCCCAGTAAATAGGGGGATAAGCGATGCACCACCGCTACGCCGGGAAGAAGGTTGCCTTTCTCACGCAACACGGTAAAGAGTCGCTGGTGGCGCCACTGCTTGGCCCCACCATCGGCTGCGAAATTTTGCGCACAGAGGGCTATGACACCGACTCTCTCGGAACGTTTTCCGGTGAGATCAAGCGGCCCGACAGCCAACTGAAAACTGCCAAGCTGAAAGCCCGCATGGGCATGCGCCTGTCGGGCTTGTCCATCGGGCTTGGCAGCGAAGGCTCTTTTGTCCCAGACCCTTATGGCGGCCTGATGCCGTGGAACATCGAAGTGCTGTCGTGGCTGGACGACGTGCACGGCCTCGAGATTGTCGGCATGGCGCAGGGGCCGGCACGCAGCATGCAGCGCTGCCTGCAAAACGATGTCGAGCTGCAGGCCTTTGCCGAAGCGGCCGGCTTTCCCGAACACCATCTGCTGTTGCGGCCTCAGAGCGAAACAGATCTGCGGCTCCACAAGGGATTGGCCCATTGGGCAGATTTGAGGCAAGCGTTTCAACAATGCCTGCGTGCCTCAAATAACGCGCGCGTGTATGCAGAAAATGACCTGCGCGCCTTTTGTAACCCGACGCGCCAATGGATGATTCGGCGCGCAGCAGAAGACTTGCTGAAAAAAATTCAATCGGCCTGCCCCGCATGCGATTTGCCCGGCTTTTCCAAAGTGAGCCACACCCCGGGCTTGCCATGCCGAAATTGTCACTGCCCCACCAAATTGGCAAAAGCTTTTCGCTGGCAATGTGCGGCCTGCGCCTACGCCCAGGAAATTCCGGCCAGTGAGTTGCATGCGGATCCCAGCCGCTGTGACGTCTGCAATCCCTAGCCTATCGACAGCCGATGCCCATGGTCAGGGGCTTGGGTAAATTTTGTATTCCAAGACTTTGCCCTGCGCATTCACGCGCGCCAACACCATGTCTCCCGAGCCAATGTCCTTGCCCATGAACTCGCGAATGTTGACATGGTGCGTCACCAGAATGAGGGCGCGATCGCCTTTGCTTTTGAGGGATACCGCCACAAAATCTTGTAACCGCTTGTTCTGTGCAGCCGCTTGCTCAGGCGTGTCAAAGAACGAGGCCAGCGAAGGCTCAATGGTGATCGGACCCAGGGCAAGTCGCTCTGCGGTTTGCCGACAGCGACACCAAATGCTGGCATAGACATCGGCCTTCGCCACGCCTTGTGCGCGCAGCCATTGTCCGATGCGGACCGACTGCTGCTTCCCCTCATCGTTCAAAATGCGTTGGCTTTCACACTTTTCCAACGAATAGCCTGGTGGATCGCCCACCCCTGGTGCGTAGGCGTGGCGCATCAGCAGCACATGGTTGGGGCCTTTCAACCGCTCGGCCAGTTCGCCGGCATACAGAGGCAGGGCCAGCATCAAACCCAACAGCGCCGAAAGCCAGCGCTTCATGAAGCCCAGCCCCCGCACACAGGGAACACCTGGCCCACAAAGCAATTGGCGTGGTCACTGCACAGGTAGGCCACGAAACTGGCATCCTCCAGCGGGCTGACCAGCCGACCCAAAGGCACTTCGCGACGCAAACGCTCTTGAAAACGTGGGTTGGCCTGAACCTCGGGCGGAAAATAGGTTGGGTTTTCCACGAAATTCTGTGCAATGGCATTCACCTGAATGTTGTCGGGCGCCAATTCAACGCCCACTGCCTGCACAAAAGCCAGCTGTGCACCACGTGCCGCGCTGTAAGTGGATGAGCGTTTCATGCCACGAAGGGCCGAAGCGCTGCCCATCACCACCACCTTGCCACCGCCGCGCGCCTTCATCCCAGGCACGACGGCGCGCAGAAACCGTGGCAGAGGGTCCACCATGACACTGAAAACCTGACGCCACTCGTCCTCTGCCACGTCCACCACCGGCGTAGACGGGGCGGGCAATGCGAGGTTCAGCACCAACACATCGAGCGCACCAGCGGCCTGCACGATTTCGTCCGCATCGTTCACGCCAGTGGGCATGCGTGTATCGGCAATGACATGCGCGCCACAAGCACCCAAGGTCTCGCAAAGCGCCGGCCCCATGAAGTCATGGGCCTGGGTGACCAAAATTCTTTTTCCTGCCAAATTCACCATGGTCGGCGCGTCTCCGGGGTTGTTGATTCAGTCAAATTTTAATTGGCTGGTTTTGACAAATTACGTCCATTTGTCCATTTCTTTGGGTATTTGCCTTTCCACCGATTCCACGCTTCCACCGGTGATGACAATGCCCTGCGCTTGCAGCTTCTCGCGCACATCGGGCATTTGCAAAACCGCGTTCGCTTCCTTGTTCAGCAGCGCCACCACCGACTTGGGCGTGCCAGCGGGGGCAAACAAGGTGTAGTTGGTAGCGGACACATAGCCGGGCAAGCCCGCCTCGGTCATGGTGGGTATGTCGGGCAACGTGGCAGAACGCGTTGGGCTGGCCACTGCCAAAATTCTGACCTTGCCTGTTTTCAAATGCGGCAAATGTGCTGGCAAACTGTCAATGGCCATGGGAACGCGTCCCGCGAGCAAGTCCGGCAACAGCTGGCTGGTGCCTTTGTAGGGCACATGCACCAAGTCAATCCCCGCCATTTGTTTGAACATTTCGCCGTTCAAATGCTGCAAGCCGCCAATGCCCGAAGAGGCAAAGCTCAATTCACCGGGTTTGGACTTGGCCAGGGCAATCAGCTCTTTGACAGAGCGTGGCGCAAAATCGGCATTGACCACCAACACCACGGTGCCGTAGCCAATTTCCACAATCGGCGCAAAATCTTTTCGCTGGTCAAAGGCCAGCGCCTTGTGCACATGGGGCGCAATCGCATAGTCGGTGATGCTGCCCACCATCAGGGTGTAGCCATCGGGGGTGCTTTTGGCCAATGCATCGCCGCCAATGGTTGCCGCAGCTCCAGGCTTGTTGTCCACCACAATGGGTTGTCCGATACGCAACGCCAGTCGTTCTGCCACCAGGCGAGCGACAGCATCGACGCCACCGCCTGCAGGGTATGGCGCAATCATTTTGAGAGGCTTGCTGGGATAGGCCTGGGCTGACGCCTCTTGCCATGCAACAGCACCCCAACAACCCATGGCAAGCGCAGTACAGAGCGCACGCCGACCAAAGTACTTGAGTGAGCTCAGCATGTCAGAACAGCTGCCAAGGCGCAGGGTCAAAGAAATATTCAGTCCCTTTCTTGCGCAGCAATCCAATGCCCGGGAACGGCAAGTGCACTGCCGCGATCGGGATAGACTCTTTCACCACCCGGTCAAAAATTGACAGACGCGTGTTACGGGCCTTGTCCTGATCCCAGTCGAAAGCCACTGTGATTTCCGGGCGCGGGAATTGCACAGGGGCCACATGCATCGTGTCGCCAATCGCCAGCAGGCGTGCAGCGCCCGATTGAATAAGGTAGCAGCTGTGACCAGGGGTGTGACCCACTGCCTCCACGGATTGAATGCCAGGGGTTAATTCTTCCCCCAGTTTGAAAGGTTTGATGCGGTCACCATAGGCCGCCACAGCCCGCTTGGCGGGAATGAAGCGGCCCTTTTGGTTTTCAGGTGCTTTTGCTTCCACCTCCGGGTTGGCCCAATAGTCCAGGTCATCCTTGGCGATGCGCAATATGGCATTGGGAAACAGGGCCGAACCGTCGGGGGACACCGTGCCATGCAAGTGGTCGCCGTGCATGTGCGTGATGTAGATTTCGTCGATCTGTGCTGGCGTCACGCCGGCGGCAGCCAAACATTGTGGCAAACGACCGGCGGTGGGTCCCAACATCTTGGCGCCACCGGCATCCAACAAAACCAGCTTTTCACCGGTGTTGACCATGAAAGTGTTGACGGGAAGCCGCATGGGTGCTTCGGGCCAGCCCCCCGCCGTCAACAATGATTTGACCAGGGCTGCGTCCGCTTGCAACACCGCAGGGGGAATGTCGATGTAACCATCCAGCATGGTGGTCACTTCGAATTGACCGAGCTTCATTCGGTGCACACTGATGATTTGGCTTCCCGCCAAGGGGGCTTTCGCAGAAGCTTGCGGCAGCCAGGCGGGCAACACCGTCAGACTTGCTGCGGCAACGCCGCGCTCTAAAAAATGACGGCGATTCACCGTGAGGGAACTCTTGGACATGGCAAGCTTTCTCTTGTGCAGATAACGTGTTGTGAATGTAATCAATTGAGGCGCGGCCAGCCCCCTTGAATACCCTAGCTGTTTCGCGTCAGCGACAGCTTAGGCCTCAACTTACCATGCAATACGCCGCCAATTTGTTCCCGTCGAGATCTCGAAAATAGGCGCCATAGAAGCCACTGCCCCGCAGCCCCGGCGCGCCCTCATCCTGGGCGCCAAGTTGCAAAGCCTTGGCGTGCAAGGCTTGTACCTGCTCAGGGTTGGCAGCCGACAAGGCCACCATCGCACCGTTGCCAACCGTGGCCCTTTGCCCATCAAAGGGTTTCAAAACACTGAACATGGGCTTGTCAGGGCTGGTCCCCCAACCCACGCCTCGCTCGGATTTGAAAAATGGCTTGGCCCCTAACAGTGACAGCAATTCACCGTAAAAATGAACAGCTTTCTCCAGGTCATTGGTGCCAACGCTTGTGTACCCGATCATGCAAATGCTCCCGTCAAAGTCGCAGTTTAAAGCAGCTGGCCTCACAGCGCATGCGTTGGCAGACCTCAGGATCTGCGCATGATTGAGAACGCTCATTCGGGTTGATGCCAATGGTCATGTTGCTGTTGCAAATGCCATATTTAGATTTGCCATCCTATGGAGTTCGAATGACCCATTCAAAAGTTTGCCTCGTGATTGGCGCAGGAGACGCCACCGGGAGTGCTGTTGCCAAGCGTTTTGCACGCGAGGGTTACACCGTCTGCGCAACCCGCCGAAGTCTGGATAAGCTTCAGGCTTTGATCGCAGACATTCAAAGCGCGGGAGGGGTTGCCCACGGCTTTGGCTCGGATGCCCGCAAAGAGGAAGAGGTCGTGGCCCTGGTTGAAAAGATCGAGTCCACGATCGGCCCTATTGAAGTTCTGGTATTCAACATTGGCGCCAATTCGCCCAACAGCATCTTGACGGAAACCGCCCGCCGTTACACCAAGATGTGGGAGATGGCGTGCCTGGCGGGTTTTCTGGTGGGCCGTGAGGTGGCCAAGCGCATGGTGCTTCGGCCTGACGTGCAAGGCACTGTGGGACCCTCTCACAAAGGCACCATCATCTTTACCGGCGCCACGGCCTCCTTGCGTGGAAGCTCGCATTTCGCCGGATTTTCAGGCGGCAAGATGGCATTGCGTGCGCTGGCCCAGAGCATGGCGCGCGAGCTGGGGCCCATGGGCGTTCACGTGGCGCACACCATCATTGATGGCGCGATCGACACAGAGTTCATACGCACAACGTTCCCAGAGAGGTATGCCCTCAAGGACCAGGATGGCATTCTGAATCCCGCGCACATTGCCGATGCTTACTGGATGCTGCATCAACAGCCTCGCGATGCCTGGACGCACGAGCTGGATTTGCGCCCTTACATGGAAAAATTCTGATGGAAGAGAGAAAAAAATGATCCGAGATTTTGATTTTTATTTTGACTTCGGCAGCCTGGCTTCTTATTTGGCGCACACGCAATTGCCCAGAATCTGCGCTCAGACCGGCGCCCAAGCCAACATGTACCCCATGCTGCTGGGCGGCGTTTTTCAAGCAACAGGAAATGCCTCTCCCATGGCCGTTCCCGCCAAGGGACGTTATGTGTTCATTGATATGAAGCGCTTTGCCGATGCTTATGGCGTGCCACTCGTCATGAACCCTCATTTCCCGATCATCACCACCCCCTTGATGCGGGCTGCGACGGCGCTGCAAGCTCAAAGCGAAGCAGAATTTCAGCGCTACATGGATGCCATTTACCGGGCCATCTGGGTGGAAGGCCTGAACATGAACGATCCCAGCGTCGTGGCCGAGGTATTTGCCCGGGCGGGTTTTGACCCTGCAAAGCTCCTGGCCATGGCCAATGATCAGGCCACCAAGGACAAATTGAAAGCCGTCACCCTGCACGCTGTGGAAAGAGGCGTGTTTGGAGCCCCGACCTTCTTCGTAGGCGATCAGATGTATTGGGGCCAGGACCGTATCGAACAGGTCATTCAGGCACTGAAATCTTCAGTCTAGGCATCTACGGGTGCATGACCGCAACCCGGTCATGCCTCTTTTTGCCTGAGCATGTTTTCATAATTGAATCGGCGATCGACGTCCTGAATGGGTTCGCCAGCCCGCATGGCCGTCAGCATGGCATTTTCTTTGGCCATGATGTCCTCGGCAGCCAGCACCACCTCTGACAAGCGCTCGATCGGGATCACGACCACGCCGTTGACATCCGCCACAATGACATCGCCAGGCCGCACGGGCGCATCGCCCAACCTGACTGGCACGTTCCAATCTTCCTGCACAATGCGGCCGCGGGCCGTGATGGGCACGGTGCCACGTGCATGGACCGGAAAACCAAAGGCCTCGCACGCATCGACATCGCGCGCGGCGCCGTCCACCACCACTCCGGCAACCCCCTGAAGCTTGGCACCAAGGGCCAAGATTTCTCCCCAGCAGTTGTTGTGAAGATCGCCTCGGTTGTCGATCACGATGACATCACCGGGTTGGCTGTGCGCAATGGCATCGATGCCCAAATGAGCGCGCGCAGGGACTGCCCCCGCTGCGGTCATTTTGATGGTGATGGCCCGCCCCACCACTTTCGTGCGCCCCCAGCGCGGCGTGATACCAGACACAGCACAGTGCGCAATGCCAAGTCGATCGAGTGCGTCACTTAAGTTGGATGTGGCCAAAGCATTGACGCGTTCACGAAAGAGGGTGTCGAACTCGGTAGCATTCATCATTTCACTTAGTTTGTGGGTCGATGCAGTCATCTCAAAGCGCGTTGAGTGGAATCTTCGCATAGGCGATGCCGTTGGCCTCTTTGGGCGGCAACTCACCCGCACGAATGTTGATCTGCACGGCCGGCAGGATCAGCACTGGCATCTCCAACGTGGCATCGCGCTTTGTGCGCATCTCGACGAACTGTGCCTCACTGATACCGTCGTGCATGTGGATATTCTTGGCACGCTGCTCGGCCACGGTCGTTTCATACGCAATCGGGCGGTCGTTCGGAGGGTAGTCGTGACACATGAAGAGGCGCGTTTCGGGGGGCAAGCTCATCAGCTTGCGCACCGATGCGTAAAGTGTCTTGGCATCACCACCCGGGAAGTCACAGCGCGCCGTACCCACATCGGGCATGAACAGCGTGTCACCCACAAACACGGCATCGCCGACCTGGTATGCCACGCAGGCAGGCGTGTGTCCCGGCACGGCCATCACGCGAGCGGTCAGCTCGCCGATACGGAACGTCTCCTCGTTCTTAAGCAGCACATCGAACTGCGAGCCGTCCAGGCGGAATTCGGGCTCCAGGTTGAAGATGTCCTTGAACACTTTCTGCACACGGGTGATCTGGTCGCCAATACCGATTTTTCCTCCCAGCTTTTGCTTCAGGTAAGGCGCCGCGCTTAAATGGTCGGCATGTGCATGGGTTTCCAGGATCCACTGCACCTTCAGGTCCTGAGCCATCACGTAATCGATGACCTTGTCGGCCGAAGTGGTGCGAGTGCGGCCAGACTTGGGGTCATAGTCAAGCACCGAATCGATGATGGCTGCAGCCGAGCCTGGGCCATTGTGGACAACGTAAGTCACTGTCCAGGTGGCAGGGTCAAAGATTCCGTGTACTTGGGGCTTGAGCGAATGGGGGGTCATACAGCACTCCTTTAGTTAAGTTTTTAATAGTCTATTGACAAATATATTGTTTGTCAATAGACTATTAACCTTGCTGAAATCAATTCTCATCATTTACAGCTTTTCAGGAGGTAGGTATGAAATCGGTAGCACTGGAATTGTCCGAGATGCAAACAGCGGCTGGTCAGGCTTGCAGGCTGATGAAAGTACTGGCCAATGCAGACCGACTCATGATTCTTTGCCAGCTCAGTCAGGGCGAAAAAAGGGTTGGCGAACTCGAGGCGTTGTTGGGCATTGTGCAGCCCACTCTCTCGCAACAGCTCACCGTGCTGCGCGACGAGGAACTGGTGAGTACCCGTCGCGAAGGAAAAAATATTTATTACAAGCTCTCCAGCCCCAAGGCGCTGGCTTTGATGGAGGTTTTGTACGAACAGTTTTGTGGAGCAACTAAAGGAGTATGCAATGACAATTGATTGGGCTCATTTCACCCCCTGGGCATCTCTATTGGGAGGCATCCTGCTTGGGCTGGCTTCGGCCATGTTCATCTTGCTGAATGGCCGCATTCTGGGCATCAGCGGCATTCTGGGAGGCTTGATGTCACCTCGCTTGGGCGATATCGGCTGGCGTATCTCCTTCTTTTTGGGCATGGCGGCGGCGCCTGCCGTATTTGCCTGGTTGGCACCAGCAGACTTTTTGTCGGCTCCTCGTATCGACGCCAGCTACGGCCTCATCGTGGTCGCGGGCCTGCTCGTCGGGCTGGGGACTCGCTACGGCTCGGGCTGTACCAGCGGACACGGGGTTTGCGGACTTTCACGTCTGTCACCGCGCTCTCTGGTGGCAACCCTGACCTTCATGGGTGCGGGTTTCGCAACAGTGTTTGTCGCACGTCATCTGTTTTAACGCCAGGAAAAAATCATGCAAAAAGTCACTGAATTTCTAGCCGGCCTGCTGTTTGGTGTGGGACTGTTGTTGTCTGGCATGTCTGATCCCGGAAAAGTTCTGGGTTTTCTAGACTTGTTTGGCAGCTGGGACCCTTCGCTCGCGATGGTGATGGGGGGTGCCATCCTCGTCGGAATTTTTGCCTTCACGGTAGCCAAGAAGCGGACCACCAATTTTCTGGGCGGCGCCTTGCACCTTCCAAAAGCGAATCAGATCGATCGCCGACTGGTCATCGGTGGATTGTTGTTCGGCGCCGGATGGGGGCTGGCGGGCTTTTGCCCAGGCCCAGGCTTGGTGTCGATGTTCTCTGGGCAGCCCAAGGCAGTTGTTTTCGTCTTGGCGATGCTGATCGGCATGCTCCTGTATGAGGCAGCAGACCGGTTCATCCACCAGCCTCGGGCTCGTCAGGCGGCTACCCGCTGAGGCCCCCGGAAGGAACTCGCATGGAAACCAAATTCTTGACACCTGTGCTGTCTGTTTCAGCACAAATATCGGTCGCTGAACTTGCCGACCTCGCTCAGGCGGGATTCAAGTCGATCATTTGCAACCGTCCTGATGGCGAGGCTGCTGACCAGCCCGGTTATCGCGAAATTGCAAAGGCTGCCGAGGCTTTGGGCCTGCAAGCACGCTACCTGCCAACTGAAACTGGCAAGGTCACCGACGAGCAAGGCGTTGCCTTTGGGAAGCTGATGGAAGAACTGCCCAAGCCAGTACTGGCCTATTGCCGCTCGGGCATGCGTTCCACCACCATGTGGGCTCTGGCCAACGCTGGTAACTTGCCTATGCCAGACATCATCGAGGCGGCTGATCACGCGGGATATGACCTCAAGGGCCTGGTACGCCGCATCATTAATGGTGGGAAAACGCCAGTAGAAGTGGCAGATGCCTCACACGATGTGGTCATCATCGGAGGCGGTGCTGCGGGTATTGCTACCGCTGCCAGCTTGCTGGCGCGTAGCCCCAACCTGGACGTTGCCATCATCGACCCGGCGGACGTCCATTACTACCAGCCAGGCTGGACCATGGTTGGTGCCGGTGTATTCAATGCCTCGTTCACCGCCCGCACAATGGCATCGCTCTTACCGCATGGCGTGCACTGGATCAAGGCCGCAGTCGCTGCCTTCGAGCCTGAGCGTAATGCCGTCATCCTCGATGGCTGCCGGGTGGTGAGCTACCAGCAGCTCGTGGTGTGCCCTGGCCTCAAGCTCGACTGGCAAGGTATTGAAGGCTTGGCAGAGACCCTGGGTCGCAATGGTGTGACCTCCAACTACCGCTACGACCTGGCTCCCTACACCTGGGAGTTGGTGCAAGGCCTTCGTGGTGGCAAGGCGATCTTTACTCAGCCGCCTATGCCGATCAAGTGCGCGGGTGCGCCGCAGAAAGCGATGTACCTGTCAGCTGACCACTGGAAGCGTCAGGGCGTGCTGAGGGATATCGATATCCAGTTCTGCAATCCGGGCGCAGTGCTCTTCGGCGTCGCGGATTACGTGCCAGCGCTGATGGAATACGTGAAGGCCTACGGTATTCACCTGAACTTCGGTCGCACCCTGGTGGCAGTCGACGGCCCTGGCAAAAAAGCCACCTTCGCCCAATCTAGCGCAGATGGCAGCAAGGAACTCGTCACCCAGGATTTCGACATGATCCATGTGGTGCCTCCACAAAAGGCGCCTGACTTCATCCGGGTCAGTCCCCTGGCCGACGCGGCAGGTTGGGTTGACGTCGACCCGGCAACTCTGCGCCACAAGAAATACGCCAACGCATTTGCGCTCGGGGATGTTGCCAATACCACCAATGCCAAGACGGCCGCTGCAGCCCGCAAGCAGGCGCCCGTCGTAGCTCATAACCTGCTGGCCCTTAGAGGCCAGGCCAGGGGCGAGGCCCAATACGACGGCTACGGTTCCTGTCCACTGACGGTTGAACGCGGCAAGATCGTGTTGGCGGAATTCACATACGGCGGTAAGCTCGCACCTAGCTTCCCCCAATGGCTGATTGACGGCACTCGCCCTTCAACGCTGGCTTGGTACCTCAAAGAACGGATATTGCCGCCTCTCTACTGGGATGCCATGCTCAAGGGTCGCGAGTGGTTGGCAACCCCTGAGTTGGTGGGTTGATGGAGCCTGCCGCCCGCCCTTCTCACCTGCTGCGCTTGTTGCCCACGCTGCCCATCCTGGCGTGGGGGCGGACATATGACCGCGGCACTTTGGTCAGTGATTTGGTGGCTGCGCTCATTGTCACCATCATGCTGATTCCGCAGAGCCTGGCATATGCATTGCTGGCGGGTCTGCCGCCTGAGGTCGGCCTGTACGCCAGCGTGGCACCGTTGCTGCTGTACGCGGTGTTTGGCACCAGCCGGGTGCTGGCCGTGGGCCCGGTCGCGGTGGTCTCGCTCATGACGGCAGCAGCCATCGGCGAGCATGCGGTGGTGGGTTCTCATCACTACTGGGCAGTGGCCATCACGCTGGCCTTTTTGTCGGGCGTGATGCTGTTGATCATGGGTGTGCTGCGCCTGGGTTTCCTCGCGAATTTCCTGAGTCATCCCGTGATCTCGGGCTTTATCTCCGCTTCGGGTCTCCTGATTGCCGCCAGTCAGCTGAAGACCCTCATGGGCGTGAAGGCTGAGGGTCACAACTTCATCGATCTTGCACAAGCGCTGATCTCGCAGCTACCCCATATCCACGGGCTCACCCTGGTCGTGGGTGGATCGGCCACGGCTTTTTTGTTCTGGGTACGCAAGGGTCTCAAGCCACTGCTGATTCGCCTGGGGCTTAACGCACGTCTCGCTGATGTGGTGGCCAAGTCGGGACCCGTGGCAGCTATCGCAGTGACGACCCTGCTGGCCTGGGCCCTTGACTGGAAAGAGCAGGGTCTCAAGGTGGTGGGAAGCGTGCCCCAGGGCCTGCCGCCGCTGACAATGCCGATATGGGACTTTGCACTCTGGCAGTCTTTGGCAGTGCCAGCACTACTCATCAGCGTGGTTGGCTTCGTAGAGTCGGTTTCGGTGGGCCAGACATTGGCGGCCAAGCGACGCCAGCGCATTGAGCCAGATCAGGAACTGGTGGCGCTGGGCGCGAGTAACCTGTCAGCCGCCCTCACAGGTGGATTCCCGGTGACTGGGGGTTTTGCCCGCTCGGTGGTGAACTTCGACGCGGGGGCTCAAACGCCAGCAGCGGGGGTCTACACAGCAGTGGGCATCACGCTGGCTTCGCTGTTGCTGACGCCCGCGCTATATTTCCTTCCACAAGCCACGCTAGCAGCAACCATCATCGTGGCGGTACTCTCCCTGGTGGACCTAGGAATCCTCAAGAGAACTTGGACTTACTCGCCAGCCGACTTCATGGCGGTGCTGGTTACCCTGCTCGTAACGCTGGCGCAAGGGGTCGAGGCTGGGCTTGTGTCGGGTGTGGCTGTATCGCTAACCCTTTTCTTATTCCGAACCAGCCGGCCACATATTGCGGAGGTCGGGCTTGTCAAGGGCACAGAACATTTTCGCAACGTGCTGAGATATGACGTAGCGACAAGTCCCATACTGGTCAGCCTGCGTGTGGATGAAAGCCTCTACTTTGCCAATGCGCGAGCGCTGGAGGATCGCATCAATGACTTGGTTGCTGAGCGACCACAAATTAGACATGTCGTGCTGCAATGCTCGGCCATCAACGCCATTGACGCCAGTGCGCTAGAAAGCCTGGAATCGATCGACCAGCGCCTGCGCGACGCTAACCTGAAGTTGCATCTTAGCGAAGTCAAGGGCCCGGTGATGGATCGCCTCCAGGCTACAAATTTTCACAAGAACCTCACCGGCAAGGTGTTTCTCAGCCACTACCAGGCCATATCCCAACTGGCTCCCGAAATATTGAAAGCCGCAAAGACTGGATAGTTGATTTACCGGGTAATTCACGGGCGGCACTGAAGAGCACAAGTGCGCAAGAGCGTGCTTCTGCAGACCTGGTTCTTCAATCACCTGAGCAAAGCGGCTGCTTCGCGTGCGGCCACGCGGCCTTCGTCGGTGGGGATCACCCAGACTTCCACCCGACTGTCAGCGGCATGGATGCTCAGGGCTTCCTCCCCGCAGGCTTTCGCGTTACGTTGCACATCCAGCCGCACACCCAGCCATTCCAGGGCCCGGCAGACGTCAGCACGTATCCGGGAGTCGTGCTCGCCGATGCCGCCGCTGAAGGCCAGCACATCCAGGCCTCGCAGGCAGGCGGTCAGGGCACCGCATTCGCGTACCACGCGATGGGTGAACAGTGTGATCGCCCATTGAGCCGCGGGCGAAGCGTCTGCACGGAGTTTGCGCATGTCCGCCGAAACGCCTGAAACACCCAGCAAACCGGACTGCTTGTACAGCAGGGTTTGAATGCGGTCGTGGGACCAGCCTTGTTCCATCAGAAAGAGCAGGACGCCGGCATCCAATGCACCGCTGCGGGTGCCCATCATCAAACCATCCAAAGCAGAAAACCCCATGGTGGTGGCACGGCTCTGACCTGCCTGAGCGGCACAGAGGCTGGCGCCATTGCCCAGGTGCGCCATGACCACATTGCCCTGGGCGCGCAGTGAGCGTTCCTGCAAAGTGCCCAGGATGTATTGGTAGGACAAGCCATGAAACCCATAGCGGCGCACACCTTGCCGGGTCAGAGACTGCGGCAGAGCGAATTGGCGTTCTTGCTCCGGCACCGTGCCATGGAAGGCAGTGTCAAAGCAGGCTACCTGGGGGAGCGCTGGAAATGCCTGCGCAAAAGAATCAATGCCAGCCAGATTATGCGGCTGGTGCAACGGAGCCAGTGAATTCAGGGAGGCCAGTTTCTTCAGCACATCCGGGGTGACTTTCACGCTGCGGGTGAAGTACTCGCCGCCATGCACCACGCGGTGGGCAATGGCTTTCAGAGGGGGTAAATCTGGCAGGCGGGCCAGCAGGTCCCGCAAATGGATCAACGCGTCATCAAACGGGTCGGCAGTGCCAACGGTCAGCACGTCCCGCAGGGTCGGGCCGGACTGACGCCAAACGATTTCAGGTGAACCATGGGGCTCCAGTCCCTGGATGTTGCCCGTCAGGACACTGGGCTGGATCAGGCCATCCCTTTCAGGGTACAGCGAAAACTTCAGGGTGGAGGAGCCGGCATTGACGGCAAGAATGGCCATGGTCCGGACTCAGCGGGGCAGGCCCTTGGCACGCCGTCCGTGGTGTGCCGCCAACAGGGCCAGGAGGGCCGAAGCCACCCGCGTGCCAGGGCCATCGGCGCGACTGGTCAGGGCGATGGGGACACGCGCACCCAAAACCAGTCCTGCGCCGGTGGCGCCTGCCAGGTATTCCAGTTGCTTGGCCAGCATATTGCCCGACTCGAGGTCAGGAACGGCCAGGATGTCGGCATCACCTGCCACATCCGACGTGATATTTTTGATTTGGGCCGCATGGGCCGAGATGGCATTGTCAAAAGCCAGCGGCCCATCCAGCCGGCCTCCGCGTATCTGGCCACGGTCGGCCATCTTGCACAGGGCGGCGGCATCCAGAGTGGACGGCATGTCCGGATTGACAGTCTCCAAGGCCGAGAGAATCGCCACCTTGGGCTTCTCGATGCCCAGGATCACAGCCAAATCGATGGCGTTTTGGACGATGTCGACTTTATCGCGCAGACTGGGGCGGATGTTCAGTGCTGCATCCGTGACCATCAGGGGTTTGGCGTACATCGGGACATCAAAGCGGAACACATGGGACATGCGACGATCGGTACGCAAGGCGGGCTGGGCCAAAACCGCGTGCAACAACTCATCGGTATGGAGACTGCCCTTCATCAAGATGTCAACCTCACCTTTGGCGGCCATTTCTGCAGCAGCTTCGGCCGCCGCATGGCTGTGGAGGACCGCAACCCGCTCCACCCCGCTGAGGTCCCAGCCAATGTCTGCGGCCAGCTTGTCGATCCTGGTGCTGGGGCCCACCAGCACCGGGATGATGAGGCCATGGTGAGTGGCGTCCCGGGCGCCACTCAAAGATTCGATATCGCAGGGATGAACCACGGCACACCGCACAGGGGACAGGCCGGCGCCCTTGGCCAGCAAGGCCTTGAAGCGGGCCTCCGGGTCAAACAACTGGATGTGCGGTACCGATGACCGTGGGCGTCGCACTTTTTGGGTGGGAGCCAGCACCCGCGCCGATCCATACAGGACCCGCTCGGCGTGTTGGTTGAGCACTTCGCAATCCAGATCGACACGCTTCTTGACGTCATCCTTGGCTGTGATGGTGACCGATACCGTCAAGGTGTCGCCGATGCGCACTGGTCGGGAGAAATGCAAATCCTGTTGCAGGTAAATCGTGCCAGGCCCTGGAAATTGCGTGCCCAGCAAAGCCGAGATCAGCGCACCACCCCACATGCCATGTGCAATCACGCCATGAAACAAAGTGTCGTTAGCGTACTCGGGATCCAAATGGGCAGGATTGGTGTCACCCGACACGGCGGCAAAGGCCTGGATATCGGACAAACTCAGGGTGCGCGTCAGGCGGGCGCTTTGACCCACGCTCAGTTCGTCATAGGTCAGATTTTCAATCAGGTCGGATTCGGTCACGGTTCAGGGTCTCGGTCAAATTCGATTTCAAGCGATGGCATGACAGCCGGCATCGACATACAGCGTCTGGCCGGTCATACCCGAGGAGGCATCGCTGCACAGGAAAGTACATAGTTGCGCGATTTCGTTCAGTGTCACCAGGCGACCCAGGGGCGCTTTGCGAACGGCGTTGCGCATCAGGTCATCAAAATCAGCGATGCCCGACGCCGCGCGCGTGAGGATGGGACCGGGCGAGACGGCATGCACACGGATATTGCGCGGGCCCAACTCCATGGCCATGTAACGCACCAACGACTCCAGGGCGGCCTTGACAGGCCCCATCAAACCATAGTGAGGCACTGCTTCGTCAGCGCCCAGGTAGCTCATGGTCACCATGCTGCCCCCTCTGGGCATGTGGGGCGAGCACAACTTGGCCAGGGTGGCAAAGCTGTGGCAGGAGACCTCCATGGCACGCGCAAAGCCGGTGCTGGAGCTGTCAATGACCTGGCCATGCAAATCCTCCAGCGGAGCCCAGGCGATCGAATGAATCACAAAATCCAGTGAGCCCAGCTGGTCGACAGCATGTTGCACCAGATTTTCCAGACTGCCTGCTTCTTCCACATTGCAGGGCAGGACAGGAATATTCAGGGCCTGGGTCAGCGGTTCGACAAAGCGCAATGCCTTTTCGTTCAAGCAGGTGGTGAGGAGTTGGGCGCCCTGGACATGGGCCTGCTGGGCACAACCCCAAGCGATGCTGTGCTCGTTGGCCAATCCCAGAATCAGTCCGTTTTTGCCCTTCAGGCTGGCAAAGTCAATGGCAGTCATGGGCTTATGCTTTTCCAAAAAGTTGTTGCACACGAAGACCATCGGCACCGGGCTTGAAGCCTTCCAACGCCAGATGCTCTTCGGCATCGATCAGAATCTGCTTGAGCGTCTCGACGCCAATTTGTTCGGCGTAGTTTTTTTCCATTCCATAGCGCAGTACCAGCAAGCCACGCAGCTCGGTCCATTGACGCAATTGGTGGGGATCGTTGCCATAGCGAGGCCGCGAAGATTGCAAAACCTCCTGAACATGCTGGTCGTGATCGAGTGTCACCCCCAAAGCAATCGCAAGACGGGCAATGCGTGCATTCAGGGCCTCAAACGAAGCCTCGATACGATGCAAAGGTCCCGAAGACAAATCATCAGTAGAAACAAAATCAGTCGACATAGCGCACTTTCACATAGTCGCCAGGCGCATCGCACAAGGCTCTCTTTGAAGAAATGGCGCGGGCTTTGACAAGTTGGCTCGAGTGCTTTTCCAGCCAATGCTGCATGGGCACCCACCAGGAGCCTTCATGCACAGACGCCTGTTTCATCCAGACATCAGGCTCTGTCCAGGTGTGGCCTGGACTGGCATGTTGCATCTGGTAGCTGCGATGGGGATGCCCTGGTTCGGACACGATTCCCGCATTGTGTCCACCTGCGGCAAGGATGAAGGTGATGTCTGTGTGTGTCAGCAAATGGATCTTGTAGACCGAGCGCCAGGGGGACACATGATCACGCACCGTACCCACCACCAGCATGGGGGCGTGAATGTCCATCAAAGCCACCCCTTCACCCTCAAAGCGGAAATGCCCTTTGGCCAGGGCGTCGTGCAGAAACAGTGAATTCAGGTATTCGTTGTGCATGCGCTCAGGCAGCCGGGTGGTATCGGCATTCCAACTCATCATGTCCATGCCGACGTCTTCTTCGCCCAAAAAGTAGCGGTGGGTATTGCGCGACCAGATCAGGTCACGCGAGTTCAGAAACTGGAATGCGCCAGCCATCTGCTTGCCCGTCAGGTAGCCTTTTTGGGCCATGTCTTCCCGCAAGGTTTTGAGTTGGTCGTCGTCAATGAACACACCCAGCTCGCCGGGCTCCGAAAAATCGGTCTGTGCGGCCAGCAAGGTGACCGAGGCCAGCTCGGGCAGAGTGGGATCAGCGCGGCGTCTGCGCCGATGGGTACGGCGTCCCAACACAGCCGCTGCAATCGCGAGGAAGGTTCCTCCCAGGCAATATCCGATGGCGTGCAATCGGGGCTCGCCGGTCTGGGCTTTCACGGTGGCCATGGCATCCAGCACTCCCATGCGCACGTAATCGTCCATACCTACATCCCGATCCGACGAATCGGGATTGCGCCAGGAGATCATGAAGACCGTGTGCCCCTTGTCGACCAGGTAGCGCACCATGGAGTTGTTTGCAGACAAGTCCAGGATGTAGTACTTCATGATGCACGAGGGCACGATCAGCAAAGGCTCGGTGTGCACTTGTGGAGTGGTCGGCGCATATTGAATCAGTTCGATCAAGCGATTTCGAAACACCACCTTGCCAGGTGTGATGGCCACGTCCTTACCAACTTCAAAAGGAAGGGGATCGAGCTTGTGGGCGTCCTTCTCGATAGCGGCGCGGTGATTCAGATCCTGCAGGTACTGGCGCCATCCCTTGAGCCAGCTTTCACCTCGGGTGTCCAGCGCCTGGCGCATCACTTGCGGGTTGCTCCACGGCCAGTTGGACGGTGACAAGGCGTCCAACCATTGTCGGGCGAAAAAATTTACCAAGTGCCGGTGATGGTCAGACATGCCTTCTAGCTGGATGGCGCGAAGCCATTGATTCACCTGCGCTTTGTAATTCTCTTTCAGGCTGCTGTAGGGCCATTGCTGCCAGGCTTCGTGACGAAAACGGGGGTCTTTTTCCTCTGTGGCAGGGGTGTTCAGGGCTTGCGACAAATCCGCCACGGCTTGTTGCATCAGCACCATTTGCTGCCCGGGCGACGTGCCCAGATGCAGCGCCCAATCCAGAAATGCCAGTGTCAGTGAGATGGGTGACAAACCCATGCTGGCTTGGGACCCTATCGCATGCAAGGCTTGATCCAGTCCTTGAGCCGCACGGCGCAAGGCGATGTCCGACTCATCAAGGGTGGTGTGCTCTTCAGAACTCATCATTTTTCCAATTTCCCAGATTGACCAAGTATCTGCCCAGTACCGGGTAAAGAAATTGATTCATGTCAATAACTGAGATTGACCTGTGTCAGAAATGACGGGTGACTTGAAGCGAAGCTGCATTCGTCAAGGGTTTCGAACTATCCGCAGCCCAACACGTAAGCTTTCGAACCCAAGCGGACAAAAAAGAATCTTTCGCGACTGACTGCTTCAGGCTGATTCGGACAGCTCAAACTGTTTCAAAGTTAGCGCCAAAAATGGGCTGATCCCGCATTTAGTCAACATCTCACGCCACGCGTAATTCATTGATTTATAGGGATTACTTGTTGTTGTAAGAGAGTAATTACGGCTCGATGAGCTGGACGCGTTGGATCGGCCACCTGCCAATCGCAAAGTAAATTTCATAGCCAAAGACAAATAAACACTCATATATGCTTTGCTAAAATACCTATGACGCCATAAAATGCGCTTTAAATGAAATCCTTATCTCCTGCCCCGCTGCCTGTCACGCGCAGCCTGACCCGTCTGGGCCAGGCGATTTCGCTTGCGCGTCGGCGCAGGCACCTGACACAGGAAGATCTGGCAGCACGCATTGGCGCATCTGCCCACACCGTGCGGCGAATGGAAGCTGGCCACCCTGGCACCGCACTGGTTCATTTCGCCCGGGCCTTGCAGGTGTTTGGCGAGCTCGACAAACTCGATCAACTGCTAGACACCCCCCAGGACACCATTGGCCTGACCTTGATGGATGAAAAATTGCCTCAGCGCGTTCGCAAGTCCCGCAAGTCGCCGGAGTCAGGAGCGTTTTGATGGCCACAAAACCTGCTTTCAAACAGGCGAGCCAGCGCACCCAGCTGGACGTCTTTCTTGGCAAGGCGGAAAAACCGCTGGGACGGCTCATCTTCGTCAAGGACGGCCAACGGGAGTTCTCTCAATTCGCCTACAGCGACGGTTGGCTGGCAGATGCCCAGTTCTTCGATGTCTCTCCCGATCTCAACCGCCAAAGCGGCTACCAACTGCGCAGGCCCCCGACCAAGAACGACACCTGTTTCTTCTTGGCCTTGGCTGATACCGAGCCGGACGCGTGGGGCCGGAGGGTGATCGCGCGCGCACATGCCAAGGCACGCGCCAAAGATGCGTCGCTCGGGCCACTGACAGAAGCAGACTACCTCGCTTGCGTGGATGATTTCAGCCGAGTGGGCGCACTGCGGCTGCGAGATGAAAACGGACACTACCTGCTCAGCGTGGCCGATGGGGCACGATCAACGCCTGCATTTTTTGAACTCGAAAAAATCCTCCTCGCATCCCGCGCAGTGGAAGTGAGCAAAGAAACGGCCGAAGACTTGGCCTACCTTCAGGGCAAAGGAACATCCCTGGGTGGCATGCGCCCCAAATGCACCATCCTGGATTCAGATGGTGCTTTGTCACTGGGCAAGTTTCCCAGCGTGAACGATGAGCGCTCTGTCACGCGTGGCGAGGTGTTGGCACTGCGACTGGCCAAGCTGGCAGGCATTGACAGTGCGCAAGCACGGATCGTGATGGTTCAGGACCAGCCGGTTGCCATGATTCGCCGCTTTGACCGCACATCCGAACAAAATCGTATCCCCTACATCTCAGGCGCCACGCTGTTACAAGCCAACCGCGACGACGAGCATTCGTACACGGAAATCATCGATGTGATGCGCTCCAAGTGCGAGAACTTCAGGGATGACGCCAGGCAGTTGTGGCGACGGTTGGTGTTCAACCACATGATCACGAACGTGGACGATCACTTGCAAAACATCGGTTTCCTGTTCAGCGGAAACAACCAGTGGCGACTGGCGCCTGCTTTTGATTTGAACCCTTTTCCCGACAAGGAGTCGGAATCCAAAACCTGGCTCAGCGAAGACAGTGGACCGATCACCTCGATAGAGCAACTGCTAGGTCAAGCCGCCCGCTTCGAGCTGTCGCAGCCCCAAGCACAATCCATCCTTGAAGAGGTGGCCTCAGCAGTCAAGCGCTGGAAAGATGTGGCAACCTCAGCAGAGGTTGGACTGCAGGCGCACGAAGTCAATGACTTCAAGCCTGCATTTAAAAGCGATATCAAATAAGCGGCTGCATATTTCAGCCGTTCGTGATCACCCATTCCGATTCGACTTGGACACTCATTCCAGTTCCTGCTGGCCAGTCGTTTCGGCGGTCATGGACACTGCGCTGGGCTCTCGTTCATCTGTCCGACGCGAAACGCCCCATAGCGGAAATTCGACTAACCCAAGTCAAAGACCGCTTAAGTAGTTGATTTTTATAGGGATGTGCTTGTGGACAGGACGTTCTGCTGTCCACGAGCAAAAACGAAAAACCCCGCAGAGACTGGGCCTCAGCGGGGTTGATCGAAAGTGAGAGAGTGTTTCTCACAAATTGCATATGGTGGCGCATAGGTGTCCAACCGAACAATTCTCTATTCACACTCAATGGGGAATGGTAGGAAATGAGCGGTGATCAATATTTCCACGCTACGCGCCTAACGAAGATTAAGACAATTCTGCCGGAAACAAAGCACGGCATCCGAGAGGCGATTCGCTTGGGTAGCGCCATCGATGCGGCCAATCCACATCATTAGAAACGCAATAAATGCGGTGATTGTCTTGACTGCGCGGTGAAAACCACTCACAATCGCCGCATGGAAAGCGAAGATAAGCGTTACATCTGGCAGAAAAACGACTGGCCGCACTGGGTTTACGACCACAAGCGACTGGCACCGCTGCTCGCCCAGGTCCACATGGCGCAGGGGCATTTGCTCGGCCGCATGCACGACCTCGGCCTCAATGTGCGCGACCAGGCCACCTTGCGTGTCCTGACTGAAGATGTGCTCAAGACCAGCGAAATCGAAGGCGAAAAACTCAACCCCGATGCCGTGCGATCGTCCATCGCACGGCGCTTGGGTGTCGACATAGGTGCTTTGGCGCCAGCGGACCGTCATATCGATGGCGTGGTGGACATGGTGTTGGATGCCACCCAGCAGCACAACGCGCATCTGACGACTGAACGTTTGTTCGGCTGGCATGCGGCCATGTTCCCCACCGGCTACAGCAATCTCAGCAAAATTCGCGTGGGTCAATGGCGTGACGATGCCCAAGGCCCGATGCAAGTGGTGTCAGGGCCAATCCATCGACAGAAGGTTCACTACGAACCGCCGCCAGCACACCTGCTCGATGCCGAGATGATGGACTTCCTGAACTGGTTCCATCTGGACCAGCACGACGACCCGGTGATCAAGGCGGGTCTGGCGCACCTGTGGTTTGTGACCATCCACCCATTTGAGGATGGCAATGGCCGTATCGCGCGTGCCGTTGGAGACATGGCGTTGGCACGCGCTGAACAGTCGGCACAGCGCTTTTACAGCCTATCGACCCAGATCCAACAGGAGCGCAAGGATTACTACGATCGCCTCGAAGCTACGCAAAAGGGCGACATGGATGTCAGCGCCTGGCTGGATTGGTTCTTGGCATGCCTGCTGCGGGCCATTCAGGGGGCTGAAGCCACTCTAGCATCGGTGTTGGCCAAAGCGCGCTTTTGGCAGCACTGGGCCGGTGTTCCGATGAATGATCGGCAGATCAAGCTGCTCAACAAGTTGCTCGATGGTTTTGACGGGAAACTGACCAGCAGCAAATGGGCGGCCATTGCCAAGTGCTCGCAGGATACGGCGTTGCGCGACATCTCGGACCTGGTGGAACGCGGTGCGCTGAAGAAATCAGAGGCCAGTGGCCGGAGCACCAGTTACGAGTTGGGCCCGTTGGGCTGAACACCATCAGCCCGCTAGCACTTCTTTGACGATCTCGCCCTTCTTTCATAAAGGGCAACCTCATGAACGAAAAACCCCGCGGAGACTGGGCCTCAGCGGGGTTGATCGAAAGTGAGAGAGTGTTTCCCACAAATTGCATATGGTGGGCTGGCGTCTATTGAAACATAGCCTGCATGCCTCATGGAATGGGCATTTTTGGATCCCAACAAACTTTTCATACCCCCATTTGTACCCCCGATTTTGTTTTGATACCAGCGCCGCGGAATGATGGGGGTCAATTTCTCGGAAGCTACGACAGGCCAAAAACACATAGTTCCACTAACTTGCTCAGTTTTCGACCCCCCTTTTTTTGGTGGGGTTGAGGATTCGAACTACCTTTACCTCCATGTGGCCACTTTCGACCCAAAGCGGAAATCCACTATTTCCTGCCAATGACCGCTATTGAGCTTTCTGATGTACCAGAGGGCGGCGACCACCCCAAAACGCTGCACTCGCTGCAACCAAGTTCAATACCGCGCAGAGCAAGAGAACGGGAACATAACCACCAAAGACATCACGGACGACACCGTAAATCGTAGGTCCGAATGCCATGGTGAGCTGTATGAATGCCGCTGCAAAGCCATAGATAACCCCAAATGAGGCTGCTCCGAATTCACGTCGAACGATGATGGGGGACAGCGTGGTGACATTTCCGCAGGTCAACCCGTAAGTGATGCTGAACAGTACAAACGCCCAAGTAAGCGGCAATATGGCCAAACCCAGCAAAGAGATTGCTGCAATCAGCAGCACGACGGTTCCCACCAATCGTACATCCAGGTGATCTGCATAGCGGGCCAGCAACAACCGACCGATCAATGATGCAACGCCTCCAGCAAAAACTACCGTTGCCGCACCTTCCACGCCCAACACTGGAATAGCGATAGGTACATGGTGGCTTAGAAATCCAACCTGAACCAGCAAGCCAAGACCAAATGCCAGCACGACCGTTTTGAATTGCCACGTAGCTGCTGCCTGTTGGAGGCTCCACTGGATGGACACAGGTGTCTGACCATCCTTTTGGCTCTCCATCCCATCCGGGAGCAAGCCCATGTCTTGTGGACGCCGCTTCAAGACAAATCCCGCTAAAGGCAAGACCAAGGTCACAGCGGCAATGGCTGCAATCAAGAAGGTCGTTTGGAATCCCCAAACCTTGATGCCACTCATCAGCAAGGGGGTACCGATCATTCCTGCAATACTGGCCCCCAACATGGAAGTCGACATGGCACGACCTTGAAAGCGTTCAAACCATGGGGCCAGAGTGCTGCCAACCGTATTGGTGGACAGGCAAGCCATACCTAGTCCCAAGACCAAGAAAATGTCGATTACATGCCATTTTTCGGTGCAATACGGCATCAGCAATACCGCTGTCGCCATGGCCACTGCACCAACCGTTACAACCAAACGCGGCCCATTCTTCGCAATGGTTTTCCCCACACTCACTGAAAGCAATGCACTCAAAATATAGGCCGCCGTGACAGCCGTGGAGACGGTCGTCACAGAGAGCCCCTGAAAACTTGTCAGGGCGTAGATGTAAACGCCCATGCCGAAGATGCCCAGAGACCAACTGACGGTCACAAACAGCATGCAGGCGGCAACGATCCGCCATCCATAGAACATGGTTCTCATGATTTTCTTGAGTTCAGAAACTTGAAGGTTGGAAGCAACGTCAGTGAAGTCACTGCTGCCAAAAGCCACCAGCCAAATTGGAATGCCTCAAGTCGTGCTTGAAGAGATGCAGGTGAACCGACGATGGCCACGAACATTGCCACACCAAGCGCAATCGAAGCTTGGCGCAGCATGTTGATTGCCCCCGAACCTGTTGCAAACGCATCGGGCGGCAAAGCCTGTGTTGCTGTACCCATCAATGCAGGGAAGATCAGTCCGACGCCAATGCCATTGCAAGTCATGCCCATGACGATCAATGCGGTATTGGGCTCTGTGCCGATGAATGAGGCCCAGATGCCAAAGCCCATCATGATGAGTGCCGTGCCCAAAGTAACGGGGTAAACAGCTCCACCGCGTTCGATCAATCGACCCGTGAGCAATGAGGAGGTCAGTGGCACCATCAGAGGGCCTGGGATGATGGCAAGGCCCGCTTGCAAAGCACTCCAGCCCCAGGCAGACTGTCCCCAAACTGCCACCGAGAACAGCATAGCCCCGAAACTGACCGAATACGGAATCATGGCCAAGGCGGCACCCGAATATGGTCGAATTCGAAAGAGTGCCGGATCAACCAATGGATTAGGTGACTTCAGAGAGTGAAGGCAGAACAAGCCCAACAAGACCAGCGATATCGCCATGCTTGAAATGACTTGCGGAGAGTGCCATCCCCAAGCATTGATTTTGACGATGGCAAAGATCAGGGCCGCGATCCCTGTCGTCACCAAGAATGCCGCGAGCAAGCTGGGTCGTTTCACATCGTGACCAGGAACATTCGGAAGATGCCGCCACCCGATCAGGATCGAACTGGCACCCAAAGTGGCGTTAGCTACAAAAACCCAGCGCCAGTCGATCGACACCAGAGCGCCGCCGAGCACAGGTCCAAGTGCTGCCGCCAAACCACCAATACCTGCCCAGTTGCGGACTGCCGCTCCCCGACGCTCAGGTGGGAATGTGGCCAAGATCAACCCAATAGAGGTTGGCGTCATGAGTGCAGCACCCGCTGCAGCGAGTACGCGATAGGCGACCAACTCCCAGACGTTGCTGGCGGTGGCGCTCGCCGCTGCTGCCAAAGTGAAAATGCCAACGCCAAGAATGAAACTGCGGTCGCGCCGATAGCCCTCAGCTAAGCGCCCAAAGAACACCAGCAATGCGGCATAGGCAATGGCATACCCATTCAGGACCCATGACAAATCCTCCAGCGGCACATCTTTGAATTCAGCCGCAATCTTGGGCAGTGCGATGTTGATGCTGAAGAGGTCTAGATTAGGGATGGCTGTGCCGACGCATGCGACAGCAAATATCTTCTTGAGATTGGCCATCTGTTCAACCAAAAATGGCCACGTTCTGGCGTGCGACGAGAACTGGTTTTCCGTCAGGGCTCCAGATCACTGTTTCTTGCGCTGAATAACCCTCCCGTGAGGTATTGGCAGTAGCTTGAACCAACCACCAGCCCGTCGATGTGAACGGCTTGTCGTCCAGCATGTCGATGGACCAAGTCATGGTGCTGATCGGGATGAACTCCTTGGACAAAACCAAAGAAGGTGGTGGCAGTGCATCTGCAAGCGCGAGCAGTCGCACCAGGCTGGCCTCATCACCTGCATCGTGATGACGCAGCCAAACCGTCATTTCGGGTTTGGCCCCAACAGTTCTGGGCCTCGCCCCCGCTGCAAGTCGGCCATCAAAGTGGCTCATGAAGTTTGGACGGTCAGGCCAAACGTAATAGCCTGGACAGTCTTCCGGACCTGCGACCTTGGGCATGACAAACGATTGATGGTCGTGCGAAGAGGTGCGACCTGCGCCAAAACACAGTGTTGATCTGACCGCCAATCCGCTGTCACCCGTCAAATCGCAACCCACCAGAGTGGTGGACTTGCCCTTTCGCAGCACATCGGAAGAAATACTCAACTTGCCTGTGGCAGGTCCCACAAAGCAGAACTGCGCTGAACGCAAAGGTGGCAGGTCCTCAAGACTGCGTAGCGTTGCCTGCAAACACAGAGCCGCCGAGAGACCACCGTAGGCTGTGCGCCCCTGCAACCAATCGGCTGGCAGAACGATGCTGTGATTCCCGTTGTCTTGCACCATAGCGGCTGTCAAAACCGAAAATGGGGTCATCTCAGAAGTGATGTTGCTCATGGCGTTCTCCAATCAGGAGGTAAATTTGGTGAAATCGGGTTGACGACGTTCTGCAAAGGCACTGAAGGCCTCCCGTGCTTCGTCACTCTTGAGCCGTTCACCAAAGATTGCGCTCTCCTGCTTCATCCGTGCCAGGATCGTTTCGGCATCGCGCATCAGTTTTTTTGTCGCCACGAGTGAGCCTGCGGGCTTTTTGGCCAAGGTTTGGGCTGCACTGCGTGCCGCAGGTAGGACTTCATCTAGCGGAAGTGCTTTGTTTGCCAATCCCAATGCCACGGCCTCTGGGCCGCTGATGCTCTCACCCAGTGCAAATGCTGCAAATGCTTTGACATACCCAATGCGAGCTGGCATCAGCATGCTGGATGCAGCTTCTGGCACCAGCGCCAAATTGACAAAAGGCGCTGAGAGCTTGGCTGTGTCGGCCACATACACCAGATCGCAGTGCAGCAGCATGGTGGTTCCCACACCGACAGCGATACCGGGCACAGCTGCAACGATGGGTTTTTCAAATTGACCAATGGTTTGAATAAATGGCCCCGCCTGAGGCTCCCCACCTTTACCTGACGACACATTCGCAAAATCACCCAGGTCGTTGCCAGCCGTGAAAGCATTTCCCTCTGCACCAATGAGAACGGCGCGAATGGATTTGTCGTGCCGGGCACTTTCCAGTGCTTCACGCGCTGCGCGGTACATGTCGTTGGTCAGGGCGTTCTTTTTATCGGGTCTGGAAAAAATGATTTCAAGTACGCCGTCTTGCTGTTCGATCTTGATGTGTTCTGTCATTTATGGTCTCCTAAGGTTGTGTTCGATGAAACGTGTTGCTTCTTTCTCAGGCCGTTTGCCCATCAAGAAATTCGTAGTCTGTGTACCCGGCTTCACCGCCGCCATAAATGGTCTTGGGATTGGGTTCATTGAGCGCCGCACCTGAAACCAGCCGTTTAGGCAAGTCAGGGTTGGCAATGAACATGCGGCCAAATCCCACCAAGTCAGCGATGCCTGCATTCAGCGCAGCCTCGGCGGTCTGCGCTGTAAATCCACCTGAAGCGATCAACGGGCCGGTAAACATTGGGCGGAACAAGGTGCAAACGGATTCGGGGGCGGCCAAATTCTTCTCTGCCGACAAGCCTGCCCGCGCTTGTGGCTCGATCAAATCCAAATATGCAATGCCTTGCTGGGACAACTTCGTGATCACGTAGGTGTAGAGCGCCGCAGGATCACTGTCGGCCATATCGCCCACATCGCTGTACGGTGACAACCGCACCCCAATTCGGTCCAACGGCCAGACTTGCGCCACGGCTGCCAGGACCTCAAACAGCAAGCGTGCTCTGTTTTCGATGGAGCCCCCGTAAATGTCTTGGCGCAGATTGGAGTTGTCTTCGAGGAACTGTTGAAGCAAGTAGCCATTGGCGGCATGGATTTCGACACCATCAAAACCGGCTTTCATAGCGTTCTCAGCAGCCCGCTTGTACGCGGCCACGATGTCCTTGATTTCATCCTGCTCAAGAGCATGCGGCACTTCATGAGGGACCCGCCCGAACGTGCTGGTGAATGCGTTGCCTTTGGGCGCTATGGCTGATGGTGCAACGGGCAATGCGCCACCTTCTTGCAGTGAGGAGTGCGAGATGCGACCCACATGCCAAAGTTGCAAGACAAAGTGAGCGCCTTTTCCTTTGACGGCCTTCACCACCTGAGTCCAACCCTCGATCTGTTGATCGGTATAGATGCCCGGTGTTTGCGGATATCCCTGGCCCTGCTGTGAAATCTGGGTGGCCTCGGCAATGATCAACCCACCAGGGGTTGCCCGTTGGGCGTAATAGGCGGCAGCAAAAGGCGACGGCACCCCATCAGCCCCGGCACGCATGCGAGTAAGAGGTGGCATCACGATGCGATGAGACAGTGCCAACGCACCAAGTTTGAATGTGGAGTTGAGTTTCATAAGATGACCGGTCGTCTTGATTTTGATTAAAAAAACAAGGGGCATCAGCCCCTCATGCGAAAAATCCCGCAAATACGACTTGCTCGAAGTCTTCCATTGCTGATCCGTTGAGTTCTACCTTTGAACGCAGAACAGCACCTTCCCAAGCATTTACCAAAAATGCGGCCAAGGCTTTTGGTGGAATTTGAGCTTTGAGCTTGCCCGCAGACTTCGCATCCTCAATACAGCGCTCAAGCGCAAGACTCCAGTCTGCATAAATCTTGGCCAGACGTTCCCTGAATTCAGGGTTGCCGGACATTTCTGAGCTGAAGTTGCCGATCATGCAGCCGCGCTCGTATTTGATTTTGGCCAATGCTTTCGAGAGCTTTTGAAAATGCTGACGGAGTCGCTCAACAGGGTCAATCGAATCATCGGCCAGCAAGGCACGCCGGGCTGTTCCGTTGACCCAGAACATTTCCAGCGCCGCCATAGCAAGCGCCTCTTTACTTTCGAAGTGGTTGTAGAACGAACCCTTGGGCACACCGGCAGCTTGGGTGATGTCCTGAACAGCACAGCCATTGAATCCTTGCGTATGCAGGGTTCGCAGACCAGCTTCTAACAGTTGTTCGCGCACGTTAGGCTTAGGCATGGATCGGATAATATGACCAGTCGTCTTAAATGTCAATCAAGCACAAAACCCTTTCCCAAACGGGATGAGTACAGGAGCCGTCAATGGACCATCTTCAACTGCTGCAACAAATCAACGCCACAGCTCAGTTCAATCAGTGGGTTGGTCTAGAGGTCCTACATGCCGGTGAAGGACATGTGGAGCTAGCCCTCAAATGGAAAGACGAGTTGGGCCAATACTCGGGGTTTTTGCATGCCGCTTTGATTGGTGGCCTGATCGATACCGCATGTGGTTTCGCTGCGGCAACTGTGGCGGGCCCGAAAGTCTTGGCATCCAATTTCTCGGTCAATTGCTTGCGTCCTGCGGTCGGTGAAATCTTCCTTGCAAGAGCAAAAATCATCAAAGCAGGGAAGACCCAAGTGTTTACAGCGTGTGATCTGTTTGCTGTCAAAGATGGCGTGGAAAAGCTGGTCGCCAACGGGCAAACGATTCTGACCGTTGCGAGTTGAGCGCTCAAGTACCCATTCCGCCAACCTAAAGGCGACATTCAAAATGTGTCAGTGGGCGTCTGCTTCTGGCCGAAAATAGTCAAAACTATTATTTCGTATTGTGTGAATCTTTGCATCCAAAGTCTCGGGCACAAACGAAATAACCGACGCTTCGTCACGCAGGGATCAATGCAAAGTGTCGGTTGAACCGACACTTCGTGATCAGGGGTTCAGCAAAATTGATCTTTGTACAACTTGGGATCCGATCAGTTGATTTGGCTGGTTCTAGGTGTTTTTGAACTTGGCAGCCACAAATTCAACAAGTGTCTTCACGCGCAACGATGTG